>NZ_FNYT01000008.1 GCF_900109135.1 Trichococcus ilyis | reverse complement strand
ATTGGCGATGGATGCAGCGATTGGGGACGCGGCCCTGGCCCACGTAATATCTACTCTGGCGGTGCCGTCTGACTTCTTTTGAAATGGAGGTCGGGTCTTTGTCCAGGGAGCGGGCTATGGTGCGGAAGGAGTGGCGTTTTTCAAGTGAGTGTTGAATGGCGTAACGATCTTCAAGGGTTAAATGTTTCTGTGTTGTCATAGGTGAACACTTCCTTCTTTTTGTAAGTGAGGAAGCAAAACATTATCCACCTTGAATTATAGGCTGTTTGCAGGAGTGAATTCCACTCCCAGCTTTGCAGAAGTTAATTCCGTATTTTGAACCAGTCAACTGGAATTTAGTTTTTCAAATAACACGAAAAAAAATAGCGCCAGCGGGATGCCTTTTGTAGCATCGTATTATTTTATTTTGCGGAGAAAAAGGGTAAAATAGCAGTATAGAGCCAGAAAGGACAGCGCGCCATGAAGAAATTATTTATCGGTTTGATACGCGGTTACCAGAAAGTGATATCCCCTTTGTTTCCGCCGAGCTGCCGGTATTACCCGA
Organism: Trichococcus ilyis; assembly: GCF_900109135.1. Lineage (GTDB taxonomy): Bacteria > Bacillota > Bacilli > Lactobacillales > Aerococcaceae > Trichococcus > Trichococcus ilyis. The sequence continues at coordinate 103,160 of NZ_FNYT01000008.1, read as the reverse complement.
CCTGCTCGAACTATGCGGTCCAAGCCATCCAAAAACATGGCGCAATCAAGGGCAGCATCATGGGGATCGCACGCATCCTAAGATGCCATCCTTTCGTCAAAGGCGGGTATGATCCAGTGCCGGAGCAATTCAGCATCCGCCGCAACAATGAAGATGCAGACAGTCACTCAGAACACGAACATTCCCATGAGCACTAAGATTTTTCGGATTTTCCCATTTCAGCAATCAAAGGAGCGATTAAAATGGATGAATTAAAGAAGATTTTCTTAGCAGGTGTCGGTATGACCTCGACTTCGATCGAGAAGGCTGAAAAGCTGATCAACGAGATGGTCGAAAAAGGGCGCGTTACGGTCCAGGAAGGAAAAGAACTGCAGACGGAGCTGACCCGGAAAGCCACAGGCCTCGTGCCGGCAACGAAAGCGGAGCTTGATCAGCTGCCGTTCGCCAAAAAAGAGGATGTGGAGGCGCTGGAAGCCAAGATGGATGCCATCAACGCCAAACTGGATCAATTGTTGAGCAAATAAGCAATCGGAAGATGAAGGAGGGATCAGGATGGCAAGAGACGAACGGTTGCATGAAATAGTCCGGATCTTGTCCTCCTACGGGCTTCAATTCCTTTACCATAACCAGGTGAAGCCCAGCCAAAAAGATCAGGATCCGGAGAACCTTCGTCTTGCTTTCGAAAAATTGGGACCGAGCTTCATCAAAATCGGACAGATCCTATCCACCCGCATTGATATTCTCCCGCAGGCCTTCGTCGAAGAACTGGCGCACCTGCAGGACAAAGCGCCGGAATTTCCGTTTGCGGAAGTCGAGCGCATTTTTATGGAAGAAACCAAACTGTCACTGGGCGAAGCTTTTTTGTCCATCGACGAAAAACCGCTCGCCAGTGCCTCGATAGCACAGGTCCATCGGGCGGTTCTCCGGACCGGGGAGGAAGTGGTCGTGAAAGTGCAGCGCCCGATCATCGATGATCTGCTGATCCGCGACCTGGACATCCTGATCCGTCTCAGCCGGAAAATCCCGAAGGAACTGGTCGAGGTGGTCGATCCCAAGGAAGCATTGGAACAAGTGAAGGCGAACACATTGATCGAACTGGACTTCCGCAATGAAGCCCAGCTCCTGCAACGTTTCCGCGATCTCAATGCCAACATTGCTTGCGTCGGAGTCCCAAAAATCTATCCCGGACTGACGACGCGCCGGATCTTGGTGGAAGAGTACATCGAGGGCACGAAAATCACGAACCGCGACCAGTTGGACTTGCTTGGCTATGATTCGGACGACATCAGCCGCAAATTGATGCTGGCCTATCTGAAGCAAGTATTCCACGACGGCTTTTTCCACGGAGATCCCCATCCCGGCAACCTGATCATCAAAGAAGGCAAAATCTATTTCATCGATTTCGGCATCATGGGGGATCTGTCGGAGACCACGAAAAAGTCGCTGAACGATATTCTCCAAGGATTGGCCTCAAAGGATCTCGATCGGATGGTGAAAGTCTGTCTGGAACTGGGGACTCCGAAAGGCAGGGTGGACAAACGCAGCCTTTATGCCGACGTTGAGATGCTGTTCGATATGTACCTTTCGAACAACATGCTGAATGTGAATATGGGCACTTTCATTACGGACTTCATCCGGATGTTCAAACGCCATAACATCGCCATTCCGAGTGATCTGACGATTCTCGCGAAGTCTTTGTCGATACTGGAAGGTGTTTTTCAGGAGATTTCCCCTGAATTGAACCTGATCTCGATTGCGAAGGACTATCTGAAGGAAAACTTTACGCTCACAACGCTGCTGCAGAAGTTTTCTGCGGAAAAACTGGCTTTGAGGGGGTATGCCTTCCTCAAGGACAGCAGCGAAATTCCGTCGAGTCTGCTGGCTTTATTGAAGCAGACGGCAAGCGGCAGGACCATGCTTCGGATCGATGTCGATCAGCTGGATGACAAATGGAAAGATGTCAAGAAGATGTCCAACCGAGTCGTCATCTCCTTGGTTGTTGCCGGCTTGCTGTTGTCATCCGCCATCATGTCCGGTACACCGGGCGGGCAATTTCTTGGGCAAGGAGGCTTTGTGATTGCTGGCCTGTTCAGCATCTGGCTGCTGATTTCCATTTTCCGGTCCGGGAACCTGTAAGTGCAAAAGTAGCCGCTTTTTCTGGCGGACCCCTGAATTAGAAACTGGTAAAAATTGAAAATCGCCTCTTGAAAATCGCTGGCTGCTGTTATATTATATGTTGGTCAGCTTTTCAAGGAAAGCGCACGGAGGGATAGCGAAGTGGCTAAACGCGGCGGACTGTAAATCCGCTCCTTCGGGTTCGGCAGTTCGAATCTGCCTCCCTCCACCATTGGGCTATCGCCAAGCGGTAAGGCAACGGACTTTGACTCCGTCATTCGTTGGTTCGAATCCAGCTAGCCCAGTAAGAAAAGCGGAGAAGCGTTCCGGAATCATACTGATGATTTCCGGAACGTTTTTTTTAACAGTCAGCATCGGCGACAACAAGCAGGAGGTTGGGCAATCGGTCCAGTCTTTTTTGAGATAAAAGTTCATAATTTGGAAAAAAGTTTCATCGTAAAAACGTGATATGATGGATGAAGTGGTTGTTCCAAAAAAGTAGACATTATCGAAGAGAAAGCAGGGGAAATACGATGGCTAAATGCACAGATTGCAACGTTGATTTGATTGAAGGCTTAGGTCTGTATTCGCAAGGGGTTTACCTTGTTGAACTGGCGAAAGAAAAAACATTGAACGGATATGCAAAGGCGGCTTTGGAAGCGGCAGTATGCCCACAATGCGGCAAAGTATCATTCTACATGCCGGAAGAGCAATTAGCGAAACTGGTAGATTGATTCTTAATGATTATAACCAAAAAACGGAGCTGTCGGCAGATGATGCGACAGCTCCGTTTTTTGGTTGTTTAATGTTCGTTTGGATCGTTTTTTGCGTCCTCATGAGTCGGGTGTACCGTTCCGGGCAAGTGGTCAGGGCCTGCATAGATTGTATACAGTTTGAGCGGTTTATCCCCGGTATTTGTGATGTTGTGCCATTTGTCGGCAGGGACAAAGACAGCGTCATCATCGGAAACTTTTTGTTCGAAATCCAGATTGTCCTCCGAATCGCCCATCACGCACAGACCGTCCCCTTCTTCGATGCGGATGAATTGGTCGATGCCATGGTGGACTTCCAAGCCGATGTCATCGTTCGGCTGGATGGTCATGACGGTCACCTGCAATTTTTTGCCGGTCCAGATGGTTGTGCGGTAGTTCTCATTCTGTAGGGTTGCATCCTCGATGTTGACTACGTAAGGTTGTTTTCCGTGATCTTTAAAATCGATACTCATTTGAACTCCTCCTAATTTAAATTAATCATCTTGTTGTAATTATTATAAACTAAGCATAACAAAGTGAGTCGGATTTGCAAACGATACGCTTCAACTGGGATCGGTTGCCCATCTTCTTCCATTGTAACGCGCATCAAGCGTTTTCTCAAGGAAACAATACCGTAGGGTCAGATTATTTGTGATATAATTGACGATAATAACTTTGAACGTGGAGGTGCGCATGTGTCAATCGATTGGGGAGAAGTGATCACTTGGAGCAATGCCTTTAATATAGTGGATATCCTGTTGGTGTGGTATCTGGTGTACAAGCTGATCATGATTTTTAAAGGTACGCGATCCATTCAGTTGCTGAAAGGTATCGGCATCATCGTGCTGATCAAGTTGGCCGCGGTCACGCTGCAGTTGCAGACGATCGACTGGATCATGAACCGCGTCATCCAATGGGGCGTCGTGGCAGTCATCATCGTATTTCAGCCGGAAATCAGAAAAGGATTGGAGCACCTCGGAAAAACGGGATTCAGGAAAAAAACCAAGCGCTCCGTCAATACAAGCGAGCATTTGGTAATGGAGTTGGACAAAGCTGTCCAATATATGGCGAAACGAAAAATCGGCGCTTTGATTTCCATCGAACAGCAAGACCTGCTGGATGAGTATGCAGCAACAGGGATAAAAATCGGCGGAGAGGTAACCAATCAGTTGTTGATCAATATCTTCATCCCGAATACGCCTTTGCATGATGGAGCGGTCATCATCCAGGATTACAAAGTTGCGACGGCAGCCAGCTATCTGCCGTTGTCGGAAAGTTCGTTCATCCCGAAGGAATTGGGGACAAGGCATCGTGCCGCAATCGGCCTCTGCGAGGTCAGTGACGCCATCACGATCATCGTATCGGAAGAGACCGGGGGCGTCAGCATTGCCCATAAGACAAGTCTCTTGCGGGAAATGAGCCGTGATGATTTTGTGGCCTATCTGACGGATCAACTGGTTGTGGAGGAAGAGGAAGAAAAGACTACCAATTTCATTCAGGATTTCTTTGACAATACGAAGTGGGGTGGTTCTGAATGAAGAAGCAACAAGATGATAAGTTCCTGGAGAACAAATGGGTCGTGCGTGGCCTTTCTTTCTTGATTTCCTTATTGTTGTTCGCCTATGTCTATTCAGAAAATTACGGCTGGTCCACAAGCACGAGCAACAGTTCCATCAGCACCAGCAAGCGCGAAACCATCTCAAATGTGCCGATCCAAGTGAACATCGACACGGACAAGTATTTCATTTCAGGATTGCCGGAAACGGTTGTGTTGACCCTGACCGGGCCGGAGAGTGTGCTCGTGCAGACGATTTCCGCTGCCGATTACCGGATCGTCACAGAAGACCTGGACGAACTGGGGCCAGGCAACCATACGATCCAATTGACCGCTGAGAATCTGTCGAATGAAATCGATTATGCGATAACGCCGTCGCGCGTGAATGTCGTCGTCGAGGAACGGGTTGCCATCGAGAGCCCGGTCGAAGTCCGCTTCGATGAATCGTTGGTCGATCCGCAATATCAGGCAGGCGTTCCGGAGCTGAGCGCGGATACGGTAACGCTGACCGGGCCGGCTTCGACCATCAAGCGTGTGGACAGTGTTTACGTGACGGTTGCGGCTGAAAATGGCTTGACAAATACTGTGAATATGAATACTGTAGTACAAGTAGTGGACTCGGGTGGGAACAAGCTGAATGTTTCCGTCGATCCCCAGGAAATTTCCGTCAGGATCCCGATTTCTCTGTATGGAAAAGAAGTGCCGTTGGTCATCCAGCAAATCGGCGTTCCGCTTGAGGGCAAAATCTATACGATCGAAGTGGACGGGAAAGCCAGTGTGACCTTGACGGGTGATAAGTCGGTGCTGGCTGGAATCGAGGAAGTGATCCTGCCGGTGAGTGTCACCGGGGTGGAGAGCAACACGACCCAAACACTCACGATTCCGGTCCCGAATGATGCTTTGACGGCCACGCCGACCACAATCAAGGTGAACATCCGCGTCTCGGATGCTTCCGCGGCCGCAACCGATTCGGAGGAAACCGCTGATGAAGGCGCATCCTCTTCTTCAGACGAAGCAAGCAGCGCAATCGCTTCTTCGATCCCGGACAGTGCGGGCAGCGGGACGGGTCAATCGGAGAGCAGTTCATAAAAATAAACCAATCCATGAAAAGAAAATAAATGAAAAATCTAAAGGAGATTACAGGTAATGGGTAAATATTTTGGAACAGACGGTGTCAGAGGCGTTGCTAATAGCGAATTGACGCCGGAATTAGCTTTCAAACTAGGCCGTTTTGGAGGATATGTCTTAAGACAGCATGCTAAAGATATCGCGCATCCGCTTGTTTTGGTTGCTCGTGATACAAGAATTTCAGGTCAATTGTTGGAGTATGCGCTGGTTTCCGGTTTGTTGTCGGTCGGCATCGAAGTGCTGCAATTGGGCGTCATCCCGACACCCGGCGTTGCCTATCTGACACGCATCCAAGGCGCTGTGGCCGGCGTCATGATTTCGGCGTCACACAATCCGGCCGGGGACAACGGCATCAAATTCTTCGGGGCGGACGGATTCAAGCTGTCGGATGAACAGGAATACGAAATCGAAGCCTATTTGGATCAAGAAGGCGACGACTTGCCAAGACCATCCGCGGACGGTTTGGGCACAGTGGATGAATATCCGGAAGGTGTCCTGAAATATGCCCAATACTTGCAGACGACCATCCCGGATGACCTTTCCGGCATCACAGTCTGTCTGGATGCGGCAAACGGGGCAGCCTCACCGGTCGTCAATCGTTTATTCGCGGACTTGGAAACAGACTTTTATACAATGGGTGCAAATCCGGACGGCATCAACATCAACAAAGGCGTCGGGTCCACACATCCGGATGTCCTGGGCAAATTTGTCGTCGAGAAAAAAGCGGATGTCGGCTTGGCATTCGATGGCGACGCCGACCGTTGTATCGCAGTGGATGAGAATGGGCGCATCATCGACGGCGACCGGATCATGTTCATCTGCGGAAAATATTTGAAGGACCGCAACAAACTGAACCAGAACACGATCGTCTCCACTGTCATGAGCAACTTGGGTTTCCATTTAGCCGTGGAAGCTGAAGGCATGACTGCCTTGAAGACGCAAGTCGGCGACCGTTATGTCGTGGAAGAAATGCGCAAGAATGGTTACAATTTGGGCGGAGAACAATCCGGACACGTTGTCTTCCTTGACATGAACACGACCGGGGACGGCCTTTTGACCGGGATCCAACTGCTGAACGTCATGAAACAGACCGGCAAAAAACTTTCCGAATTGGCTGATGAAGTGACCATTTACCCGCAAGAATTGGTGAACGTACGCGTTTCCGATAAAGAAGGCGTAATGGACATCCCGGCTGTGAAAGCTGTCATCGAAGAAGTCGAAGCCGAAATGGCCGGCAAAGGCCGCATTTTGGTGCGTCCGAGCGGAACCGAACCGTTGCTGCGCGTCATGGCTGAAGCCGAAACGGATGAAAAATGCCATGAGTACGTTATGCGCATCGTCGATGTCGTAAAAGCGGAAATCGGCATCTAAGATTGAGAGCATTTAAATAGATCCGTTGCCGTGGAACACCGCTGTCAGGTGTTCCACGGCTTTTTGTTGTCAGCCATCCGCTCAGATAAGGCATGCGGATATATACAACCGCATGATTATATGTATAATGAGTTAGAAGCATCACCCGGAGTGTAAGCGGAACCAAAAGGGTCCGGCCTGTCGGGATGGACTGGGGAAGGAGGGCTGATCATGGGGAAAAGGGAACAAACCTCTGCAAAAGAAGAACTGTTTGAGTTGCCGAAAATAAGGCGGGTGGGTCATTATCTCAGCGGCATGATCATGCCGAATGTGAGTGTCTTCATCACTTGGGGAATCATTACGACGCTGATCCAATACATTCAAGGGCCTCTCCAGCAGTCCTTTATTGAAATGGATCAGCTCATGATCCGCTTCCTTCTTCCGATGCTGATCGCCTACACCGGCGGCCGGATGATCCAGAAGAGGGCTGGGGTCGTGGCGGCCATTGCGGTGATCGGAATGCTTGTGGATTCGGGGGACCCGCAAATATTGGGGGCCATGGTGATAGGCCCTTTGATAGGCTGGAATGTGTTTCTTTTCGACAAATATGTTTTGCCGAGAGTCAGGCCAGGCTATGAAATGCTGGTCTGCAATTTTTCGGCGGGAACCTTTGGCATGCTGTTCGGCTATTTAAGCTTGCTCTTTATCGGTCCGTTTATTGCGGGTGTCACGAAACAGATCAGCCTGTTTGTCGGATGGCTGATCCAGCGCAATCTGCTGCTGTTGACGAATGTTTTTATTGAACCGCTGAAAGTGTTGTTCCTGAACAATACGCTCAACCACGGCATCTTGACGCCGCTGGGCATCGAACAGGCTGAGGATGCCGGGACATCGCTGCTGTTCCTGCTCGAAACGAACCCCGGTCCGGGACTGGGGATCCTGTTGGCTTTCATTCTGTTCAGCCGGAAGGATCTGAAGGCCACAGCCAGTGGGGCCTTCATGATCCACCTGTTTGGCGGGATCCATGAGATCTACTTCCCGTTTGTCCTGCTGAACCCGAGATTGTTCGCGGCGGTCATTTTCGGCGGGATGAGCGGCACTTTGGTTTTTGAATTGTTCCAAGTGGGCTTGAAAGTTCCGGCATCCCCGGGTTCGCTCGTGGTGATTTTGGCCAACACGCCGCATGAGATGCTGCTGGGAGTTGCCAGCGGCATCGCGGTGAGCACACTGATCAGTTTTTCGCTAGCGGGCATTGTGCTCAAGAAAGATCACGCCCACAAAGAAATTTCAGAAAAGGTGACGAAAGTGACGGAAATTCAGAAGATTTTGTTCGCCTGCGATGCGGGCATGGGTTCAAGTGCGATGGGGGCGAGCCTGATGCGCCAACAACTGAAAGAGAGCGGTCTTTCGATTCCGGTGGACTACACGTCAATTTATCGCGTGCAGGATGACCCGCATCTGTTGCTGATCACCCAAAACGAACTGAAGCATTTGGCGGAAATCCAAGCCCCTCACGCCCAACTGGTCACCATCGGAAATTTTTTGGATCAGGAGGAGTATGCGAAAGTTGTGAGGCTGCTGACGGATGGGCAAGAGCAGCCTGCCGCTACGGAACAGCCGGAGGATAAACTGCCTTATCAAAAGATCGTCTTTCTGTATGCGGACGGCGTCAGGGGTTCACAAACGATGGCAGTCCAGGCATTCCGCAATTTGGCTGAAAAGCATGCTGTCCGGATTGACGTTGAAAAGCAACCCTTGGAAGGATTGGAAGGGGATCAAAGCAATCTGTACATCGTCTCCGAAGTTTTTGCTTCCGGACACATGTTGCCAAAAGCTCCGGTTATGATCGTCGAACATCTTATCGCAACGAAGAAATACGAAAAATTATTGAGGGGGGACTTGTCGGATGTTTCTGACGCCTAGAGAAACCATCATTTTGAAAGAATTGCATCAGAGCGGATCGCCCGTAACCGTCGAACGTTTGATGAGCCTGCTGAAAATCAGTAAGCGCACCGTTTACCGCGAATTGGCAAACCTGGAGCTTTCTTTGGAATCCATCGGCGCCAAACTGGAGAAAGCCGGCAGGGGCCGCTTCCAGCTGGTTGCCGGAGATGCGGCCAAGGCGGAAATACTCTCCATCGTCTCTGAGGAGGAACCTTCCGAATTATCCGCACTGGAGCGGCAGCATGCCATTTTGCTGCAGCTGTTGAACAGTGAGGAACCGATCAGCATGCAGACTTTTCTGGATGAATATCTGATCAGCAACACGACATTCTTTGCCGACATCAAACAGTTGGAAACACGCTTGGCGCACTTGCCGCTGACGATCACAAGAAACCGCGGCTATGCGCTTGCCGGCAACGAAAAGCACCGCAGGCTCCTGTTGGCAAATATTTTAGGAATAGAAATCAACGAATATCACTTTTTCCATTTTTCGGAACTGAAGGACAAGGAAAGCTTCTTCCTGCAGTTCGTCGATCAGGAGCATCTGCTTTTTGCGCAGGAACTGGTGCGCGACATAGTAGAGCCACGCTTTCCCGAGTTGAGCGACCGGAAATTGGAATTTTTGATTCTGATGCTGACCCTTTCCATGGATCGCGTTCCGCGGGACTGCCAGCTGATGGAAGATTCCTACGCCGGCCAGATCAACAAAGAGCTTCTGGATTTGGCGAAGCAGATTTTCGCCAAAATCGCGGCGCGCACGAAGCAACTGTATGCGGTCAGCGAAGTCGTCTTCTTCGCGAACCTGTTGGGCGATTTTTCCAATTCGTTGGACAGTGATTTTTTTAATGAAAGCTTTGACACGCGTTTGGCCTATCAAGTGAAGCAACTGATCGAAATCGTCAGCCGTGATACTGAAGTCAATTTCTTTGAGGATCCCAATCTTTACAAAATGCTTTTGACGCATCTGTCCGCAGCTTTGAGCCGCGCCATCCTGAATCAAGGCAGCCTCAATAATCCGATCCTGGAACGGATCATGGACCAGTATTCGGAGGTTGCCGGTGCGATCCGCAACGCCTTGCCGAAAGTTTTCCCGCAGCAAGAATTTTCCGAAGAAGAGGTTGCCTACATGGTGCTGCACTTCGCCAATTCGCTGGAACGCAGCCCGAAAGTCATTGCAGTGGATATCGCCGGCATTTCCCCGAGCGGTCTGGCCTCGACGCGGATGCTGGAAATGCGCTTGCGGAAACATTTTCCGTTCATCAATGAGATCGTCTTTTTCCGCATCGCCGATTTGGGAAAACTGAATCTGGAAGAGAAATTCGATTTGACCATCTCGACTTCATTGTTGCCGGGATACAGTGGCAAGTACCTGTTGGTTTCTCCGCTGCTGTTGGAGGACGAGATCAAGCAGCTCAAAGAAGCGTTCCGCGCAATCGATCATACAAAGCGACATGTCCCATCCGCTCCAAAGCCGAGCTTGCCCGAAAATGACGATTATCAGGAAGTCATGACGTTCATTGATGAAATCAATCAACTGTTGCGGTATTTCTTCGTCAAACCGTTGGAAAACAGCGCCAACATCTCCGAAACGGTCGCTTTGGCGGTGCAGAGCATTTCGGCAGATATCATCGCGGATCCTGCAAAAGTCCAGAATAAATTGATGAGCCGGTACCAGCAAGCTCCGATCGGGATCCCCAATACCCATTTTGCCTTGTTCCATGCTTCCCATGCTGCGGTCCGGCAGCCCTGTTTTTGTGTCTTCGATCTGCACACGCCTTTGGAAATAGTCGGTATGGATAAGGAGCCGATGACCTTGACGCGGATGTTGGTCATGCTGGCGCCTGATCCGATCGAAGAGAATGTCGCCAAGATGCTCGGGAAAATCAGCGGAGCGATCATCATGAATGATTTGGGCATGGAAATCTTCAATTCCGGCAATGAAGCGATCATCTATCAGTTGCTGTCCGCCCTTTTGATCGAAGAAGTAAAAAAATGAAGAAATGAGGGATCATGATGATTGCAATCAAAAAGGAGCATATTCTGTTGGACCAGACCTACAATACTGCTGAGGAAGCGATCATCGCCGCCGGGGAATTCCTTGTTGCGCAAGGCCTGGTTTCCCCGCCGTATATCCAATCGATGCTGGCGCGCCACCGGAAAGTCAGTGTCTACGTCGGCAATTTTGTCGCTCTGCCCCACGGCGACAGCGAGGGGCAGGTGCATATTGAAGAAGAGGGCATCTGTCTGATCCAAGTGCCCGACGGCGTCAACTTCGGCAATGACCTGGACCCGCAGATCGCCACGGTGCTTTTTGTGGTGGCCCTCAAGGAAAGACAACTGGAAGCTCTGCAGGACATCGCTTTTTTCTGTTCGGACATCGAAAACGTGATGGCGTTGAGCGATGCCAAAGATCTGCAAGCAATCCAGGACATTCTCCAAAACAGTTAGTGCAACCAAATCCAAACAAAGGCAAGTGCCGTCTCAAAACGAGGCGGCACTTGCTTTTTTTTTACGCCCGCAAGTTGCCGGCCGGAGGAGCGCGAAGGAATGCATCCTGAACTCCGGCGAAGCCTCCGTTCGCCGGAGAAAAACAGTGCGGATCCTGGCACCGGCACCGGCGCGCCGAATTCGCCGATCAAGTCCTGGCACAAATAAACGTGCCAAAGCACGACTATAAACCGGATGCGGAAGCGCATACAATAAAGACATCAAAAGAAACAGTCTGAAGGGAGAAACAAAAAATGGAACAGACACAACAAGCCTCGCTGAAGGCAAAGGTTCAAAAGTTAGGCAGTACGCTTTCAAGCATGGTGATGCCGAATATAGGGGCACTCATCGCTTGGGGAGTACTGACCGCGTTATTTATCCCAGATGGTTATTTGCCGAATGAGGCCTTCGCTTCGATGGTCGGCCCGATGCTCGTGTATTTGATTCCCTTGTTGGTCGGCTATACAGGCGGGAAAGTGATCGCAGGCGACCGCGGTGCAGTAGTCGGTGCCATCGCAACGATGGGTGTGATCGTGGGGACAGAGATCCCGATGATCTTGGGTGCCATGATCATGGGGCCGTTGGGCGGTTTCGTGATCAAGAAATTCGACGGTCTGTTCCAGAACAAAATCAAGACCGGATTCGAAATGCTGGTCAACAACTTCTCGGCAGGCTTGATCGGCTTCGCTTTGGCGCTTGTAGGCTTCCAGGCGATCGGCCCGGTAGTGGACAGTTTGACAAAAGCGATGGCAGCCGGCGTTGAAACAATCCTGAACGCACAATTGATTCCGTTGACAAACATCTTCATCGAACCGGCAAAAATCCTGTTCCTGAACAATGCGATCAACCACGGTATCCTGACACCGTTAGGAACGGAACAAGTCACCGCAACTGGACGTTCGATCCTCTTCTTGCTGGAAGCAAATCCTGGACCAGGATTAGGCATCCTGCTGGCATTCACGTTGTTCGGTAAAGGTTCAGCAAAATCGACAGCGCCTGGCGCAATGATCATCCACTTCCTTGGCGGGATCCACGAAATCTATTTCCCGTACGTCATGATGAAACCGCTGTTATTCCTGGCGGTCATCGCAGGCGGCGTTTCCGGAAGCTTTGTGTTCCAACTGTTAGGTGCAGGTTTACGGGCTCCGGCTTCACCAGGTTCGATCATCGCAATTTTGGCCATGACACCGATGGGTTCGTACTTGCCTGTCATTTTGGGAGTCATCGCCGGTGCGGCAGCATCCTTTGCGGTAGCGGCAGTCATCCTGAAAGCCGACTCCAAAGAAGCAGTCGATACTTTTGAAGAAAGCGTCAAAGCGACCCAAGCAGCAAAATTAAGCGCAAAAGGTTTGGCGGGACAATCAAGCTTGACGAGCACGAACATGGCCGGCATCCAGCACATCATCTTTGCTTGCGATGCAGGGATGGGATCCAGCGCAATGGGCGCCTCGATCCTGCGCAAAAAAATCACTGCAGCCGGTTTGCCGCAGGACGTAACGAACCGTGCAATCAACAATCTGACGGATGCGGCGAATACACTGATCGTCACCCAGGAAGAACTGAAAGTAAGAGCCCAACAAAAAGCACCGAATGCAACGTTTGTGGCGATCGAGAACTTCCTGAACTCGCCGAAATACGATGAAATCGTGGCAACTTTGTCCGGCACCGCGCCAAAAGAAACAGCCGCTGCAACGCCGGCGCCAGTCCTTGACTTTGATTTGGCGAACATCAACGAAATCGTGCTGGTCCACGATGACCGCAAAGGCTCCGCCACGATGGGCCAAAAAGTAGTGGAACGGATTTTGGAAAGGGAAGCATTGGAAATCCCTTTAAGAAAAATGCACATCAATGAACTGCAAGCGTCGCCACAAACGTTGGTGATCAGCAAAAACAGTCTGACGCAAGCGGCCCAGCAAAAAGTTCCTGCAGCCGTCCATCTGTCAGTCGACAGCCTGATCACGACACCTAAATACGAAAGCGTCGTTGCCAACTTGAAGCAGATCGCCTAAGGAGAGGAAGAATAAAATGAATAATTTGGATACGGAAATGATCGTTTTGAATAAAGCTTTTGCCTCGAAAGAGGAAGCCATCCGCTTCTGCGGCCAAAAACTGGTGGATGCCGGCTGCGTGGATACGGATTATGTGGAGGCAATGGTGCAACGCGACCAGCTGCTGTCGGTATACATGGGGAATTTCATCGCGATTCCCCACGGCACCGATGCCGCCAAAGAGCACGTGAAAAAATCAGGTATTTGTGTGGTGCAAGTGCCTGACGGAGTCGATTTCGGCGACGAGCAGGAAGAAAAAGTGGCAACCGTTTTGTTCGGCATCGCAGGAGTCGGGGATGACCACTTGGAATTGATCCAGAAAATCGCGCTGTATTGCAGCGATGTAGATAACGTCGTTACTTTGGCGGACGCTTTGACAAAAGATGAAATCACTGGCAGCTTAGCCATTGCATAGGGAGAGATGAAAATGAAAGCAGTACACTTTGGTGCCGGAAATATCGGCCGCGGCTTTATCGGGGAAATTTTGAATCACAACGGGTACGCAATCACTTTTGTGGATGTGAACGATACAATCATCGAAGCTTTAAAAACACGTGGCGGCTATACGATCGAGTTGGCTGACGAATCCCGCGAACAGATCCAGATCGCGAATGTGACCGGACTGAACAACGCCAAGGAAGCCGACAAAGTCGTGGAAGCGATCGCGGGAGCAGACCTTATCACGACCGCCATCGGTCCGAATATTCTGCCGAGAATCGCGCAATTGATCGCGGAAGGGATCGCGGCGCGTGCCGCCCAAAACATCAACCAGCCGATCGACATCATCGCCTGCGAAAACATGATCGGCGGCTCGACGTTCCTGGCGGCGGAAGTCAAGAAATATTGCACGGATACGGCTTATCTTGACGCCTACGTAGGCTTCCCGGATGCGGCGGTCGACCGGATCGTTCCGATGCAACAGCATGCGGATCCGCTCTTTGTGCAAGTGGAGCCCTTCAGCGAGTGGGTCGTGCAAGGGACTGCCTGCAAGAGCCCGATCCGTCTGGAAGGCGTCGCCTATGTGAACGATCTGGAACCGTATATCGAACGCAAGCTGTTCAGCGTCAACACCGGCCACGCTACAGTAGCCTACACCGGCGCGCTTCAGGGTTATGAAACAATCGATGAAGCGATGCAGGACAATCTGGTCGTCATCCAATTGCGTTCGGTTTTGCATGAAACCGGCAAATTGCTGATCAAGAAATGGGGCTTCGATGAAGCTGAGCACGAAAAATATATCGAGAAAATCATCGGCCGTTTCCAAAACAAATACATTTCCGATGCGATTTCCCGGGTGGCGCGCACACCATTGCGGAAATTGGGCAACCACGAACGCTTCATCCGTCCGATGGTCGAATTGACCCAAATCGATGAAATGCCGTTCCACTTGCTGGAAACGATCGGCATGGTCTTCAACTATTTCGATCCGGAAGACGAGCAATGCCAAGAACTGAAGCAAATGATCCTGCAAAAAGGTCTGGATAAAATCATTCCGGAAATCACCGGGATCGACAACCAAAAGATCCTGGGCAGCATCAAACAGAACGTCGAGAAGTACGCCTATAAGGTGGCTTGATCGTCGTCTGGCAATTTTGGTATACGAACTGTACTCGTTGGGCGGGTTGAATCGGTCAAACCGGTCAAACCGGCCAACGAGTATAAGTTTTTCTTAAAACGCGCCCCAAACCGGCGCTGCAACTGAAAGAGGATTAAAAACATTTTGACAATGTCACTGTTTGTAGGATAAAATGCATGTATTCTGGAAAATAAACAGCAAGGAGGATAGAGGAAGAGCAAACGGATAGCGCCAGACTTCAGGGAGCACAGGAACAACGGCCCTGAAGTGACGAGGATTGGGTTTATCGAAGATTCGGCGGATGACCCAAGGCACGTGTAGTCTACAGGATTGAAGCAAAAAAGACCCTTCTGCGGCCCGAGCGCCCGGATCGGTCTTACAGAGATCAATCCCCACACCCAGAAAAAAACCAAAATAAAAGGGGATTTTTACGCTTATGTGTGGAATAGTTGGATATGTAGGAAAAGGCAATGTACAAGAGATTTTATTGCATGGATTAGAGAAATTGGAATACCGCGGTTACGATTCGGCCGGCATTTTTGTCGTGGATGCTGAAAACCAAGGCCATGTCTTCAAGGAAAAAGGCCGCATCGCGGATTTGCGCGCAATCGTCGACAGACAGATCGATGCACATGTCGGTATCGGACACACAAGATGGGCAACGCATGGCGTGCCGAGTGCAGAGAATGCGCACCCGCACCAATCTGCGGATGGACGCTTCACTCTGGTACACAACGGCGTCATCGAAAACTTCAAAGAAATCAAAGACGAATACTTCCCTGGTGTGACTTTCGTCAGCCAAACGGATACGGAAATCGTCGTGCAACTGATCGGCAAACTTGCCGCTGAAGAAAACCTGGACGGAAAAGAAGCTTTGCGCCGCGCTTTGTCGATCGTAAGAGGTTCTTACGCTTTCGCGTTGGTGGATGCAAAGACCCCGGATGTCCTTTATGCAGCCAAAAACAAGAGCCCGTTGCTGATCGGCTTGGGCGATGACTTCAATGTCGTTGCCAGCGATGCGATGGCTACTGTCCAGATCACAAGCCAATACGTGGAAATCCATGACGGCGAAATGATCACCTTGACGGCTGATGGCGTCACTATCGAAACTCTGGACGGAAAATCATTAACACGCAACGCATACACAGCCCAAATCGATGCCAGCGACCTGGAAAAAGGGACTTACCCTTACTACATGCTGAAGGAAATCGACGAACAGCCAGCAGTCATGCGCAACATCGTGCAAAAATACCAAAACGAAGATGGCCGCTTGACGGTTCCTGAAGATTTGGTTGCCGCTATGTTGGATGCGGACCGTATCCATATCGTGGCCTGCGGAACGAGCTACCACTCCGGTTGGGTAGGCAAACATTACTTGGAAAAAATTGCACAGATCCCTACGGAAGTGCACGTCGCCAGCGAATTCTCCTACAACCCGCCGTTGTTGACAGGCAAGCCGTTCTTCATCTTCCTAAGCCAAAGCGGGGAAACTGCGGACAGCCGCCAAGTGTTGGTGAAAGCCAGAGAGTGGGGATACCCGGCTTTGACGATCACGAACGTTGCCGGTTCGACATTGTCGCGTGAAGCGGATTACACATTGCTGTTGCATGCAGGTCCGGAAATCGCGGTTGCTTCGACAAAAGCCTACACAGCGCAAATCGCCGTATTGGCTGTCTTGTCGGATGCTTTGGGAGCAAAACTGGGTCATGACATGGGCATCGATATGGTCCATGAATTGGGTATCGTCGCAAATGCGATGGAATCGATCATCACGCAGAAAGAATTGATCGCCGAATTGGCTGACATCTACCTGCCGAACACCCGCAATGCTTTCTACATCGGACGCGGTTTGGATTACTTTGTATCGATGGAAGCTGCCTTGAAACTGAAAGAAATTTCTTACATCCAGACAGAAGGCTTCGCTGCCGGCGAATTGAAGCACGGCACGATCGCTCTGATCGAAGAAGGCACACCGGTATTGGCGATCATCACCCAAGCTGACGTCGCCAGCCATACGCGCGGAAACGTCGAAGAAGTGCGTTCGCGCGGCGCGAACACTTGCGTCTTCGCGATGGAAGGTTTAGCCAACGAGAACGACCAGATCGTTCTGCCTGCTGTTCACCCGGCGTTGGCACCGTTGTTGACGGTCGTACCGACACAATTGATGGCTTACTACGCAACACTTCACCGTGGTTACGATGTCGACAAACCACGTAACTTGGCCAAATCGGTTACGGTTGAATAAAAAAACCAAAATTTGTCGCAATTGAATGAACTGACTTGAGCAGTACGGAACCCTTTCGGGGGATCCGCACTGCTCTTTTTTTGTTTGCGGTTCGGGGCCGACTGCGCTTCCCGGAGGAGCGCGCCGGGTGCGGGCCCCAGCTCCGGTAAGCCGCCGGCCGCCGGAGCACACCGGTAATAGTCAGCCGCAGCTCCGACGAAGCTTTGCTCATCGGAGCAGGCAAAGATGACTAACAGCGGAACTCCGGCGAGGCCTGCGTTCACCGGAGGACACCACCTGGTTACCCGTTAATCCGATCCCGGGCGAAGCTTCAGACAAAAAAGATAGTAGCTGCCTTGATGCGGCAGCTACTATCTTTCGTAATGCGTCCAAGCAGACCAGATAATGACTTCTTTTGTGTCAACGTCGACAGAATAGACTACCCGGTGTTGGATATTTAACCGTCGTGAATATTTATCACTCAAATTTCCGACTAATTTCTCATAAGGCGGTGGATTTTGAAAGGGATTCTCTTTCAAAACATCCATTAACCCGATGAATTTCTGATCTAAATGAGCGGCTTTTAAATTTTTTAGGTCTTTCATAGCGGATTTTGCTATTTTTACAGAGTATTCCAATCGATATCCTCCAGTGCAACAAATTCATGTTCTTTTTCACGTTGTTGGACGACATCGGCTACTCCGGAAGATTGAAGGTACAGAGTTTCTTGAATAGCGTCCCAATCTTTTTTGCTGACCATAACCGCTTCGCTTTCTTCCTTTTTACCTGATATGTAGACGGGTTCATGGGTTTCGTTGACATCTTTCAGTAATTGATAAAAGACTTTGCGTGCCTGACTTGGATTTACGATAGACATAGGATTTCCTCCTTTTAAGTTTCTTACATTATTATAGCGTACTTGATTAAGTACGTCAAAGAGGTGCGAATAATGTAATCAATCCTGTTTATTCTGTTAGGTATTCTGTCGTTTTTTGATAAGTTTCCCGCATTCCTATTTCCGTGTTGAAAAGCAAATCTGCTCAAGTTCGGTTTGACTTCCGGGAAAATTATGATACGATTAGAACAACAGCAAACAAACTGAATATTCTTTTTAACCACTAGGGGTGCTTTACCGGCGGATGACTGTCCGCCAAAAAGCTGAGATCGAAGTAGGACTTCGAGACCCTTAGAACCTGATCTGGTTTGTACCAGCGTAGGGAAGTGGCGGCCTCTTTTGGCCAGGTAAGTCCCTGTCAACTAAGGAACGTACAACCACTTTTTTCCGTTGGGAAGAGAGTGGTTTTTTGTTTGCAAAAAAATAAGAGCGGCCGTCCGGATGGATCGGAACCTGGCGGATGCTCCCAACATATGGAGGGACAGCAATGACTTTTTCAGCAGAAATCCGCCAGGCGGTCGAACCGATCTGGGCGGCCAGCATGGTGCATCCGTTCGTCAAAGGGATGGGGGACGGCAGTTTGCCTTTGGAGAATTTCCGTTTCTATATCCAGCAGGATTCCTATTACCTGACGCGCTTCGCCAAAATTTTGGCGCTCGGCGCGGCCAAAGCGCCGGATATCGCGACGACCAATCAATTCGCCGACTTCGCGAAGCATACGTACAGCGCCGAAATCGGCCTGCATGAACAATTTGCAAAACGGCTGGGCATCACCGCGGAGGAAAAAGAGTTTTTCAAACCGGCACCGACCACTTACGCCTACACTTCCCACCTTTACCGGGCCGGACACGCGGGCCATCTGGGGGACGTCATCGCCGCCGTGCTGCCGTGCTATTGGCTCTACGCCGAGATCGGGGACGCCTTCCAGAACGCGGCGCCGGAAGAGCCGATCTATCAGGAATGGATCGCTACCTATGGCGGGAAGGATTTTCAGGACCGGGTGGATGAGCAGATCGCGCATCTGGATAAGATCGCTGCAGCGGTGAGCGAAGCGGACCGCGAAAGGATGAAAGAGCATTTTATCATCAGCAGCCAATACGAATACGCTTTTTGGGAAATGGGCTACCGGATGGAGACCTGGCCGGTGCCATTGGAAAAATAACCGACAAACAAAACGACGATAAGGGGACAAAAAAATGAAAAAAGAATTGAAGCTTACAGATATTTTGGTGACGATCGTCATCGCCATCGCATTCGGAATCGTCTACATCCTTTGGGGAACGGTCTATTACGCCGTGCAGCCGTTGGGTCTGCACCTTGATCAGCTGCTTTACGGCATGTGGTTCATCGCCGGAACTGTCGCCTATTTCATCATCCGCAAACCGGGTGTGGCGCTGTTGGCGGAAATCGCTGCGGCTTCAGGCGAATTCCTGTTGGGTTCGCCTTGGGGGTTGACCGTTTTGCTTTCCGGCGTGGTGCAAGGCTTGTTTGCGGAATTGGTGTTCATGGCCTTCCGCTACAAACGCTTTGACCTGAAGGTTGCCGCTCTGGCTGCCTCGGCGTCTTGTGTGGGATCGCTGCTGGTGGATGCGTTGAACGGCCAGATCGCCGAGCTGGCTCCATGGAACTTGGCGCTTTACCTGTTGGCCCGCTTTGCCGGCTCGATTTTCTTCGCTGGCGTGCTGGCTTATTACCTGGCGGAAGTCCTGGAGGACACTGGCGTGACGAACCTTGTCCGCCCGTTGACGAGTGAAGATTTCACAGAGTTGGATTAAGGAGGATGACGGAAATGGGCAAGCAAGCTTATGTCGAGAAACTGAAGCTGAAATTTCCCGGGGATGCCGATTTGCTGTTCCGCGACTTGGACTTTTCGGTCGCTGCCGGCGAGAAAGTGCTGCTGTTGGGACCGAGCGGCTGCGGTAAATCCACACTGCTGCAGGTGCTGAGCGGGCTGATTCCGCAATCGATCGAAGTGCCGCTGAAGGCCGACAAGATCGTTACGCCGGCTTCCTGGGGCTACGTTTTCCAGGATCCCGACAGCCAGTTCTGCATGCCCTACGTTGATGAAGAGCTCGCGTTCGTGCTCGAAAATCTGGCGGTTCCGCGCGCGGAGATGGAGGCCAAAATAGATTTTGCGCTCCGTCAGGTCGGCTTGGATTTGGCGGACAGCCACATCCCCATCGCGAGCCTGTCCGGCGGGATGAAGCAGCGGTTGGCGATCGCCTCGGTCCTGCTTTTGGATCCGGAAGTGCTCTTTTTGGATGAACCGTCCGCCATGCTGGATCCGCAAGGGACCGAGACGATCTGGGAAGTGCTGCAGGAAGTCTGCCGGGACAAAACCGTCGTCATCGTGGAGCATAAAATCGATCATGTGCTCGCCTTCGCCGAACGACTTGTTTTGTTCGATGCGTCCGGCCGCATAATCGCCGATGGACCGAATGCAGCAATCTTCTCGGCCTGCAAGGAGGAGATGAAGGAGCAGGGCATCTGGTTTCCGGGCGTATGGGACCGGCATTTGGCAGAAACGCCTTTGCAAAGGGGGCACGAATCTTTTGAATTGCAGAGTCCGCTATTGGAGCTGCGCGATTTCAAAGGCTTCCGCAACGGGGAAACAAAGATCAGCGGAGCCGAACTGGCGGCCTATCCTGGCGAATGGGTCATTATCCAAGGCCAGAACGGAGCTGGGAAAAGCACCTTCCTCCATGCGGTCATGCAGTTCATCAAAACGAGCGGGCGTTGTGAGCTGGAGGGCAAGCCGATCAAAAAAGTGAAGAAGCTGGCGGAGCGGATGGCTTTCGTCTTCCAGAATCCGGAGTACCAGTTCGTGGCGAACACGGTTTATGAGGAGATGGCCTATTCGCTCCGGCTGGACGGGAAAGTCCAAGCAGAAATCGACCGGCTGGTGGAGGAATACCTGGAGCTTTTCCAGTTGAGCGGTCAGCGGGAGAAGAACCCTTTTCAGCTGTCGATGGGCCAGAAGCGGCGTTTGAGTGTCGCGGCGACAATCATCCAAGGGCAGCAGCTGATTCTTTTGGATGAACCGACTTTCGGATTGGATTCCAAAAACACCTTCGCCTTGTTGGGGTTTTTGGAGAATTACCGGAAAAAAGGCGCTGTCATCCTGATGGTGACGCACGATGAAGTGATCGCCCGGAATTACGGAACGGCATTTTGGCAGGTTGTTGACGGTGAAATCCGTGAGACCACGGGATCGGCTACAGACAGGCGGACCGCAGTCTCCGCCGATCTGCGGCTGGAAGGGGGGCTCTGCGGATGAGGGAATGGGAAATGGTCAAAGAAACCTGGCTTCACCGGGTCAATCCCAGCCTGAAATTGGCCGTGGCGCTGCTGACATGCATCGTTGTGCTGTTTGTCCGTAATCTTGAGTTGATGGCATTCATCGGCAGCGGGCTTTTGCTCCTGTTCCTGCTGTTTACGGGGCAGCCGCTGAAGCGGATCTTGTTGCTGCTGATCCCGTTCTGTGCGATTTTCGTATCGACAGCCAGCGCCATGATCCTGTTTGGGAACGGACAAACGCTTTGGTTCGAATGGGGATTGATCCGCATCACCGAAGAAAGTTTCCTGCGGGGCATGCTGATCGGCCTGCGCGCGCTGGTCTTCGCTGTTTTGGGCCTGACCTTCGCCTTGACGACCCGGCCGGTCAACCTGTTTTATTCGTTGATGCAGCAACTGCGGCTGGATCCGAAATACGCCTACAGCTTCATGGCGGCGCTGCGCTTGATCCCGATCATGACGGAGGAATTCGAAACGATCCGCAATGCCCGCAAGGTGCGCAGCGGCGAAAGGGTGAAGGGAATGCAGGGCATCCTCTTCAAGATGAAAGTCTATACCATCCCACTGCTTTCCGGCAGCATCCGGCGCGCCCACCGCATCGCCGTGGCGATGGAAGCGAAACGTTTTTCCGGCAAGGAGAGCCGAACCTACTATTATGATATCGGCTTTTCCGGTAATGATGTCCTGTTCCTGGCTTATATGATGATGCTGGGGATCGTGGTCTACTGCGCGAAGGAGTTTTTCTGAAATTACAAGGAATGGATGCTCTGAACAAAATGCCAAAAAGACTTTGGCGGCGAGAACCACCGACAGTTGCGTGATCTCTCGACAATCTGCGGTACCGTCCTGGGCGGATGCCCGACAAAAGGACGCTCCGTCAGGTTTGATGTGGTTTCCTGTGATCGTTTAGTCGACAGATGCGCGCTCTCTCGGGTTTCCGTTCTGCGAATGCAAAGAAATACCAGACAGAGGGGCGGTCTCGAAACGAGACCGCCCCTCTGTCTGGTATTTTCGTATTGCCATGATGAGCTGTTATTCCGCTTGGCAGGATTGATCGCGGACGCCGTTTTTGCCGTCATTTTCTGCATCGGCTGTGCCGTATTGGTTGCCGTCGCCGTCAGTCTCGCCTGTGGCATTTTGATTGCCGTCCTGGTTGGCTTGGGCACCAGTTCCGTCGCACGTTCCGCTTTTCTCGCGGGCGCGTTTCATGGTTGCTTCTTCATTGCCTTGTTTTTTGGCGCCTTCGTTTATGCATTCGCCTGACTTGATCTGCTCTTGGGTGGCGGTTCCGTTCTGGACTGCTGTGTCGCTCGCTGCCAACACCGGTGCGGCACCTCCTACAAATAAGCCTGCAACGGATAGGATAGTCATGATTCTTGTCTTGTTCATTTTTGTTTCCTCCTGGAATGTTTTTTTGTTATTTATTTCTTGAACATAGAATAATCAAAAAGTATGGCAGAAGCGTGTTTTTAATGGCACGTTTGTATGGTATTATCGGGGTGAAAACATAATCTTGCCATATTTTTCCAGTATGATTTCCATGAGGAGTGATTACGATGGTAAAGCTATTGATTGCGGATGACAATAAACAGATCACGGCCATCCTGAAGGAGTACGCAGAGAAGGATGGCTACGAAACGGCCGTCGCCTATGACGGCGAGCAGGCGCTGCAGGCATTCGGGAAAGGCAAATTCGACTTGATTCTGCTGGATGTGATGATGCCGAAAAAGGACGGTTTCGAGGTATGCCGGGAAATCCGCAAAATTTCCTCGGTCCCCATCATCATGGTGACGGCGCGGGGGGAAGACTTCGAACGCATCATGGGTCTGGACATCGGGGCGGACGACTACATTGTCAAGCCGTTTTCGCCGGGCGAAGTGATGGCGCGCGTCCGGGCGATCCTGCGGCGGTTGGACCAGACGCCGGAAAATAAGGATCAGCATAAACTCTACGTCCATGAAGACTTGGAAATCCGGCTGGACGAGTTCATCGTAAAGATTGCCGGGCATCAGGTCCATCTGACGAAAAAAGAGATCGAGCTGCTGTGGATCTTGGCGACGAACCGGAACAAAGTCTTCAGCCGCGACAATTTGTTGGACAGCGTCTGGGGCTACGACTATTTCGGCGATAACCGCACGGTCGATTCGCACGTCAAACGCCTGCGGGCAAAAATCGACCAGATTCCCCATCCGGCTTGGGACATCAAAACAGTGTGGGGAGTCGGTTATAAATTTGAGGTAGAAACGGATGAAATATAAGATTACCCGCAAGCTGGTCCTCTATTTCACATCCGTCATCCTGCTGTTTTCCTTGGTTGTCGGAGGGGCCTTCCTGTTGCTGTTCACCCGGCATACCGAAGAGATTTATCGGGCGGATATGCAGGAACGGGCTGAGGCGATCGCGGCCGGCGTAGCCGATTATCTGGAAGACGGGAGTCCTGCTTTAGATGAGGTTGCGTTCGCTGCCAAGGGCAATGCCATCGGAAAGCAAACAGGAAATAATGCTCTGTTCGCGCAAGGTGGTGCCACGGGTACGACCGGGCGCAACAATGTGAACGGATACAACGCCTATATCACGGCCATTCAGGATATCGCGATGGGCGAGGTGTGGATTGTCGATCAATCCGCGGAGACGATCAGTGTCGGGACCGGCAAAAAAGAGATCACCTATGGGGAACTACCAGGCGCTGCACTGGCGCTTGTCGATGAGGTGTTCGAAGGGGACGTCGCCTTCAGCGAAGGCTTCAGCCCGTTATTGGAGGATACCTCCATCACGGTCGGTGCGCCGGTGCTCTCCGCAGAAGGGGAGGTTATCGCTGCGGTCCTTTTGCACGACTATATCGCAAACATGCAGACTGCCGTGCGCTCGGGGCTGTCCACCTTGGGGATCAGTGCAGCGGTGGCCTTGATCGCTGCCATCGGGATAGCGTTCCTGTTGGCGAAACGCTTCATCGAACCGCTACAAAGGATGGAAGAAACGACGCAGCAGTTGGCGGACAACCATTATGAAGCTCAGACAGGCATCAGCCAGAATGATGAAATGGGCTCGCTTGCTGCCAACATCGATATTCTGGCGGACAAGTTGGCGGAAGCCGAACAAGCAAGCGCCAAATTGGATAAGATGCGCAAGGACTTCATCACGAGCATCTCCCATGAATTGCGCACGCCGGTCACGGTCATCCGCGGTTCATTGGAAGCCTTGAACGATCATGTGGTCGAGGATCCCGCCAAAATCGATGAATACCACCAGCAGATGCTGACCGAAAGCATCCATCTGGAGAGGATGATCAACGATCTGCTGGAACTGTCGCGGCTGCAGAACCCGGACTATCAAATGGAGATGAGCTCTCTGAATTTTGTGGATGTCGTCGAAAATGCCATCCGTTCCGTGCGTTATATCGCCAGGGAAAAGGGGATTACGCTGACATTCTCGAAGGAGTTGCTTTCGTTCATGATGATGGGGGACTACACCCGGCTGCGGCAGATGCTGCTCGCCGTGATGGAGAATGCCGTCAAATTTTCCGCCGAAAAGGGCGAAATCCGGATCACGCTGACCGCATTAGATGCTGGTTGCAGATTGGCTGTCACCGACAACGGGCCGGGCATCGCTGAAAAGGACCAACCGTACATCTTCGAAAAGTTCTTCAAATCAAACGAAGAAAGCAACAAGCAAGGCACCGGCCTGGGCTTGGCCGTCGCCAAGCAGATAGCCGATCGCCACGGCATCGTTTTGTCTGTCGAAAGCCAACCGGGAAAAGGCTCCACCTTCCTTTTTGATCTGAAACAATAAAAATCAGCCGCAACATTACTGTTGTGGCTGATTTTTTAGTTGCTCAAGACCGCATCTTTGAGTTCCCACTGCATATGGTCGTAGGCATGCCCGCTCAAAATCCGCTCGGAAACGGTCCGGAAGCCGACTTTTTCATAGAGTTTTTTTGCCTGCAGATTGTCCTTCTCGCAATTCAGGCCGATGACGGTTTCGCCCGCGGCCAAGGCGAGTGTCGGCAGTGCTTGCAGTAATTGGTGAGCGACACCTTTTCCGCGCGCTGCCTGCTTCGTCACGATGGAATCCAGATACCATTCTCCGGCAAATGTTTCGCTGTCGGGGAAAAGCCTTGGCGCAGTGACCTGCATTTCCTCAAAAGCGGTCCGGAGTGCGGCATCGATGACCGGTTCGGACGCTCCCGGGTAGCCGAAGCAACAGCTGAGTATTTCTCCCTCTTCTTCGTAGACGAGGCCGTTAAGGTAGCTGAAACGGTAGACTTCCTCGTGCATGGCCCGGACCACCGCGGCTTTCAGGACATCCGGTTCCAGCAAATCGAGCAGCGGCAATTCCATATCAACGAAAATTTCGTGGATCAGATCATACAGCTCCGGGCAATCCTCTTTTTGTGCTTTGCGTATCATCCGCATCGTTCCTTTCAGGTTTATTAACTACAGTATAGCATTGTCCGCTGCATGTCCGCTGTGCTAAACTGGTCGATAGAAGCGAGCGTCTCGTCCAAAAGGGGGAATCGGTTTGGAAAAGTTGAAGGACAGCGGGAGTGAGCAAATTGGCAAGCGGATCGTCGTAATCGGCTGCAGCGGATCGGGAAAATCCACTTTTTCGCGCAAGTTGCGTGAAATTACGGGGGAACCTTTGTATCATCTCGACAAACTGTATTGGCTGCCGGATTGGGAACTGCGCTCCGGCGAGGAACAGGACAGGATCCAACAAGAACTTGTGCAACAAAGGGAATGGATCATCGACGGCAATTACCAACGGAGTCTGCCGCTCAGACTGGCGCTTGCTGATACGGTTTTCTTTTTCGACTACCCAAGAAGATTATGCCTTTACCGCGCGCTGAAACGTATTGCTTTGAACCGCAAGCGCACCCGTCCCGATATGGGGGAAGGGT
The DNA here is from genome assembly GCF_900109135.1 of Trichococcus ilyis. GTDB lineage: Bacteria > Bacillota > Bacilli > Lactobacillales > Aerococcaceae > Trichococcus > Trichococcus ilyis. The sequence continues at coordinate 76,895 of NZ_FNYT01000008.1, read as the reverse complement.
GCCCGGAGCGCTTCGACTGGGAATTCATGAAATTCATCTGGAATTTCAACAAAAACAACCGGCCGGGCTTGATTGCCTTGCTGGATCAGGCGCCGACCGGCATCAAAATCCATCATTTTCACAGACCGCGCGAGGCGGAAGGCTATTTGCGGGTGTTGGGATTGGAAAACTAAGTGGATAGACCACAAAAAGAAGAAGTCGCATAAAGTCGCGGCTTCTTCTTTTTGTTGTATTATTGGTTTCCTTGACGGCGGTACTGTGAAGGCGTGCAGTTCGACAATTCCCGGAATGTTTTCGAGAAGTGTGATGGTGACTGGAAGCCGACCAAGTGCGCGATATCGGCGATTGCGATATTGGTGTTGCGCAACATTTTTTGCGCTTCGTCGATACGGATATGGATCAAGTAGTCGATCGGCGACATGCCGACTTCCTGCTTGAAGATCCGGATCAGGTAGAATTTGTTGATGTGGACCAGATCCACCAAGTCATCCAAAGTGATGTTCTTGTGGTAGTTCACTTTCATGTAATTCTTGACCGTTTGGATTTCTTTGTGGTTCTTTTTGTTCAGCGAGTTGCGGATCGAGAATTCTTCCAGACGCAACAAGTGGATCAGGATGATCTCGACGAAACGTTTGCTGACTTCTTCGTAGCCTTGATTGCGGGTGCTCATTTCATCCAGCAATAAATTCAGGAAAGTCGCGGTTTCTTTTTCACCGTCGTTGTGGCGGTAATAAGAGAAGTCGCTCTCTGCGTCCCCGACTTTCGAGAACTCCAGGCCGTGGATGCCGACTTCGATGATTTCTGCTGCTTTATCTCCTGTCAGATTCCAATAGTACTCTACATTCGGATTCAATAAGATCAACTGATCCTTTGAAAGCTTTTCCGTCGTTTCTTTCATTACTAAAGAAACATCCCCAGATGTAACGTAGAAAAGTTTAACATAAGGGAATTTTTGGTAGTTAGTAGGTTGGGACGCTGTGATCGTATTCTTTTCGGCGAGTACAATCTTTAAGGAGAGGTTTTTTATGTTGGACATGGTATACATAGTTATCCTCCTAACGTGATATATGTGATAGCAACGGTTCGACAATTTGAAAATTAATTGACTCAAATTCCATATCATCCGAACGAGCCAATAACAATAATAATATACTATTTTTTTGGTTTGTCTAGTATATTTTATAAAAATATAAAAATTTAATCCTTGTCATAAAAAGGCTTATTTGTAATATGTCTGTAATTAAATCTGACATGTACAAGAGGGAGGTTAGAAATGATAAGCTTATTGCGGAAAGTATGTTGCCGTTAACGAAAACAATTTATTGATGCCATGCAGGGGACAAATATTTTTCCATTAAAGCACATGGATTGAGGAATCGGCTCTGCTCCTCCCGATTGCGGCCGATTGCAAAAAAAGTGTCGGGCTGAAGGGAACGCTATCCATTTTGTCATGCAATTTAATGGCCAATCCAGCATGCTTTTTCGGCCGTAGGACAACGGGAAAATATAGCGGTGGATAATCGACAAAAGATTTGTTTTTGTCGATTAAAAACAGGGCGGAAAACAAAATAACTACATCGAATTTCAAACATACGCTTGCCTATAAGCGTTTTTCGGGAAATGCATACATAAAATCCGCAATATAGCTGATGTAAAAATATTTATTTTTTCGGATGCAGTGATTTCGTATCGTGAAAAGGTGAGTGACGGGAGCGAATGGGAATGGGTGTTTTTTTGAAAAACCTTATACATTGGGAATCTGGCGATGCTGTGCCATGTTTGTACGAAAATAAGACGAACGTTATTTCATGTATAGTATAGCACCATCGCGCGAAAACGTCATCCGATAACTGAACATTTTTATATCAATTGAACGGAATTTGTATAAATTTTTACAAATTCAATGTAGGATGCTTGTTTCAGCTTTCCGGTAATTGTACAATTTTCCTTGTTTCGCAGCCGGGGTTGTTACGTGAGCAGGCTTTCTTGCCTCGTTTTGTAGGCAATATGGTAAAATGGGGTTAGAATTGTAAGGGATTACGGTCCGGAGGTGCCAAAGATGAAAGGCGATTACGATCTGTTTTTTGAGTATTATTACGCGATATATGATTATGTGCTGGCTGACAAGGTCGCGGTGACGGAGCATACGCTGCATGACTTCCTGCATACGCAGCAATATTATCGATTGTCCCATGAAACGCAACATTTTGCGAAGCGGTTTGCGGAAGAGGACATTTCTGTGGATCGGCTGTTGCTGAACGGACAAGAGGCGCATGACTGGTATTTTTTCTATTATAAGCAAAATTTTCCGGCGGGATATCCCTTCAATCATGCGAACGTGGAATTCATGGAAGGGGAATATGAGCTGAAGGATTTTTCGCCGATAATCGGTCCCCTCGGCCACCAGCCCTTGCATGCGGGGATTTTGCGCAAACGAGTGAACGAAGACTATTTGATATTCCCTTACTTCAGGAATCACGCGAAACTTTCCCATCTCGTTCTCAGGCCCATTGTAAACAAATTAATGAAAGAAAACAAATATAACGTCAGGAAGTCGATCGAACTCGTCCAGTTGTTTGAAGCGGAGGCGATCGCATCAGGCTGGGAGCCGGAAAGGATCAAAACGCAGATGGAGGAAGTGTTGCGGCAACAGTTACACTATCGCGTCAGCTATTCTGACATAAAAAAACTGTGGCTGCAGATGATTTTCATCAGCTTCCGTTATGAAAAGGGCGAGGCAAGCTATATCCAGTGGCAACGCCACGGCTATGCGGATACCGTCCGAAAACTGGAGAACTTTGCGGCGGTTTTGGATGGCAATCCGGATATCCAACTGACTGCTGAGGAAGGCGCCTTGCTGAAATGGGTCCGTTTCGTCATTTTCCGCTCCCGCGGTATGCATGACAGCGCGAAGGAAGAGGCGCACAAGTTGTTGGATCGTGAAGAATTGGTGGTGGGTGCAAGCCGCAAGCCGTTGTACACTAAGTTGGACATTGTGCCCGTCAATGATACGTATAAGGATTTGGTTGTCCGCAAGCTGTCCATCGATTTTCGGGATATTTTGGTTTCCTATTTGCTGGACAGCTACATTGCCGACCGGAAATATGAAGCGGCTTTTTTTCTGCTGCAGCAGTCCGACCCCTATTTCAAGCACTTCATCCCACGTTATTACCGCAGTGCCAACCGCAACAGATGGATGCCGGGGGAAAATGAGGTTTCGACCGAGCAGCTTTTCCGGGAGCAGTTCCAACGGGTGCGGATTGTCCTTGGGGATCATTGGGTCGATTCCTTGCACAAAGAGATTGAAGAAGAAACGAAGGCAGGGGTTACCCTGAAGAAGGACGCGTTTGATTGGTTGCTGCGGTATCTTTACAATGTGATGAGCGTCTTCCATGAAATGCAGGAGAATGAATTGGCCGAGCAGATGAACGCCTTTTATGCGCAGATCCGCCTTGCGGAATAAACAAAAGAAGCAGCCGACACAAAGTCCGGCTGCTTCTTTTTGGGTGCATTTTTTTTGTGGGATTCATCGTATCCTTGTAGTTGAGTTCTGATTCGCAGATACCACTACCGTTTTGTCATGACTCTTGCGATTTCAATCGCTTAGAGACATGATACACTTGACCGTTTACGGTCACAGTGCATCCTTACGATGTGAACAAAAGAGGTTCACTTCGTGGGGTGCTCCAACGTACGGGTATCTAAACGCGAATCATCACATCCTTGTAGTTGAACTCTGAATCCCAGAAATCTCCGCCTAAGCTGAAATCCCCGCCTCGACCAAAACCCGGTCGCGGTGGGGATTTCCTCTTAGTGCTCGATTTCTAGAGTGGGATTCATCGTATCCTGTTCTTAGTCATGTCTTAGTGCTTCTACTGGGTCGAGGCGGGCTGCTTTTTGGGCGGGCATCAGGCCGGCGACCATGCTGATGATCACGCTGGTGATGATGCCGAATGCTGCAAATCCTGGGGTCATGTTCAGGATGGCCGTATCAAACAGATTCTCCACAACGATATTGCCGACAACAGTGATGAGGTAGGCGATGCCTACGCCCAGCAAGCCGCTGAACAGGCCGATCAGGAAGGACTCGGAAACGAAGATGCGGCGGATGTCCTTTTTGCGGCCACCGATCGCTTTGATGACGCCGATTTCCTGGGTGCGCTCGACGACGCTGATGTAGAGCACCGTCAGGATCATGATGGCGGACACGAACAGGGAAATGCCGGCGACACCGGAAAGGATGTAGGTGAAGATATCCAGCATCTGCGTGAAGGTGGACGCTAGGGCGTCGGCTGAAGAACCGCGGTAACCCAAAGCGGCTACTTCATCTTTGATGGCTTGGGTATTTTCAGGATCATCGGATACCAAATACACAACATTGGGTTCCACTTGCATATTGTTCTCGGCTGTCAAAGCCTCGAAGGATTCGGGTGACATATAGACGGACTCGAATGCGCCGATGGCTTGGCCGGCTGTGTAGATGCCGCTGATGACGTAATTTTTTTCCAGCGATTCGCCGTCGATCGTGACATCCACGGTCACTTCTTTGCCGATCGCTTCTTCCGCGGTGGCAGCCATTTGATTTGCGACACCTTCCGTGATCAGGATTTCGCCTGCTTCGGGGAAAGCCCCGTACAGGATGTTCGAATCGGTCATGCCCGATGTTGTCCCGAAGTTCATGAAGGAATATTTTGTCCCTTCATAGATGATATTGTCGCTGCCGATCGTCAGCGAAGTGTAAGCCAAGTTGACTTCAACGACATGCGGGATGTTCCGCAATTCCTCGATATTCTCTTCTCCGAACGGATCGGACTGCGTCACGCCGGCTGGAGGACCCGATGGCGCGGAGCCGGCAGGGATCTCAGCACCGGCTGGTGTCATAATCATCATCGAGGAATCGGCGTTTTCGCTGTTGTTGGTTTCGATGACGATGGGCATCCGCACTTCGCTGACCAAAGGATTGACGTTGGCGTTCATCGTCTCGGTCAGGTAGTCATTGACGCCTTCGCCAAGCGACAGCATGACGATGATGCTCATGATGCCGATGCTGCCGCCCAGCGCGATCAGGATGTTCCGGGCCAACTTTTCCTTCATATTAAGAAGGGCCAGGCGGATTGCCGCAAAAAAAGTGAGATTTTTGCTTTTGGTTTTTTGCTGCAGCCCGAACGCGTTGTCGTGCAGTGCGAGCTCGCCTTGGCGGACATCGCCGATGATTTTTCCGTCATCGATCGTGACGACGCGCGTGGAGCGGGCGGCCACTTTCTCCGAGTGGGTGACCATGATGACCAGTTTGCCGGTCTTGGCGATGTCCTGGATGATGTCCAGCACCTGATCCGTCGTCTGCGAATCCAAAGCCCCGGTCGGCTCGTCCGCAATGATGATGTCCGGATCGTTGACGAGCGCGCGGGCGATGGCCACGCGCTGTTTTTGCCCGCCGGAAAGCTGGCTTGGTTTCTTTTTGTAGTGACCTTCGAGGCCGAGCTGCTTCAGGACTTCCCGTGCCCTGGCGACCCGCGCCTTTTTGTCGACGTTCGACAGCGTCATCGCCAACGTGACGTTATCCAGCACGGTGAGGTGGGAAACGAGGTTGAAGCTCTGGAAAACGAAGCCGATTTTCTCTTTGTGGTAATTCACGAAATCCTTTTCCTTGAATCCGCTCATTTTCTGGCCATCGACGGTTATTTCGCCCGAGAACTGGCTGTCCAGACCGCCCAACAGGTTCATCAAGGTCGATTTGCCGCTGCCGGACTCGCCGACGATCGACACCAATTCGCCCTTGTCCAGGGAAAGGTTGACGTCCTTCAGTGCCTGGAAGTCTTCCGAGCCGCTGATGGGATAATATTTATTCAGATTTTTCAGTTCGACAAAAGCCATTGCAGATGATGCCTCCTTATTGTTCCACCAAAAGATGAGTGAGTATTTACTCACGATTAGGTTGTTTAAGTATAGCGATTCGGAATCGGGCTGTCAATGCTGGTGTTTGTCCGGTTTCAGGCCTTTGACGATCTGCTGGGTCAGATAAGTGATTTCGGCTTCCTTGTCGCGTTTTGTATCGGTGAAAAGGACATAATGGGTCAGGTGATTGCCGAACAGGACACTCATGATGTATTGCCAGATGACTGGGTTCGGCCAATCGACGATCTCATTTTTTTCTTTGTAGCCGTCGAGGATAGCGTAAATACCTTCTATCAAATCCTTGGGGATCATCTTGATGAATTTTTTATAACGCTCTTTGTCGTACATCATTTCGCTGATAAAAATCTTGCCCGATTGGAAATGCTCTTCCGGCATCATGACGTCTTTGCGCACAATGAATTCCACGAACTGTTCAAATGGTGCATTCTCTGCCGATTTGCGGAACTGCTGCACTTGGGCGAGCGCTTCCGTCGAGATGATGTCGCGCAGAATCGGAAAAATCGTGGCGTAAAGCAAATTCTCCTTGGTCCCGAAGTGCTTATAGATGGTCCCTTCGGCAACATTGGCTGCTTTAGCGATGTCCTTTGTGCTGGTGTTGGAGAATCCTTTTGTCGAGAAGAGCACGACGCAGGCATCGAGAATATCCTGCATTTTGGGCGACAAGCCCTCTTTGCTGCGAATTTTTTGTTTTAAAGCTTCCACAAACTTTTCCATTAGACGAATGCTCCTCTTTGAGATGTTGCCTCCATAGTACTTGCACTCTGGGATTATTGCAAGCCGCCAATTTGGCCGGCATGTGTCATTTTTCTCGAAACCGTGATAAATCAGCGAAAAGATGCTAAGATGAAAGTATGATGAGAATTGGAGGGGAAAAGATGCACAAAAATAAACTTGTGGTCGTAGGCGTGGGGCATGTCGGCTCGTATGTATTGGCGGATGCGATGAAATTGAGGCTGTTTGCGGAGATCGCCACGATCGATATCCTGGAGAATGTTGCTTATGGGGAAGCACTTGATCAGGCGCATGCGACCGCTTTGACTTATATGTCCAATGTGGATGTCCACGCCGGCGACTATTCCGATTGCGCAGATGCGGATGTCATTATCATCGCGGCCGGTCCAAGTGTCCTGAAGGATGACAACAATCCGAATGCCATTCCGGACCGCGCGTCTTTGACGATCAAAAACGCAGCCGTTATTCGGGAAGTGATGGCCGGCATCACGAAATACACGAAGGAAGCCATCATTATCCTGATCACGAATCCACTGGATACGGTAACCTATATTGCTGCCAGCGAATTTGGTTATCCGGAAGGGCGTATTTTTGGAACCGGCACGATGCTGGATTCGGCCCGCCTGCGGAAAGTGATTGCGCAACAGTACGGTGTCGATCCCAAGAGTGTGACGGGCTATATGATGGGAGAGCACGGCTTCACTGCCTTCCCGGTGGTGAGCCGCCTGGCCATCAACGGCATCCGCTATGAGGAGTTCGGAACTTATTTCCCGGAAACAGAAACATTGGATCCGGAGTCGATCGGTGCGGCCGTCGTGCAGTCGGCCTATGATGTCCTGAACGGGAAAGGCTGGACGAATGCCGGAGTCGCGCAGGCCGCCATCACCTTGGCGCAAGCGGTCCTGTTGGATGAAAAGAGCGTCCATCCGGTCTGCACGATTCTGCGCGGGCAGTATGGCCATGACGGCGATGTGGCCTTGAGCATGCCCTGCCTGATCGGCCGCAACGGCGTGGAAAAACAATTCGGTGTCGCTTTGGACGATTGGGAGACCGCCAAACTGAAGGCATCCATCGACTACATCCAACTCGCGATGAAGGATGCGAAGACCGGACCTTTCAGAGCATAAGCGAAGCGGCAGACAAAAAAGCTGGGAGAGCAAAACTTGTTCCCGGCTTTTTGTTTGGTGAATGTGCCGGGAAGCCTTTCGCAAAATTTGACAAATGAGAGGCGAAATATACATAATTATGTTGAGGGGGTTCACGCTTCATTGCGTGCGATTCCGTTGAACTGGCCCCGCTAGAGGGTCTGTAGGCTGCTTGTGTCATGCATAGGAAAGTCGGTGAAATGATGTCAGCCATTATTGTCGTGAAGGATTTTTCGAAATGGTACGGAGATTATCAAGCTGTGGAAAAGGTCTCTTTCGAAGTGGAAGAAGGGAGCAGCTTCGCTTTCCTTGGACCGAATGGTGCAGGTAAAAGCACCACTATCAATACGTTGTGTACGATGATCGATAAGACCAGCGGGACGCTTTTGATCGACGGAAAGGACGTTTCAACGCAGAAAAATGCTGTTCGTAAGGCCATCGGCATTGTTTTTCAGGAGCCGACGCTTGATCAGAAGATGACTGTGCAGGAAAACCTATATTCCCACTGCATTTTTTATGGAGTGCCCAGAGACGAAATAAATGGACGCACCGACGAGCTGCTAAGGCTTATGGACTTGATCGAGTGGCGTGGACAGTTTGTCTCGACCCTTTCCGGAGGGATGAAACGGCGCGTCGAGATTGCCAGGGCGCTGATCCATTATCCGAAAGTGCTATTTTTGGATGAGCCGACCACCGGATTGGATCCCCAGACTCGGAATCGGATATGGGAGTACATCATGAAGCTGCAGAAGGAAAAAGACATCACCATTTTTTTGACTACCCATTATATAGAAGAAGCGGAGGTATGCGACCGCGTAGCCATCATGGATAACGGGAAAATCGTCGTCAATGATACTCCCCAAGCCCTGAAAGGAAAATATACGAAGACCCGCTCGAGATTGAGGGTGAAGGACAACCGGAAAGCGGAAATCATTCTGCTCCAGCAAGAAGTCGCATACGCGAAAAAGAATGGTGATTTTCATATCGAAGTGCGGGATATGGCGAACTTTATCGAATTGATCCAGCTCTTGAAGGAGGATATTCTGGACGTCGAAATCATGAAAGGCACCTTGAACGATGTCTTTCTGGAAATCACGGGTAAGCAGATCCGGGAAGGCGGCGATGCAAGATGAGCGCTGTCTGGATATTATGCTTACGGAATCTGCGGCACTTCATGCGGGATCGTGTGCGTTTGTTGATCACCATCCTGACGCCATTCGCTTTCATTTATGTGCTGTCCTCCCTTTTCCGGCAACAGCTCCAAGGCAATCCGATCCAGCATATCATTGCGGGCGTGACGATTGCCACGGTATTCCAAACATCTTTGAATATCGCGGCCACCACAATCGAGGACATCAGTTCGGGATTCATGAAAGAAATTTTGGTCAGCCCCATCAATCGGTTTCAAGTAGCGTTCGGGCAGATTTTGGCTGGTGCGATCGTTGCGACTTTGCAGGGATTCATGATTTTCTTTATTGGCATGTTCACCGGATTGGGATTCGAAAAGCCGCACACAATCGTGCTTGTTTTCCTGTCGATGTTTCTCGTGGGCTTAGTGTATTCGGCGCTCGGCCTGCTGATGGCGACGCTCGTGCGGGATGCGCAAACTTACCAGATTGTCGAACAGGCGGTCGTTCTGCCGTTGGTTTACCTTTCGGGAGCGTACGTCCCGGTCTCCCTTTTTCCCGCTCTGCTGCAAAAGCTGTCCATTATCAATCCCATGACTTATACGACCATGTTTTTTCGGGCGATTGTCCTGGAGAACAATGGGACCGATGCGGAAATGGTGAAGAATGGTTTGGCGTTTTATGTGAATGGCTCGGTTTTTAAACCTTGGATGAGCGGTCTTGTGGTAGTCGGATGCGGCATTTTGTTTTTGTTCTTGGCGACCGTCACGTTTCAACAGGCAGATTTTACTCATGAACACAAGCGCAGAAAGAATACAAAATAACGGACAGCAGCCCGGTTTTAACCGGTGAATGCTTTCGTTGAAAGGGTGTAATGAAGATGAAATTAAAGGACTCATTTCGGAAAGCCTACAAAGGGATGGGGCGTTCCATCAGCCGTTACCCGCTGACCGTGCTTTTTCTGATCGCGGTCGCAGTATTGAACAGCTTCATGATCGAAAACCCGCGCGAGGATTACGCCCGCTATCTGTTTACTTTTTTGGTCGGGGCCATGCTGAGCATTGTTGGCCAAATGGTTTATGAACGTTTCTTTACGCAACGGAATGCCCGCTACCTGCTGATGGGCGGAGCCGCCGTGCTTGCAGTGGGCTACTACTTCGCAGTCGGACCGCAGACGCTTTACAATATCGCCATCAACGTCAAAACCGGCGTGGCGCTGTTTGCGCTCATGATCGCCTTCATTTGGATCCCGTCGATAAAGAGTGTGAAGGTGCTGTTCCACCGGAGTTTTCTGTCGGCATTGAAAGCCTTCTTTACGACCGTGCTTTTTTCAGCAGTATTGACGGCCGGAATCAGCGCGATTTTTTACGCCACTGATTACTTGCTCTTCAATCTTGATTTCAAAATTCTCACGCACCTTATGAACATCGTAGGATCGTTATTTGCGCCGATTTACTTCTTGTCGATGACGCCGCTCTACCCGGGCAAGCGCGAGGAACTGATACCGGATGAGGCATGGGCGAAGCGCGGTGAAACGCTGGACCGCCAATTTATGGTGCCGCGCTTCCTGGAAATCCTGATTTCCTACATCATCATTCCTTTGACGGCCATTTACACGCTGATTCTTGTGATCTATGTCGTCCTGAACATCCGCGGGGAATTCTGGACCGACAATCTTTTGGAACCGCTGCTTGTTTCCTATGCGATCATCGTCATCGTCGTCTATATCCTCGCCTGCAATCTCGACAATAAATTTGCCGATCTGTTCCGCAAGATTTTCCCTAAGATCCTGATTCCGATCGTCGTCTTCCAGACCATCGCCTCCTTCCTGAAAATCAGGGAGATGGGCATCACGCATGGCCGCTACTATGTCATCCTGTTCGGAATCTTCGCGACGATAGCCGGAGTGATCTTCAGCTTCATGAAACCGAAGCATAATGGCTTGATCGCCATCGCGCTGCTGGTGCTGTCGGCGATTTCCATCATTCCGCCGATCGATGCCTTTACCGTCAGCAAGAACAACCAGATCAGTTTCCTGGAACGAAAATTAAGGGAAAACGATATGCTGGTGGATAACGCAATCGTGCCGAAAAGCGACGTTTCCCTCAGCGACAAGATCGTCATCACGAAGGTCGCTTCCTACATCGACAGCATGGGCTACAACAAAGAGGTGGCCTACCTGCCGAGCGACTTCAATGTCTACAGTGATTTCAGCGATACCTACGGATTTGATATGACCTATTCCGAAACGGAGTATCCGCAAGGCGAAGGCGAATTCGTCTACCTGAACTGGGATGCCGATCCCGTGGTCGGAATCGCAGGCTTCGATATCATGATCCATCAGTATCTCTACTATTCGGTGGCGGAACCGGGTTCGTTGGAAAGCACTGATTTTGAGGTCGATGGGCAAACCTATCTTCTGGAGAAAAAAATAGTGGATGACTATTATGTGCTCACGCTGAAGGATGCGGCGGGGGATGAGTTGCTCGCTTACGATACAAAAGAATTGTATGATGTGATTTTCGAAGAAGCCGCAACTTCAGGCTTCGACAAAGGCAACCTGAAAGTCGATGATGCGACGGTAACCACCGAAAATGACCGCGTCCGAATGAATATTTTGGTCAATTCCTTGGAACGCACAGCCGATTTCACTGGAGGGGATCTTTACCTCTTCATAGAATTCAAATAATGGTGCCAGCAAGAATGATTCTGAAGCCCCGTTTACGTTTCTGCAGCGTAGATGGGGCTTCTTTTTCGCGTGATTGAACATGTGAGGATTAGTGACGCGGAATGCATTTTTTTATGGATTCTGCAGAGAGGCGTCCAACCCGTGTGAGGAAATGTGACGGGTGTTGTTATGGGAAAGTGGACAATGTTTCAGAATCAGCTTATAGTTAGTTTCAAGATTGAAGCGCGCCGGTAATTAAGGCGCCGGTCCGGATTTCGTGTGATCAAACCTTACGTAAAAGGAAGGGGAGCTAGTATGGTGTATGGAACGGAAATTGAACGCAACAAAAAAATATATGATTTCGAAACGATCATCAGCAGAAAAGGCAAAGGCTCCGTGAAATGGCAACAGATGTACCAATGGATGCCGGATGTGCCGGATGACGTGGTGCCCCTTACGGTGGCGGACATGGAGTTCAAAAATGCGCCCGAAATCATCAAGGGCTTGCAGCAATATTTGGAAGACAACATATTGGGGTACAGTGTACCCACTGAAGGATACTATCAAGCCGTCATTGACTGGCAAAGGCGCCGTCATAACTTTGAGGTGGAAAAGGAATGGATCCTCAACAGTCCGGGCGTCGTCTCCGCGTTCTATGCAGCAGTCAGAGCCTATACCAAACCGGGGGAAGGGGTCATCGTTATGACGCCGGTCTATTATCCGTTCTTCGAAGCTATCGAAAACGCCGGACGCAAAGTCGTCAGGAATCCGCTCCTGAACCGCGCGGATGATTACACAATTGACTTCAAAGGGCTGGAGCATCTCTGCCGCAAGAAAGAGAACAAGCTGATCATTTTCTGCAGTCCGCATAATCCGGTCGGAAGAGTCTGGACGGAAGAAGAGCTGGCGCGCTTGGCGGATATCGTGCTTCGCTACGACATGATCATCGTTGCGGACGAAATCCACCACGACTTGATCATGCCGGGCTATGAGCATAAGGTATTCCAGACGCTTTCGCCGGCGGTTGCGGAAAGGACAATCACCTGCACGGCCCCTTCGAAGACCTTCAATTTGGCGGGATTGTGCAATTCCAATATCATCGTCAAAAATGAGGTTTTGCGTCACCAGCTTACCGAGGCGCTCGGAAGCGTCGCATCCGGCATGGTCGGGACGCTGGGGTTGGAAGGCTGCCGGATCGCCTATGATGAGGCGGAACAATGGCTCGATCATCTGATCCCGGTCATCGACAGGAACCAGCATCTGGTGCGCGACTTTTTCGCTTCAAATTTCCCCAAGATAACCGCACCTTTGGTTGAAGGGACTTACCTGCAATGGGTTAACTTCAAAGCATTGGGCTTGTCGCCGGAAGAGCAGGAAAGGTTCATGCGCGAAGAGGCGCACTTCTTCACCGATGAAGGCTATATCTTCGGGGAAGAGGGAGAAGGCTATGAACGCATCAATCTGGCGGTGCCGACCACGGTGATCGAGGATACGCTGAATCGTTTGGGAGAGGCCTTGTATAAAATCTATCGTTAGCCAGCAAGTATCGTGAGGAAGGGGAGCAACACTATGGGAAATTTCATGAATTGGGAATCCGTTGTCCGTTATTTCGCCGGAAAGAAAGTCCAAAGGGTAAAGAAGCCAAAAAAAGTGGAAGAAATCAGGGAAGCTTCCATCATCACCGCGGCAGTCGATTAGTCTGAAACAAACTTTCATAAAGAGGGATTTGAAAATACGGAACGCGCATGCAACCTCGCGCTCCGTATTTTTTTGCGCGGAAAGCATCCCGGCCGGTAAACTCTGTGATATGATGGGTGTACTATTTTCATCTAATAAGGAAAGGTGTGGGGTTGTTGTCGAAAGGAAAAGGAAAAGTGATGCTGTCGATGCTGATATTCGGAACAATCAGCATCTTCGTGAAAAATATCGATTTGGCCTCCAATCAGGTCGCCTTCTTCCGGGGCGCTTTAGGGAGCCTGTTCCTCTGGGGGACTTTGCTGATGCGCAAAGAAAGGATTCCCTCGGCGCTGATCCGGAAGAATGCCAAATTCCTGTTGCTTTCGGGTTTTGCAGTCGGCATGAACTGGATTCTGCTGTTTGAAGCTTTCCGCTACACGACAGTATCGAACGCGACGCTGAGCTATTATTTCCAGCCGATCTTCATGACGCTGTTGGCGCCGTTCGTTTTCAAGGAATCCTTGACCGCGAAGAAGATCGCCTGCGTCCTCCTGGCGATGATGGGCATGTTTCTGATCATCGGTGTGAGCCCTGCGGAGGGTTCCTACAATCATCCGATCGGGATCGGTTTCGGGTTGGCTGCTGCTTTCTTCTATGCGGTAGCCATAATGTCCAACAAAAAAATCACCTGTCTGGCAGGCACTCCCTTGACAGCTTTGACGCTCGTCATTGCGACGGTGATCCTTACCCCTTATGTCGCCCTTACTTCCGGTTTCGGTTTAGGGCAATTGACGGGAGGCTCGATTGGCAGTCTGTTGGCTTTGGGGATCGTCCACACGGGGATCGCCTATGTGCTGATGTTTGCGGGTGCGCAGGCGGTCGAGAGCCAGACGTTCGCTGTGCTCAGCTATGTCGATCCGGTGACGGCGATTGCGGTTTCGGCGCTGTTTCTGAAGGAGGAACTGCTGCCGATCCAGCTTGCGGGAGGCGTGCTGATTCTGGCTGCTGCTTTCCTGAACGAATTCGTAGGCAACAAAGAGAATCAAATTGCGACCAACGAAGAGTAGCGGAATGGTACGGTATCCGCAGCTCCGGCGAAGGGGCGGTTCCCCGGAGGACGACGGCAACAATCAGCCTGAACGCCGATGAAGCCGCGCTTATCGGAGAACGCAAACGGAACGCATCCTGTTCTCCGGCGAAGCCTTCGTTCGCCGGAGAACAATCATGCAGCGCTCATTTTTTGAGGGCGATCGAACAGCAAGTGACCCTGTGACGGCACAAAGGACTGGCTCTGAATAAGTGAGCCAGTCCTTTGTGCCGTTCGGCGCACATTCAGTTTTTAAGCGATTTTTGTCATGCGTTTCAGGACGGCTTGCTCCCATCGGTCGTAGTGATTGACCGCGAACTTGTAGCGGGTGCCGTCTTTCCTTTCGATGACCAACGCTTTGCGGAAACCATAAGTTCCCGGGCTGACGCTCTTGATGTCATCGCATGGGATGGCGATGTCATAGACGCCATCCGCGAATGCATTTGAAAAAGGTTTGAAGAAAATTTTGGTCATGAGTTTGGCTATTTCGGGCATGTCAAAGCGGAGCTGTTTGTCCGTCAGAAAACCATAGCCGTCCAAGGCTGCCTGTTCACTGCGGCACCAACTCATCCTCCCGCTGTACAACGTGACTTCCCCGGATCTGTCTCCCGTTTTTTTGAACATATTGATTCCTTCTTCCGCAAACAAAAAGTGGCAACTATCCTGACCTCATTATACCAAGAAGCATTCTGATGGACCTAAATATGCACACAAAAAACCCGGACGCATTTGTCCAGGTTTTTTCGAGCAGAATGCCTCGCTACGTATGGCAGTACATAGGCGTGGCCGGTTCTTCTCAAGGATGGCACTGATTGTTGCCGACGCTTCCGGATTGAGCGATCCTGCGCCGAGAGGAGGATCCTGTCATCTGTAATGAAGGCCCTCGTTTATGGATGAGTTCAGTATAAGCCAAAAAGCTGCCGAGCAAAAGATGCTGGCCCCGGAATGAAAAAAACCTCTCAGAGGATGAAGACGATCTTTCCGTAAGGCTGATAGATTTGTGTCAGATCGGGCGGTTTTGGGCCGTCCAGCCCCTCATTGGGGGGTGTACCGGCTGATGATGTTGTAGTAGTTCATCTTCAGCGCGACATTTGTCTCATAGTCGAGCTTGAAATAGCTGGTATACAGGCAGTCCAGCAAGAACAGCAAAGACAGCCTGGTCGAAAAGGAAGAAATCTTGTTGTAGTGGCTTTCGTTCGAACTCAGATAAAGATGGTGGAGCGCAGCCGCCGCGAACGGAATCTCCTCGGTGGAGGAAATCAATACAATAGGCGATTTCCTTTCCCTTAAGATATTCACGATTTCGGGAATGACCCGTCCTCTCCCTCCATAGGAAACGATGATGGAAAGATGCGAAGGACCGCTGGCGGCCGCCGCCAAGCGTTGCTGGTATTCCTCGATCGGGACATTGATGAATCGGCCGATTTCCTGCATCTGGAACTTGAAGTTTTCGGCGAAGAACAGGTTGCCGGCGGAAGTGTAGATATCGATGACCGGCAGCTTTTTCATCAGTGCCGCCGCCTGCCGCAGCTGCTCCAGATCGAGATTGTTGAGCGACGATACAACGGTCTGCTCATAGAGTTCCTGCATCGTGCGGGTAATCTGGTACTGCGTTTCGTTCGGATGGATCGGATAGTTGAAGTCCAGGGTCGTCTGCTCTTTCAGGTAATCACCCAATGAAGCCGATACCAAAATTTTTAATTCGGAAAGCCCGGCCAATTCCATTTTTTTGCACAAACGATAGATCGTCGCGTTTGAAATGAAAATGGCTTCGCTGATTTCCGAGGAAGTCATTTTTACGAATGCTTCCGGATTTTCTTTTATGAATGATACCAAAACTTTCTCGTTTTCGGTCAGATTTACTAAGTTGTCCATTTTGTTGAAAATGTTCATGGCCGTCACCTCATCGCTATTATAGCCTACTTCCTGTTTTTGGAATAGCTTACATTTTGATTTTGCCGTTATAGGCTATGAAAAAACGGCCATCTGAATCCTGTGTCGGATCAAGATGGCCGTTCTTTTGTTTGCTGGTTATTCTGCAACTTGCCGGCTTTCCGCTATTCCTTCAGAAAAATGCGCAGGAAATCCGATTCGGACAGCAGGGTCAGGTTGTGGCCGCTGCCCTGGAGTTCGCGCACGGCCTGGATTTTGCGGCTTTCGCCCGGTGTGCCGATTTTGCGCCAATCGCTGTCGGCGACGACCAGGTAGAGCGTCTCGTAGCTCAGGTTGGCGTCGAAATGGCCGCCGACATCGACGACGAGCTGGGCAAGATCGTTGCGCTTCAGTTTCTGGAACCGGCCGGTGAAGCAGACGTGCTTGTCGTAAAAGACGTGCTCCTTGTCGAACAGCAGGTTTTTCGGTTTCAGCGGTGCCGCCTTGGCTCTGCCGGCTGGCTTGCGGGCACCGCCTTTCGCGACGCCGAAACTGTGCGAAAATAATTTGCCCATCCGGTACTGGTATTCGTCCAGAAAACCTTGGATATCATAGTCGTATTGCGCCAGCATCCTGCTGGTGATCAGTCCGCAGGCGACCGCGTCCTCGCCGGCATTGTGGTGGTTGTCGATCGTCATGCCGAAATAATCCAGCACGGTCGGCAGCCGGTTGTTGTGCAGATCGAGCATGCGCTGGGCCATTTTGCAGGAACAGAAAAACTCGTTCTGCATCTTCGGCAGCCGGTGCGTTTCGATCGTCTGCTGCAGGCAGCTCATGTCGAACTGGGCGAAGTGGGCCACGAGCGGATCTGCGCCGATGAAGGAGCGGATCGCCGGATAGAGCTCGGCAAAGTCGGGCTCGGCGGCGACCATGGCCTCCGTGATGCCGTGGATCTGGATATTCCCGCGGCTGAAATATTGGCGCGGATTGATGAGCGCGTAGTAGCGGTCGACTTCCTTGCCGTCGGAAAACCGGCTCAGGCCGATGGAGCAGACGCTGTCACCCCGGCTGTTTGCCGTCTCGAAGTCGATGGCGACGTAATCCATGTGCATTCTCCTTTGTTTGGGTTGAGTTAAATAGGTTCGGGCTGCGCCAACATTTACTGCTGTTGCATTTGCATCACTTGTTGGTAATAAGGGATCATACTGCCCAGAGCGGCACCGATGATGAAGAACAGCAGCATGCGGATCAGCATATAAGCCCAACTTTCCGAGTAATCGCGCCCCGGATTTTTATTGGAGCGGCGGAAGAGGAAGAACATCCCAATCCCCGCGATCCAGCCGATGCCCGACAGGAGCGCCTGCGAGGTGGCCGGATTCAGGTAGCCGATCACGAAGCCGACAACCACAGCAAAGGCCAGCAGAATCCGCTGCTTTATTTTTTCTGTCATCAAAATTTCCCCCTTTTTCGTAAACCTATTCTACCACAAAGCCGGCGCAAGGAATACGGGGATAAGCCGGCAAAAGGGGGTGTATCTGCTGAGTGGATGAATGCTCAAAAAAACCGCCGAAACCACTTCGGCGGGGAAAATCAATTCAAAATACATTCAGAAAACCCGTCGAAACCACCTTGGCGGGGAAAAACGTCCGACGACAACATGATATTCCCCGCCAACACCATTTCGGCGGGGAATATCGGCACGAACTCGAATCCTGGGTGATCACAGGAACAGCAAGCCATCCAGATCGAGGATGATGATTTCGCGGTGATTCAACTGTTTGATGAGATGCTGGTCCTCCAACGAACCCATTTTGCGGCTGATTGTTTCCGGCGTCGTCCCGAGATAGGACGCCAGATCCTTCTTCGCCATCGGCAGCGTGATGGTGTCGCCGTCCTTCGTGGCCAATTCAGCGAGGTAAAGGGCCAAACGGGATTCGACTTTTTCGGTCGCCACGTAAGTCGTCTGCTTTTCCGATTTTTCCAGACGGTTGGAGAATTCCTGCAGCAATTTCAAGGAAATCGCCGGATATTTCAATAAAAAGTGCTGCAGATCGCTCCTTTGCATCCGGCAGACTTGGGTATCCTTCACCGCTTCGGCGTAGGCTTCATGCTTCGATTCGCTGAACAGGGCCAGTTCACCGGTGAAATCGCCCGGATTGAGGAAGCGCACAAGCTGCTCTTTTCCGGATTCGGCCAGCCGGTAGATGCGGATCAGCCCGGAGTGGATGATGTAGAGCGTATCCGAGGTGTCTCCCGGACGATAGAGCAGTTCACCTTTTTTGTAGTGGGCCGGATGGGTCACGGACATGATTTCGTCCATCTGATCCGGTTCCAGATGGTTGAAGATCGGCACGAGCGAAATGCAGGAACGGTGCGCGTTGCAGGCGCAGGACGCATCGCAATCGTGCGCGTTTTTTTGGGTATGGTTCATATGTGAAATCCTCCTTTTCGGAACGGGATAGGCAGTTGTTCGGTCATTTGAATTGTACCGCAATCCAGGGTGAGTCTGCGAGTTTTAGCTTGCAGCAACAGATTTCTTCCGTTTGAAGCCGATCAGGCGCATGGCGTTCAGGATGACGGCCAGGATGCTGGCTTCATGGATGAACATGCCGCTGGCGAGATGGACGGAGCCCATCAGGACGCCCGCCAAAAGCACAATAACGACTGCGACTGCGATGGTGATATTCTGCTTCATGTTGCGCATCGTCGCCTTTGACAGCGAATAGGCATGGGAAAACTGCAGCAGCTTATCGGCCATCAGCACGACATCGGCCGTCTCCATCGAAATGTCGGTGCCGCCTTCGCCCATGGCCAAGCCGATGTCGGCGGTGGCAATGGCTGGTGCATCGTTGATGCCGTCCCCGGCCATCGCAACGATGGCGCCGTCCGCTTGCAGTTGTTTGACAAAACGCACTTTGTCTTCCGGCAGCAGCTCGGCATGGAAGGCGTCCAGTTTCAGTTGCTCGGCAACCGCTTCGGCGGTATGCTGGTTGTCACCCGTCAGCATGATGATCTGTTTGATTCCGTCGCGGCGCATCTCGGCCAAAGCCTGCGGTGCGTCCTCGCGGATTTGGTCGGCAATCGAGAAGAGTCCGGCGAGGGTGCCGTCGATGGCGACGAAAACGACGGTATTGCCGGTTTTTTCGCGTGCAATCGCGTAACTTTCTGCGCTTTCGCTGATCAGTATCCCGGATTGGGCCATCAGTTTGCGGTTGCCGGCGATAAGACGACGGCCAGCAACCGTCGCTTTCAGACCGTGACCTTTGATGACTTCCGGATCCGTCGGTGCGGTTGGCGTTTCCAGCCCCTGCTGGTATGCGTATTTCACGATCGTCTGTCCGAGATGGTGTTCGGAAATGCGCTCAGCAGCGGCAGTCAGGCGCAGCAATTCATCGCGGCCGATGTCACCGGTGACGTGGATGTCGGTCACTTCCGGTCGGCCTTTCGTCAGCGTTCCGGTCTTGTCGAAAACGAGCGTGTCGACTTTTGAGAAGCGGTCCATGACCTCGCCGCCTTTCACCAACACACCATGCTTGGCGCCGTTGCCGATGCCGGCCACGTTCGAAACCGGCGCTCCGATCACAAGCGCACCCGGACAAGCGATCACAAGGAACGTAATGGCAAGATGCAAGTCGCGCGTCCAAAGATAGACGATGACGGAAAGCGCCACAATGGCAGGCGTGTAGAAATTGGCGAAGGCATCGAGGAAGCGTTCGGCCTTGGATTTGGATTCCTGCGCCTCCTCGACCAACTCGATGATTTTCGCGAAAGTCGTGTCATCGCCGACTTTTTCGGCGATCATTTCGATGTAGCCTTCGTCCACCAAAGTCCCCGAAAAGACTTTGGCGTCCACTGTTTTGTTGGCAGGGACCGATTCGCCCGTCACAGCGGCTTCGTTGATGGCGGCTTGGCCCTTCACGATGATGCCGTCGACCGGGATTTTGCCGCCGGGCTTGATCAGCAAGCGGTCGCCGACAGAAACTTCCTCCACCGGCACCACCGTCTGGACATCCCCTTCCAGAATGGTGGCTTCCTGCGGCGCCATGTCAACCAAAGAACGCAGCGAGGAACGCGTCTTCTCCAAGGTGCGCGCCTCCAGAAAATCACCGAACAGGAACAGGAAGGTGACCACCGAAGATTCCGTATATTCGCGGATGAACAGTGCACCGATGACTGCAATCGTCACCAGCAACTCAATGCTGAAAGCCTTCATCCGCAGCGCCAGGTAGGCTTTGTACGCGATCGGCACCACCGCGATGAGCGTCGCAAGGATAAGCGCGTAGTCGGCTGCGGCAGCGTATCCAAAGGTCTTCAGGATGAAACCGAGCGCAATCAGGATTCCCGAGAACGCGGTGATGCGATTTTTGTATTTATTGATCCATTTGATCATTTTAAATGACCTCCTCTTGTATTTCCTATAGCCTAATCATACGCCATCAGGCAGGAAAACGACTTGATGATGGTCAAGCTTTGGATGTGGAAATGTGTGAGGCGGCTGAGGAGGGGCGGCGTGGCGAATTAGGAGGTGCCTCTTCTCCGGCGAAGAGGCGCTCGCCGGAGGTGCGCGACTGGTTGGGGACTGTTCTTCGATGAGAACATGCTCGCAGGAGAAGAGCCCGCCCATTACCGCTGATTTCCGGTGTGGGAAGCCTCACCGGAGGAACGCACCGTCCCCGGCCATTCAATGGCATCCGAACAAAAAAAGCTGCCCGCAGATTGCAGGCAGCCGAGTCCTTCGTCAGGACAGGTAATTATTTATAGAAGAAAAGACTAGATGGCATCCCCATCAACTACAGCAGCATCGTCATTCAGCACAGCGGCGTTGAATTCCCCGATGTTGCGGGAAGAAACGACGCCCGCCAACATGCTGTCGTTCACGTTCGTCAGTGTGCGCATCATGTCGATGACCGGTTCTACCGAGATGACAAGTCCTGCGATCGTGACAGGCAAGTTCATGGCGCCCAGAACGATCAGCGCGGCGAAAGTCGCGCCGCCGCCGACACCGGCAACCCCGAAGGAACTGATCGTCACGACCAGGATCAGCGTCAGGACGAAGCCGATGCTGGTGACGTCGATGCCCAAAGTCGGTGCCACAATGGTTGCCAACATGGCAGGGTAGACGCCCGCGCAACCGTTCTGGCCGATCGACAGGCCGAAGCTGGCAGCGAAGTTGGCTGAGGCGTCATCGACGCCCAAAGCTTTCGTCTGTGTTTCAACGTTCAGAGGCAATGCGCCGGCGCTGGAACGGGCAGTGAAGGCGAAGCTCAAAACAGGGAATGCTTTCTTGAAGTAGCTGATCGGATTGACGCCGACAGCAGCCAGAATCAAGCTGTGCACCAGCAGAACAACAAGCAAAGCGGCATAGGAAGCGACCACGAACAGTCCCAAGTTGATGATGGCTTGGTAGCTGGATGTCGCCATCATTTTCGTCATCAAAGCCAGGATTCCGTAAGGCGTCAGGCGCAGAACCAAAGTGACGATGCGCATCACGATGGATTGGATGACCTGCAGGCCTTTGTTGAACAAAGCGGCATTTTCAGGCTGTTTTTTCTTGATGCCCATATAGGCGATTCCGACAAAAGCGGAAAAGATTACGACGGCGATCGTGCTTGTGCTGCGCAGACCGGCCAGATCCTGGAAGATGTTGGTTGGGATGAAGCTGAGCACTTGACCAGGAATCGTCAAGTCAGCGACTTGCGTCTGTTGGGTGGTCAAGGCTTCGATCCTTGCGGTTTCCGCGGTACCTTGCGTGAATTGCGCGCCGTCAAGATTGAAGAGAATGACGGATGCCCAGCCGATCAGGGCAGCGATGGCGGTTGTGCCCAGCAAAGTGCCGAGCACGGATCCGCTGATTTTGCCGAGATTCTTCGTTTCCTCGATGCGGGTGAATGCACCCACAATCGAAACGAAGATCAACGGGATGATCAGCATTTGCAGGAAGCGGACGTAGCCGTTGCCGACGATATTGATCCAATCGATGGCGGTCAGTGTGATCGTGCTGTCCGGTGCGAAAAGCAGCTGGATGGCCGCCCCGAAGACGACCCCGAGAGCCAACGCGATGAAGACGCGTTTTGAAAATTTGACATGTTTGGCGCCCAAGCGGTAAAGCGCGAAAAGCAATGCCGCAAAGACAACTAAAATAGCGATAATGGAAATGGTTTCCATAAAAAAATTCCTCCTTTAAAATATGCTGCCTGACTGAAAACAGATGCCGGATGAAGTAGAAAAATGAGTGCCATTCGCATCCCTTTTCCGAGAACCAAAAAAGCCCTCGTCCCTATACTCCAAATGCTTGGAATACAGGGACGAAAGCTCTTCGTGATCCACCCTAGTTCGCACGACCCTCGCGAATCCTGCCTCATGAAG
The DNA here is from genome assembly GCF_900109135.1 of Trichococcus ilyis. Lineage (GTDB taxonomy): Bacteria > Bacillota > Bacilli > Lactobacillales > Aerococcaceae > Trichococcus > Trichococcus ilyis. The sequence goes on along the minus strand of NZ_FNYT01000008.1, from coordinate 54,305 downwards.
TACGCAGAAAAAGCCATACTTCTGTACGCTATCGGGTACAAACCGAAACGGCACTAACGCACCGCTTTGCTCCGAGACGCATTTTCGCTATCCAGACCATGCCTCTTCCCACCGACCGAGGCTCTCTTTGATGACCGTGAAAGGTACTTCTTCTCTTCAACGCGTAACTTGTTTTCATTTGTGTTTTCATGATAGCATGCTTATTTTTCAAAAGCAACTGATATCCCTCGGTTCGGGAATAAACGGATTCATGGTTGCGGTGGTTGCCGATGGAAAATATGGATGATTGGCCGATATCCATGCCCACCCAAACCAGCCCAACAACCCACGCTACCGGCAACAAAAAAAGCAGGTGCCGCCTCGCGAATGAGGCGGTCCCTGCTCTATAACAAGCTAGGATTCCTTGACCGATTGGACTTCGTAACCCAGTTTTTGGATCGTTTCGCTGATGTCGGCGCCGGAAGTCTTGTTGCCGTCGAACTCGGCTTTGACTTTGCTGGAGTTGAACAGCACTTTGACGTTTGCGACGCCATCGATTTTGCTGACGGCGGATTCGATTTTCTTGATGCACGATGGGCAAGTGACGGGTCCCAATTGGATAACGGCTTGGCTCATGATTCATTCCTCCTGTTGTCTGTTATGACTACAGTATAAGCCCAAACATCCGGAAAGGACTTGACCGGCATCAAGTATTCGGAATCATTTTACGTCGTAATCGTAGAAGATGCGGCCTTCCAATTTGCAGCGGTCGTAATCCTCCAGAATGCCCTTGACTTGATTGGACAGGTAGAAGAGACCGAACAAGTTGGGGATGACCATCAGGGCGTTGAACGTGTCGGCAAGCATCCAGACGATGTCGACTTCCTGCAGCGCACCCAGGAAAATGAAGATCGCCACCAGAATCTGGTAAGGCAGGACGCCTTTTGTGCCGAAAAGATATTTGATGTTCGATTCGCCGAAGTAATACCAGCCGACGATCGTCGTGAAGGCGAAGAAAGTCAGGCAGATCGCCAACAGCACGGATCCGCCGCCTCCGAAGGCGATCGAGAAGGCGGCTTGGGTCACTTGCGCACCCTTCAAGGCAGGATCCAGATAGGATTCGGTCACCAAGATGATCAGTGCCGTAGCGGAACACACGACGACGGTATCGATGAAGACTCCGACCATCGCGGCCAGGCCTTGCTGCACCGGGTGATCAACGTGCGCCACAGCATGCGCGTGCGGCGTCGAACCCATACCGGCTTCGTTCGAGAACAAGCCGCGCGCCACGCCTTTTTGGATCGCCGCTCTGACGGAAGCACCGGCGATACCGCCGATTGCGGCTTGCGGCGTGAAAGCCCCGACGAAAATCATCTCGAAGGCAGGGACAATGTTTTCGCGGAACAGGAACAAAATGACCAAGCTGGCCACGATGTAAACGAGCGCCATGATCGGAACGACCAATTCGGCGAAGGAGGCGATGCGCTTCATGCCGCCTGCAAAAATCAGGATGGCCGCCAAAGCGACCAGGAAACCGGTCACCCATTCTGGAACGGCGAAGGCGGTCGTTACGGCCGATGCGATCGAGTTCGACTGCACCATGTTGCCGATGAATCCCAACGCAACGATGATCGAGACTGAGAAAAATTTAGCCAAAGCGTTGGAGCCGACCCCTTTGGAAAGGTAGAAAGCCGGTCCGCCGACGAGGTCTCCCTTGTTGCGGTCGCGGACCCGGTAGACTTGCGCCAGGATGGCTTCGTTGAATATCGTGCCCATGCCTAGGAAAGCGGACACCCACATCCAGAAAATCGCGCCCGGTCCGCCGCCGAGGATGGCCGTTGCCACACCCGCAACGTTTCCGGTCCCGACCTGCGCGGCAACAGCCGTCGCCAAGGCCTGGAAGGAAGACATCGAACCTTCCTGGGTAGCGTCTTTTTTGAACAATTTACCGAAAACTTGCTTGAAAGCTTCCCACATGCGCGTGACTTGCGGGAACCCGAAGCGGAATGAGAAGAACAACCCCGCGAACAGAAGGCCGTACGTCAGGAAATAATCCCATAAGAGAACATTCACATAGTTGGCCAAAAAACTATATATTGCATCCATAAAATACCAAATCCTCCAATAAGTGCATCCACACCATTTTTTTATGTATCTTTGATATTCTATCGATATCACATGGCCATGTCAATGAGATTGTGAAACTTTAATTAGAAAAAAAGCCCGCAAAAAAAGGATTCGATTAGATTTTTGTGACTAAAAACACATGTTTTGGCTCGGGATATATGTTTGTGTAGGTTGATAGGTTCATTTTTCCGGAGATATGATTAGAAAATGATGAGAATATACCTTGGGGCAACCGTTCTGGTTTTTTGTTTTGCGGAACAACAAACGCCTGTTGAAAACGGTCTATTCTTATTTTCCGGAACATAGCATTGCGGATGTGGTTGGCCTATACTAATGACATCAATTCGCAACCGGAAAGTGCGCCACATCCGCATTCCGGAGCGTTTGGAACGACCTTGCAGGCAACAGCAACGCGTGTTTTTGCGGGTCCATCATAACGAGAAAGAAGGAATCATTATGGCCTACAAAGTTGTCATCCCGGAAGATATCAGTGCATTAGGAAAAGACTTTCTGCAGGACAAAGGGTACGAGATCGTTGTCGGCAACGGAAACATCAGCATCGAGTACCTGAAGGAATTGGTTGCGGACGCCGATGCGATTCTGGCCAGGCCGAACGCGCCCTACCCGGAGGAAGTCCTGTCAGCCGCCAAAAAACTCAAAGTCATCGGTGTCCATGGAGTCGATTACGGCAATGTCGACACACAGCACTGCGCTAAACGCAGAATCGCCGTCACAACAACGCCGGCAGCGACTTGCAATGCGGTCGCGGAACGGACTTTGGGCTTCATCATGAGCCTGGCGCATCAGATACCGTTCATGGACCAACAAGTGCGCCACGACAATTGGGGCGCCCGCTACGAGCACAAAGGAACGGAGCTCAAAGGCAAAACGCTCGGTCTGATCGGGCTTGGGCGCATCGGCTCGCTCGTTGCCCGCAAAGCGACGCACGGCTTCGACATGAAAGTGATCGCCTATGATGAATTCCTCGTGAAAAATGAATATGCAGGCTTCGTGACATGCGCTGGCTCGATGGAGGAAGTGCTGGCGAAATCCGACTTTGTCTCCCTGCACGTCCCTGTCACAGCGGAAACAACAGCGATGATCAATGAGGAAACGCTGCGCTTGATGAAACCAAGCGCCTACCTGATCAACTGCGCCCGCGGAGAACTCGTCAATGAAGAGGCGCTGTATGAGGCTTTGAAGAACGGCGTCATCAACGGGGCCGCACTGGATGTCTTCCTGGAGGAGCCGGTTGCGCAGGATCATCCGTTCTTCGGGTTGGACAACCTGATCATGACACCGCACAACGCGATCATCACGCAGGAAGCGATGGATCTGATGGGCTACCACGCAGCCGTCGGGATCGACGACGTGCTGAACGGCAGACAGCCGCAATGGCAGGAACGCCTGCAGCAGGCAGTTTTGGCGGAACAGGTGTAACGGAACAGTATTGCCTATCTTGAATCCAGCTGGAAGGGCGCTCCTGACGGGGCGTCTTTTTTGGCGTGCGAGGGTGGAGAGGCGATCGGAATTGTCGAATAGGTGAGGAACATTCGACAATCTGATTCCGTATCGGGCCGAAATTGTCGAATGCCAAGCAACATTCGACAATTTGATTCCGCGCCGGCCCCAGATTGCCGAATACCTGAGCAGCATCCGACAATTTGCCACTGCAGTTAAAAAACAGACGCAACAATCAAACGTAAAGCCAGGCGGCCTGTGCATTTTCGGCGCGCCAATCGAGCGCAAACGGCAAAAGAAGAGGCTGCCCCGTCTAAATAGGGGCAGCCTCTTCTTGCACTCACAGTGTCTTCAGCGCTTCCTCGATCGGATCGAGCTCGTCGGCTGCGGGCGCCGGCGCTTCGCCTTCCGTTTCGGCATCGAAGCGCTCTTCGGATTCGGGAACTTTGGCGGCGAATTTCTGCTTCATGGTGTCGGTCGTTTCCTGGGCTTTTTCTTTGGCGTGATCGACGGCCTCTTTTGCCGCTTCCTTCGCGGTTTCCGTTGCTTGGTCGGCGTAGTCCATCACCTTGTCCAACGCTTCATCGGCTTTGTCGGCCAAATCTTTGCGGATATCCTTGCCGGGCTTCGGCGACAGCAGCAGGGCGATCCCACCGCCGATCACAAGCCCTTTGACGAAACTGGAAAATTTTCCCATTGTCGGTTCCTCCTTTATTCACTACGGATACTCGATGCAAAAGAACGGATTGGATGCATAAAAATAAAACGACGATTTTACACCTTCAGTATAAGCCACGCCCAAGCTGAAACAAAACGAAAACCACTGGCTGCCGCTAACTGTCGCCCATCTTGCTGTTGATCTGGACCAAGCTCAGGCGGCCGGTGTGCTCCAGCATGTATTCGTAATTGGCCAAGTAATCCTGCTCGAAAATGCCGCTGTAGAAAAGGTCCAGGACATAGCTGAAGCCGGCCGAGGAGGCGAATTGGCCGATTTTGGAATAATATTTTTCCCACGGCGGGATAAAGAAGTTGTGGTCGCAGGCTTCGCTGAGGCTGTTCTCGCCGAATGACGTGACCGAAATCGTCTTCGTTCCGCCGTAGCGGCAGAGCCTGGCGTCGCCGATCGTTTCCCGGGTTTCGCCGGTATAGGAAAGCAGGATCGCCACATTGTCTTCGGAGGAACGGCTCGCGTAGTAGTCCTGTTCGCCCGGACCGCTGGCGACGATGACGCGTTTGCCGATGCGCATGCAATGGTATTGGAACTCCTTGGCGTGGGCGATCGTCGAGTGCGAGCAGTAGACGTTGATGGTGTCCGCGGCGATCAGCAGCGCGATGACCTCCTGCAACTCCCCGTAGTCCAACAGGTTTTTGGTTTCTTCGATGGCGGCTTCCTTCAAGGCGGCGATATTGGTGGCGATCGTCTGCACGCCGTCGCCGCTCTGGATCGGGAAGTTGGCGTCCAATTTTTCGGCCGCTTGGAAATCCGACTTCTGTTCCGTCAAATATTTCAGTTTGAAATCATTGAAGCCTTTATAGCCGAGCTTTTGGCAGACCCGGACGACGGTGGCGTTCGACGTGAAGGTGTGCTTGGCCACCTGTAACGTCGTCATGTCGACGACGTTGTCAAAATGGTTGATGAAATAGTCCACTACTGCCTTTTCCGTATCGGAAAAGGGCTCCGAAGCAAGCTTCGTCTGCAAATCCATTTTGCTGATCACTCCATTCGAAATCGTTCTTTGTAATGCCGTTACAAGCAATCGGCACGATAAAAACAAATTATGTAACCGCTTTCCGAAAGCGTTCGGAAGTGTATACGCGGCTTCCCTTAATGGTTATCATAGCATTAATGAACCGATTAGAGGAGGAGTAAAATGACGAGATTCCCAAAAAATTTCTTGTGGGGCGGGGCCATCGCCGCGAACCAGGCGGAAGGCGCGTATCTGGAAGACGGCAAAGGTTTGGCCATTTCCGACTTGTTGACGGAGGGGTTCCTGACCGAGCCGGATCAAGCGGTCGACCCGGCCAAATATTATCCGAGCCACGAAGCGATCGACTTCTACCACCGATACAAAGAGGATCTGCAGTATATGGAAGAAATGGGCTTCAAAGCGTTCCGGACCTCGATTTCCTGGGCGCGCATCTTTCCGACCGGGGAGGAAGCCGATCCGAACGAAAAAGGGCTGCAGTACTACGATGACTTGTTTGCTGAAATGCTGAAACGCGGCATGGAACCGGTCGTCACCCTGTCGCACTACGAAACGCCTTACGCTTTGACGGAGAAATACAACGGCTGGGAAAGCCGCGAGCTGATCGGGCTGTTCGAGAAATATTGCCGCACCGTGTTTGAGCGCTACAAAGACAAAGTCAGTTATTGGATGACCTTCAACGAAATCAACAACATGCACACGATCCCGTTCGCGGCAGGCGCCGTCATCCTGGACGAGTCGGACGAAAACGAAAAGCTGCGCGTGATCTACCAGGCTTCGCACAACATGTTCGTCGCCAGCGCCCGGGTCAACAAGCTTTGCCACGAAATCATGCCGGAAGCGCAAATCGGCTGCATGCTTTCCTTGAGCGCGGTCTATCCGAACACCTGCAAGCCGGAAGACATTTTCGGGGCGATGTCGTTGCGGAGACGCTCGTTGTTCTTCAGCGATGTGATGCTGCGGGGAAAATACCCGTCTTACGCTAATCGTATTTTTGAAGAGTACGGCATCCAGTTGGAAATGGAGGACACCGACCTGGCGGAAATCGCCGCTTACCCGAGCGACTACTTGGGCTTTAGCTATTACCGCAGCACGACCTACAAGGACGGCATGAAGATCCTCGGCAACACGGGCGGCATCATCGGCGAGAAGAACCCGTACCTGGATGAAACGCCTTGGGGCTGGCAGATCGATCCGCTGGGGCTGCGTTATGTCTGCAATGAGCTCTACGACCGCTACCAAAAACCGCTGTTCATCGTCGAAAACGGGATGGGCAACAACGATGAGGTGACGGCGGACAACAAGATCCATGACGACTACCGCATCGATTACACCAAAAAACATCTGGTCGAAATCGCCGAAGCCTTGAAGGACGGCGTGCCGATCATGGGCTACACCTACTGGGGACCGATCGACATCGTCAGCGCCGGCACCGGCGAAATGAAGAAACGCTACGGCTTCGTCTACGTCGACAAGGACAATGCCGGCAACGGCACGCTGCGGCGCCTCAAGAAGGACAGTTTCCATTGGTACCAGCAAGTCATCGCCACAAACGGAGAAAGCCTGTTCGGATAGGACAGGTTGATCATAAGCAAGACAGCTTGAAACAGTTGAAGGAGGAATTTTAATGAGTTTCATGGACAAACTTAGCTCAGGGATCGATGTCGTCGCCGAAAAGGTCGAGGGGAACAAATATCTCCGCGCCATCAAGGATGCGTTCACCGCCTACATGCCTTTCATCATCATCGGCTCGTTCGCGCTGCTTTTCAATGTGCTGTTGACCAGCCCGACGACCGGACTTGCCCAGTTCGCGCCGTTCAGCTTCCTGACCGCATTGGCGCCGGCATTCAGCACGATCAATTTCGCAACGATGGACATCATGTCCCTGCTCATTCCTTTATTTTTAGCGTCAAATCTTGCAAAAAGCAATAATACCAATCCATTGATCACAAGCGCGGTCGCCTTGATCGCCTACGTCATTGTGGTCCCGCAGTTCTTCACGACGACAGTCGACGGTGTGCAGCAGGTCGTCAAAGGCTTGCCGGCCACCAGCACCAATGCTTCCGGTCTGTTCATCGGCATGATCCTGACAGTCTTGGTCGTCGAACTGTTCACGAAGCTCTCTAACGTGAACGCTTTGCGCATCAAGATGCCGCCGAGCGTGCCGGGCGGAATCGTGGCATCGTTCAATGTGCTGCTGCCGATTTTCGTGACGTTGATCATCGTGGCGATGGTTGCCCAATTGTTCCTGAACACTACCGGCATGTACATGAATGAATTCATCTACAAAATCGTGCAGGCACCGCTGGAAAGATTGGTCCAAAGCCCAGGCGGCATCATGCTGCTGGTCATCGTCAGCCAAATCTTCTGGTTGGTGGGCATCCACGGCGGCCTGATCATTTCGCCGATCCGCAACCCGCTGTTGATCGCCGCTTTGGCCAACAATATCGCCGCTGTCCAAGCCGGTGAGGCCGCAACGAATCCCGTCACAATGGGTTTTTGGATGTCATTCATCGTTCCCGGAGGTGCCGGTTTGACGCTGTCGCTATTGATCGCCATCCTGATCGCTTCCAAACGCGATGACTTCAAGGCCGTCGCGAAAGTGTCCTTCATGCCCGGCCTGTTCGGCATCAGCGAACCTGTCGTTTTCGGTCTGCCGCTGGTTTTGAACCCGGTGTTCGCGATTCCGTTCGTTTTTGCTTCCAGCATCGGCACGGCAATCGCCTTGTTCTTCAACCAGATCGGCTTCCTGCAGCCGAATACGGTCGATGTGCCGTTCGGCTTGCCGATCGGGGCCGGCGCATTTCTCGGCTACGGCATCAACGGTGTCATCGTCCAGTTGCTGATTTTGGCCTTGGGCGTCGTGATGTACTTGCCGTTCGTTTTGGCCGCCAACAAAAAGGCCGTCGTGACTGAAGAAACCGAAGCGGAAACCGCAAGCCAAATGGCCGCAGAAAAAATCTGAGCACAACCCAAAACAAAATCTAAAACACAATCAGAACAAAAAGGGGACTGAAAAATGAAAAGTTACTATCCGAAAGATTTTCTCTGGGGCGGCGCCATCGCCGCCAACCAGGCTGAAGGTGCCTGGAACGTGGACGGCAAGGGTATATCGGTGGCCGATGTCGCCCGCTTCAAGCCTGACATCTCCGTCGAGGACTACAAATCGCAATGGCACGTTTCCTTGAAGGACATCGCTGTCGCAAAGGAAACCGATGACACCATCTATTATCCGAAAAGAAGGGGCATCGACTTTTTCCACCGCTACAAGGAAGACATCGCGCTGTTCGGTGAAATGGGCTTCAAGGTGCTGCGCGTTTCGATTGCCTGGACGCGGATTTTCCCGAACGGCACCGAAGCGGAGCCGAACCAAAAGGGCCTGGATTATTACCGGGACTTGTTGGAAACGTTGCGTGCGCACAACATCGAGCCGCTGGTGACGCTGTCGCACTATGAGATGCCGCTCTATCTGGTGGACCACTATGACGGCTGGGTTTCGCGCGAAGTCGTCGGTTTCTTCACCAAATTCAGCGAGACGGTCTTCCGCGAATACAAGGACTTGGTGAAGTATTGGCTTACCTTCAATGAGATCGACAGCGTCTTCCGCCACCCGTTCACGACGGTCGGCGTCGTCGAAGAGAAATATGCCGACAAGAAAGCCGCCGAAGAAGCCATCTATCAAGCCTTGCATCACCAGTTCGTGGCCAGCGCCGAAGCGACCAGACAGCTACGGGAAATCATCCCGGGCGCACAGATGGGCGCGATGCTGACGAAGACGATGACCTATGCCGAAACCTGCGATCCGGATGAAGTGCTGATGGCGCAAAAAGCCAACCGCGACAACCATTTCTACGCGGACGTGCAGATTTTCGGGGAATATCCGAAGCACGTGCTGAACTATTTCGAAGAGAATGACTTCCAAATCGCCTGGACGGATGCGGACCTGCAGCTGTTGAAGGATTACACGGTCGATTTCCTGTCCTTCAGCTACTACATGTCGATGGTCGTGTCGAAAAATGCGGACAAGCGCGAAAAAGTCGGCGGCAACCTGACGACCGGCGTCAAAAATCCGTATCTGGACACCTCCGAGTGGGGCTGGCAAGTCGATCCGGTCGGGCTGCGCATTTCGTTGATCGATCTCTATGACAGGTACCGCATCCCGCTGTTCATCGTCGAGAACGGCATCGGCTCGAGCGACGTGCTGACCGCGGACGGAACGGTCGAAGACGATTACCGCATCGCCTATTTCCGCGATCATTTCGAACAGATGAACCTGGCCATCAAGGACGGCGTCGAGCTGATGGGCTATACTTCCTGGGGCTGCATCGACATCGTCAGCGCCTCGACTTCCCAGATGGCGAAACGCTACGGCTTCATCTACGTGGACGCCGACGACTACGGCAACGGCAGCTACGACCGCTACAGGAAAAAATCGTTCCACTGGTACAAGGACGTCATCGAAACGAACGGCGCCAGCCTGTACGCCGAACCGCAGACCGCAACGAAATAACCAGCAAAACCCTATCGGGAGGCCGATAGGGTTTTTCAAAGCAATTGCATGTATGTTCTGGTCAGAAATAACCCGCCGAAACCCGTTCCGGAGGGGGAAATCCGGTCAAATCGCAGTCAGAAAACCCGCCAAAACCAGCTTGGCGGGGAAAAACGTCCGCGGACGTTACGGGATTGCCCGCCGAAACCATTTTGGCGGGGAATTCCGGCTATCAGAATCCGAAAAAATTGTATCGCCGTTTTGCCGGGCGTTTAATCGAGTTGAGGGAATTACCTGAGAATGCAACTGCAGCGTGTGTCTGTTTCGGTTCGGGAAAGAAGGTAATCTTTATGAAATTTCCGATTCTGCCAAAGACGTCCAAAGGGAAATGGACAGTGGTTTTGTTTGTAGCCGCCTTGGTGCTGGGGGTTGCGGGTAACCGGATTTCCGACGCGATAGGGAATACGATCGAATACCCCAATCCGATCAACAGCCCCTTGCTGGGGAGCGTGATCTATCTTACCTTTGCCGCGGCGATACTGGCTTCGGTAATGGGGATCCTGGCCGTAAGGAAGGAGCACGAACGCTCGCTGCTGGTGTATCTGCTCATATTGCCCGGCCTGTTCTTTGCGTTCGTCATCGTTGGCTTTCTGATTGCCAATCTGATCGGCCCGCCGGACTGATCCGATAGTTAAGGCGCCCTTTGCGGAGCGTCTTTTTGTTTGGGGATGTGGATGCGCCCCGGGGATTAACGTGTTACGCCTCGATCCAGCTTGCCCAACTCCGGTGAGCGCCTGCTGGCCGGAGCTGGATGCATTGCGGAGGTCCGTTCTCCGGCGAAGCCGCCGTGGTCGGAGGTGATGAGCTTTTGGGATCTCCTCCTCCGGCAGAGCGGGTGCTCACCGGAGGAAAACGTCGCACTCTATTTTTTTGCCTGTGCGTCCACAATAATTCGATTCCTTGTCTAACAATATTTACATTATCCCTCCAAAAGTGATAGTATTATTAATGTAACCGATACCTGGAAGGTCCAACCGAATGGCAGCGGTTGCTGAAAGCTTTTGCAAAAGCAAAAGTGATGATACTGTATTCAATTTTCATGTATAAAAAGATCTAGGAGGATGGCAAATGGCTTTAAGAGAAGACTTTTTATGGGGCGGCGCGACTGCTGCCAATCAATGCGAAGGTGGATACAACGAAGGCGGACGCGGTTTGGCGAACGTTGACGTAGTTCCCGTCGGCGAGGACAGAGGGGCCGTCATCACAGGCAAAATGAAAATGTTCGATTTCGACGATGAGCATTTCTATCCTGCATTGGAAGCCATCGACATGTACCACCGCTATAAAGAAGACATCGCGCTGTTCGGCGAAATGGGCTTCAAAACCTACCGTCTATCGATTGCATGGACACGCATCTTCCCTAACGGCGACGAAGCGGAGCCGAATGAAGAAGGCCTGAAATTCTACGAAGACCTGTTCAAAGAGTGCCACAAATACGGGATTGAGCCGTTGGTGACGATCACCCACTTCGATTGCCCGATGCACCTGATCAAAGAATACGGCGGCTGGCGCAACCGCAAGATGGTCGGCTTCTATGAGAATCTGTGCCATGCCATTTTCAACCGCTACAAAGGTCTGGTCAAATATTGGCTGACTTTCAATGAAATCAACATGATCCTGCATGCGCCGTTCATGGGCGCCGGTTTGTACTTCGAAGAAGGCGAAAACGAAGAGCAAGTCAAATTCCAATCCGCCCACCACGAGCTGGTTGCCAGCGCCATCGCTACCCGCATCGCGCATGAAGTCGATCCTGAAAACCAAGTGGGCTGCATGTTGGCGGCAGGAAATTACTATCCGTACACTTGCGCTCCGGCGGATGTGTTCAAAGCGCAGGAAGAAGACCGTGAAAACTACTTCTTCATCGACGTGCAATCACGCGGCGAATATCCTGCTTACGCATTGAAAAAATTGGAACGCGAAGGCATCGAAATCGTGATGGAGGAAGGCGACAAAGAGCTGCTGAAAGAGCACACAGTCGATTTCATTTCCTTCTCCTACTACGCTTCCCGTGTGGCTTCCGCTGATCCTGAAGTGAACGCGAAGACAGCCGGAAACATCTTTGAATCCGTCAAAAACCCTTACTTGGATGCGAGCGAGTGGGGCTGGCAGATCGATCCGCTGGGACTGCGCATCACGATGAACGCGATGTACGACCGCTACCAAAAACCATTATTCATCGTTGAAAACGGTTTGGGTGCCGTCGACGTTCCGGACGAAAACGGCTATGTCGAAGATGATTACCGCATCGCTTACATGGCTGCACATATCGAAGCCATGAAAGATGCCGTGAACTTGGATGGCGTCGATCTTTTGGGCTACACAAGCTGGGGCTGTATCGACCTTGTCAGCGCGGGAACAGGCGAAATGAAGAAACGTTACGGTTTCATCTACGTCGACCGCGACAACGACGGCAACGGCACACTGAAACGCACGAAGAAAAAATCGTTCGACTGGTACAAACAAGTCATCGCCAGCAACGGGGAAGATTTGTCGTTCTAAGAGTCGAATTGTTCGCTTGCTGACGCAAGCGGAAATTTTAGAAGACATAAAAACAGCAGCAGCGAGGCAAAAAATGCCCCGCTGCTGCTGTTTTTTTGGCGTTTCCGCTGTGTGTGTTTGCCAACTCCGGCGAGGGGCTGCTGACCGGAGTTGACGGCCGGATTCTGGCTCCCAACTCCGGCCAGGGCCGGCTCCCCGGAGGAGACGGCCGGAATCGCATCGTCAGCTCCGACGAGGACCCGCTCACCGGAGCTGACGAGTGATACCGAAAATCCAGCTCCGGCAAGGCATCCCGCATTTATTTTTTCCGGTAAAACGCGGTCGGCCTGCCGACCGTTCCGTATTCCAGCCGCATTTCGATGACCTGTTTGTCCTCGAGATAACGCAGATACTTGCGGACCGACACATGGGACAAGTTCGCCAGACTGGTGATGTCGTTCACGGTGAAATCGCCTTGCTGTCGGTCGATGCACTCCAAAATCACATGCAGCGTCGAAGGCGCCAGGCCTTTGTCGATGGCATCATCTTCCTTATCCTCCGGCTGGCTATCCAGCGAGCGGATCTGGTCCAGCTGCTTTTGCGTGATCGGTTTCGATGAATGCAGCAGTTCCTGGCGCTGCACGAAGGCTTCGATGCTCTTTTCGAAGCGTTTGAACTGGAACGGCTTGAGGATGTAATCGACGATGCCGCACTGCAGGCCGATCCGGATCGCTTCCTGTTCGCCGGCCGCCGTGATCATGATCAGCTCGGCCGGGTACTCGCGTTTGCGCAGGGCGCGGATCAGATCCAGACCGCTCTTCCCTTGGATATTGACGTCAACGAGCAGCAGGTCGTAGGTGTGCTTGCTGGTCAAACGGATCGCGTCCTCGTAGCTGCCGCAGGTTCCCAATACAAGGAACCCGGGGATTTTTTCGAGATAGCGGCGGTTGATCGACAGCACCATCGGATCATCCTCCACAAGCAATACATGATAAACCATCAGTTTTTCTCCTCTCGGTACGCTGTTTTCAAAAATATCCTGACGCGGCGCGCATTGCTTTCGATTTCCAGCCGGCCGTCGACTTTCTTCAGCAGCTGGGAGATCATCGGCGCATGCAGTTCTTTCGCCAGCCGCTCCTGCATCGCGGGTTCCACCTGCAATTCGTAAACGGTCTCCAACCGTTCGTTCCAGAAGCCGAAATGGATCTGCAGGTCATCCGCCAACTGGTTTTCCAGAATGAATTGATTCAGGAAACGGATGATGTTGATCCAGCATTGGACCGCCATGTGATCGGTCGTCGGCGGCACATCCGGGTAGACTTCGATCATGAACGGGTAGTTCCGCTCCGTGAATTTGCTGCGTTCGCCGATCAGAAATCCGGCGATGACGGGATTTTTGACAAGAAAAATCATGCGGTGGGAGAACTCCTGCGCCGGTTCGAGGATCTTGCCGAGGTAATCGTTCAGTTCCGCGTACTCTTCCAGCTCGGCCAGGCCATAGATGACATGCAGCTTGTTCAGGAAGTCGTGCGACTGCGTCTGCAAAGTGGTCGCGTAGGTGGCTGCGTTGAACAGCTGATCCGTCAGCAGATAGAGTTCCGTCGCATCCCGCATCAGGACAATCTGGCCGACGGTTTTCTTCGAAACGGTGATCGGCGCGACCGAAAGCAGGTAATCGACGCCGTCCAGGTGGTAGATGCGGTCGGTCGGTTTGCTCGGACCGCCCAATGCCTGCAAGTCCTGGGCGACGGGCAGCAACGACTGGAGCGGCAGGCCGACGAGGTTCTCGCTATCGCCGCCGGTTCCATCCGCCTGCAACGGATGGAACAGTTTTTTCGCTTCCAGGTTGGACAGGACGATCTTGTTGTTTTTGTCGGTGACGAGGATGGCGTCCTTCGTGTTCTCCAGCATCGCGTTGCGTTCCTCCAGCAGCCGGGCGATCTCGATCGGCTCCAGATTGTACATCTGGGTTTTCAGCTGGAAAGCCGTGAAGATGGCGGCGGCGAAGCCGAACAAGAGGCTGACCGCAAAACTGACGGAGAAGGGCTGCATCGTTTTTTTGGCGATCGAAGCGAGCGTGGTCGTCTTGATGCCGATCGCGACGACGCCGATCTCCGTGTTTTCGGCAGCGAAGACCGGGACAAAGGCGCGCAGCGATTGCCCCAACGTGCCTTGCGCAATCGAAGTCGTTTCCTGACCCGCCAGTGCCGCCTCCTCGTCGCCGCCCTGGAACGGTTCGTTGATTTTCGCCGGATCGGGATGGGTGAGGCGGATGCGGTCCATCGTCATGACCACGACGAAGTCCAATTGATAGGTTTCGGTGATCTGGTCGGCGTAGGCCTGCACTTCCGGGTTGGTGGCTCCGTCATTCAGCGTTTCGATCACCAACGGCTGGGCCGCCACGATTTCGGCGATGGACAGCAGCTGCTCCTCTTCCTGCGTCTGCGTCGCTTCATAGATGCGGTTCGTCAGGAGCAGATAGAGCACGCTGACCGTCAAAGCGACGGTGATCAGCACCATGAACGTGAGTTTCACCCATAAACGCTGGTTTTTCCATTTATTTTTCATAGATTGGATTCCCTTCTTCTTTACACTTGCCATTATATCAAACGCAAAGAAGGCGTTCTCAATTAATTTAATTGAATAACGCTTAAATTAATTAAATAATCTATTTTAATTTTGGAAGCGGTAGCATAATGAAACCAAGTTAAAGAAAGCGCTTCAAGGAGCGCGGGTAATCAAAAGGAGGAGAAGGAAAGTGAGAGACACGACAAAAGAATTGGAGCTGGAACAGCTCCCGGGCATTTCGGAGTTGACGGTTTTCGACAGATTCAAGAATGCAAAGGTAGGCGCAATCCCGTTGCCGACTTATCTCGTGATGTCAGCCATTATAATAGCTTCTGCGTATCTGGGCGAATTGCCCGTCAACATGCTGGGTGGTTTCGCGGTCATCTTGACTTTGGGTTGGCTGTTGGGAAGGATCGGCGCCAGCATCCCGGGACTGAAGAACTTCGGCGGATCGGCCATCCTGTCGCTGATGGTGCCGTCGATCCTGGTATTCATGAATGTATTCAACCAAAACACGCTCGATGCAGCCAATATGCTGATGCGCCAAGCCAACTTCCTGTATTTCTACATCGCCTGCCTCGTCTGCGGGAGCATTCTGGGGATGCACCGCAAGATTCTGGTGCAAGGCTTGATCCGCATGATCATCCCGATGGCTGTGGCGATGATCGCCGCTCTGATCGTCGGAACTTCAGTGGGAACTTTGTTGGGACTGGGCTTTGAGCATACGCTCTTCTACATTGTGACACCGATCATCGCCGGCGGAATCGGCGAAGGCATTCTGCCATTGTCGCTCGGCTACAGCGCCATCACCGGCATCCCGAGCGGGGAATTGGTCGGCCAACTGATTCCGGCAACGATCATCGGCAACTTCTTCGCGATCATCTGCTCCGGTGTTTTGAACCGTTTGGGCGAAAAATATCCTGAGAAAAGCGGCAAGGGTCAACTGATCAAATTCGGCGCCAACGATGATATGGCTGATGCCATGCAGGAAGACAAGAGCCCGCTGGACATCAAATTGATGGGCGCCGGCGTCCTGACGGCCTGCACACTGTTCATCGCCGGCGGACTTTTGGAAAGATTGACGGGCTTCCCTGGACCGGTGCTGATGATCCTCATCGCTGCAAGCATCAAATACTTGAGCCTGTTGCCTAAAGACGTCGAAAAAGGTTCGAAACAGCTGTACAAATTCGTTTCCGGCAACTTCACTTTCCCTTTGATGGTCGGCCTGGGTTTGTTGTATATCCCGCTTAAGGACGTCGTCGGCATGCTTTCTTGGCAGTATTTCGTGGTCGTGATCTCGGTCGTGTTGACAGTTGTCCTGACCGGTTTCTTCATCGGCGGCAAAATGAACATGAACCCGATCGAAGCAGCCATCGTGACGGCTTGCCAAAGCGGTATGGGCGGAACCGGCGACGTTGCCATCCTGTCGGCTTCCAACCGCATGAACCTGATGCCGTTTGCCCAAGTAGCCACACGTTTGGGTGGCGCCATCACCGTCATTTCGATGACAGCCTTACTGCGTTTCCTGTTCTAAAAACATAAAAATACAAAAACTAAAAACTAGAAGAAAGAGAGTGTGTTCACTATGACAGATGTAAAAGAAAAAGCATTGGCAATCAGCAAAAAATTCGGCGGTAAACTGGAGGTCATTTCGAAAGTTCCGATCGAAACGATGGAAGACCTGAGCATCGCCTACACACCGGGTGTCGCAGCCGTCTGCATGGCAATCGCGGGCAACAAAGATGACGTCTACACCTATACAACCAAAAAGAACCTGGTTGCTGTCGTGACGGACGGATCGGCTGTCCTGGGCTTGGGCAACATCGGACCGGAAGCAGCGATCCCGGTCATGGAAGGCAAAGCGGCCTTGTTCAAACGCTTCGGCAATGTCGACGCTGTGCCGATTTCCCTGGATACGCAGGATGTCGAAGAGATCATTTCGCACGTCGCCGCCATCGCACCTTCCTTCGGCGGCATCAACCTAGAGGACATCAGCGCGCCTCGCTGCTTCGAAATCGAACGCCGCCTGAAAGAGATGCTGGATATCCCGGTCTTCCATGATGACCAACACGGCACGGCGATCATCGTGCTGGCTGCTCTCTACAATGCGTTGCGCCTGACCGGCAAAAAAATCGAGGAGATCCAAGTGGTCATCAACGGCGGCGGCGCCGCAGGGATCGCCATCAGCCAAATGTTCCTTTCCGCCGGCGTCAAGAACCTGATGGTCGTGGACCACACCGGCATCATTTCCGAAACCGATCCTGAATTGGCCGAGCGCCATGTGGAAATCTCCAAAGTCACGAACCGCAGTTTCCGGACCGGCACGTTGGAGGATGCGGTTGTGGGGATGGATGTATTCGTCGGCGTATCCGCGCCGGGCGTCCTGAAGAAGGAATGGATCGCAACGATGAACGAAAAACCGATCATCTTCGCGATGGCGAACCCGACGCCGGAAATCTTCCCGGATGAAGCCAAAGCAGGCGGCGCCTACATTGTCGGCACCGGCCGCAGCGACTTCCCGAATCAGATCAACAACGTGCTCGCTTTCCCTGGGATCTTCCGCGGCGCCCTGGATGCGCGCGCCAAAGACATCACCATCGAAATGCAATTGGCGGCCGCACGCGGCATCGCCAGCATCGTCAGTGACGAGGAACTGAACGTCGACTACATCATGCCGGACGTCTTCACCCCGGGCGTGGCCGACATCGTAGCCGCCAGCGTCATGAATGCAGTCAAAAAAGAAGAAGTGCTTGTGTAAAACGTACGCTGCTAACCGGAGCTGAACAGCAGGATTGGTGCGTTTCTCCGGTAAGGGTTCCGCCACCGGAGAACGTCGGTATTTTCCGCGCTCTCCTCCTGCGAACCTGTTCTCATCGGAGCACAGATCTGATGTGTGAACCCTCCTCCGGCGTAAACTCAGTTAGCCGGAGGAGGACGTTCTGATCAGAAAAAAGAGAAGAAGGATGCCCGATTCGATCAGGCATCCTTCTTCTCTTTTGCAGTGTTGGCGCACTCTCGTGTTACTCAACAAGTTTGATTTGCTCTTGATCCATGTTTTGAAATGCTTTCATGCGCTTCTTCTCTTTTGCTAATATTTCCTTGGCAAAAGACATAAACCCACCTAAATCTTGCTTTGCCAGCAATTCTATATAAATTGCCTTTGCTTCTTTCTCGATAATCAGAGGTGGGAACCCCTCTTGCAGCAAAGAGTAGTTCATCAGCATACGTCCTGTGCGTCCGTTACCATCTGAGAATGGGTGGATCCGCTCAAATTGAATATGTGTATCTAAAATTCCCTCTAATTTTACTTCGTCAATCGCTGCATTTTCCAGCCTATATTCCAGATTATCCACCAACTGTTGGACCAGAAATGGCGTTTCTCCTGGTGAATCAGTTTGAAATTCTGCCCCTATAATCTGGTTTTCGTTCTTTTTGAACTGTCCTTTATCATATTGAAGCCGATCGGTTAAATCGGCATGAAGCTCCTTGATGATGGATACTGAGAGCGTATCGTTACTCTCCAAATGATCCAGCATGTTGGAAAAGGCATGTTTATGGTTTTCGATTTCATAAAATTCGCGCACAGTCGCCCCGCTACTGATTGGGAGAGTACCATTCAAAATAATCGAGACTGTCGCCGGCAACGAAATCGTATTTCCTTCTATCCCTGCTGAGTGGTGGGCAAGACGCACTAACATATCATCTAAATAGTTTTGTGGTATTTCATTCAAAAATCCGCTCATAAAACCCAGCCTCCTCTTCTTCGTGTCCCAACACTATCATACCTAAATGCTATCTCGATGTACAAACGTTTCTCCATCAAAATGGTACAAAACAAGTATGTTCACCCGTTCGTCTCCCCCATAATGTTAAAGTGGTAGAATGGTACAATGGTATAATGGTACAAATATACAAAAAGACGCTTAATCTGATATAGTTGAGTAAATAATTTGATTTTTTGACAAAATGAAAAATGGAGGCGTGACCATGAGGGAGAACAATCAACGAATGGGTTTCAGAATCATCACAGAGATTCCGAGGCCGACACCCGAACTGCTGGAAAGACTGAACAAATTCACTGTGCCGGAGCTGTGCGACGGGATGGATGTTTTCCGGGCGATGGACTATCAGATCAAGCCGATGGTGACTACGCAAAAAATCATCGGTCCGGCCGTCACGCTGCAGTTGATGCTCGGCGACAGCCTGATCGTGCCGAAAGCTCTTGAGGCCGCGCAACCGGGTGACATTATCGTCATCGATGCGAAAGGCAGCTGCAACAACGGTGTCTGGGGCGATAACCGCAGCCGCGTCGCCAAAGCGATCGGCCTTGCCGGCGTCGTGATCGACGGGGCTTTCCGCGATATCGATGAAAACGAAGCGATCGGCTTCCCGATCTACGCCCGGGCTAACACCTGCGGCCGCAGCACAAGGGGCGCGAAAGGCGAAGTCAATGTGCCGATTTCCTGCGGCGGCGTTTCCGTGCGTCCTGGCGATATCATCGTCGGCGACCGCAATGGGGTCGTCGTGATTCCGCTGGAGCATGCCGAGGAAATCATCGAAGCTGCGCAGGAACAAGTCGACAAGATGGAAGCGCAGATCGCCAAATTCGAAGAAACCGGACAGATTGTGCCGGCCAGCCTGGAGATGGAATTGAACCGCTTGGGCTACTAGAGCAAAACAACAGCGGATGGACCGCCCTTGATCGGGCGGCCATTCGCTGTTTGTGTTTGCGGTATGCGGTATGCGGTCGTTCTCCTCCGGCGAACGGAGGCTACGCCGGAGGTCGGCCCACATAAAAATCTTGTGCTCCGACGAGGACGGGCTCGCAGGAGGAGAGAGCGAAAGTTACCGGTGTACTCCGGTGGCGGAAGCCTCACCGGAGCAGGGCGCACGATCCAGGTAATCAACTCCGGTCAACTTGCTGGTCTGTCGAACTGGGGTTGATTGTACATCAGCGAATCGCTGATGTATGATGATGTTGGATAACATTATAGAAGGAATCAGCTTACGGCAGCCCGTTTTTTGGGTTGGCGAAGGAAATCGAGCAGATGCAACAATTAATCCAACGATCCAAATAATGATTACTGGGGGACAAGGCGATGACGGTCAGTTATGAAAAATTTGATTTGAAGGAAGTAATCAACGCTTCCGGTCGGATGACGATTTTGGGCGTATCGAAAGTATCACAATCGGTGCTGGCTGCCCAGCGATTTGGGGGCGAACATTTTTTTGAGATGGAAGATTTGGCGGTGAAAGTCGGGGCTTACTTGGCGGATCTGCTCAAAACCGAAGACGCTCAAGTCGTGTCTTCGGCTTCGGCGGGCATCGCCCAATCCGTGGCAGGGGTCATCGGCAAAGGCAGTTTATTTCATGCGTACCATCCTTATGCGGAAAAGATCACGCAACGGGAAATCATTTTGCCGAAAGGCCATAATGTGGATTACGGTGCGCCGGTCGAAGTCATGGTTGCTCAAGGCGGCGGCAAAGTCATCGAAGCGGGATACGCAAACATGTGCACCCCGGAACACGTGGAAATGCTGATCACCGAGGATACGGCGGCTCTCCTCTATATCAAAAGTCACCACAGCGTGCAAAAGAGTATGCTGACGGTGGAAGAAATGGTGGCTGTCGCCCGGAAATACGACTTGCCGGTAATCGTCGATGCCGCAGCGGAAGAAGATCTGTTCGGCTATTATGCAGCAGGCGCGGACCTGGTGATCTATTCGGGTGCGAAAGCGATTGAAGGTCCGAGTGCCGCCTTGGTCGTCGGCAAAAAAAGCGCGGTTGAATGGGTGCGGCTGCAAGGCAAGGGGATCGGCCGGGCCATGAAGATCGGCAAAGACAATATTCTGGGCTTCGCCCAAGCTGTAGAGGATTATCTGGCTAACGGCAGCGAAAGCGGCGAGTCGATGAAGGCGCGTTTGGTTCCGTTTATCGAAGCAGTCAACCAAATACCCGTTTTGCAGGCTACCATTGTGCAAGACAGTGCCGGCAGGGAAATCTATCGGGCCAGTGTCAAAGTGACCGGGGCAATCAGTGCCAAAGAAGTCATCCGACATTTGAAAACGCAGAATCCGGCGATCTATACGCGCGAATACCAGGCCAATAACGGCATCATTGAGTTTGATATCCGTTCCGTCGATCAGACCGAAATGACGAAGATTGTGCAGCGATTGCGGGAAATAGTGGAAGACTAAGGAAAAAAGGACTCCCGCGGACATTACCATCAAAACCAAAATAACAGCGAATGGATCGCCCCAGACTGGGCGTCCATTCGCTGTTTGTGTTTGCGGTATGCGGTATGCGGTCGTTCTCCTCCGGCGAACGGAGGCTGCGCCGGAGATCGGCCCACATAAAAATCTTGTGCTCCGATGAGGCCGGGCTCGCAGGAGGAGAGTGCAAAAATTACCGTCGTCCTCCGGCGGGCGGCAGCCTCACCGGAGCAGGGCAGCCGTTTCCATCGCTCAACTCCGGTCAGCGGCGCGCGCCCTCTCTCCTCCGGCGAACGGAGGCTTCGCCGGAGATCGGCTCACATATAAATGTTGTCCTCCGACGAGGCCGGGCTCGCAGGAGGAGAACGCAAAAGTTACCGTCGTCCTCCGGTTGGCGGAGCTTCACCGGAGTTGAGGCTCCCCCCCGATTCCGGGCCGCTCACCTCCGTCCACCGGCAGGCACTCCATAGCCACTACACCGATCGCTTCAGCCGATCGCCTCAAACACCCAAGCATCGTACGGCTGCATCCAGATCCGCTTCTCCACCGTCGCCTGCTCCGCATTCGTCGACAGCATCCGCCAGTTTTTGTTGGCCACCCGCGTCGGCAGGTCGATCCGGCAAGGTTTCCGGCTGATGTTCGTGAGCACGAGCACCTGTTTTGTGTCGGTTTTCCGCAGGTAAGCGAACACTTGCGGATGGTTTTTCAGGATCAGTTCGAAGGCGCTGTCGGCAAAGAAGGGCTGCTCCTTGCGCAGCTGGATCAATTCCTTGTAGTGATTCAAAACGGACTGCTCGTCCTTTTCCTGATCAAAAATGTTCACCTGCGCGGTGTTGGAGTTGACCGCCATCCAGGGCAGCAGCTCGGAAAAGCCGCCGAACATGCCGCCATCCCACTGCAGCGGCGTGCGCGAATGGTCGCGGGTCCAGTGGGTGACGTTCCTTAACGCTTCCTCCGGCGAGGCGCCGCTGTCCAACAACAGTCGGTAGAGGTTGTGCGAATCTTGGGCATCGACTTGCTCCATCGACTCGAAAGCGAAGTTGGTCATGCCGATCTCCTGGCCCTGATAGATGAAGGGTGTGCCTTTCAGCAGCATGTACATCGTCGCGATCGCTTTGGCGGATTTCGGCGATTCGTCCCCGAGGATCGAGGCGATCCGCGGATTATCATGGTTCTCCACGTAGAGGGCGTTCCAGCCGTTCGATCCCAAGTCCTTTTGCCAGCGGGACAGCACCTTTTTGAAGCCCAGCAGATTGAGCCGTTCCGCGCCCGGCTGTCCTTCGCGCACGTTGTGTTCCAGCTCGAAGATCATGTTCAGATAGCCGTCCTCTTTGGTCCAGTGCACGGCTTTTTTGCTGGAAACGCCGCTCGCTTCCCCGACCGTCATGATCGGGTAGGCATCAAAAATTTCCTTCAGCTCTTGCATATAGACTTCGATTCCCGCGACATTCATGAAGGGAGCCCAGGGGTTGTCGCTGATTTTGAAATCCCACGGTTCTTTTTGGATATGGCTGATGGCATCCAAACGGAAGCCGTCGATCCCCAGATCCAGCCACCAGCGGATCATCCGGCAGATTTCTTCCCGCACTTGCGGGTTTTTCCAGTTCAGATCCGGCTGTTCCGGCGCAAAGACATGGAAGTAGGCCTGGCCCGAATTTTCATCGTACGTCCAGGTCGAGCCGCCGAAGAAACTTTGCCAAGCATTCGGCATTTTATTTTCGGTGGCGTCCGCCCATAAATAATAATCGCGGTACGGGTTGTCTTTGCCTTTTTTCGCTTCCAGAAACCAGGGATGCTGATCGCTCGTATGGTTCACGACCAGATCCATGATGATCTTGATGCCTGCCGCATGGGCTTTTTCCAGCAGTTCCGCGAAGTCGGCCATCGTCCCGAAATCGGGATGGATATCCTGGTAATCGGAGATGTCGTAGCCGTTATCGACGTTCGGTGAAGCGTAGACGGGATTCAGCCAGATGAAATCGATGCCCAGCGACTGCAGATAGGGCAGCTTTTCGATGATGCCCTGCAGATCGCCGATGCCGTCGTGGTTGGCATCGCGGAAACTCCGCGGGTAAATCTGATAGCCTACCGCATTTTTCCACCATCCGTTCATGCGGTCACCTTCACCACGAAGGCTTGCCATGGAAGCAGCTGCAGGTCCTTCAGATCGCTGAGCGCCATTCCGTAATTATGGATGATGACTTCAACTATTTCGTCATCCACCGAAAACGGCTGCGCGGCATCGGAGAAGTTGGTGACGACCAGCCAGCGCTCGCCCGCGTACTCCCGGTAATAGCTGATGACCTCGTCGACCGTATCGACCAGCTCGAAATCGCCCCAGACCACGATCGGGTTTTCCTTGCGCAGGCGGATCAGCTTTTGGTAAGTGTAGAAAATCGAATCCGGATCGGCCAGCGCCGCTTCCGCATTGATGGTCGCGTAATTCTCATTCGCGCCGATCCAAGGCGTGCCGGCCGTGAAGCCGCCGTGCAGGGAAGCGTCCCACTGCATCGGGCGGCGGGCGTTGTCGCGGCCTTTGGCGTTGATCGAAGCCAGGATATCCGCTTCGGAATAGCCTTTCGCCAGGCGTTCGCGGTGCATATTGAGCGTTTCGATGTCCCTTGCTTCCGCGATGTCAGCGATTGGCGTGTTGGTCATGCCGATTTCCTCGCCCTGGTAAATGTAGGGCGTGCCTTTCAGCATATGCAGCAGGATCGCCAGCATTTTGGCGCTCTCGATTCGGTGAACCCCATCGTTGCCCCAACGCGAAAGCATCCGCGGCAAATCGTGGTTGTTCCAGAACAAGGAATTCCAGCCGTCGTGGCCGAGTTCGGTCTGCCATTTCGCCAGAATCCGTTTCAGTTCGGCCACTCGCATCGGCTGCAGATCCCATTTCTCGCCGTCCAGTTGCTGGTCGAGGCCGATGTGCTCGAATTGGAAAACCATCGATAGTTCGTTGCGTTCAGGAGCGGAATACAGTTTGGCGATCTCAGGGGTCGCGCCCCAGGTTTCGCCGACGGTCAGCAGGTCGTGGGCGCCGAATGTTTCCCGGTGCATTTCCTGCAGGAATTCATGCAGATGCGGGCCGTTGCCGGTGATGCCCTCTTCAGGGATCTTCCCGATCAGGTCGATGACGTCCATGCGGAAGCCGCCGATGCCTTTCGCGATCCAGCGGTTCATCATCGCGTAGATGTCCCGGCGCATCTGCTCGTTCTGCCAGTTCAGGTCCGGCTGTTTTTTACTGAAAAGATGCAGGTAATATTGACCGCTCTTTTCATCCCATTCCCAGGCCGGGCCGGAGAAAGCCGATCCCAATCCGTTCGGCACGCCGCCATCTTCAGCCGGATCCGCCCAGACGTAATAGTCGCGGTAGGGATTGTCCTTGCCTTTTTTGGCTTCGACGAACCAGGCATGCTCGTCCGAAGTGTGGTTGACCACCAGATCCATCACGATTTTGATGTTGCGCTTGCCGGCCTCCGCGATGAAATGCTCCATCTCCTCCATCGTCCCGAACTCATCGAGAATGGCTTCGTAGTCGGAAATGTCATACCCGTTGTCGTCGTTCGGCGACTGGTAGACAGGCGAAAGCCAGATGGCCCCGATCCCCAATTTTTCCAAGTAGTCCAATTTTTCGGTCATGCCGGCGATATCGCCGATGCCGTCGCCGTTGCTGTCCTTGAAGCTCCGCGGATAGATCTGATAAACGACGACCTCTTGCCACCAATGTTTTTCCATGCTGCAACCTCATCTCTTGTTTGTTGTCTTCAATATGCAGGGCTATTCTTTCATCAACACAAAACCTTTGCGCTCCAATTCGACAGCTCCGTCCGACACGTCCGCCAGATTTGCGAACAAAGCATCGCCGATCAGCTCAACCCGGGCCGCGTGTTCGCCGGTGTTGAAGGCACCGCGGATGACCTCGCCGCCGAGCATGCGCTCAAAGATGATCACGCCCGATTCCTCGGAAACCTGGCGCCAATAAACGGTTCCTTCCGAAAGGATTTTTTGCTGCGTTCTGCGCAAGCCGTTCAGTTTCTTCACGAAGGCGTGCAGATCGCGGTCCTGCTTGTCTTCTTCCCAGACCATGCACTTACGGCAATCCGGGTCCATCCCGCCGGTCAGGCCGATTTCGTCCCCGTAGTATAGACAAGGCACGCCGGGCTGGATATAGGTGAAGGCCATGGCTTGTTTCATGATGTCCTTGTCCTCATTGGCCTCCGTCAACAGGCGCGGCGTATCATGGGAATCCAAAATGTTGAACTGCATCTGGTTCGTCTGATCACGGTAGAGCATCAATTGGTTGTTCATTTCCGACACCATTTTACTCAAGGATAGTTCATTCTTCACGAAGTAGCCCATGATCGCATCGGTGAAGGCGTAGTTCATGACGGCATGGAATTCATCGCCCTGCAGCCAGTTTTGGGAGGAATGCCAAATTTCACCAAGAATATAGAAATCTTTTTTTGCTTCATCGCAGACGATCCGGAATTTTTTCCAAAACGCGTGGTCGACTTCGTTCGCGACATCCAGGCGCCATGCATCGATATCGAAGGCTTCGATCCAATAACGGGCGATGTTCAGCAGATAATCCTGCACTTCCGGATTGGCCGTGTTCAGTTTCGGCATGTGCGGATTGGCCGCAAAGACATCGTAGGTGATGTCGTAGGCATCTTCAAAATTTTCGCCGCGTTTGTAGGAAACCGGAAACTCATTGATGTGGAACCAGTCGACGTATTGTGAATCTTCCCCATTTTTAAGGACGTCCTGCCATTGCGGCGAGGAATCGCCGATATGGTTGAAGACGGCATCCAGCATGACTTTCATGCCGCGCTTGTGGCATTCGTCCACGAGTTTTCTGAATGTTTCGGCGTCACCGAAGGCCGGATCGATCTTCAGGTAATCGATTGTGTCGTATTTGTGGTTGGAAGCCGCTTCAAAAATCGGACAGAAATAGATGCCGTTTATGCCCAGGTCCTCCAGATAATCAAGCTTGTCGATGACCCCCTGCAGGTCGCCCCCGAAGAAGTTCTCCCGACTGGGATCTGCCGATCCCCAAGCCAATGTGCCTTCCGGATCATTACTAGAATCCCCGTTGGCAAAGCGCTCCGGGAAAATCTGATACCAGACGGTTTCCTTGACCCATTCCGGCGTATTGAAGCGATCGACTTCATGGAAGAAAGGCATCCGGAAATAATTGTTCGGCATCCGCAAATATTCTTCCTCTAATGGATAAACGCCGTGATCGCCGTAAAAGACCGAAATGCCGTCAAAGCCCTTCAAGGCGAATGCATAGGCCAAACGCTTCAAGGGAGCCTTCACTTCCACGAACCAATAATCGTACAGATCGGTGGAAAGGGTTTTGATCATCTGCAGCGGTTTGCGGAACCATTCTTCTTTGTCCAGGAAATAAGGGTCTCCGTATAGTAAGGCCATCTCCCTTACGTCTCCGCGGGCAGTCCGCAGCCGGACGTGCATCGTTTCATGGTCATACAGATAGGCGAATTCGCTCTCGGGGCGATGGTAAAGTGCGGAAGTGTTCATATAAAATCGGCTCCTTTTATTCTTTGTTTTCCCACATTGTGGCACAATGCCTAATCGGTTGCAAGAACTTTTAGCAATCGGTTGCATTTTATTTTTAGAGAGGGAAATGCGGTCCGTTGACCTTCGGATGATCGCAAAACCTTGGTAATCCTATATAAACAAGCTTTTTACAAGCAATCGGGCAGCTCGTCGGAATAAAACGTATTCTTTTTTTGAGAAATAAAGCTTGACTATTTAAGCAATCGGTTGCATAATCAAACCTGTAATCGAAATTCATTTCAAGGGGGACACACAAGTGAGAACAAATTGGAAAAGATATTTTGGAAGCGGTTTAATCTTGGGAGCATCTGCTTTAATCTTGGGCGCATGCGGCGGCACAGCTGATACAAGCGATACAGGCTCAGCTGAAAACACATCCGGAGAAGTCGTTGTGGAAGGCGACGTCAAATTGTGGGTGGACACAGATCACGTGGAAGTCTTCAAAGGGATTGTAGCAGAGTTTGAAAAAGAATTTCCTGAAGTTACGGTTGAAGTGGCAGCAGGAAGCTCAGCTGATGCAAAGAAAGATGTCTCGAAAGATCCAAAAGCAGCGGCTGACGTTTTCATGATGCCGCACGACCAAGTCGGTCAAATGGCTGAAGCAGGTCTGTTATATCCGAACACAAAATATGCAGATGAAGTAAAAGCAAATAACGTGGAATCGGCTGTCGAAGGCGTAACGTGGAACGATGAGCTTTACGGCTACCCATACGGCGTTGAATCTCAAGTTCTCTACTACAACAAAGCGAAACTGACTGAAGACGATGTGAAGAGTTGGACGACATTGTCTGAAAAAGGCAAAATCGGCACAAACTTTGCTGAAGCCGGCGCCAACTATATCTTTGGACCGCTGTTCATGAGTAACGGCCTGCACTTGTACGGTGAAACCGGCGAAGACCCAAGCGGAACCGACTTCAACAGCGAAAAAGGTGCTGAAGTGCTTGCGTGGATTGCAGCTCAAAAGAACAATCCAGGCGTGATCCAATCCGGCGCGGAAGCTTTGGCCAACTTGGAAGCAGGCGTTTCCGATGCGTTCCTTTCCGGTCCTTGGTCCAAAAATGATGTCATCAAAGCCTTGGGCGAGAACATGGGCGTTGCGGCTTATCCGACAGTCGATTTCGGTAGCGGCGAAGTTCAAATGAAAGCTTTCTTGGGAGTCAAATTGTTTGCGGTCAACCAACAGACAGATGCTCCTTTAGCATCCATGGCTTTGGCAAACTACCTGTCCAATGAAACTTCCCAAATGACTGAATTCCAGGAAATGGGCGTCATCCCATCAAACAAAGTCGTTCAGGCAAATGCGGAAGTGCAAGAAGATGTTGTAGCAAAAGCGGTCATGGAAATGTCCCAATCCACTCATTCAGTCGTAATGCCTAAAGTTCCGGAAATCGTTTCGTTCTGGCCAGCGATGGATGCCATCATCAATGATGCATACAAAGGCAACATCACCGCAGACGAATACATGGAAAAACTGGACAAACTGGTCGAAGACACATCCAAAGTAACGGAACCTAAGGAAGAAAAAGAATAACAAAAACACAAAAAGGGAGGGCGAAAGATTACGCATCTTTCGTCCCTCTTATTTAAATCAAGAAAGTGAGTGGGGAAGCCATGTTCAAGAAAAAAAGTTACGGCCAGCAGATGACCTTTCGGGAATTGTTCAAAGAAGGGGACATCGCAACAAAACTTTCCTTTGTTGTCATGGGGGCCGCCAATCTTGCCAATAAACAATACTTAAAAGGTTTGATTTTCCTGTTATCGCAGATCGCCTTCTTCTATTGGCTGATCCGCAACGGACTGCGGGCGCTGGCCATGTTGGCGACGTTGGGCACCCGGGAGCAAGGGCTCGTTTTTGACGAACGCCTAGGGATTGAAGTGCTGCAAGAGGGCGACAACTCGATGTTACTGCTATTATTCGGCATTGCTGCCATTGTAATCTGTGTGGTCCTCGTCGGCTTGTACGTCATCAATCTGAAAAGCGCGCGGCATCTCCATGAACTGAAGCAAGCGGGCAAAAAGATCCCGAGCACGATGGATGATCTGGGAAGCTTGCTGAATGAACGTTTCCACGCCACCTTGATGACGATTCCGTTGTTGGGCGTGCTGCTGTTCACGATCCTGCCGCTGCTCTACATGATTTCGATCGCCTTCACAAACTATGACCACACGCACCTGCCGCCGAAAAACCTCTTCACGTGGGTCGGCTTGGTGAATTTCGGCAACGTCATTTCAGGGAATATGGCAGACACTTTCTTCCCGGTCTTGGGCTGGACGCTGATCTGGGCGACGCTGGCGACGGTCACTTGCTTTTTCTTCGGCATCCTGCTCGCGCTTTTGATCAACACCAAAGGCCTGAAATTCAAAGGCGTTTGGCGCACGATTTTCGTCATCACGATGGCTGTGCCGCAGTTCATTTCGCTGTTGGTCATGCGCAACCTCTTGAACGGCGCGGGTCCGATCAACGCAACGCTGCTGAACCTAGGGCTGATCGATTCCGCCATCCCGTTTTTGACGGATCCGATTTGGGCAAAAATCACGGTCATCGTCGTCAACATGTGGATCGGGATCCCGGCAACGATGCTGGTTTCCACGGGTATCATCCAAAACCTGCCGACCGACCAGATTGAGGCGGCGCGGATCGACGGCGCGAACAAGCTGCAGATTTTCCGCAACATCACCTTCCCGCAGATCCTGTTCGTGATGATGCCGGCGTTGATCCAACAGTTCATCGGCAACATCAACAACTTCAACGTCATTTTCCTGCTGACCGGCGGCGGACCTTCGAATTCCGACTTTTACGGCGCGGGTTCGACGGATTTGTTGGTCACTTGGCTGTACAATTTGACCGTCAATACGATGGACTACAACTTGGCGTCCGTCATCGGCATTCTGATCTTCATCCTGTCGGCAGCTTTCAGTTTGTTGGCTTACACAAGAACGAATTCATTCAAGGAGGGCTAAAAAATGGCAAAAGCAAAGAAAACAACAGGATACAAAGCGCAGCGGCGGTATTCGCTTGCTGCAGTCTACGCCATCCTGGCTGTCCTGTCGGTCATTTGGCTGTTCCCGATCGTTTGGATCGTTCTGACCAGCTTCCGGGCAGAGGGCGGCGCGTTCGTCCCGTACATCATCCCGAAATCGTTCACTTTGGAAAACTATAAAATTCTGCTGCTGAACACATCCGGGAACTATCCGTTTGTCCGATGGTTCCTGAACACGCTGTTCGTTTCCGTAATCAGCTGCATCCTGTCGACCCTCATCACGATCGCCATGGCCTACGCCCTGTCGCGTCTGCGCTTCAAAATGCGCAAACCGTTCCTGAAAGTCGCCTTGGTGCTGAATATGTTCCCCGGCTTCATGAGCATGATCGCCGTCTACTACATCCTGAAAGCCCTGAACCTGACCGAAAGCCTGCTTGCCTTGATTCTGGTCTATTCCGCCGGATCCGCGCTCGGCTTCTACATCGCTAAAGGCTTCTTCGACACGATCCCGATGGCGCTCGACGAATCGGCCATGATCGACGGCGCCAACAAGTGGCAGATTTTCACGAAAATCACGCTGCCGCTGTCCAAACCGATCATCGTGTACACGTCGTTGCTGGCTTTCATGGGGCCGTGGATGGACTTCATCTTCGCCAAAATCATCATGGGCGACAACATCCCGAATTACACAATCGCGATCGGCCTGTTCACGATGATGACCCGCACAACCGCCAACTCGCTGTTCATGGCGTTCACCGCCGGCTGCGTGCTCATCGCCATCCCGATCACGATCCTGTTCATCTTCATGCAACGCTTCTACGTTGAAGGCGTGACATCGGGGTCGGTCAAAGGATAAGAATGTTTCAGTAAATAAACCCAAAAAGCGCCCTCGCGGGGGCGCTTTTTGGGTTTCTCTGATTTTGTCGTGCGCGAAACATGGATAATGCGGATTTATCCATGTTTTGGGCGGCACTTGGGCCCGAAAAGATGAATAACGCACAGATATCCATCCTTTCGCCATCGTCAGCGGGTGTGCTACAATCTATCCATATAACAATAATGACACATAAACAGACAGCAGAGGTTACGCCATGGACGAAAAACACTTAAAGGATCTATATTTCAAAGAATATTATTTCTCGGATTTCTATTTTTTCAATGTAGGATATGAGAAGTGCAAGAGTAGGCATCGATTTGGCCCTTCGTTGCGGGACAACTATATCGTGCACTTTGTGATAAGCGGAAAAGGGCGGTATATCGTGAACGATACAACGCATCGCTTGGGTACGGGCGATTTTTTCCTGATTCGGCCGAATGAGCTGGTCGATTACGAAGCGGATGCGGATGATCCTTGGGAATACTATTGGATAGGCTTTGCAGGCAACAAGGTGAAAGAAATCCTGCATACGAACGGCATCGGAGCGAAAGACTACATAGGCCAAGTCGACACGAAAGAAGAGCTGCAGGGGAAATTCGCGCATTTCATGCAATCCGATTTTTTTGACGATTCCAAGAAACTGGCGAATCAGGCCCTCTTTTGTGACATTTTTTCTTTCTTCAAAATCCATAATGAAAATATTGAAACGGACATCCGAATCAGCCGAACGAAGAAATACAGCGAAGCCTTTTTGTTGTACGTTGAAAATAATTATTATCGTGAGGATTTGACGATCGAAGAAATTGCGAAATCGATGTACCTTCACCCTTCCTACTTTAGCCAGGTCATCAAAGAGGAGTTGGGCTTGACCGCCCTCAAATATTTGAACCTGTACCGGATGAACAAGGCCGGCCAGTTGTTGAAAACGACCGAATTGTCGGTTGAGGAAATAGCAACCGCAGTAGGCTATCAGAACCGGCATTCTTTTTCACGGGCCTTCAAAAACAGGTTCCACAGTTCGCCGACCGGATATAAGGCTGGAAAATAAGACCTATAAAATTGTACCCTGCAGCTAAAACCATGCCCTTCTTATTCAGTAGGAATCAACTATACTGGAGACATTAAATGGAAAAGGAGCATGGACATGGTTAAAATTTGTTTTATCGGTGCAGGGAGCACAATTTTCGCAAAGAATGTTTTGGGGGACGCGATGTTGACGCCGAGCCTTCAGGATGCAGAAATCGCATTATACGATATTGATGAAAAACGCTTGAAAGAATCCGAACTGATGCTTCAGACCATCAACAAAAACTCGAACCAAAACCGCGCCAACATACAGTCTTTCAGCGACAGGAAAGAAGCTCTGAAGGACGCGAATTTCGTCATCAATGCGATCCAAGTGGGCGGATACAAACCGAGCACTGTGATTGATTTCGAGATTCCGAAAAAATACGGCTTGCAGCAGACGATCAGGGACACTACCGGTATCGGCGGTATTTTCAGAGGGCTGCGCACGCTTCCGGTTATGTTTGACATCGCCAAAGACATGGAAGAAGTATGTCCGGATGCGTGGCTGTTGAACTACACCAATCCGATGGCCATTTTGACGATGGGCATGCTGAAAGCGACGAAGATCAAAACGGTCGGCTTGTGCCACAGCGTCCAAGTCTGTGTGCCGGAACTGTTCGAACATCTGGGCATAAAAGATCAATATAATCTGGATGAATTCCAATGGAAAATCGCCGGCATCAACCATATGGCCTGGCTGTTGGAAATCAACCGGAACGGAAAAGATTTTTATCCCGAAATCCGCAGCCTGGCTGCAAAAATCGCTGATCCCCATAAGGATTCTGTGCGCTTTGAATTGATGAAACACTTTGGTTACTACATCACGGAGTCCAGCGAGCATAATGCAGAGTACCATCCTTACTTCATCAAGAAAAATTATCCGGAATTGATTGACCAACTGCAGATTCCGCTTGATGAATATCTGAGAAGATGCGTGAAACAAATCGCTGATTGGGAACTTCAAAGAGAAGACATC
Organism: Trichococcus ilyis; assembly: GCF_900109135.1. Classification (GTDB taxonomy): domain Bacteria; phylum Bacillota; class Bacilli; order Lactobacillales; family Aerococcaceae; genus Trichococcus; species Trichococcus ilyis. The sequence goes on along the minus strand of NZ_FNYT01000008.1, from coordinate 21,743 downwards.
GTCAACAACGGCTCGCTGGAACACACAAGAAGCCGCGAATATGCCTCTTACATTATGGATGCGATTACAACCGGAACGCCAACCATGATTGCCGGGAATGTTCTCAACAAAGGTCTGATCACGAACTTGCCGGAAAATTGCTGTGTGGAAGTGCCGTGTCTGGTGGACAAAAACGGCGTTCAACCTACCTATGTGGGCGATCTCCCTACGCAACTGGCCGCATTGAACCGGACAAACATCAATGTCCAGGAGTTGACGGTGGAGGCTGCAATGACGCTAGAAAAAGACAAAATTTATCAAGCCGCCTTGATGGATCCGCATGCGAATGCTGAACTGTCCATTTCGGAAATAAAAGCAATGGTGGACGAACTGATCGCTGCCCATGGCGATTACCTGCCGGCTTATAAATGAGAAAAGACAGGAGCCGTCCCAATTTTCGGGGCGGCTCCTGTCTTTTTAGGACTGGGGCGAGTTTTTCCCGCGAGAAACATGGATAATTCAGAGTTATTCATGTTTTCAATCAACGTGCCACCTTGGTGCCCGTCAGCTACGGCCAGAGACGTGCTGCCCGGAGTTGAGCGACGCGCCGGACGATCAGCATCGGCAAGCGAATGTTAGCCGGAGAAGAATGATTTCCAGGCAGCCGAACCCCGGCGAAGCCGAAGAAGCCGGAGGTGACAGTTTATTATCTGTTACTTTCCGCCCAGAAGTGCCCCGCGAAGTGCAGATATGGTAAACTAGAGGTACATAAAGTGCAGTGCTAAAAACCTATATCATTGGTGAGGTGTTAGTGATGGTAAGCAGAGAATTGAAAGTAACCATGTTGGAAGCAGTGGATAATCAATTGAGCATGAACGAACCAAAATGCACAAAGGATACTTTTGAACGGCTGATTGCTTCAGGATACAGCCCGCAAGAGGCGAAAGAAAGCATCGCTGAATTTCGCAATCCCAGCTTTGGTGAGCCTATGGTTGCCTGTATCGATAAGTGCAATTTTCTGACTTTTGCACTACATTTATGTGTTCTTTGATGTATAAAAATCAAAAAAGCGGTGAGTGCTATGGAGGCAAATCAAAAGAAATTAATGGAGCTCTTGGCGTACGAGGTAGAGAAAAACCACGGCGTTGTGTTCTTGGCTACGTTGAAGGAGAGTGGCTTTCCGAATCAGGGCTCATTGAATCTTTTGAAAAAAGAGGGCTTTGAAAAGATCAGCGGGGGGATTTATCTCCGCTTTACTTTGAGGATGAAATGTATGTTTTTCAAAGGCGGTTTGCGAAAGGCGTATACTCCCATGAAACGGCGCTTTATTTGCATGGTTTGTCCGACGTAACTCCATTTGTCTATACGATGACTTTCCCGCAAATAAAATTGATGAGTTAGTCATTGCTTTGACGCATCTATAATAAGTCGCCTCAAGCAAAAATAAAAAACAGAATGTTAAAAAACACAAAAAGCAGGAGCCGCCCCGATATAGAGCGGCTCCTGTTTTTTTGGGGGACAGATGTCGGATTCTTAAGAGTTATCCGACAAGCAAGCCGTGACCATTTGTCTGGATGTCGGATTCTTAAGAGTTATCCGACAATCGAGCCGTGATTAGTTGTCTGGATGTCGGATTCTTAAGAGTTATCCGACAACCTGGCCCGACGAGAACTCTATTCAACAAAAAAAGCTGCCTCATCATTACATGAGACAGCTTTTTTCTCTTATTCATTAACATTTATCATCAAACATACGTCACAGCAACCCCATAATGGTCCGACACGCAAGCCAACTTTTTGCCATCGAACTTGACTTCGTAGCTCTCGACCGCTTGCGGTCGGTCCGAGAAGATGTAGTCGATGCGCAGCGGCACTTCGTTTCCTTCCCAACCGGCGATCGCCGGTGGAACGGTTGCGGAACCCTCACGGACTGCAGCGACGGCGTAGGCATCCTGCCAACCGGTCTGCGTGATCAGGTCGTAACCTTGGTTGCGGACATCGGCCGGATTGTTGAAGTCGCCCATGACGTAGATGGGCTTCTTGCCGCGCAAGTTTTTGACGGCTGTTTCCACGGAAGCCCACTCCCTCAGGAACGGATTTTCTTCTTCCTCTTTCCACCAGGACAGGTGGACGGAGACGAACGCGGCCGATTCGGTCTCGAGGACCAAAGCGCGGCGTGTGTGGATGCTTTCGAAATCATTGCTTGCTGAGAGTTGGACGTGTTCCACTGACTGAATCGGTGCTTTGCTCAGTAGGGCGATGCCTTCATCGTAGACATCGTAGCCTACATGGCACGGTACCCAGGACCACTGATACGCAAGGCCTTTTTCTGCCAACGCCTGCACGAGAAAATAAGCGAAGTTGTTTTCCTTGATCGGGATTTCATTCTGCGTCGCGTGGTAGCCTTCCGGTTCGTTGATGACCGGCCCGTTCGAAAGCTGATTCACTTCCTGCAGGGCGATCGCATCGTATTCATTTTCCAGAATGTCGGTGATCAGGGGGGCATAGACGCTGTCATCGTCCGTATCGATCCAACTGTACGCATTCAAAGTCAGTAGTTTCATGTGGTCCTCACCTTTCTATTTTCCTAATACATCTATTATATCAGATTTTAGGACATCCGCTTGCGGACCGTACACGACTTGGATGCCTTTGCCTTTGCGGATGACGCCGCGTGCGCCCAGCGTGGACCATTTTTTGTCTTCGGCCACTTTCGTTTCGTCCTTGACTGTGACGCGCAGACGGGTCATGCAGGCATCTACTTCGGAAATGTTTTCCTGCCCGCCGAATGCGTTGATGATGTTCCAAACAAGCGAATCGTTGTCGGACGCACCCGCATCGCCTTCTGGAATCGCAGCGGAAGCAGCAGAATCTTCCGTTTCGCCGTCAAAATCTGTGTAATTGCCCAAACGGCCTGGCGTTGCGAACTTGAAGCGCTTGATCATGAAATTGGCGACGAAGTACATGATGACGGCGAATGCGATCGTCACCCAGATGTAGTTGACGACATCCATCCACAAGCCGGCTTTCAAAGACATCGGGATGCGAGTCAGGAATTCCAGCGTACCGAAGGAGTGGACGCGCAGGCTGATGATGTCGGCCATGGCGAATGCGACCCCTTGCAGGACTGCGTAGACGCCGTAAAGCAGCGGTGCAGCGAACATGAACATGTACTCGAGGGGTTCAGTAACACCTGTCAGGAAAACGGCAATGGCTGCCGAGAAGAACATGGATTTGTATTTCGGACGTTTGTCGACATCGACATTGCGGTACATAGCGTAAGCCAAGCCCATCAGGCTGCCGGCTGCGCCGATCATTTGGCCGACTTTGAAGCGGGCCGGAGTGAATGCATTCAATAATTCGCTGTAGGCGGCTGTGTCACCTGTGTTGTTCAGGTTCACTAGGTCGCTGGCCCAAGCCAACCAAAGTGGATCCTGGCCGAATACTTGCGAACCTGCGGCAGCGCCTGTCAAAATTGTGTAAGTTCCGCCCAAAGATGTGTAGTTCATCGGAATCGTCAGCATATGGTGCAGACCGAACGGCAACAACAGACGTTCCAGCGTACCGTAGACGAACGGCGCCAAGATCGGTGCGGTGTCGGCGGAATCGGCGATCCAAATCCCGAAATTATTGATGCCGGTCTGAACGACTGGCCAGATGATTGCCAAGACAAGGGAAATGAGCACGGACCAACCGATGACGACGAAAGGTACGAAGCGTTTGCCGTTGAAGAAAGATAACGCATCAGGAAGTTTGCGGTAGTTATAGTACTTATTGAAGATTACCGCACCGACAAAACCGGCGATGATCCCGACGAAGACACCCATATTCAAAGCAGGTGCGCCCAAAACGTTAGTGAAGTAGCCGTTCACCAGGATGTCCTGGCCGAACAAGGTTTTGGTAGTCGCTCCGTCCGTAGCCAACATATCTCCGGTCACTGCGAAAAGTTTACCGGTTGTGCGGTTGATCAGGATGAAAGCAAGCAAAGCAGCGAAGGCTCCGCCGGCACGTTCTTTCGCCCAAGATCCCCCGATGGCGACAGCGAAAAGGATATGCAAGTTGACGATGACAGCCCAGCCCAGATCCTCGATAACCCCAGCCGTTGTCAGCAACAATTGGAAATCTCCAGAGAACATAGCGATCATCTTGCCGATACTGATCATCAAACCAGCTGCCGGCATGACCGCGATGACGACCATTAAAGCCTTACCGAATTTTTGCCAAAAATCGAACGTAAATATTTTTTTCATTTTAAATCTCCTCTCAAAATTTATTGGTGCAATCGATTGCAATGTTTACGATTCGAAGTATAGACCATATCCAGAAATTATGCAAGCGTTCTATTTCAGAATAAAATCGAACTTTCGTGCATAGAGGAAGGAAAGCGCGGCGAACCAAGAAAAGTAGCCGACGGAAATAATAATGCAACTTATGCATTGACAATGCAACCGATTGCACGTAAACTATGGGGGAAGAACAAATAAGGGGGAACCAATGATGACGCAACAAATTTTTGAGATCAATCCATGGAAAGTGACAACCAAACAATTAGACAAAGAAAACCGCCGCCTGCAGGAAAGTTTGACCAGTCTCGGCAACGGCTATATGGGCATGCGCGGCAATTTCGAGGAAGCTTACTCGGGCGACCACCATCAAGGTACGTATCTGGCGGGCGTCTGGTATCCGGACAAAACCCGCGTCGGCTGGTGGAAAAACGGCTATCCGGACTATTTCGGCAAAGTGATCAATGCGATGAATTTCATCTATATGCATCTCTTTGTGGACGGTGAAGAAGTCGATCTTTATAAGGATGAGCTGAAAGATTTTGCCTTGACGTTGGACATGCAAAAAGGCCGCTTGGAACGCTTCTTTACGGTAGTGAAGAACGGTAAAGAAATCACCGTCCATTTCACGCGTTTCCTTAGCATCGACATCAAGGAACTTTGCGCGATCAAAGTGGAAATCACAGCTTCAGAAAAGGCCGCGATCCGTATCGAAAGCGCTCTGGACGGGAATGTCCAAAACGAGGATGCCAACTATGAAGAAATGTTCTGGGAATGGGTGGAACAAACGGATGATACCTTGGTCGTCGAAACGATCCCGAACAACTTCGGCATCGAACGCTTCAGCGTGGCTGCAACGATGCACCACAAAGTGACAGGATTCACGTCTGCCGGCGCCAACAGCAAAGAGCTGTTCGTCTCCCAAGTGTTCGAAGGGGAAACCGAAAAAGGCCAAGTCCTCTCATTAGAGAAATACGTGACGCTGACAACGAGCCGCGATCATGCGAAGGATCAGCTGGCAGCAACCGCTGAAGAAATCTACGCCACAAAAGTAGCGGGCCAAAGCTTTGAGGAGTTGGAAGCAACGCAAGCGAACCAGTGGGCGAAACGTTGGGAACTGGCGGATGTTGAAATCGGCGGAGACGACGAAGCGCAACAAGGGATCCGTTTCAACCTGTTCCAGCTGTTCTCCACCTATTATGGGGAAGATGAGCGCCTGAACATCGGACCGAAAGGCTTCACCGGCGAGAAATACGGCGGCGCTACCTACTGGGATACGGAAGCTTACGGCGTGCCATTCTACTTGGCGGTCACCGAGCCGGAAGTTACCCGCAATCTTTTGAAATACCGCCACAACCAATTGCCGGGCGCTTTCCATAATGCGAAGCAACAAGGATTGAAGGGCGCGTTGTATCCGATGGTTACCTTCACCGGCGTGGAGTGCCACAATGAATGGGAAATCACGTTTGAGGAAATCCACCGCAACGGGGCGATTCCTTATGCAATCTACAATTACACCGCCTATACAGGCGATGAAAGCTACCTGGCCGAAGAAGGGCTGGAAGTGCTCAGCGCCGTCAGCCGTTTCTGGGCGGACCGCGTACACTTCTCACAAAACAAGCAATGCTACATGATCCATGGCGTGACCGGACCAAACGAGTACGAAAACAACATCAACAACAACTGGTACACAAACCGCTTGGCTGTCTGGGTGCTGCGTTATACTTTGGAAAGCCTGGAGAAATATCCGGAACGCGCAGAAGCGCTGGGCATCACCGCAGCCGAAAAAGCAAAATGGCAGGACATCATCGACAACATGTACTTCCCGTACGATGAAGAGCGCCAAGTTTTCGTGCAGCACGACACTTTCCTTGACAAGGATCTGAAACCGGTCAGCGCTTTGGACCCGGCCGATCTGCCGTTGAACCAAAAATGGTCATGGGACAAAATCCTGCGTTCCTGCTTCATCAAACAAGCGGATGTGCTACAAGGCATCTACCTGTTCGGTGACGAATTTACGCTGGAAGAAAAAGAACGCAACTTCGACTTCTACGAGCCGATGACTGTGCATGAATCAAGCTTGTCACCATGCATCCACGCCATCCTTGCCGCCGAACTGCACAAGGAAGAAAAAGCTGTGGAACTGTACCAACGCACCGCCCGCCTGGATTTGGACAATTACAACAACGATACCGAAGACGGTTTGCACATCACTTCGATGACCGGCAGCTGGTTGACGATTGCGGAAGGCTTCGCCGGCATGCGTGCCAAAGACGGTCTGAGCTTCGCGCCGTTCTTGCCGAAAGACTGGACGCACTACCAATTCCACATCAACTACCGCGGTCGCTTGATCCTGATTGCAGTGAGCGAAGAACACGTCAGCCTGACCTTGGTGAAGGGCGAAGCGTTGCCTGTCCGCATCTATGACGAAGCGCTGCAGCTGAAAGATGAAATCAAAGTCGCACTGAAAAAGACCGTGTCCGCATGAGCGACATCAAAGGAGAGAATGAAATGTTGAAAGCAGTATTGTTCGACTTGGATGGTGTCATCACCGACACCGCCAAGTTCCATTTTTTGGCCTGGCGTGATCTCGGCGCGGAGTTGGGTATCACCGTCGACGAAGCCTTCAATGAAGAGCTGAAGGGCGTCAGCCGGATGGATTCGCTGGAGCGCATCTTGGCATTCGGTGGTTTGGCGGATAAATATTCCACAGCTGAAAAAGAAGCTTTTTGCACAAAGAAAAATGACCATTATCTGGAACTGATCCAAGAAATGACACCGGCGGACATCCTGCCGGGGATCCTGCCGCTGTTGGAAGAATTGCGCGAAGTGGGTCTGAAGGCGATCGTGACTTCCGCCAGCAAGAACGCACCGGGCATCTTGGAGCTTTTGCAGGTCAAGGACTACTTCGACGGCATCGTCGATCCAGCTTCAGTAGCTGCAGGCAAACCCGCTCCGGACATTTTCTTGGCCGGTGCGGCACTTGCGGGTGTGCAACCGGCTGAGTGCATCGGCGTGGAAGATGCCGCTTCCGGCGTGGAGGCCATCAAAGCGGCAGGCATCACCGCGGTCGCAATCGGCGACGCCGAAGTGCTGGCGCAAGCCGACCGTGTCTTGGCGGACACGAGCGCATTGTCGCTTGCTGTCCTGCGCGATGCCTGGGAGAAGGCGACGGCCAATGGCTAGCATCACTGTCCGCGAATGGGGCAGCATCGGCACGGAACAAGTCATGCGCATCGATTTGAGCCAGCCGAACGGCATGTCCGTCAGCTGCATCAACTACGGTGCCCGGCTGATCCGCTTGCTGGTTCCGGACCGGGAAGGCCAGAGCGAAAACATCGTCCTCGGCCTGGCCAATGCGGAAGCTTACGGGAACGACCGGGCTTCCTTCGGCGCGACCGTTGGACCGGTCGCCGGCCGCATCGCTGGAGGCAGATGGGGCGAAGTGCAGTTGGAGCAGAACAACGGCGCGCACCATATCCACGGCGGCAGCCGCGGTTGGGGCCAGCAGTTCTGGGACTTCACGACCGAAGCGACGGCGGAAGCAGTGAGCGTCACCTTCACTTTGGACTCGATGCCGGAAACGGTCGGCTATCCCGGCCGGCTGCAGGCGAAAACCAGCTATTCCCTCGATGCGGAAGGCTGCCTGACGATTACGATGACAGGCGAAAGCTCTGAAGAAACGCTGTTCAATCCGACTAGCCATATCTATTTCAACTTGAGCGGCGATGCCAAGCGTCCGATCACCGATCACACCTTGCAGCTGGCCTGCGAGGAAGTGCTGGAGCTGGATGCCGACAAGCTGCCGACCGGAGAAAAGCTTGCCGTGGCGGGAACGGCGTACGATTTTCGTGAACCGACCCTTATCGGCGATGCCATCCAAAGACGGCCGGAAGGCTTTGACGACGTGTTCCTGATGCACCCGGACGAACAAACGCAGCTGGTCCTCGGCGATGCGGGCAGCGGCCGGGAAATGGCGCTGTCCAGCAACCGCAGCAGCATCGTGCTTTTTTCGACGACCGGCATGGACGAACCTTACCTTGTGAACGGCCGTCCGATGCGGAGCCAGCTCGGTTTGGCGATCGAAGCGCAGGAGGTGCCCGACGCCATCCACCATCCCGGCTGGGACAATATCGTCCTGGCGCCAAATACTTTAACGACAAGGGTTCAAAAGTACGCTTATAAATGGTAATCTAGAGTTACAAAAATGAACTCCGAGGAAAATGCCCATGACCGTTACGATAAAAGATGTCGCCAGAGAAGCCGGCGTCGCGACTTCAACCGTTTCGCGCACGTTGAAGGACAGCCCGCTGATCAGCGAAAACACAAAAGTGAAAGTGCGCCAAGCGATGCAGAAACTGGGCTATACGCCCAACTTCGCCGCCCAGAACCTAGCCAACAAGTCCACACGAACAATCGGCGTGATCCTGCCGGTGGGGACGATGGGGAATCCTGCGCAGAATCCGCTCTTCCTCGAGATGATCCAGGAAATCGGCGTCGTCTGCAACGAACAGAAATACATGATCTCCCTGGCGACCGGGAAAACGATGGCGGAACTGAAGGACAGCGTGCGCCTGATGCATCAACGTAAACTGGTCGATGGCTTCATCCTGTTGTATTCGGAGGCGAAAGATCCGATCCGCAAGTTCCTGCATGATGAGAAGATACCATACGCACTGCTGGGGAAACCGGATGTCTACGAGAACGAGACGATCTACATCGACAACGACAACCGCCTGTCCGGCAAATCGGCGGCCGACTGCCTGATCCAGCATGGACACCAGCGGATTGGCTATGTCGGTCTGACGCCTTCCCAAGTCGTCGATAAGGAACGCTATAAAGGCTATTCCGATGCCTTGCGCGACGCCAAACTGACCGTCCATCCGGAACTCTATTTCGAAACGCCGACTGATTTCATGGCTTTCCAGGAGTTCCTCGAAGAGACCAAACCGACCGGACTCGTCGTCGGCGATGACCGCCTGGCCTTGCGCGTCCTGCAATATCTGCAGCTGGACAAGTACAAAGTGCCGGACGACATCTCGCTGATCAGCTTTAACAACTCCGTCTTTGCGACCCTGTCCCACCCGTTCCTGACCACAATCGACATCCATGTCCAGGAACTGGCCCGACAAGCCGCCGCCCTCCTGATCCGCCACATCCACGAACCAAGCGCCCTGCTGCCGAAGATGATCGTGCCGCATGAGGTGATTGAGCGGGAGACGGTTATGCAGGTGCAGGATTGAGTGGGATTTATTCATTTCGACGGCCGAATTACCGGTGACAGCTTCCTCATCGGGAAACCGACTCATATTGAAAGCTGAATTTCCGGTGAAAACATCTTCGCCGGGAATTCCGTTCATTTCGGCAATCGAATTCCCGATGACAGCTCCTTCCCCGGGAATTCGAGCATTCGTGAAGATGACGTTTTCGAGATAAAATTGTATGATTTCTAAGATGATGACAATGAAAAAAGATCAGGTTGATCTCTTAGGAGGTTGCCTGATCTTTTTTGTATTGCACTAAAATTTTATAGCGCTGGTGTCGACTACATCTCCTGCACCTTGACCTATTGAAGAGTGCAATCCGCGGAATTCGCCGAACAACACAAAATACAGACGAGCATCCTCGTCGGAGTCAGCGTAAAACGGTATCGGCTGCGTCTTAAGAGTATCAAACATAAACATAGGAATAGTTATTCTGAGTGCGGGGATAATTTTATAATCGGACGGAACAATCGGATTATGGAGTTATTTCCGCCTTTTTGTGGATACAATAAAGAGTATCGCAATATATTTAAAAAATACTTTCGATATCATCTAGGTAGGGTTATAATATTCTTATATGAAAATTTGATTACTATCATACAATAATATTCCTTTTTTTCATCTACACCACCAAATGAAAGCCTTTACAATTCGAATATCTATTTTACAGTTTATATTAAAGCGAGGTGCTTGATATTGCAGCTTCAGGATAGAGTGAATAAAATTACTGAAAAATATGAGAAGAAGGCCCTTCTGGGATTAGTTTCAATAACTCCGGAAGAATTTAGCAATTTGTCCGATGGTTTTAGAGAAATGATTCAGCATCCATCTCGATTTAAAATTCAAGAAAAGCGGCAACTTACCACCCTGACTCTTATAGGTTTCAATATGTATCATTTTTCAGGTCAAAGATTCTGGGAAGAACTGGCTTCGTATTTTGGTATTGATAAAGTACAGTCATTAAGAAACGAATGTGTAATAAATGTTGAAGGATTCTGTAAAGCAAATAGATTCCGCCTGTACAAAACTAATCAACAAACTTTATACAGAGAAACTATTCAAATGCATTCCATCATTGCAAATCATCAATTCAACAAATTTATTCAGGTTCTTTTTGATTTGTACATAAAGGATCTGGAGGAAGATGTGAACGATGACATTGTAAAGGAATTGCTTAAGTATCTATATAAACTATTCGCAAGTTATCAAAATGATGAAGATATCGTATCTGAGTACCGGGGATCAAAGATGACGGTGACCAACCAACAATTGCCGAAATCCTTTAAAAAAGCTTTCCTCGTTAACGGGAGTAGAGTAGCGGGCTTAGTAAACCGATATTTTCTATATTTTGATCTACTGATGAGAGAAGAACCACTTTCATTTAAATCAAACGATTATTACGATCATTTGTTTGAGCAGCATCTTACTGAAATCGGAACCCAATTAGAAATTCAAAAAAGTTCCCCTGCTAGAAGTGGCGGAAAGAAACAATATAAGAAACCATTTTTTAAATTGGAGGAGACGTATACTGGCGCACAGCTATATCTGACCATCCCTAAACAGTTAATTTTACCCTCTGATATTGGGGAAAGCATTGAAATAACTTTTTTCAATGATAAGAAAATGCTATGGAAAAAGGAATTAGATGCAATGCCAGGCGCCCTTTTTTGGAAAACATTGCCTTCTCAATATCACCTTGATGCGTTTTACCCCCACCTTACATACAAAATCACTTCAGGGAATGTCCCTATTTTTGAATCCAAAAACATTATGTCTAATAACTTTCTACTATTTAATTCAAAAGGAGATCAACTCTTACCTTCCAAAATTAAGAAGGACGAGACATACTTTATCATCACAGAGGAAGGTGCTGAAGTAGAGCTAATAGGGATGAGATCCGAATATTCATATCGGAAAAATGATTACGTCCGTTATGAAGTAATTTTTAATGAGGATTCAGAAATGTGGATAGATGGTGTATTGCTGTCAGCATCATCAAAAGTTCAGCCGGACGGTTTTCCTAGCACGACAAAATATAAGGGAGCCCATCTATTATCAGACAACAAAGAATATGCAGCAGTCAAGTCCGCATCCTACTTCAGTTTTACCTACCCGCAAAATAGTGCGCTTAACAAATATCGTTTTTCAGTCAATGGGATTTTGTTGGATGAACAAGCGATAGTTAATATGGGGGAGGTATCAACCTTAGGCGATGGCACTGGCAGATCGCAGTGCATTTTAGATTTCAGTGTTTTTTTGAGACAAGGTGAAAGAATATTAGAAATTGGGATTCGCAAAAAGGGCGATTTTGCGCCGGTATTTGAACAAAATTATGTGATCATAAATGATCTGGAATGGGCGTTTCAAAAAGAATTTTATGTGGATGAAGCTTCAGCGCAGATTTGCTCTTTAGAAAGCAGAGATCTGTCTATAACTCTGAATCCTCACAACAATCATTACGTGGATATGAAGGCAAAGAATTATCGACAATCTTTTAATCTGCAAGGGCGCCAATTTTGGATTGAAGTCGCTATCCCGCTCATTTCGATTGAAAGTAGGGCGGATCGCAGCAAAATATCTTTAGATAAAAAGTATTATTTTGAAAGTTGCCCATTGGAAGAGTTGATCATCAATATTCCCGGTCAAGTTTATGAGATGCAGTGCTCTATGGGGAATCAAACTAAAAAACTAAATATCAAACGCCAAGGAGATACTTCATCAGTCAATGTAAAACCGTACATATCCTCTCGTCAAGCAGATGTTCATGAATTCAGTCTTAGGGTGGGTAATAGGGACTATCCTCTTTTTCAGGTTTATTACGAAGAACAACTGGAGGATGTGGATTGCAAATATGCTACTCCGAATAAGTTGATGGGTGGACTGTCTTTGACGGGTGAATATATTGGGAGCAGAAAATTGTATTTGGAGATTACGGATGAGCAAGGTCAAAGCAGAAAAATCTACGATAATATCCGGCTCCCTTTCTACGATCCAAGCTTAGAATTGGCTTTTGATGTATACCATGTGCAAGTGTATACCACTTCGCCAAGCTTTTTTGGCGAGCATGATGAGAAGAACATACTGTTTGAGGACAAGCTTATTCATGGGGATGAATTTATCTTAAAGAGCCGCCGTAGACTCGTTCAAAGTGTAGCAGCTGTTTCTAATGGAGAGAAATTTACAACATCAAAGTTGTGTTTTTCAGGGATTGGATACGATCCCTATAAGGAAGAGTATAAAGCTCGGGCATACTTCTTTTATACTGATCGCTATACCGGGGAGGAAAAAAAGGCCTATCTGGATCAAAATCCCATCAGGTTCAAAGAAGTGATTCCTATGAATGAGGAATATATTATTAGTCCGGAAGATGCGCAAGGAGAATGGATGATAATAGACACCCATACGGGAAATATCAACCCTCGAGCAGCAGATTCATCACATGACTATCAAAGGTACAAGGTAATTGAAAATCTAGTAATACGAATTTTATGAGAGGAGGATTATTTGATGACATTTAACCCTATTACTGGCTCACAAAATATACTGAATCATTATCTATCTTACATTACTTCGACGTTCTACATAAAGGATGAAGAAATTAGGAATAAATTTGAAGAAGCTTTGGGGGGGATGGAGATTGGGAAAGGCCCGTACATTGACTTCACGGATTCCTTCCGGACAGGGAAATCGCTTCTGGAGCTTGTTGAAGAAGGCGTGGTAACCCAAGAGTTTAAAAAAATCGCCTATGAAGGAGAGGGGGCAATCAAGTTAAGCCGCCCTTTGTACGCCCATCAAGAAGAAGCTATTCGCAAGGTGAAAAATGAGAGAAATATCGTCATCACAACTGGGACCGGTTCAGGAAAAACAGAAGCCTTTTTATACCCGATATTGAACAGTCTAACGAGTGAAAAAGAGAGCGGCAAACTGACGCATGGGGTTCGTGCGCTGTTGATCTATCCTATGAATGCTCTTGCGAACGACCAATTAAAAAGAATGAGAGAACTCCTGCGCCATTATCCTGAAATAACATTTGGATCCTTCACTGGGGAAACTGAAGAAACCGAAAGAAACGCCTTAGCAAAGTACAAAAAATTGAATAACGGAGAAGTTCCTATAGTTAACGAACGCATTTCCCGAGAAAGGATGAAGTCAGAACCGCCGCATATCCTTATTACAAACTATGCAATGCTAGAGTATCTCCTAATCAGGCCGGATGATAATGTGTTCTTTGACGGACGGCATTCCAATAAATGGCAATATATTGTCTTGGACGAAGCCCATACTTATACAGGCGCAACGGGTATTGAGGTATCCATGCTCATGTCCCGCTTGAAGGATCGGATTTCCAGAGGGACACAAATCCAATTTATCCTCACAAGTGCAACTTTGGGTGAGGAGAAGGACAATCCCCATATAGTAGAATTTGCCCAAAACCTTTCGGTCAGGTCAAAGTTTGAGGAACAGGACATCATAAGGGCAAAACGCCATTCCTTTGACAATGTACTTTCTGAGGAAGAGGTAGATATTGATTTTTACAAAACTTTGTATCAAATCATAACCGAGGATCCAACGGACTTATCGGAAAGGCTGAATCTAGTGATTGATAGCTATTTCCCGCAATATGAGAATCAGAAAAATTATCAAGAAAAGTTATTTGAAATCGTTCAGCATGATCAGAGGTATATTCAAGCAAGAAGGAGCCTTCAAAAGAAACCACTTGATGTAAAAAAATTAGCCCAAAAAATGAGTACAGCGGAAAAGGATTTAGTTGCTTTCGTAGAGGTGGCAAATAAAGCCAAGAAAAACAATGTCATGCTGTTGGATGCCCGATACCATATGTTCATCCGTTCGTTGGAAGGTTGTTACAGTACCCTTGATGAAAACCCCAAAGTCTCTCTGATACCACGAAAACGCGGTGAAGCAATCGCGGGCCAAGATGATAAGTATTATGAAATCTCTGTGTGCCAATTCTGTGGTGAAGTCTATCTGCTAGGAGGTATAGATTCAGTAACGAAAGAATTTATACAGTTAAAGAACCAGAAAAAACAATCTTTTATGTTGGTTAAAGATAAGAAAGACCTAGCCCCTTATCTTAATGTGATTTCCTCGAATAAAGAGAAGGATGAGGAAGAGTCTTTTGTTGTTTATGATTTTAACGTACAGACAGGTATTACACGCCAGTATAATGGTCAAAGTTTTGGAGATAAGGCACACCACCGTTATCTAGTGAAAAATGAGAAACAACAGGAAACGGATTTAAAAACTTGTTATTCTTGCAATAATACCAACAAAAGAACAGGTGTGCTACGTGATTTTTATATCGGTCAAGCTGCTGCTACGAGTGTGCTCGGGACAAGCATTTATGAAGAAATACCAGGTTATAAGGTAAAAGTTACTCAAAAAACGTTGGAAGCTTCTGAAGAATTGGATGATTTTTTTGGAACTCCTGTAAGGGGATACCAGAAACAAGAAGAGAGTGAAGAGTTGCTTAAGAAACAACTTCTTGTTTTTTCTGATAGTAGACAAGAAGCTGCTTATTTCGCAAGTTATTTTGATGTGACGTATCACAATATCCTTCGCCGCCGGATGATGGTTGAAGCTATACGGGAAACCAGAAATACAAGAGGCATGGATGCGGAGGGTTATGAATTAAAACATATAGCCGACCATCTTGAGAATATCATTCGCAAAAGTGGCTATGAAGAGGAGGAAGACCCAAAGAAAGAGGCATGGAAAACAATATTGTATGAAATGTCCACTAATGAAAGGAACAGTCTGGAAAAACTGGGACTCATCCACTTCAATTTTGTTGACAACCTAGGCGTGAATGCAATCGGTAAGTATAATGGGAAAGATGCTGCTACTTTATATAAAATAGTGTCAGAAGCATTTAAAAATGATGGGATGATTGAATTCCCTCTTCAGAATCAATTTACGGAAGAGGATTACTCCTACTTCATATACTCAGGAAAAAGACAATACATAACACTTGAACCAGCGAATAAATACGATACCTCATTTGTCCCTAAAAGATACAATAAATGGACAAAGTACATAAGTAAGACTGCAGGGGTTGATTTAGAACTAGCGAAAAACTATTTAAGAAATATTTGGAAGGGCCTTTACGAAAAACATGAAATCCTCGATTTTGGGGCTGGCGGAAGTAAAGCTTTACTGAAAAATGGTTGCTTTAAAATACAGTTGACTGAAGATAATACTATACAATGGTATAAATGCAGCAAATGTGGAACTCTAACACCCCATAATATTTATGATTGTTGTCCTCAAGGGGCATGTGATGGCAAACTAGTTCAAGCTTCTCCTTTGGAGGAACAAAAAAGTAACCATTATATGAGTTTGTATCAAGAACTTTCTTTGAACCCAATGAGAATCAAGGAGCATACAGCCCAATTAAGTCCCGAAAAGGCAAAACAATATCAGGAAGAATTCATATTGAAAAAAATCAATATTTTGAGCTGTTCCACTACTTTTGAAATGGGTGTGGATGTTGGTGATTTGGAAACAGTTTTTATGAAGAATATGCCGCCCTCACCTGCAAACTATACGCAAAGAGCTGGTCGCGCAGGCCGTAGAGCAGACTCTGTTGCATATGCTTTGACATTCTGTAAAGTTGGATCGCATGATTTAACATTTTTCAAAGAACCAGAAACAATGATTAGAGGGAAAATCAGGCCGCCTAAGTTCAATATACATAACGAGAAGATAGTGAAGCGTCATATGCAATCTTTTCTGATAAGCAGCTTCTGGAGACATCACCCAGCTCTATATAAAGATGTGCAAACTTTTTACGAAGCGGATAACTTTTCTAACTTTATGGGGTATATACGTGAGAACAAAGAGAATATGATAACCCATCTGCAGAGCATTATACCAATTGGGTTACATAATAAAATAGAGGACTGGTATAGTACGTATCTTTCCGATCATAGTATTTTTATGGAAGATCGAAGCCAATACTTAGCTGAGGTGGAGGAACTCGTTGAAGCAATGGAGGAGTTCAAACAGGATGACAATAGATTGTTCCTTGCAAATCGAATCAGTTTTTCTTTGCGAAAAATAAGGGAAAAGAACATCTTGAATTACTTATCGGCACGCAATATTCTGCCTAAATACGGATTTCCTATCGACAGTGTGGAGTTGATTACGGATCCTTCTTCAGTAGAAACTACTTTTGCCCAAGGGGAGCTACGCTTGCAACGAGATTTGATGCAAGCTATTTCAGAATATGCACCGGGATCACAAGTCATTGCTGATGGAAAACTCTATACGAGTCAGTATATTAAGCGTCCGCCTCAAAAAGTTAAAGAGTGGGATGAATGGGATTTTGTTCAGTGTGAAAATCCCGAATGTGGACATTTAAACTTGCACAGGCACTATCCTGGGGCGCCCACGATGGACAAGTGCGGCATCTGTCAGCAACCTCTGTCTCAACTGAAAGTCAAAACGATGATTAAGCCAGAGTATGGTTTTATCATATCCCCTGAGGTGAAAAAGGCAGGATCAAAAAAACCGATAAGGACTTACAGAGGAGATATCTACTATATTGGAGAGCAAAAAGAATTGTTGGATGAGCGAAGTTTATCGATAGGGCTTGATTTAAAATCAATGTCTAATGATGAGTTGGCGGTCGTGAACCGCAGTCAATTTATGGTTTGCTCTTATTGTGGGTTTAGTGAGGTATCCTCAGATTTTTCTAAACAAAAAATCAAAACCCACAATGCCCCCAATGGGAGAAAATGCCTTAATGAAACATTTACCCGGAAGTCGATAGGGCACACATTCAAGACAGATGTTACAACCTTATCAGTTAATGATTATTTGTCTTGGGAACAGGCTTATTCTATCTTGTATGCGATGCTGGAAGGTCTTTCGAAAGCTTTCTCTATTGAACGAAATGACGTTGATGGTACTATAGACTATATTTACAGTCGCTCGGGAAACAGTAGCACCCGATTCATTCTCTTTGATACAGTTCCTGGGGGAGCCGGACATGTCAGAAGATTGGGTAAAGCGACTGAAGAAGAAATCCTGGATGTATTCAAAGTATCATATGATTTGGTAAAAGATTGCCATTGCGATGAAAATACCGCATGCTACTCGTGTCTGCAAAATTATCGCAATCAGGCGATGCATGATTCTTTGGAACGCAGATTCGCAGTAGATTTCTTTGAACGGGTTTTTTATGATAATGAAAAAATTCGATCCATCCAGATGTAGTAATTACGGGATTTCAAAATTAAGACTGATTACCGAGGCATCAAAAGGAGATACAACGTTAGGAGTAAAAGGTCAGAGTGTTTGTAGTTATTGTGTTTGATTAGATCCTTTTCTTGGGGCGTAATCATAAATCTAAATTCTTTGACCATTGTTTTGATTCCTATCTATATGCGATACTTCAAATTCGCGGAGAAGGATTACCTGTAGCAAGGTGTACGTCACTTGTTGCGTCGGGGTTCATCTTCGCTTTTTTTGTAGCGAAAATTTATAGTATCATAAGTAAGCTAAAATTTGGGCATTTTGATGGACGAGTAGTATGATGAAATTACAAATACATATTATTATGAGGAGTGGTAGGATGACAGCATATGAATTACCAAAAGTGTGGCAGTGGGAAGAAGAGAATTCAAAAAAAGCCGGCAATCGTCCAACAGCCGGGAGTCGATTTGAACAAAAATTACCAGTCGGAGAAGCTCCGTTCCAACTATATTCATTAGGAACACCGAATGGCATTAAAGTCACAATCATGTTCGAAGAGCTGAAAGAATTGGGTGTAGCTGGCGCAGATTATGACTTGTACACTATTAATATTGGAGAAGGCGACCAATTTGGTTCGGATTTCGTTGAAATAAATCCTAACTCTAAAATTCCAGCCCTCGTTGACCAAAGTCTAACTCCTCGTTTGGAAATATTCGAGTCAGGATCCATCCTTCTTTACTTGGCGGAGAAATTTAATCAACTGATTCCGACAGACATTCACGGTCGGACGGAAACCCTTAATTGGTTATTCTGGCAAATAGGAGCAGGCCCTTATGTTGGTGGAGGATTTGGCCACTTCTTTGCTTATGCGCCGGAGCCTATGCAATACCCGATTGATCGCTTCACGATGGAAACGAAACGTCAATTGGATTTGCTCGATAAAACCTTAGTGCAACGACCTTATATAGCTGGTGACACCTATACCATAGCAGATATTGCCATCTGGTCTTGGTATGGTCGGCTAGCTTTAGGAAAATTATACGAAGGATCATATGAATTTTTGAATCTGGATGAATACCCTCATCTCTTAGAATGGTCTCATCGCATTGCAGAACGACCAGGCGTTCAAAAAGGTCTGGCAGCGAAGTCTCAACCGCTTGAGAAGTAGTTCAAGAAAACAAAGCATTGCGTTTTCTCCTTCCGCAGAACCAAAACCTCATTTAGACAGGGTGCGGAGAACCGATTAAAATGTTGAGCCGAGAAAAGCGTTGTTCTATCAGGGATTATTCCATAAAATTTAAAACAAGCAAGCGCCAAGTTTCCGATCGTATATCGGAGACTTGGCGCTTGTCTTTTCTGCCGGACGATAAGTTTTTCTTTATTCATTAGTTTCGTTGGATCAGTTGGCCAACTACTTCGGAACTGCCTGGCATCAGCATAATCAATGCAACGACAATAAACAAAACCCCGATAACAAGCGACATACTTACAATTTTAACGGAGCGTGAAACATCCTTATTTCGCAGTCCTACCACAAGAAGAGCGATGCCTACAAAGAGTATCAGAAAATACCATAAACCCATGCTATCTCCTACTTCCTTTTGTTATTCTTGAGGTAAGTATACCATTCGAGTTCTTATGAATTCATATAGTTATGTCTATATTTTCATTAAGATGTAAATAATATTATCTATACAACAAAATTTAAACCGAGCAAGAGCCAATTTTCCAAAAGATAACGGAAAAACGGCGTTTATTTGTTTTATGCGAAGGTATTCTTTATAGAGGAACTGAGCCAAAAAACTGACAGAAAACCGCTCAATAATGTAAATTAAGGGTCAGCGATAATGGAGAGCATGTGCTGTAATGTATCCTGCAGAGGAGTTGCCAGACGCTGAAGCAAGGTTTCCAGATCCGCGCTGACGACTTCCATGGCGCCGATCCGGACTGCGGCTTTGTCGCCGACCGACAATCTGATTTCGAGTTGATGCAAGAGAACAGTAATAGGTCATTATCCAGTGATGTTATTAGAATTAATATGCTACATAGAAATTTATGCTAGACTGTGAATAAAAGACAGCAAAATTGGTTGAGGTGAGGAAAATGAAATCAGAACAGTTTCATTTAAATGAAGTTGAGAGAAGGAACAAAGAAATTTATTTATCCGAAAAAAATAAGGAATTGTATACCGCTCCTATGAGCTACGAAGAATATTATCGCTTAGTATCAACCAACACACAAATAGAAGACTTACGGGCCTTTTATCGAGACACAACTAAGAACGGTACAGGGTTAACGATTGTACCTAATAAAATCTACGCTCAGACGAATATTTTTTTAGCACTTCACGGAAGATACTCTTATCCAATTCTTCACAATCATGATTTTGTTGAATTAATCTATGTTTTGAAAGGTTCTTGTACAAATTTTATTAATGGGAAAGCAATCATAATGAATACAGGGGATTTTTGTTTTATGGCACCTTCTACAGTTCATGCGATGTTAGCTGTAAATGATAATGATGTAATCTTTAATGTATTGTTGCATGAGGACAGTTTTACTCAGTACTTTCCTCATATTTTAACTCGTAGAGACAGGATTGGTAATTTTTTTAAAAATATTTCTGTGGCAAATAATGCAACACCGTATTTGTTGTTTAAAACAAAGGGTAACGAAAAAATTATGAATCGTATGGTACAATCATTTCACGAATTCACAGATAAAAATTTATTTTTTGAGGACTTGATTGGAGCCTATGTGAATGAAATTTTTATTGAGCTCAGTCGCTGTTTTACACCTGAAACCCTTATTGAAAATTCTGAAAAAAATGCAGCTGCGTTTATACATCCAATTTTGAATTTTATTAAGGTGAATTATAACACTGTCACCTTGAAAGGACTATCTGATATATTTTCATATAGTGAAGCGTACTTAAGCAAATTGATAAAGAAGAATACAGGCCAAAATTTCAAGCAAATTGTTGAAATAGCTCGTTTAGAAGAAGCTAAGTATTTAATGCAAAATACGGATTATACTTTAACGGAAATCAGTCAGAAAGTCGGTTATTTCGATTCCAGCCATATGAATAAAAATTTTGTAAAATTAGTTGGTCTGCCACCGAACAAATGGTTAAAACAAAGTAAGAACGAAATTTAAAAAACAGTGCGCCTTTTGGTGCGTAGCCTCAATAACCGGATACTGTGCGATTTTTTCGCGAGTATCCGGTTATTTTATTTGTCGCGACATGTTGCTTGGATATTTTTCGATCATGGAATAAACTGCTTCGGCTGTGCGTACAAAAAATATCATTGTTTCTCTATGGCAAATTATTACTGACTTTATATGTTTTTTTTACAATTTTTATTTAGCCAGACCATTTACTATGTATATAAGTAAAGCGCATACAAAAAAGAGAGAGGATGTTTTTTATGGAACAGGTAGTAGGAAAAACAATTGAAACAAAGGAGAAAACAAAGAAGTCTACAGCAATTTTTTACAGTTTTGGTGAGGTCGGGAACCAACTGAGTTGGTACATGATTAATACTTATCTAATGATTTTTTATACAGATATTGTAGGTATGGCTGCAGGAGCTATCTCAATCATAATGTTAATAGCTAGGCTGTGGCAGGCAATTAACGGTCCTGTTTGGGGTATGGTTCAAGACAGAACATATACAAAATGGGGGAAATTTAGACCTTATTTAATGTCTACTGAATAATTTATAAACCTTATTGTGACAGCGTTTTTCGATGTTTTTTGGTATAATAGATGCATGGAATCTAGGGGGAAACACCAAAAACCCGTGCACTTTTTTCAAAAATGATACGAAGAGGCGATGAAAATGTACAAAAAGCAGACGAATCGGCAATTGACCATTTATGACTTCGATCAGCCATTGGGCCTCACAATGAATCCAGAAAACCGTTGGGTCAAAAAGGCAGCTTCGATTCCCTGGTCAGTCATTGAAGATAAGTACGCTGCTCTGTTCAACAGTGACAGA
>NZ_FNYT01000007.1:33037-116878 GCF_900109135.1 Trichococcus ilyis | reverse complement strand
GAAATTCATCCGAAGGACAGAACAATGGCTGAACCGCAGAATCAGACAACTTATCCTCAAACGTTGGAAAAGGACACGCACGAAGATTAACAGACTAATCAAGCTTGGTCTCGATAAAGACAGCGCCAAGCGCATCGGGTTCTCCAGAAAGAAATACTGGAGGCTTTCCAAAACGCCTGAAGTTCATCGGGCTCTTACAACGAAAAGACTCCACCAATGGGGCCTAACGCCATTAAGCCATCTGGTAGAGTCTGCTTACTTAAGATATTGAACCGCCGTGTACGGAACCGTACGCACGGTGGTGTGAGAGGTCGGAGCCTGTTGGCTCCTCCTACTCGATTGTGGTTAAAAATTAGTCGATTCAGTCTTCTGTCCCTAAAATTTGATTAATCTCTTGGGACAGCAAATCTGCCTTGCCGCCGAATACGGCTTGGATGCCGCCTTGAACTTCGAAAACAGCAGTTGCTCCGAGATTCTTGATGGAAGTTTTATCTACTATCGAACCGTCCTTCACAGAAACACGCAAACGGGTTGCACAAGCAGTGACGGATTCGATATTCGCTTCCTTTCCTAATGCTTCAATGATGGTATTCGCTTCATCGTTCAACGTGGAGGCCTTGCCGGAAGACGTGACATGAACGTTTGCATCAGCTTCTGACTCATCCATACCAGGAACCATTACTTTGAATTTCGTGATCAGGAAGCGGAATACGAAGTAATAAATCAATGCCCAAACGATGCCGACCGGGATTACCCACACCCAGTTTGTTTTGGCGTTGCCCTGCAGCGGACCGAACAGGAAGAAGTCGATCAACCCACCGGAGAAAGTGTTCCCGATGCGGATGCTCAACAAGTCAGCAACGAAGAAGGAAACACCGTCAAGGAAGGCATGGACCACATACAGCCAAGGTGCGACGAACAAGAACATATATTCAAGTGGTTCGGTAATACCGGTCAAGAATGAAGTCAGAGCACTACTGAAATACAGACCGCCATTGGCTTTGCGGTTCTGCTTCGGAATGGAGTGGTACATCGCCAAAGAAGCAGCCGGCAAACCGAACATCATTGTAGCGAAACGACCTGCGAAGAAGCGCGTTCCGTAAGTGAAAAGACCTGTATGGTTCGGATCGGCCAATTGCGCGAAGAAGATGTTTTGGGCACCAGCAATGGTTTCACCCGCTACAACTTCGCTTCCGCCCAAAGAGCTATACCAGAACAGCGGATAAATTGTATGGTGCAAACCGACCGCGCCTGTCAAACGAAGCAAAAATCCATATAAAAAGGTTCCGAAACTGCCCATAGCTGCAATGGCAGTGCCGGCGGATGTCAGTGCGCCTTGGATAGGTGGCCAAATCAGGTAAAAAAATGCCCCAAGAATGATAGCTGTAAAGGATGCTACAATCGGAATAAAACGCGAGCCTCCAAAGAAACCCAAAAACTGCGGCAATTCGATTTTACGATAACGATTATGCAGGAAGGCAACGGTACTTCCGACTGCTATTGAACCAACTACCCCAGTGTCGATCGAAGCGCCTTCTGCGGAAAATAATTGCAGAAAACCACTGATGGTTGCGACGAAAACAACGTAACCCACACCGCCGGCCAAACCAGCAGTTCCTTTATCGCCGTTCGCGAGACCGACAGCGACCCCGATGGTGAAGATGAGCGCTAAATTGGCAAAGACGGCATTTCCGGCAAAACTCATGATGCTCAGGATCGTCTGCAGCCAGTTGATGTCAAGGAAGGGATAGGCCGCCAGCGTGCTTGGATTGGTCAATGCGCCACCGAAACCAAGCAAGAGGCCCGCAGCAGGTAAAATGGCGATCGGGAGCATCATGGCTCTTCCGATTTGCGAGAATTTTTTAAACATGATCTTCACTCCTTATTTTAAGTTATCGATGAAACGTTTCGTTATTTCTTTTGGCCGTGTGATGGCACCTCCTACCACGATTCCCACAACACCCAGAGCCTGGATTGTTTTGGCTTGTTCAGGCGTATGGATTTTGCCTTCGGCGATGACATCCACACCGGCTTCGACCAGTTTTTTTATCAAGGCGATATCCGGTCCATCCTGTTTGATGCTTTCCTCCGTGTAACCACTGAGAGTCGTGCCGACAAAATCGATGCCTTCCTTGAAAGCATTAAGGCCTTCCTCAAAAGTGGCAATATCCGCCATGAACAACTGATCGGGATATTTTTCCTTGATTTCTTTGATGAAGGCATTGATCGTTTTGCCATCGTAGCGTTCCCGCAACGTGCAATCCAAGGCAATGACTTCCACACCCGTTTCGACCAATTCATCGACTTCCTTCATGGTAGCCGTAATGAATGGGGCTTGAGGAGGGTAATCCCGTTTGATGATCCCGATGATCGGTAAATCAACCTTTTCCTGAATTTGCCGGATGTCCCGTACCGATTCAGCGCGAATGCCGACTGCACCAGCTTGTTCAGCCGCAAGGGCCATCAAAGGCATAATGCCGCCTTCTTCCGTGTATAAAGGTTCTCCTGGTTGCGCTTGACAAGAAACAATGATGCCGCCACGGATTTGCTTTATGAATGCTTCCTTATTCATGGATATTTCCTCCGTTATTCATTTTATTATGGAGTTTAACTCCGCAAAGAGAATATAGCATACGCTTTCATGATTGTAAATAGGGAATTTGCATTTTAAAAAGTTCGTGTATAATGAGAGGCATAAACATGAAAAGGACTGACTTTATGGGACTAGCTCACCTGATCCAAGAAAAATACCACGTATTGACGAAATCCGAGAAACGGATTGCCGATTACTTGCTTGAAAAAAAAGAACAAGCCGTGTATCAGACAATGAAGGATGTCACCGAAGCGGTGAAGGTAGGGGATGCTACCCTTATCCGCTTTTCCCAAAAGCTTGGGTTTAATGGTTTTTCTGACTTGAAAATCGCCATCGCCAAGGAGGAATTCACCAGTCAGTACGAAGGTGATAACGACCAGCAATTTTACGACCGGATTTTGGAAAACCAAATCAAAGTTTTGGAATCGACTAGGCAGTTGCTCGATCCGGAAGTGGTCCTGCAAGCAATCGAAGCCATCACCAAGGCAAAACGGATCTACATCATCGGCGTCGGTTCGAGCGGTTTATCGGCGGCTTCATTGGAAAAAATGTTGCTCCGGGTTGGAGTGCATGCAAACCACATTGTTGATCCGCATTTTCAAGCTCATGCTTTAGCCTTGCTGGGACCGGAAGATCTCGTGATCTGTTTCTCTTTGAGCGGCCGTACCAAGGATATCCACGATTCTTTGAAAATAGCCAAAGAAAACCGTACACCGATCATCGCCATCACCAATTTCAAATCCTCGCCGATAGCGGAATTGGGCGATATTGTCCTGCAGACCGCCAATGAGGAATTTTTTGATGGCGGATCGTTGGCCGGGAAAATTTCGCAATTGTACATTTCCGAGACGCTGGTTCGAGGATATGAAATAAAGAATAAAATTGAAACCGTCGAATTGCGGGAAAAGGTGTTGCGATCCATCATCGATAAAATATTGGATTGATTTTGCAGCGGCAATAGCCGCTCTTTCCTACTGCAAACGGAGAGGACGCGGGGCCGTAGTATAATTATATTATGTCAGGGCACGCGATTTCTGCCTGAATGAAAAGGGGTGGGCCGTTTATGCAATTTTGTTGAAAGGAAATTTTTGAGCAGAATAGTTGTGCAAAAATATGCTATACTGAAAGGAAGAATGCTGGTGGGCAAGCGATTGTTCGGTTTCTTGATCAGCGAACGAGTCGTAGGGGGTTGGGTATGGGTGAAGAGAAGCAAACGGACATCAAGCAGCTGAAAAGTCCGATAAATAAAGAAATCATGAACATCGCATGGCCGGTTCTGATCGAACTGGTCCTGAGTTCGTTGTTCGGGATGATCAACATGATGATGCTGGGGAACATCGCGGACCATGCCTATGCCGCAGCGGCCGTTTCGGCGGTCGGGGTGACGAACCAGCCGCTGTTCCTCGGCTTGGCCGTGGTCCAGGCGCTGAATGTCGGCGGCACAGCCTTGATTGCGCGTTATTTCGGAGCCGGCAAGCACGACCGGATGGAGAACGTCATGAAACATGTCATGATCATCAGCATGATCCTTTCCGCCCCATTGGCCCTGGCAGCCTTTGCCTACTCCGATCAAATCATGGCCTTCATGGGTGCGCAGCCCGATACAGTCGAAGTCGGGAGGCTCTATTTCCGTATCACCTGCATCAGCTACCTGCTGCAATCCTTCAACTTCAGTATTTCCGGATCTCTGCGCGGGATCGGTGAAACGCAGATTCCGATGGGCGTGAACCTGCGCGCGAACTTCCTGAACGTCGGCGGCAATGCCTTGTTGATCTACGGACTCTTCGGCGTGCCGGCTTTCGGCATCGAAGGCGCCGCCATCTCGACCGTTATCGCCAACATGGTGGCCTGCTTCCTGCTGATCCGCTACCTGCGCTCCGGCAAGAGCAAGCTGAACTTTTCCTTCGCGCACCCATTTCATTTTTCGATGAAAACAATGAAGAGCCTGGCGAAAATCGGACTGCCGTCAGCGTTGGAACAATTGGCGCTGCGGTCCGGGATGATCCTCTTCATCCAGATCGTGTCGGGTCTGGGGACGGTCGTCTTTGCAGCCCACAATATCGGCATGAACATCCTGACGTTGTCCTTCACATTGGGCCAGGCTTTCGGGATCGCAGCTTCGTCCTTAGTCGGCAGGGCCTTGGGCGCCGGCGATGCGAAGTTGGCCGAAAACTATGCTTCAAGGACCGCAAAAATCGGCAGTCTCTGGGGTGCGATCCTCGGAGCGGCGTTCTTCTTCGGCGCGGAGTATATCGTCAGCTTCTATTCCAGCGATCCGGAAATCATCCGGAATGCGGCGATCGCCATCCGGGTGGCGGCCATCACCCAGCCCTTCCAGTCGCATCAGCTGATCGTCGCAGGTTCGCTGCGCGGGGCAGGGGACACGGTTTTTCCATTGATTTCGACATTCTTCGGTATCCTGATCATCCGCGTAGCCGCCGCGACTTTCTTCGTTCAGGTGCTCGGGTTGGGCATCTTGGGTGCTTGGCTGGCCGTTATGCTGGATCAGATCATCCGCTGGTTCCTGATCGCGATGCGTTTCCGCTCAGGCAAATGGAAAAGGATGAAGCTGGCCTGAATAAATTTTGATTCCTCCTCTTTCTGCTAAGAGGGGGATTTTTTGCACATGCATAGCCGAATAAATGGTATAATAGCTGATGAGAGAACGGTTACATTCTTTATCCGATAGCCGTTAATATGAGGCCAAAATAGAGGAGGACGAGCACTATGGGAGGACAACTGATACTGATCCGGCATGGAAGCGCGGAAGAACGCACACCGGAGGGGGATGACTTCTACCGGGAACTGACGGAGGCAGGAGCTGAGGAGCTGGCTGCGTTTCTGCCTGATATCGCACCCCTTTTGACCAAAAAGGGCAATCTGAAAATATGGACGAGCCCGCTGATCAGGGCGCGTCAGACGGCCGAATTGGTGGCGAAGGCTGCCGCTGTCGAAGAAATCCAATACAAGGAATTTTTGGGAACAGGTGATTACGCAGCCTTCAGTGAAGTCTTGGCTCAAGAAGCGGATGGCTTCACTTTGGCGCTTGTCGGGCATGAACCTTATATGGGCCTTTGGACGAAGGAATTGATCGGCGCCGCCATCCCGTTCAAAAAAGGGGCGGCCGCTTTCTTTACGATCGATCTGACTGCTGATCCTGTCGGAAAGCTGGAATGGCTGCAGGCTCCGGGGGAATCTGCACATCGCAAACACGAAGAAGCCGACGATTGCAGTCCGTGCGATGGCGAAAATACGGTGTACGCCGGCATCATCAGGGAACAGATGGCAGGCGTGCAGCATGCCTATGCCGCCTATCAGCAGGATCCCGTCGAACCGGAATCGGCGCATGCTTTGCGGGTGGCAATCCGCCAGTTGCGGGCTTTGCTGAACTTCAACAAAGCGAACGGCGAAGAAAAATATTACCGCGAAGCAGGCGAAGACTGGCGCGAAATCGCGACGACGTTCGGGTATCTGCGCGAACTGGATGTGCTGATGGATGAATGCCGTGAACTGCGCGGACTGTATCCGGAAATGCTGGCCGAGGATGCGCAAGTGCTGACTTGGCTGAAGGAAGAACGCCAAGCCGAACAGGCCAGCATTCATGATCTGATCGCAAGCGGCGCTTTGACTGAACGCATCCTTGATGCCGAGGCGGCAACGTCCCAGTTCCTGAAATCAATCCAGCTGGATGACATCCAACAGAAAAAGGCCGCAATCAAAAAAATCGACAAAATGAAAAAACGGCTGCTGCGCAAGTGGGAAGAAGTCGATTTCTCCAACCACGAACAGACCCACAGCCTGCGCATCAACGCCAAAAAACTGCGCTATGCCGCGACCTATCTTGCTCCGATCATCGGGGAAAAGGACAAGACAGTCATCAAGGAAATGAAAAAAATCCAGACCGGCCTCGGGACACTCTGCGATTTGGACATCAACGGGCACTTGCTGTTGGAGATGGCCGACAAGACCGATGATTCCGAACTGCAGAGCCACTTCAGAACGCTGAGCGAACATCAATTCCGGCGCCGGGAAGCGATACTGAACGACGAGGAAGATTGAACAGGAGAAAAACCGCACCCGTACCGGCTTCCGGTGGGTGCGGTTTTTGTTGCAATACAAGGAAAGTATATAATTTTTTGTACTCAAAAGTGCATCACCGTAGGTGTTTCACAAGTTTTCAGAATGTTCCATGCATCCTAAAATGATGTCCAGCTTCACGGGTTAGCCCTTCGGAAATTATTTATGAAGGAACCCCTTGTCTCTGCGAGCCAAGGATACTGTTCGACTTGTCATGGTTCTGGTCATCTTTGATGACTTAGAAACATGATACAACTGACCGGTACGGTCACGTTGATTCCTTTGCCTTGGAAGTCTCTTAACATATTGCGCTCTTCGATGCTCAGTTGCATGGACCGATTTCCTAAATTGTCATGACTCTTGCGATTTCAATCGCTTTTGAGAGCGGGACAGAACGCGTTTAGCTCCAGACCACTTCACGAACAATGCTCGAATGGCTACAGGCTATTCGAGCATTGTTCGTGAAGTGGAGCCAGGGGCTGCGTCCTGTCCCGCTTTTACGCACACTACGTTCGGATGCACAAAAAGGCTGGGAGTTTTGTCCCAGCCGCAGTGAGGCCCGCTGATGTCGCACTGTGACATCAGCGTACTTGACCGACTAGGTCACAGTGTATCCTTAATTCAGGGCTGAACGAACCCGTTCCGCATTTCTCACTTTGCAGGCTGGAAAACTGGTTCTATACTTATTTTGCCGACTCTGCTATCATGATAATTAGATTGTAAGTGTATACAGGAGAGGAGGCAATCTATTGGCAACGATGAAAGATGTAGCTGCATTAGCGCGGGTCGGCGTGGGCACCGTTTCCCGGGTACTGAATGATTCCGGAGCCGTAAAGGAATCGACGCGCCGAAAAGTGGAAGCGGCCATGAAGGAATTGAACTATATTCCCAATGCCTACGCCCGCGGATTGAAGATGAACAAAACCAACACGATCGCGTTGATCATCCCGACGATCTGGCACCCGTTTTTTTCGGAATTCGCCTATTATGTCGAGCGGAACTTGTCCGAACATAAATACAAAATGCTGCTGTGCAACTCTGATGTCAGCAATGAAAAGGAACTGGAATATATCCAGATGGTTCAAGAAAACAAAGTGGACGGCATCATCGGCATTACCTATTCGGATTTGGATAATTTCGTTTCGTCGCACTTGCCTTTCGTTACCATCGATCGTCACTTCAAAGAAGAAACGGTTTGCGTCACTTCGGACAATTTTTTGGCGGGCCGACTGGCGGTGGAGCAACTCATTGAGAAGGGCTGCAAAAAATTAGGCTACATCGGCACGCATTCGCGCTTCCCGAGTGAGACGACAAAGCGCAGAGATGGATTCGAGGACCAGGCGGGACGCATGGAGATTCCTTACGCCATTTTCGATGGGGAAGACCCAGTGGTGGCATTCAAGCAGGAAATCCGCGCCTTTTTCGAAGCAAATCCCGATGTGGATGGCGTGTTTGCGCACACGGATTTCATCGCACTGGATATTCTGGAAGTGCTGGACGAAATGAAGCGTAAAGTTCCAGAGGAAGTGCAGATCATCGGCTGTGACGGCATCAAAATGGAAGCCGGGCGCAGACAGATCGTCTCGACCATCCGACAGCCGGTCGACCTGATGGCCAAAGAGGCAGTCGAAAAAATCATCCAGGTGATCGACGGCGAGCCCGTCAAAACGAAGATCGTTTTGCCTGTGCAGTACGTTGAAGGACCGACAACGAAAAACAGTTTTTAAAATAATCTGTTTCGGGTATTGACAGAAAACGGTTACTGAATTATTATGTGGATATAGAAAAAACATATTTTTTTGAAGCAAAGTGGAAACGTTTCAATTTTTAAAGCGAGCGTTTCCCTGCTTTTGAAGCAAAGTGGAAACGTTTCAATTCCAAGTTTGGACGTTCCCGGATTTTTTTGTCCTAAAGTGGAAACGTTTCAATTTTCAAAAGGAGGAGTTAGATCAGTCATGAAAAAAAGCCAGAAAAGCAAGCCCAAAAGAAGCACACAATCCAAATGGGAATTCATCAAACAGCACAGAATGCTCTACTATATGCTGGTGCCGGGACTGCTGCTCACGTTAGTGTTCAAATATTTTCCGATGTACGGCATCCTCTTGGCTTTCAAGGATTACAATCCGCTGCGCGGCATCATCGGGAGCGAGTGGGTGGGCGTTGAAAATTTTGTGCAGTTCATCGATTCGCCGAACTTCAGCATGCTGCTGGAGAACACGCTCAAAATCAGCATCTACGGACTCATCCTGGGATTCTTCCCGCCGATCATTTTGGCACTGTCACTGAATCACCTCATCAGCACAAAATGGAAGAAACGTTTCCAGCTGATCCTGTACGCGCCAAACTTCATTTCCTTGGTCATCATCGTCGGGATGCTGTTCATGTTCCTTGCGGCGGACGGACCGATCAACGGCTTTATCGAAAGCATCACCGGTTCACGCATCACCTTCATGACCGACCCGGCCTATTTCCGGACGCTGTACATCCTGTCCGGCATCTGGCAAGGGATGGGCTGGGCATCGGTCCTCTACACAGCCACACTGGCCAATGTCAGCCAGGACCTGATCGACGCGGCCCACATGGACGGCGCCAACATCCTGTACCGCATCTGGTACATCGACCTGCCGGCGATCCGCCCGATCATGGTCATCCAGTTCATCCTTTCCGTCGGCGGCATCATGAATGTCGGCTACGAGAAAGCTTTCCTGATGCAGACATCGATGAACCTGCCCGTTTCGGAAATCATCTCGACCTACGTCTACAAAGTCGGTCTGCAGATGGGGGACTACGGCTATTCAACCGCAGTCGGGTTATTCAATACCGTCATCAATATCATCCTGCTGCTTGCTGTGAACACCATAGCAAATAAAGTAAGCACTGATGACGCGGCATTATAGAGAGGAGAACAAAATGATAACGTTGACAAAATTTGACCGCGGCGTCCTGCTGCTGAACCGCATCCTGATCGGTATTCTCGTGCTGATCACCTTATTGCCGCTGCTGTATGTCCTGATCGCTTCCTTCATGGATCCTTTCATCCTCCGCTCGCAAGGCTTGAGCCTGAATCCTGCGAACTGGAGTCTGGACGGCTACCAAAGGGTTCTGCAGGATCCGGCGATCGTCCGGGGCTTCCTGAATTCGATTTTCTATTCCTTCACCTACAGCGCGCTGACGGTGGCAGTATCCATCCTGACTGCTTACCCTTTGTCCAAAAAGAAACTGATCGGCAAACGCCCGATCACGCTTTTCCTGATGATCACGATGTTCATCGGCGGCGGGTTGGTTCCGACCTATCTGTTGGTGAAGAACCTGGGCATGCTGAATACGGTCTGGGCCATCATCCTGCCCGGTTCGATCAATGTCTGGAACATCATCCTGGCGCGGACGTACTTCCAGCAGTTGCCGACCGAGCTGGAAGAGGCAGCCATCATCGATGGCGCCAATGAAATGCAGATATTCTTCAAAATCATGCTGCCGCTGGCGAAACCGATCATCTTCGTGCTGTTCCTCTACGCTTTTGTGGGGCAGTGGAATTCCTACTTCGACGCCATGATCTACCTGAACGATGCGGATCTGCAGCCGCTGCAAATCGTGCTGCGAAAAATACTGATCCAAAACCAACCGCAACAAGACATGATCGGATCCGCCACCCAGATGGCCGAAATGGCGCAGTTGGCCGAACTGATCAAATATTCGACAATCGTCATTTCCAGCTTGCCGCTTCTGGTGATGTATCCATTCTTCCAGAAGTACTTCGACAAAGGCATGATGGCGGGTTCACTCAAAGGCTAGGCAATACGCAACACAAAATAAAAGCAATATAAAGGAGCAAAAAAAATGAGAGCAAAATACCTTGGCACAGCATTATTATCCACAGCAACAATCTTGACGTTGGCGGCATGCGGGTCTTCCGATGGAGCTTCTTCACCTGATTACGAATTGACGGATGTGACCTTGCCTTTGGAGGAGACGGTCACCCTGAAGATGTCCACTTCCAGCTCCCCATTGGCACCGGCCGATCCGAATGAAAAACTCATCTTCCAGCGTTTGGAAGAGCAGTCCGGCGTCCATGTCGAATGGAAGAACTATTCTTCCGACTACATCGAAAAACGGAATCTGGACATTTCCAGCGGCGACCTGCCTGACGCCATGTGGAACGCCGGCGCCAGCGACTACGATCTGCTTTCCTGGGCGGAGGATGGTGTCATCATCCCGTTGGAAGACCTGATCAATGAACACATGCCTAATTTCAAAAAAGTATTGGACGAAAACCCGGAATATTTGGCCATGATCACAGCGCCTGATGGACATATCTATTCCTTGCCATGGATCGAAGAATTGGGTCAGGATAAAGAATCCATCCATACCGTGAATGATATCCCATGGATCAATGTCGATTGGCTGGAAGCGTTGGGCTTGGAGATGCCGCAGACGACCGACGAATTAATGGTTGTCTTGGAAGCGTTCAAGACCCAGGATCCGAACGGCAATGGCGAAGCGGATGAAATCCCGATGTCCTTCATCAACGACGGCGGGAATGAAGACATGAAATTCCTCTTCGGCGCATTCGGCATCGGCGACAACGATGATCACTTGGTAGTCAATGATGACGGCACGATCGATTTCACGGCCGACAACGAAGAATTCAAGAACGGCGTTTCTTACTTCAATGAACTGTACAACAAAGGTCTGCTCGATGTGGAGGCTTTCGAGCAAGATTGGAATGCCTATATCGCGAAAGGGAAAGAACAACTGTACGGCGTTTACTTCACTTGGGATAAAGCCAACGTATCCGGCATGAACGATTCCTATGAACCGCTGCCTGCTTTGGCCGGACCAAGCGGGGAAAAACATGTTACCCGCACGAACGGCTTCGGCTTCAGCCGCGATCGCTTCGTCATCACCAGCGCCAACAAAAACCTGGAATTGACCGCGAAATGGGCCGATCAAATGTACGTGCCGATCCAATCCGTGCAGAACAACTGGGGCACTTACGGGGACGAAACGCAACAGAACATCTTTGAATACGTGGAAGCGACCAATTCGCTGAAACACCTGCCGTTGGAAGGCACAGCACCGGGCGAATTGCGCCAAAAAACCGAAGCTGGCGGACCGTTGGCGATTTTGGATGAATACTACGGAACTGTGACGACGATGCCTGATGATGCGCAATGGCGCTTAGATATCTTCAAAGACACTTATTTGGCCGATGTCCACAATCAATTCAACTACCCACGCGTATTCCTGTCGTTGGAACAGGCTGACCGGATTGCTCAGATCGAGGCCGACTTGATGCCGTTCGTCAACAGAAAACGGGCGGAATGGATCGCCAACGGCAAGGTTGCCGAGGAATGGGATGCCTACAAAGCGGAGTTGGATCGTTTAGGATTGGAAGAATGGCTGCAGATCAAACAGGAAGCTTACGATACTTACTTGTCGAACAATAAATAATAATCAGAAAAACAAGAAATGAGGGATAGCGTGAACAACCAAAGTCAAGTGGACTATTCAACAGATCGGGCCGACCGATACATCGCAAAAAATAAAGGAACAGTGGATCCGCAATACCGGAATCACTATCATGCATCCCCGCCAGTGGGCTGGATGAACGATCCGAACGGGTTCGTGCAGTTCCAGGGAGCGTACCACCTGTTTTACCAGTTTCATCCTTATGATGCGAAATGGGGTCCCATGCATTGGGGCCACATGCGCTCAGCGGATCTGATCCATTGGGAGGAATTGCCGGTTGCGTTGGCGCCGGATCAGGACTACGACCGCTTCGGCTGCTTTTCCGGAAGCGCCATCGAGAAGGACGGAAAACTGTATCTGCTCTACACAGGCGTGACGGCGGATGATCAAGGCGTACATCACCAATTGCAATGCCTGGCGGTATCGGAGGACGGCCTGCACTTCGAGAAAGTGCAGCAAAATCCGGTCATTGCGACCGAAGCTTTGCCGGAAGGGGCCTCTTTGGTCGATTTCCGGGATCCGAAGGTTTTCGAAAAGGACGGCATGTACTATGCCGTCATCGCATCCAAATCCGCTGAAGAGACGGGGCAGATTCTGCTGTACCAATCCGAAGATTTGCTGCAGTGGGAATTCGCATCGGTCTTCCTGAAAGGCAACAAAGAGCAGGGCGTCATGTGGGAATGCCCGGATTACTTCCATTTGGACGGCAAGGATTGCCTGATCTTTTCACCAATGCAATGGCCGCAGGACGGGGATGACTATCAGAACCTGAACTCGTCGGTCCTGGCGGTCGGCAAGGTGGATTGGGCAACGAAGCAGTTCCATCCGGAAAGTTACCAGGAAATGGATCACGGTTTGGATTATTATGCGCCGCAAACGTTAGTGGATGATGCAGGCAGAAGGATCTGCATCGCCTGGATGCAGATGTGGGGCCGGGACTTCCCGACCGATACGCTGGGCCACGGCTGGACGGGCTCGATGACGATCGCACGCGAGCTGAAATGGGTCGATGGCGCATTGAAGCAATACCCGATCGGCATCGCAAACAAGAGCGCTAATGCTTCAGGAGTCAGCACCACGATCGAAGATGCCAAAGCGACGATTCCCGGCATCGAAGGGGATTGCGGCTTGCTGCAACTGAAAGTTGATGTGTCTGATTTGGAAAAACTGTCCATCCATCTCCGCGAAAACGAGAAAGAAAGAACCGTCGTGCATTATGACAAAGTGAAGAATGAGTTGGGCATCGATCGCTCCGCCAGCGGTATCGTGCTGAAAGGCGAGGAAGCGACCCTTCCCGTCAGCCGCAAACTCGTGTTGCCGGGCGAGCGGACGCACCTCGAACTAGCCATCTACCTGGACCACTCATCGGTTGAAGTGTTCGAAAGGAACGGCGAAGCGGCCATGACCGCAAACGTGTATCCGACCGAGACGGCGACAGGCATTTCCTTTGAAGTCAGCGGCAAAGCGGTATTTACGGAAGCGACATTTACACAATTCGTCTGATCGGAAAGCCGGTTCAGCGGAAGAAAAAAAGCAGCAGGAAGGAGACGTTATGCGGAGAGTCTACACAATCGGAGAACTATTGATTGATTTTTTCCCGAATGAAATCGGGGTGCCCCTGAAAGAGGTTTCCGGGTTCACGAAGCAACCGGGAGGCGCACCGGCAAATGTGGCCGTTACGGTCAGCCGTTTGGGCGGAAAGGCGAGCTTCATCGGCAAATTGGGCCAGGATGCCTTCGGGGATTATCTGGCCGATGTGCTTGAGCAGAACCAGGTGGACAGCAGTCACCTGTTCAGGACCGCCGAAGCGAATACGGCGCTGGCGTTCGTGTCGCTGCAGGAAAACGGGGAGCGCGAATTCAGTTTCTACCGCAATCCCAGCGCGGACATGCTGCTGGACAAGGAAGAGCTGCGTGATGTTGTTTTCACCTCTGAAGACATCCTGCATTTTTGCTCGGTCGATCTGATCGAAGCACCCGTGAAATATGCGCACCTGGAAGCTCTGGAGAAAATGAAGCAGGCAGGCGGGACGATTGTTTTCGATCCGAATGTCCGCTTGAACCTCTGGCCGGATCCGGAAATGCTGAAGCGGACGATCCAGGAATTCCTGTCGTATGCCGATATCCTGAAAATCAGTGATGATGAATTGGCATTCATAACCGGCTTGGATTCGGAAGAGGCCGGCATCGCGCAATTGCTTGAGGCCGGACCGGCACTGCTGATCTACACGAAAGGCAGCAAGGGAGCGGATCTGTACTTCAAAGGCGAGCAAGCCAGCGTCGCGGGTGTCCGCGTCAAAGCGGTCGACACGACAGGGGCAGGCGACTCGTTCATCGGGGCTTTCCTCTATCAGATCGCCCAGCAAACGGAGTGGCAAGACTGCAGCTTGGATCAGATCCGCGAGATGGGCGTTTTCGCCAATCGGGTGGCGGCGTTGGTGACGACGCGTCCCGGCGGCATGCAGTCCATCCCGACCTTGCAGGAAGTGCAGAATTTGACATGATGGAATAAGAACAGCCAGGAGTGCCTGAAACAGAGGGCATCCCTGGCTGTTCTTGTTTGTGGAAGGATCCAATTAAGTTAGTTATAGGTTTTCCGAGCAGAATCGGCTGGCTGAATGTCGACAGTTGCATGATCTCTCGACAATCAGCGACACCGTCCTGGGCTGAAGCCCGACAGAAGGGCGATCTGTCGGGTGTTTTGTGGTTTCCGGTGATCGGATTGTCGACAACTGCGTGATCTCTCGACATTCCGGAACACCGTCCTGGGCCGAAGCCCGACAGAAGGACGATCTGTCGGGTGTTTTGCGTTTTTCGGTATCTGATATGTCGACAACTGCGTGATCTCTCGACATTCCGAGACACCGTCCTCGGCCGAAGCCCGACAAAAGAGCAATCTGTCAGGTTCGTTGTGGTTTCCGGTATTCGTTCTGTCGACAGAAGCGGGATCTCTCGACATTCCGGAACACCGTCCTGAGCCGAAGCCCGACGAGGTACCCTAAAATCCCCGGAAAAAGCCAGGAAAAACAAAAAAGAGCCGCATAAAGCGGCTCGATTCCGATGCATTAGTTTTCCAATATCTTCATGAATTCCGCCCCGGTGATGGTCTCTTCGACCAGCAGGTAGTGCGACAACTCATGCAGCTTCTGGTTGTTTTCGTTCAATATCGCAATGGCTTTTTCATGGGCCTGCTTGATGATGTCCAGCACTTCGCGGTCGACCTGCTCGGCCATGCCGGCGGAGACGTTCATGGAAGTGTCGCCGCCCAGATATTTGTTGGTCTGGGTTTCGATCTGCATCATGTCGAACGTATCGCTCATCCCGTAGCGCGTGATCATTGCGCGCGCCATCCGGGTCATCTGCTCGATGTCGTTCGAGGCTCCGGTCGTGATGCTGCCGAAGACAATCTCCTCGGCGGCGCGACCGCCCGCCAGCGTCACGATTTTGTTGAAGAGTTCCTGCTTCGTCATCAGCGATTTCTCGCCTTCCTCGATCTGCATCGTATAACCCAACGCACCCGAAGTACGCGGAATGATCGTGATTTTGTGGACCGGCGCCGATTCCGTCTGCTTCGCCGCGACCAACGCATGGCCGATTTCATGGTAAGAAACGATTTCCTTTTCTTTCGGAGAAATGACCGCATTCTTGCGCTGGTACCCAGCAATGACAGTCTCCACTGACTCCTCCAGATCGTTTTGCGTAACGGAGGTGCGGCCTTCGCGGACGGCCCGCAGACCGCCTTCGTTGATGATGTTGGCCAATTCGGCACCGGAAGCACCGGATGTGGCGCGGGCGATCGTATTGTAATCGATGGCCGGATCCATTTTGTATTTCTTAGCATGCACTTTCAGGATGGCTTCGCGTCCTGCCAAGTCAGGCAGTTCGACCGGTACGCGACGGTCGAAACGGCCCGGGCGCAGAAGGGCAGCGTCAAGGGATTCCGGACGGTTGGTGGCGGCCAGGATGACGACGCCTTTGTTGGCTTCAAAGCCGTCCATTTCCGCCAGCAACTGGTTCAACGTCTGCTCACGCTCATCGTTCCCGCCGCCGTAGCCGCCGCTGTCGCGCTTCTTGCCGATCGTGTCGATTTCGTCGATGAAGACGATGCAGGGCGCTTTTTCGTTGGCTTCCTTGAAGAGGTCGCGGACTTTGGCGGCACCGCGGCCGACGAACATTTCGACGAATTCGGAACCGGAAATGCTGAAGAAGGGCACATCGGCTTCGCCGGCGACTGCCCGGGCCAACAAGGTTTTACCGGTTCCGGGAGGTCCGACCAGCAAGATGCCTTTCGGATTCTGCGCGCCGATGTCCTGGTATTTCTTCGGTTGGTGCAGGTAATCGACGATTTCGCTCAACGCTTCCTTGGCTTCGTCCTGCCCGGCGACATCCTTGAAGGTCTTGGCGTCATCGCCGGCCTTCACATAGACTTTGGCGTTCGACTTGCCGAATGACAGCGCGCCACCGGCTCCGCCGCCCATCCGTTTTGTCATCTGTTTCGCCAACAGGTTGCCCATGCCCCAGAAGAGCAGCAGCGGCAAGACCCACGAGACCAGAAGCGAAACGATCGGCGAGGCTTCGGTCGGGATGTCCTTGCTGAAGGTCACGTCGGCTTCCTCCAGACGGGTGACGAGGGTCGGATCCTCGATGATGCCTGTGACGTAGACTTGTTTGTCGCCCGCGTCATCGGTCGCGACGAAGGTGATCTGGGTGTCCTCCAGCTTCACTTCGGATACGTCCCCGCCGTTCACTTGGTCCAGGAAGGTGCTGTACGTCACTTCCTCCACGCTCCGGTTCATGTAGCTCGGCAAGGCGAAATAGTTCAGGAACATCAGCACGCTCAATGCCATCAGCAAGTAATAAGCGGTCCTTCTGCGGTTGTCGGGGTTTTCGCTGTTCAGATTTAGATTTAGATTCCATTTTCGGTTGTTTTTATTTTTATCATCTGCCATTTATATTAATTCAATCCTCTCTTTGTTGTGCGTTCATTTCTTCGATCAATGCTTTTAACTCCTTGATGCCGGCCACGATTTTTTCGAGCCGTTCCTCGGACACGTCCTCCATCAGCAAGCAGTACTTGCTCTCGATGTCCCGCTCCATTTGCTGAAGGATTTTGGCTCCTTCAGGCGAGAGCTTCAGGGTGATGAAACGTTCGTCGTCCGCGCGCCGTTCGCGAGTCAGATAGCCTAGCTGTTCCAGCTTTTTGCAGATGGTCGAGACATTGCCATTGTTCATGTCCATCACCTTAGCCAACTGGTTGAGTGACAGATCTTCGCTCAAATTCACTTCCATCAGAATCCGCAATTGCAGCGGCGTGATGCAGTAGTCTTTTGCGACCGGACATATCACGGTATCCTTGGAAACTTGGATGGTCCGCAGCAGATCCCAAATCTCTTTTTTCAAAAAATCAATTTTCATTTTGGAAATCCGCTCCTTTGCCGGATAATAGTTGTGATGTAAAACTATTCTAAATCAAAACTGATTTCTGTGCAAGCGGTTCAACTTTTCTTAAGCAAATCGTAAAGATTGTCCGGCTATGGAAATGTTGTGAACCTACTATAGAGCGAGTGTGTGAAGAAATGATGAAGATGCTTGAAAGTATTTGATAAGAAACGGGTGTGGGGTGTGCACGCTCGCCGCTCGCCGGAGGACAGCGGCCGGACGCGGCATCAGCTCCGGCGAGGGGATGCCGGCCGGAGGAACGCGCACCGAAGATGGCCCAGGTCCGATGAGGCCCGCTTCCCCGGAGAAGAGCATTCAGAATGCGGGGCGAACTCCGGCAAGGCCGGCGTTCACCGGAGGAAAGGACAAAGCAGCCGCTTGCCGGAGGACAGCGGCTGGACGGGGGCATCAGCTCCGGGGAGAGGATGCCGTCCGGAGGAGCGCGCACCAAAGATAGCCCCACCTCCGGGGATGTCCGCTTCCCCGGAGAAGAGAATTCGGAATGCGGGGCGAACTCCGGCGAAGCCTGCGTTCACCGGAGGAAACCACAAAGCAGCCGCTCGCTTGCCGCGGCCATAAATACCCAAACACAAAAAACGCACGCAAATGCTGCAGCGGGACACCCCGCGCGCTTGCGTGCGACAAAACATTCATTCTGCATATTGCTGATAGAAATCCCGGAACTTATCGAGAGCCTCGCCGAGGAAACCGCGGCTGGTTGCGCAATTCAAACGGATATGGTTACCGTAATCCGCCACAAAACGGCTTCCGGTCTCCACAAGGACACCCGTTTGCTGCGCCAATTCCAAAACAAACCGGTCGACATCGGTGACTTTGTTCAAGCTGATCCAGACCAGAAAGCCCGTGTCCGGGCGTATCCATTCCAACTCCAGACCGTCAAAACGTTCTTCCACCAGCTCCAGATTCCCTTTCAGATAAGCAATCAGCTCGGCATGCCAATCGCGGCCGTGTTTGTAGACATCCGCGATGAAGGCCATGCCGGCGCGGTTGATGGTGATGTGGAAGCGGGCCAGTTCACGCTGATAGGCTGCCAGCAGCACCGGATCCCGGATGATCACATAGGAGGCCGTCAACCCGGACAAATTGAAGGTTTTGTTCGGTGAACTGGCCACGATGATGCCTTCGTATTCCTCCATGAATGCAATCAGCGAAACGAACGGTTTTTCCGAGAGGTTCAGTTCGCCGTGGATTTCGTCGGAAAGGAGCGTGACACCGTGCTTTTTGCAGATCTGGACGACTGCCTGCAGCTCCTCATAGGACCATATCCGGCCGGAAGGGTTGTGCGGGTTGCAGAAGAGCAGCGTCCCGACATTTTGGGCCACGATCTCCTGTTCGATCCGCTCGAAATCAATCCGGTAGGCGCTATCCGCCTCCAGCAACGGTACGGTCACCATTCCGCCGAAATGCGTCGCGATATCCTTGAAGACGCCGTAGACCGGCGTCAGCAGCATGATCGGCTGGCCGTTGCTGACGAGGTCGGCTGCGAAATGCATCGAAGCGATCGTCCCGTTCGCTGGAACAATCCAGTCTTTTTCGATCGGTGTCTCCAACTTATCCCGGTACCAGGCCTGGATATTGTCATAGAAGCTGTCCAGCACATCGAAATATCCGAAGTCACCGGTCTCGATGAATGCATGGAAAGCTCGCATCACCGCTTCATCCTGGCGGAAATCCATGTCGGCGATGAACAGGGGATAGATGTCCTCCCGAGCTGTTTTGAAACGGCGCTGGATATAATCTTTATCCCATTTTTTCGATCCGTTTCCGCGCCTGTCCAAGGGGCTGTCAAATGTAGTCATTAGAATCCACTCTTTTCTGTATATGGTGATTGATCTAAAATTAATTGTTTTTAATATCTGAAGCGATTAGCGTATCGAAGCAGTCCATAAATAAAAAGTCCGACTATTGTCCCACTGATCAAAGCCAATATCAGATGGACTTGTAGCATTGCAAAATAGAAAAAAATAGTCGTGAGAAGAAAA
The DNA here is from genome assembly GCF_900109135.1 of Trichococcus ilyis. Classification (GTDB taxonomy): domain Bacteria; phylum Bacillota; class Bacilli; order Lactobacillales; family Aerococcaceae; genus Trichococcus; species Trichococcus ilyis. Next base: position 97,298 of record NZ_FNYT01000007.1, on the reverse strand, counting down.
ACACCCAAGCTAATGAAAGTAATTTTTTTGTGGGTCATTTTTTCCTTGTCCTCCATAGGACCACTGACGTTCACGGATAGAACAACTAGCGTGTAAGCACCAATCATGAAGATTGCCCAAAGCGGATTACCATAATTAAAGACACCGCTTGTATCCTGTGATTTCATAACTTGATAAGCCAGAAAAATCATGATCGTTAAGTTTTGAACTGCCCAAGCAATGCGTATGTTCATTAAATTCCTCAGGATAAGTCGTTCATCTTTAATTTTTTTCATCTTCTGTTTCTCCTTCCGATTGTTCGATCCAAAAAACGTCATCCAATGTTTTGTTGAGGGCATAGCAAATTTTTAGACAGAGTTTGAGCGAAGGGTTGTACTCGTATTTTTCTATAAGACTTAAGGTTTGCCTTGTAATCCCCGCATAGTCTGCAAGTTCTTTTTGTGAAAGGTTTTTCTCTGTTCTGAATTTTTTCACATAATTTTCCACTTGACAGTCTCCTTACTGTGTAATATATATGTTCCTTATACGTAAATTATATATTACTTTTTCTGTTTGTAAAGTCATTTCAAAAGACCTCTCATAGCCTAGCTAGTGTGCGGATGCTTCCGGTTGAAGCCACCACTGTGTATAATGGAGCAGAGAGATTTTGTGACTTCAAAAAAGGACTGATCATATGAAAGCATACAAATACATCCAAACGCCGCTCGGGGAATACCTGTTGGCGGAGAACGGCAAGGGCATCACGTTTCTGGAGCATGTTGAATCGGAACTGGATCCGCGTATCGAAAAGGAAATCTCGGCCGGAGAAATGGTTGAAGCGGACACGCCGCTGCTTTTGGAAGGGGAGCGACAATTGCAGGAGTACTTCCGCGGTGAACGCCAGGAATTTGATCTGCCTTTGGATGCAGCCGGAACGACATTCCAATTGAAAGTGTGGGAAGCTCTGCGCCAAATCCCTTACGGCGAGACGCGCAGCTACAAGGAAATCGCCATCGCTGTCGAAAACCCGAAAGGCGTCCGCGCCATCGGCATGGCCAACAACCGCAACCCGATCTCGATCATCACCCCTTGCCACCGCGTCATCGGCACGAACGGCAAATTGGTGGGGTATGCCGGCGGTCTGCATCTGAAGGAATATTTGCTGAACCATGAGACAAAGGTTGCTAATAAAATCCGTCTACCCCGAACGGATATCTGACTTTATGGAAAAAGTGATTCTCAATTACAGGCCAGATTCTCAATAAGAGGCTGACAATCTAATCTCATTGCTGCTGTAAGGTCACAAGAAAAACGTCTTAATACGGATTGTTGTGGATTCTGATGCACCAAAAAATAAGTGACAAAATACAGAAAGGGTCTGTCTCATGCGGAGGCAGGCCCTTTCTGTACTTTACAGTGGCTTTAGGTTTATGGCGGAATTCCCCGCCAAGCTGGTTTTGAAGGGGAATCTCTTGATGCGAAAGGATATTTTTCCCCGCCAAAACACTTTTGACGGGGTATTTCTGCGCAATAAGTCAATTGTTGCTTCTAGCGGAAAATCAGCAGGCTGATGACCATGATTGTATCTGTTATCATCATAAGTTAAACCTATGATTCAGATAAAAATGATTGATTGGATATTTGGTTAGCCAGAATTTATACTTCAGATATCAAGTTGAGCGATGAGCAATCAGTAGGACTGCAGCCTATCTTAAATTGCTGGTGAAAGGATTCAACTGGGTAACAACACGTTCATGGATTTTTGAAAACGTAAACATTTGGAGGGACGATATGCTTAAAGAATTGCAATGCAGCATCTTCCGCGGCGGCACAAGCAAAGGTGCATTCATTATGGAAGAAGATTTACCGGAAAATAAAGAGGAACGTGACCAGATACTCTTAAAAGTCATGGGCAGCCCGGATCAACGCCAGATCGACGGCCTTGGTGGAGCGGTCTCCACGACCAGTAAAGTCGCAATCATTTCAAAAGAAACAACCGAAGATTGGGATATCAATTATACGTTTGCACAAGTCCAGATCGATAAGCCGTTTGTCTCCTACGCAGGAAACTGCGGGAACATCTCATCCGCTGTCGGCGTTTTCGCGCTTGAAAATCACTTGGTTGAAATTAGCGCGCCTATCACGACTGTGCGGGTATATAATACAAACACAAAGAAAATTATTCACGAGCATATTCCTACGCCTAACGGAGAAATTACTTATGAAGGGGACTTCAGCATTTCCGGTGTTCCCGGAACGGGCTCGAAAATCGAATTGGAATTTTTGAATCCGGAAGGTTCCTTCACCGGTAAACTGTTGCCGACAGGGCAAACCAAAGACATGCTGAAAATCGATAATTACGGTGATGTCGAGGTGTCGATCGTCGATGCGGCAAATCCGCTGGTGTATGTGAAAGCAGAAGAAATCGGATTTAAAGGAACCGAAACAGCTGCCATGATCGATGCCGATCCGGCCAATCTGGTGTTGTTGGAAAAAATCAGGGGAGCGGCAGCCGTGAAGATGGGCTTGGCCGACAACTGGGAAGAAGCCGCTACGGTGACGCCGGGAGTGCCGAAAATGACGATCGTGTCAGCAGCGCAAACCTTCACTACAGACAGCGGCAAAGAAATCGCCGGCAACGAATATGACCTTTCCATCCGCATGATGAGCATGCAGAAAGCCCACAAAACGATTGCTTTGACAGGAGCACTGTGCACAGCGGCAGCCTGCGCGATCCCGGGCACAATCCCGAATGAAGTATTGGGGAACGAAAATGTCAAGAACGAGCTCGTGCTTGGGCACAGCGATGGCCTCATTTCGGTAGCCATGAAGTACAAAAATGAAGATGGAAAGATAAAAATCGAATCCGTATCAAGCCACCGGACCGCAAGAAAAATCATGGTCGGCAAAGTCTTCTATAAAGGATAGAAATAACACAAAGAATAGGAAGTGTGAAAATGTTAGCATTGTTAGGCTATGGAATGATCATTACCTTCATGGTTTTGTTATTGGCAAGAAAAATGTCACCTTTTGCAGCATTAATTTTAGTTCCCGTCGTTTTTGGTTTAGCCGCAGCATTTATAAGTGGAACACCACTTTTGGAAGTGTTTGATTGGATTTTTGGAGGGTTGTATTACTCGCTTGATGAGAATAAAACACTCATCGGTAAAGGTGTAGCCCCAACGATCACGTTATTGTTGTTCGCCATCCTTTTCTTCTCGGTTATGTTGGACGTCGGTCTGTTCGATCCATTGGCTACGAAGATGATCAAATGGGCAAAAGGCGATCCAATGAAGATTTGTGTCGCTACTGGTGTTATCTCTTTGATCGTGTCGCTGGATGGTGACGGGACAACTACTGTGTTGATCGTAACGACAGCGGTTCTGACGCTTTTCAAAAAAATGAAGATGAACCAGCTCTACTTGGCGGTCATCATCGGATTCTGTAACTCGGTAATGAACCTGGTCCCTTGGAGTGGCCCGATGGCGCGTGCGATGCCGGTGCTGAACTTGACACCGAAAGAATTCTTCGTACCCGTTATCCCAGGTATGATCGGCGCATCTATGCTGGCATTGTATATGTGCTACTACTATGGTAAAAAAGAGCGCGCACGTCTGGGCTACGTTCAAGGCAGCGGCATCATCCATGACAGCGACTTGGAACACATCATCAAAGAAATCAACGAAAAAGATGCGCATTTGAAACGCCCTAAATTGATTTGGTTCAACTTCTTGCTTACTGTGGCAATCATGACAATGTTGATCATGGACATCATCAACGGCGGTATCCTGTTCGTGCTAGGTACAGCCATCGCGTTGCTGGTCAACTACAGAGATCTGAATCTGCAGTCTTCCCGTCTGCTCGCAAATGGTGGAGAAGCATTAGGTCCAGTTAGCTTGGTATACGGTGCCGGTATCATCATGGGTGTTCTGAACGGCAGCGGCATGAGCACAGCCATCGCGCAACAAATGGCTGGCATGATTCCGGAAACTATGGGTGCCTACATTCCATTCTTCCTGGCTTTGATTTCTTTACCAGGATTGTTCTTCTTGCCAAATGACGCTTTCTACTTCGGTATCCTGCCGGTATTGGCACCAATCGCTTATCAATACGGCGCAACGCCGACTGAAATCGGTGTCGCTTCCTTGATGGGTCAAGCCATCCGTTTTGCAAGTCCATTAGTGGCCTTCCTTTATGTTTTGGTTGACAGAACAGAAGTCAGCTTTGGCGATTACTCGAAAGAATACATGAAATGGGGTCTTCCGAGCTTCGCGATTCAAACCATCATCGCTATTCTGATCGGTGCGATTCCGTTGCCGTTCTTGTTCAATTAGGCATCAAACGACTTCGCGGCAAAGATTGATCAGAGTACGGACATAGGGCGGAAGCTTGCGGCCTTTGCGGTAAGCCACGATCATGTCCGCATAATGCGGTTTGCCTTCGAAAGAGAAAAAGCGCGGCGCATTGCCGAATTTCAAATGACGGATATGGGTCTCGTTCAGGAAAGAGATGCCATATCCGGTCATTGTCAGATTGACGGCCGTCTCGATATTGCGCGTGTGCGTCACTTTATTAGGAACGAAATGCTGCTCCGCGAAGATCGCTTCGGCGATCTGGCCGGTGCGCTGATCCGGGAAATGCAGAATGAACCGATCCTGCTTGAACAGATGCAGGTCGATGGAAGGATAGCTGCTGTTCGGATTGGGCGATCCTTTGTCGATGCAGGGATGCCCCGAAGGCACAGCCAACAGGATCTCTTCCGATTTGATGACCTCGTAGTCCAGATTCAACGCATGGTGGGGCATGTTCATGATGGCGATGTCCGCTTCCCCGTTGTTGATCTTCTCTTCGACAACCTTTGAAGACTCCTCGATCAGCTCGACTTCGATGTTCGGATAGATTTCATTAAATTTCGGCAAGATGTCCGGAGCCAGGTAGGAGCCGCGCATAAATGGGATGGAAACGCGCAGGCGGCCGATTTTGTTGTCCAGTATATGGGCAGCTTCATCGTAGAAATTCTCGCGCATGCGCAAAATCTCGATTCCGGCAGCAAGAAAACGTTCGCCCAGGAAAGTCAGTTCATATTTTTTTCCGATCTGGTTGAAGACTGTGAATCCTAATCGGGCCTGCATGTTTTTGATGTACATGCTCAAGGAAGGTTGCGAAATGTAAAGCGATTCCGCTGCCCGCGTCAAATTGCCGCAGTCATGGATTGCCTTCACGTATTCGATGTCTTTCATTTCCATAAAATCATCCCCTTATCATAAGTTTTGATTATGGTTTGTATAAATAATATATATTTCATTTATGTTCATTATAGGGATACAATCAGCTTAAGTAAATACAAGAATTCAAAAATTGGAGAGGTATTATGAACAGCAAACAAAAATCAATGAAAACCATCACCGCTAACGGCCAGGAGTACAAGTACTACGATCTGAAATCACTGGAAAACGGACAAGTGACGATCGCCAAATTGCCTTATTCCATCCGTGTCTTGCTGGAAAACCTGTTGCGCCAAGAGGACGGCAAAGTCATCACCGAAAACCATGTATTGTCCTTGGCTAATTGGAAGCCAATCAATGAAGTGAAAACAGAGATTCCATTCAAACCATCCCGTGTCATCCTGCAGGATTTGACGGGCGGGGCGGCCATCGTGGACTTGGCTGCTTTGCGTTATGTGACTGATAAGTTGGGCAAAGATTCCGCGATCATCAATCCGGATATCCCGGTGGACTTGGTCATCGACCACTCCGTTCAGGTCGATTATTCCGGTTTCAATGATGCCTTCCGGATGAATGCGGAAATCGAGTTCGATCGCAACCGTGAGCGCTATGAGTTCTTCAGCTGGGCGGAAAAATCATTTGATTCCTTCAGCGTGGTGCCGCCAGCGACAGGGATCGTCCATCAGGTCAATCTGGAATATTTGGCGGATGTCGTCAAGGAAGCCGAAGTCGATGGGCAAACCATTCTTTACCCGGACACTTTGGTCGGGACCGACTCGCATACAACAATGATCAACGCTTTAGGTGTCCTTGGCTGGGGCGTCGGCGGCATCGAAGCAGAAGCGGGCATGCTGGGACAACCATGCTACCTGCAGATGCCGGATGTCGTAGGCGTACGCTTCACCGGCAAGCTTGAAAACGGCGCAACAGCAACCGACTTGGCTTTGAAAATGACCCAAGTGTTGCGCGAGCAAAAAGTTGTCGGAAAATTCGTCGAATATTTCGGTGAAGGCCTGAAAAACCTGACGATCGCCGACAGATCGGTCATCGCCAACATGGCACCGGAATACGGAGCGACTTGCGGCTTCTTCCCGGTCGATGCTGAAACTTTGGGCTACCTGCGCTTCACCGGCAGAAAAAACGCCAAAGTGGACCAGATTGAAGCTTATGTCAAAGCGAACAACCTGTTCTATAACGATGCGATCGAACCGGTTTATTCCGAACTGATCGAAATCGACCTGTCTACAGTGGAACCGAGCTTGGCCGGACCGAAAAGACCGCAGGACTTGGTGAAACTGTCCGATGTCAGCGATAAATTCATCGAAGCCTACTCGGCACCGATGGGGAACCAAGGCTATGGATTGGATGCAGCCGATATCGACAACAAAGTAACGATCACCTATGAAGATGGCTATCAGGAAGAAATGGAAAATGGAGCGGTGACCATCGCTGCCATCACCAGCTGTACGAATACAAGCAACCCTTACCTGATGCTGAGCGCTGCTTTATTGGCCAAAAATGCGGTTGAAAAAGGCTTATCCGTGAAACGCTACGTCAAAACGTCGATGTCTCCGGGTTCGAAAGTCACCGCCCGTTATTACGAAAAATCAGGCTTATTGCCTTACCTTGAAGCATTGGGCTTCAATATCATCGGCTACGGCTGCATGACCTGCGTGGGGAACTCCGGCCCGCTGAGACCGGAAGTCAGTGAAGCCGCCAAAGAAGGCAACATCCTCCTTTCGGCTGTCTTGAGCGGTAACCGCAACTTTGAAGGCCGTATCCATGCGGAAGTGAAAGCCGGTTATCTGGCAGCGCCGCACTTGGTCATCGCCTATGCTTTGGCGGGTAATGTCAAAGTGAATCTGGCCACTGATCCGATCGGTACGGACAAAGAAGGGCAACCTGTCTACTTGAAGGACATCTTGCCGAGCAATGAAGAAGTCCAAAAAGTTGTGAACGAAAGCGTCCTTGCGGATATGTTCAAGGAAGAATACCGTTCCGTCTTTGATTCGAACGATCTATGGAACAAAATCGAATCAGTGGACAAACCTGTCTACGATTGGGATGCCGATTCAACCTATATCGCAAATCCGCCATACTTCGAAAACTTCCAATTGGAGACTGAACCGATCGCGACTCTGAAAGGACTGCGCGTATTGGGCAAGTTCCAGGATTCGATAACAACCGACCATATTTCGCCGGTTGGAGCGATCGCTATGAAGTCTCCTGCCGGAAAATATCTGATGGAGCGTGGCGTGAAACCGAAAGACTTCAACTCATACGGCAGCCGCCGGGGCCATCATGAAGTGATGGTACGCGGAACCTTCTCGAATATCCGTCTGAGAAATGCGTTGGCGGACGGCTTGGAGGGCGGCTACACGAAATATGTGCCGACCAATGAAATCATGCCGATTTTCGATGCCAGCGTGAAATACAAAGAGGATGGCACCGGATTGGTCATCTTGGCCGGAGACGATTACGGAATGGGCTCTTCCCGTGACTGGGCAGCAAAAGGCGCCAGACTGTTGGGTGTTGATGCGGTCATCGCCAAGAGTTTCGAACGGATCCACCGCTCCAACCTGATCATGGTGGGTGCGCTGCCGCTTGAATTCCTCAAAGGCGAAGATGCGGATACGCTGGGATTGACAGGCTTGGAAGAGTACGCAATCGCCATTTCGGATGATGTGAAACCGAATGAAGTGATTACGGTAACCGCCAAAGCAGCCGATGGAACGGAAAAAACATTCCAAGCCATTGCACGGTTGGATTCCGAAATCGAAATCGACTATTACCGCAACAAAGGCATTCTGCCGATGGTCTTGCGCAACAAGATCAAATAAGCTTTTCTGATGATGCTATTCCGAGTGAAACGATAAATAGAGAAGGAAGACGGCCTCCGACTCCGGCTTCCAATAAACGCAAAAAGCAGGCCCGTAACAGCCTGCTTTTTGCGTTTAGTTGATTTTAATGGGTTCCTTTTTGGAATGGCAGACAACTGCCGGATTGTTCCTGTCCCGATTGCCGCCGGAGGACAGAAGCGCCGCAAAGCGCCGTTCTCCGGCGAGCGGCTTCTTCCCCGGAGGAAATGAGCGCCGCAAAGTGCTGTTCTCCGGGGAACCGTGCTTCCCCGGAGTTCAACCTGCAAAAGGACACCGACCTCCGGCGAGCGTCCGGTTCCCCGGAGCACAACTGACCAAGCCCCAAAAACAGGAAAGGCCCCTTGACGAATGTTGTGATTCGTCGGGGGCCTTTCCTGTTTCCTGTATCAGCATACAACGTTGCTTGTGTCATTCCACATACAAAGACAGTTTCTTTTCGATGCGTGTCTGGAACATAGCGAAGATGCTGCAGATCGCCCAGTAGATGAGCGCGACCAGGATGTACATGGTCATGTAGTCGAACTCGCGGCCGCCGACGATCTTGGCGTTCTGGAACATTTCCGGAACGGTGATCATCGCCGCCAGGGACGAACCTTTGATCAGGTCCAAAAGTACGTTGCTCATCGGCGGGATCGCGATCCGCAGCGCTTGCGGCACGATGACTTTGCGCATGATGAACGACCATTTCAGCCCCAAGGCATAAGCCGCTTCCCATTGGCCGTAATTGACGGAATTCAATGAGGAACGGATGATTTCCGCGCTGTAGGCGGCCGAACTCATGCTGAAGCCGATGATGGCCGCCGTGACCGCCGTGAACTGGATGCCGATGAACGGAAAGCCGAAGTAGAGCAGGAACAGAATGACCAAAGTCGGTGTTCCCCGCATGAAGGAGATGTAGAGGCGCGCCAGCCAGCGCAAAGGTTTGAACTTGGCCAGCTGCAGAAGGGCAAGGACAAAGCCAAGCAACGTGCCATTCACCATGCTGGTCAACGCGATTCCGAGCGTATAGCCCATCCCTTGCAGGACGTACGGCAGGCTGTCGAGAGCCAATTCCGGATTGAAGATATACTGCCATTGGATGCCTGACATGTCTTGTCCACCTTTCTGTTCCTACTACATTCCGCTTACGTCGATGACAGGGAAGTCATATTCGATCTGCACAGTCACGTCCGCGCCGTCATAGAATTGTTTGGATAATTCCGCCAAAGTGCCATCTTCACGCATTTCTTCCAAAGCAGCATTGAACTTGTCGGTCAATTCGTCGTTGCCTTTTTTGATCGAGAAATTGGTTTCGGACGGGTTGTAGAAAATGTCATGCACTTTTACAGGGATGTCCGGCAAAGCGGCAGTAGCCAATTTCTGAGCGTAGTAGTCGTTCAGGATCACGTCGGTACGTCCGTTCGCCACATCAGACAAGTACATGTCATTTGTCGCGTTGTCATAGATTTTTTCTTCCGCGCCGAAGTAACGCGCAACTTTCATGTATGTTGTTGTTGCCGCACCGGCAGCAATCTTGCCTTTCAGATCTTCCAACGATTCGATGCCGGAGTTGTCGGATGCACGGACAACCATGGCTCCGAATGAATATTTGTAAGGGGTCGTGTAATTGTATTTGTCGGCATTTTCGCCGTTGCGGTCGATCCCGAATGCTGCAACATCCACGGCGCCGCTGTTTACGGAAGTAAGCATGCCGTCAACGCCCATCTCGGTGAACTCCACTTCCACGCCGATGCGTTCAGCGACTTCGCGGAGAATCTCGACTTCGTAACCGGTCAATTCGTCGGTTTCCTTGTCGTGATAGGAATTAGGGTAAAGCGTACCGGAAGTGGCTGCCTTCAGCACGCCGGCTTCCTCGATCTTGTCCCATGCTGTTTCTGAATCAGTTAAAGCTGCTGTATCAGTCGCACTGCTGTCGGCTGTTTCGCCGCTCCCGCAGGCCGCCAAAGTCAAACCCAATAATGCCGTCAAACCGCCAAACCAAACTCTCTTTTTCTTAACCATCCGTGAAACCTCTCCTTTTTTCCTCGAATATGAACTAGACATAAGATAGCACGTATCCGGACTGAAAGCAACCGTTTTATCCATAAAAATAATACAGTTCTATAAGCTGTTATAAATGAGTTTCATTAAAAAGATTGAACAAAATTCGCATGTTTTCTCATAAAAATCAGCAGGATCGCTGCGAATGTTGCTACAGTTTGGAAAACAGTTTGTGAAGTGGAGAACAGCCGTGGCAATATGCAACAAAAGATACTGGAAATGAAGGGAGGCACATCCGGAAATTTCGCCTCAGTCGGGAAGGGAATCATCGAATATCCGCGGAACATTCGAGAATTTGACACCGGCGTGGGGCGCGATTCTCGAATGTCCAAGTGTCATTCGGGAATTTGACTTCAGCGCGAGGCAAAATTAGCGAATATCCAAGCAGCATTCGGGAATCGCTGCTCAAGTACACAAAAAAACCGGATCGGCATCGAATGCCAACCTGGTTTCTTGTGTATTTGACCAGCAGCCGTATTGTCTTTAACGGACCCCGTGCACATTTTCGGCATCGAAACTGAACAGGAAGCCGTTGCCGGGCACATCCAGCTGCATCCGCTCGGCGATGGCGGCCTCCACCGCGGAAGCGACATCGGCGCTGACCAGGTTCATGATGATGTCCTTGCCGCTGTCGAGTTCGATCCCGAACGCTTTACGGCATTGATCCGCAAAAGCGCCGGTGCCATGGAAGAGAGTGCCGCCGCGTGCGCCTGCCGCAGCCGCCGCTTCGACGACTTCATCACCCGATCCGGCAGCGACGATCGTGAAGAAGACTTCGTGATCGGCCATCAACGGATGGGCACCCTGCTCGTGCAGATGCAGGCGTTCGCCGTGCGTGCCCAGCAGGTGCGAAACCGGACTGGTGAACAGGATGCCGCGGTTCGGCAGCTCGAAATGGAAGAGCGAGCTGATGTGTTCGATGGCAGCCTGCGTCTTTTCGCGCGCGCAGACCATGAAGAGGATTTCCTTTTTCACTTCATAAAAACCGATTGTGCGCAAAAGGGTGCTGGAAACCGTGCCGGAGCCATGCATGATGGTCCCGCCGGTGATGCCGCATTTCTTCGCTTCTTCAAGCACGCGGCTGGCTTTGCCGATGTTGACGACGACAAAGATGACGTCGTAGAATCGTGCGTTTTCAATTTTTTCGGTCAATTAAAGACCCTCCTTTACACTGTTGCGCTGGTAAATGGCGCCCAATAATTGCAGCGAAATGATCGGCATCATCGCCACCATTGCGATCATCCCGAAGCCCTCCAAGAGGACATTGGCGTGCGGCGTGATTTCCGCCACGCCTTGAATGAATGCCAGGATGAAAGTGGCCGTCATCGGACCCGAAGCGACGCCGCCCGCATCGAAGGCGATCCCGACGAAGAGGCTCGGCACTTTGTAGGAGAGGGCGATGATGATCAGGTAGCCGGGGACGAGATAGTGCCATAATTGCAGCCAGGGAACGAGCACACGCACGACCGACAAGAGGACAGCGAGCCCGACTCCGATCGACAGGAATCCCAGCACAATACCGCGTTTCACATAACCTGTTGTAACATCTTCTATTTGATGAGTCAACACATATACGGCAGGTTCCGCCAAAATGACCAGAACGCCCAGGACGAAGCCGACAAGGAGGACCGGAATCGAGCTTTCCATCCCCGCAATCAGCATGCCAAGTTTGCGGCCGACTTCCATGAAACCGGCATTCACGCCTGTCAGGAAAAGCACCAAGCCGACAAAGAGGTAGGCCATCCCAAGGAAAATGCGCCGGAAAGCGCGTTTGGAGAGCTTCTCGTCAGCAAAAAACGCATGATTCAGGACGAAAATGATCAGAATGGGTGAAACGGCCAATGAAATCTCGCCGGCGATTTTCGGCAGTTCGTGCAGGAATGGTGCAAACCAATCGGTTACCGTGGCAGCACTGGCTGGAATCGAGCCCGAGAGCGGTTCATCGGAACGGACGAACAAGCCCAGAATCAAGACGGCCAAAATGGCGCCGGTTGAAGCGATCCCCACCAGGCCGAAACTGTCTTCCTCCGCGGATTGCGTCCGCCGGTTCAGGGAAGCCACCCCGACCGCCAAAGCCAACATGAAGGGGACGGTCAAAGCGCCGGTCGTCGAACCCGATGCGTCAAAAGCGATGGCGAACAGGTCGTTGGTGCTGAAGTAGGCCAAGCCGAAAATGGCGAGATAGAGGAACGTGAAGGCCTTGTTGAGCGGATAACGGTAAACGATCCGGAAGAGGCCGAGCGTCAGCAGCACGGCGATTCCGACAGAAACGACGACCAACAGCAGATTTTTCGGATACATGCCGTTCGTGACCTCGGAAACCTGCGCGGCCAAAATGTGCAGATCTGGTTCCGCGATCGAGATGAAAAAGCCGAGCACAAGCCCCATCCCGAGTACGTATTTCATGCTGTTGCTGCGGGCCAAGCCTTTCCCGAGGAATTTCCCGATCGGCGTGATGCCGATGTCCACGCCGAAGAGGAAAACGGACAAACCGATGATGATCAAAAATGCACCGAACAGGAACCTTTGCAGGTCCACCGTTTCAAGCGGGGTCAATGTGAAGTGGAGCAGGACGACAAGCAGGGTGATCGGAAGCACTGACTGCAGTACTTCCCTCAATTTTTCTGTAAATATACGCATAGATTCATTCCTTCCATATTGATGTTATAATGTTGAAGAGTAATATCCATATATTAAACATAACACGCAAACTGTTAAATAGGAAGTAAGATACACCGATTTTTATGGTATTGAGCAATATTGTTACGCTTTTTCGGGGGATCCGCTCAGTGCATCCTCAGCCGTTTTGTTTTGACGGACGCGCCCGAAAGCATTAGAATAAAGGTAACAATAGGGTTTCACAAAGGATGATCAATATGAACATAAAAAACAAAAGCCTGCTGAAGACTGCCGTTTTGGCGGGCACAGCGGCTTATCTGCATCTCCAAAACACCTGGATCCAGAAAACCGAGTATACGATTCCGGTCAAGCATCTGGCGCCGGAAAATGAAGGGTTGAAGATCGTCCAGCTTTCCGATATCCATTTGCCGAAAGAGAAAATCAATCTGAACAAGCTGATCGACATGACCAAGGCGGCCGAGCCGGATTTCATCTTTTTGACAGGCGACCAGATCCAAGGCGAAGCGCTCTTTGATCCAACGGTGGCGGAAAAGCTGTTCCGTAAATTGGCGGCGATTGCGCCGACCTATGCCATCACCGGGAACCACGACCGCCATTCGCCGATGTTCCACATCGCGGTGGATCTGTACAAAAAAAACGGAATCCGCTTATTGGACGATGAGGCGATCAGTGTCGTGGCCAAGGGCAGGAAGCCCATCGTCATCATGGGTTTGAGCGACAAGAGTTCGGCCATTCAGAAAATCACGAAGGACTTCCTGAAAAAAATCAGGCTAAGAAAGGATTGGCAGGGCCAGACGCGGTTGTTGCTGGCGCACCGTCCTGAACATTTTCTGAAGTACCATACCGATCCGGAAAAATCAGCCGACGTCACGTTCGCCGGGCATGCGCATGGCGGCCAAATCCGTATCCCGAAAGTCGGCGGATTGTTTGCGCCTGGACAGGGCCGGATGCCGCAACATACCGAGGGCGTCTATCTGCTGCCGACGGATCCGGATAAGAAACTGGTCGTCAGCCGCGGCATCGGCGGCTCGTCTTTCCCGTTCCGCATCAACAACCGTCCAGAAATGGTCGTCGTAACATTGACGCACGATACCGTTCCGGAAGGGGAGGAGTGATTTTCCTTCAGTTTGTTATGAAAGCGCATTAATAATTTTTGTGTTTCTGGCGGAATTGCGTTACACTTAAGGAAATAAGTAGAAGGAGTGTGGGTTATCATGGTGAAGAGCTTAATGGACAGAATGCCTTTGAATGATGGTTTTACAATCCCAGGAATCGGATACGGAACTTGGAATGTGAGCGATGCTGAAGCGGAAGAAATGGTCTTCATGGCCATCATGCGCGGTTACCGCCTGATCGACACAGGCAGCATGTACGACAACGAAGTCGGCGTGGGCCGCGGTATCAATAAAGCAATCAATGCCGGCATTTCCCGCGAGGATATTTTCGTCGTGACCAAACTCGGCAAAGACGATATGGGCTATGAAAAAGCAACAGACGCGATTCGTGCCAGCTACGACCGTCTTGGACTGAAATACATCGATCTGTTCCTGATCCACTTCCCAAGCAATGATGAAGCCGTAACGGCGGACACTTGGAAAGCTTTGGAAGAAGCCAAGGATTCCGGAATCGTCCGCAGTATCGGTGTTTCCAACTTCACTCGCGGAGATCTGAAGGGCTTATTGGCGACTTCCCGCATCAAACCGGTCGTGAACCAATTGGAGATTAATCCGTTCCATCTGATGGAAGAAGTCGACGATTTCGGCTACGACAACAACATCGTAACGATGGCCTACAGCCCGCTGGCTAAGGGCAGAGCATTGGAAGACGGGAAAGTCCTGAAAATCGCTGAAAAATACAACAAAACACCGGCGCAGATCATTCTGAAATGGGCCGTTCAGCGCGATCTTATTCCGATTCCGAAAACGAAGGATGCCGACCGCATGAAAGAAAACCTTGAACTGTTCGACTTCAACCTGACGGATGAAGAATTGGAAAGAATCACGCGCATCAAGAAAGACAGCAACTTCGTAAGGGGTCACCAAGACCACAACCTCGGCAAGCGAATCGGGGTTGACACTCACGGCATCAAATAATACCGGTCAAATCAGAGCTGGGGGCCTGCGGGTCCCCAGCTTTTCTTTTTTGTTCGTCGGTTGTTCCGGCGATTACTTGGTGCGTCTTGTCGAGAGATTGCCCATATGTCGACAAAACGATTACCGAAAACCGCAAAACACCCGACAGATCGATCTTCTGTCGGGCATCAGCCCAGGAAGGCATTCCGTAATGTCGAGAGCGCACGCAACTGTCGACAAAAAAACACAAAAAAATGCTATAATATCTGTAAATATGCAGAACAAGGGTGGAGCACATGAATTTTTATTATGATGAAGAAGCGGTCCGCCATCTGAAGGCGAAAGATCCGCTATTGGGCGAAATCATCGACCGGATTGGGCCGATCGAACGGCCGATCGACGCGGATCTGTTTTCGGCGCTCGTCAACAATATCGTCGGCCAGCAGATTTCCATGAAGGCCCAGGAGACGGTCTGGAAAAGGATGCTCGCCGCTTTCGGAGCGATCACGCCGGAAAATATTTGCCGAGCGAGTGTCGAAGTGATCCAACAGTGCGGCTTGTCGACGCGCAAAGCGACCTATATCCGCGAGGCAGCCGAAAAAGTCCTTTCCGGAGAATGCGATCTGGAGGCGCTGAAAGGCAAATCCGACGAGGAAGTCATCACCGAACTGTCGCAGCTGCGCGGCATCGGCAAATGGACGGCAGAGATGCTGCTGATTTTTTCGATGGGCCGTCAGGACGTGCTGAGTTGGGACGACCTCGCCATCCATCGCGGTCTGCGGATGATCTACCATCACCGCAAGATCACGAAGCAGCTTTTCCAGAAGTACAAACGGCGTTACGCACCGTACGGGTCGGTCGCGAGCCTCTACCTGTGGGAAGTGTCCGTCGGCGCCCTGCCGGATCTGCAGGATTATGCGCCGCTGACGGAAGCCGAGAAGAAGAAACGCCAAAAGCAGCGCCAAGAATTGAAACGGGCGGAAAAACAAAGCCTATAATGCCAACAGCAAGCATCCCATCCGCAACGGGATGCTTTTTTGCTCCAAAAAAATGGCTGTCAATAAGCAATCCGACCTGGATTAGTGTAGAATAAGAATAGAATGTTTCAAAGACAACCATGAATGAGGGGATACAGCCATGATCAGATTAGGTATCATCGGAACGAGCAGCATCGCGCACGAATTCGCTACAGCGGCAAAAGCATCCGGACAATTCGAAATAAAGGCGGTCTACAGCCGCAACCAGTTCACCGCCCAAAGCTTCGGGGAAGGCTACGGCGCGGATATTTTCGTCACGGACTTGGAAAAATTCACAGCCTTGGAGGAATTGGACGCCATCTACATCGCATCGCCGAACAGCCTCCA
Organism: Trichococcus ilyis; assembly: GCF_900109135.1. Classification (GTDB taxonomy): domain Bacteria; phylum Bacillota; class Bacilli; order Lactobacillales; family Aerococcaceae; genus Trichococcus; species Trichococcus ilyis. The sequence goes on along the minus strand of NZ_FNYT01000007.1, from coordinate 81,099 downwards.
TTTCGAACAAGCCATGTTGGCCATCGCAAACAAAAAGCACCTCATCGTCGAGAAGCCGATCTTCTCGAACAGCCGCGAATGGGAAGCGGCCTTCGCAGCCGCCAAAGCCAACAACGTCTTCCTGTTTGAAGCCGCCCGCCACCTACATGAACCGAACTTCGCGCTGGTCGGAAACGAAATCGCCAAGTTGGGCGAAATCGACGGCGCCAGCTTCACTTACGCCAAGTATTCCTCCCGCTACGACCAAGTTTTGGCCGGCGAAGAACCGAACATCTTCTCGCTCGCTTTTTCCGGCGGGGCGCTCGCCGATTTGGGCGTCTACCTGCTGTACGCCGCCATCGCTTGGTTCGGTATGCCCGATGATGTGGAGTATGCGGCCAAGAAAGTCCAGACGGGCGTGGACGGAGCCGGCACGGCGCTGCTGAAATATCCGTATTTCAACGTCAGCCTGCACGCTGCGAAAATTTACAACTCCTTCGCGGCTTCGGAAATCTACAGCGGCAAAAAAACGCTGATCCTCGATGGCGTCAACCTGATCCAATCAGTCGAATTGGTGGACGGCGAGAGCGAGGAGCGCTACCAATTGGCCGAAAAAGCCTCCGGACATTTCATGGATGACGAGGTCCGTGCCTTCGCGCGCGTCTTGAACGATCCGGAAAATCCTGATACTATAGAAGACTACGAACGCTGGACGCAGATCAGCCGAGACGTCAACCGGACAATAGAAGCCCTGCGCAAAAAGGCCGGCATCGTCTACCCGGCGGATTTAGCGTAGCACACGTACCGCTGGCCCCGCATGAGGCAAGCACCGCAGCGCAAAAACGACTGCATTACAAGAAATGAGGAAACAAATGATGATGATGGAAGAAATGGCGATGCCATTCGAAAAATACTGGCTCGAAATGGGGTTTCAACTGCCGACGCCGATCCAGGAGAATGTTTTCAAACCTTTACTGGAGGGAAATGACGTAGTCGGACTTTCGCCGACCGGCACAGGCAAAACATTGGCCTACGCCATTCCGTTGCTGCAGAAGACGGAAGCCAACAAAGAGTTGCAGCTGTTGGTGCTCGTGCCATCGCAGGAGTTGGCGCACCAAGTAGGGCACGTCCTGTCCGAATGGGGTTCCCTGAAGGACTTGAGCGCGCAAGTGATCATCGGCGGCGCGAACGTGAGCCGTCAGATCGACAAGCTGAAGGAGAAACCGGAAATCGTCGTCGGCACACCGGGACGCTTGCTGGAATTAGCCAACCAGAAAAAATTGAAACTGCACAACATCAAAACGGTCATCTTCGATGAAGCAGATTATCTGCTGCAGGAAGAGCATCTGGGAGCTTTGCGCGATCTGATCAAAAAAATGCCGGGTTCCCGCCAGATGGGTTTCTTTTCGGCCACCAACAGCGAAAACCTGCAGGATATCCAGAAATGGTTCAATACCGAGCCGCTTTGGTTCGACACGACCAAGGAAGGCCGATTCATGGATCAGACGATCCATGGCTATATCGAGGCGCCGACGCGGAAGCGGCCGGAAATGCTGCGCCGCTTGGGCAACCTGGAAGGCATGCAGGCGCTCGTTTTCGTGAACGCCACGCAGGAGCTCGATTATTTGGCGCAAAAATTGCAGTTCGAGGGCATCAACGTCCGCATGCTGCACAGCGATTACGGCAAAGCCCAGCGCAAGGGCGCGATGGATGAATTCCGCAAAGGCAACGTGACGTTCCTCTTGACGACGGACGTTTCCGCCCGAGGAATCGACATCCAGGATCTGCCGTACGTCATCCATTATGATCTGCCGCTTTCGAAGGAAACCTACCTGCACCGCTCCGGACGCACGGGCCGGATGGGCAAAAAAGGCATCGTGCTGTCGCTCGTGAACGACCGCAACAGCCGCGACATCAAACGCTTCGCACCGCATCCGGATGAAGTGAAGGAATTCTTCATCTACGGCGGCGAACTCGTCGACCAGCTGCCGAGCCGCGAAGAACGCGCCGCCATCCGCGATGCGCAAAAACCGGCCGCAGCCAAAGCAGCCAAAATCCAGAAAAAAGCTGTTTTGAAAGAGGAAGAAGCGGTGAAGGAATCGTTCACCAAAAAAGCCAAAAAGAAAAAAGTCCGCTCCAAGGACCAGAAAAACAAAGGCGCGCGCCGCAAGCCAAAAGAAGAGAAACCATCCGAATAACTGAAGAACTTTCCGCATTCTGCCGGCTGTCCGCGGCAGCGTGCGGATTTTTTGCGGTTGATGGGGGTGGGCGGGGATCGGATAAAGAGTCGATAATGCGATAATCCGAGGCCAGCTCCGGCGAAGCCCGCGCTCGCCGGAGCAGACCGAAAACATTCCGCCTCAGCTCCGATAAGGCTCTCCTCCCCGGAGGACAATCGATACCGGCAACCGCAACTCCGGTGAGAGGGTCGTTCACCGGAGGAAAGAGTCAGCTCCGATGAGCAGTGCCTTCGCCGGAGGAGGCGATCTCAGGACGATGCCACCTCCGACTAGCGTTGGTTCGTCGGAGGACAGCCTCCGCGCTCGCACCCATCTCCGGCCAGCATTCTCTCCCCGGAGCTGAGGCTCGGGATGCGGAGCCAACTCCGGCCAAGCCGGCTTCCTCGGAGCTGGCGCAAAATCCAAGAAAAACTGATCCGCATTTTTCTCTATCGGTCCGTTGCGGCTGACCCCGCACATCTGTATAATCAAAAGCAGAGAACCGATTTGTATACGGATACGGAACAAAGTCCGTTATGCAGGACAAGAAAGGGGTGGACGCCAGCAATGGTCACCATCAATGATATCGCCAAGCTTGCCGGCGTGGCGAAGAGCACTGTCTCGCGCTACCTGAACGGCGGAGCGGTGAGCGAAAAAACAAAAGCGAAACTCGATGAAATCGTCGCCGAACATGACTACAAACCGAACAAATTTGCCCAGAGCCTGAAAGCGAAACGCACGCATATGATCGGGACGATCATTCCGCGCCTGAACTCCTTTGCGACGAACGAAGCGTTGCGCGGTCTGGAGAACAGTCTGCGCCTATCGAAAAACCAACTGTTGATCACGAATGCGGACCAGAGCCGCGAGCGCGAGATCGAAGCCATCTCGACGCTGGCGAAGCAGCGCGTCGACGGCATCGTCTTCTTTGCGGCGGCGATCACGCCGGCTCACGTGAAGGCCTTCAAAGAGGCCGATGTCCCCGTCGTCATCGTCGGGCAATCGCATCCCGCTTTCCACTGCATCATCCATGATGACGAGAAAGCGGGTTTCTCGGTCGGATCCTATGCGGTGGCGAACGGGCACCGGAACATTCTCGTCTTCGGGGTCGACGAATCCGACAAGGCGGTCGGGGTGACCCGGCGCAACGGCATCGAGCAGGCATTCGCAGGCCACGACATCGACTACACTTTCGTCAAGACCAGCTTTGCCATGAAGGACGCCTACGAAAAGGCGCTGGAAACCCTGCCGCAATCGCAAGCGACTTTCGTGATCGGCGCGACCGACAACATCGCTATCGGAATCATGCGCGCGGCCCACGAACTGCAGATCGAAATACCGGATCAGCTTTCCTTGGCGGGCTTCGGCGGCTACGAGATCACCGAAGCGGTCTACCCGCGCATCACGACCGTGCACTACCCTTTCCAGGAGTCTGGCGAATTGGCCGCGAAAATCCTGATGGAATTGATATCGGAAAGAGAAGTCGCCATGATTCAGACGTTGGACAACGAGCTGCTGATCAGGGAATCAACCAAAAAAAATGCATAGCCGCTGCCCGGCAGCGGCAAAAGGAGGTGTCTTACAGGAGGCATCTCCTTTTTTCTGTATGGGTCAAGATTTCGGGCAACTGTCGGGCAATCGAAGAGCGGAGCATACCGGAAACCGGACAAAAGCCCGATCTGTCGGGCGAACGCCCAAGACGGGATCGCGAACACCCGACAGCACGCGTATCTGGATGCAACGGATAGATGAATGGCCGTCTCAATCTGAGAGGGTCTTTTTTCTTTATCCTTTTCCGCAAAACAAAAAAAGTACAGGCACCAAAAACAGCGTCTGGAAGACTTAAAACGAAAAACGGCACGTTTTCTCTCAATTTTTCATTGTTACCCTGTTTAAATATAAGGTTGACATAGTTTTTGGACTATGCCATCATGGAGGCAATGACTATAACAAAAATGATGGGAGAAACAAGATGAGCGAAAAAGAAACTGTCTTATCAGCAAAGACCGAAAAACGGTCCGCAACAAAATTATCCACGAAGGAAATGGTGCTGTGCGCTTTGTTCGCCGCCCTGATCGCGGTCGGCGCCTTCATCCATGTGCCGGTGCCGGTAGTGCCGTTCACACTGCAATTCCTGTTCACGCTGCTGGCGGGTGTCCTGCTCGGGGGCAGGCTCGGCGCGACGAGCGTGTCGCTGTATGTGCTGATGGGGTTGGCCGGCTTGCCTGTGTTCGCAGAAGGCGGCGGCATCGGCTACATCCTGAAGCCAAGCTTCGGCTACCTGATCGGCTTTTGCGTCGGCACCTATGTGACCGGCATAATCGCGCACAAGGCCGCGCAGCCTTCGTTCCGGCGGGTGCTGTTGGCGGGACTGGCCGGTCTGGGCATCGTGTATGTGTTCGGGCTGATCTATTATTACCTCCTCTGCAATTACGTCATCAACACCCCGATCGCGATGGGGCCGCTGTTCCTGTACGGTTTCCTTTTGTCGGTTCCCGGCGACATCGCGCTTTGTTTCCTCGGCGCATCGCTCGGCAAGCGGCTGATCCCGGCCATCCGCAAAGGGCTATAGGAGAGGGGGAAACGAAAATGACGACAATGGAAGCCATCAAAAACAAACTCTATGCCGGCGGGCAGCTCACCAAAGCGGAGGCCCTGGACTTGACCGAAGCGCCGCTGGAGGAACTGTGCGCAGCCGCAAATGAAGTGCGGGAACACTTCTGCGGAAATGTGTTCGACGTCTGCACGATCATCAACGGCAAGAGCGGCAAATGCTCAGAAAACTGCAAGTTCTGCGCCCAATCGCGCTATTACCGCACGAAGGTCGAAGCCTACTCGCTGCTCGGATCCGAGGAAATCGTCGATCAGGCCAAATACAACGAAGCGCGCGGCGTGCTGCGCTATTCGATCGTGACCTCGGGCAGGGCCTTGTCCGCGAAAGAAGTCGACAAGGTCTGCGCAAGCCTTGAGGCCGTCCAGAAGGAATCGGACATCGCGCTCTGCGGCTCGTTCGGACTTTTGGAGGAAGCGGAATTTTCCAAATTGAAGCAGGCCGGCTTGACCCGCGTCCACAACAACCTGGAAACGTCGCGGCGGAACTTCCCGAACATCTGCACGACCCACAGTTACGACGACAAGATCGCCGCCATCCGCGCCGCCCAGCAGGCCGGTCTGACCGTCTGCAGCGGCGGCATCATCGGTCTGGGCGAGACGATGGAGGACCGCATCGATATGGTGATCGACCTGCGCGAAATGGGCATCCGTTCGATCCCGGTCAACCTGCTGAATCCGATCCCGGGCACGCCATTCGCGGAAAATGAAATCGTCAGCGACGACGAAATGGCCCGGACCATCGCGATCTTCCGGCTGTTGGTGCCGGATGCCTTCATCCGTCTGGCCGGCGGGAGGGGGCTGCTGGCGGACAAAGGCCGCCAATGTTTCCTTTCCGGCGCCAATGCCGCCATCTCCGGCGACATGCTGACGACGGACGGCATCACGATTGAGCAGGACATGCGCTTGCTGGACGAACTCGGCTATGAGGTGGTGCTGCGCAATGACTGATGGGAAAGGGCTGTTCATCACCGCGACCGGGACGGATGTCGGGAAGACGTACGTCACGGCGCTGATCGTCAAAAAGCTGCGCGAGGCCGGTCATTCCGCCGGATACTGCAAAGCTGCCCTGAGCGGAGTCGACAGGACGGCGGCAGGATTCCATGTCGATGATGCAACCTATGTCGCCCGGGTGGCGGGGATCGCGGAGAGGGAAGCGGAGATGTTCGTTCCGTATGTCTACGGTGCGGCCGTCTCGCCGCATCTGGCCGCAAAAATCGAGGATAATCCGGTGAAGATAGCGGTCGTGAAGGCGGTCTATGAGCAGGCGCTGGCCAGCTACGATTTCGTGACGATGGAAGGGAGCGGCGGCATCGTCTGTCCGCTCCGCTACGATGCTGACGCGCAGCTGCTGCTGGAAGACGTCATCACGGCTCTGGGGCTGGGCGCCATCGTTGTCGCGGATGCCGGGCTAGGGACGATCAACGCGACCGTGCTTACGGTCGATTACATGAAAAGGCGCGGAATCCCGGTGAAGGGGATCATCCTGAACCGTTACGACGCGGCCGATGCGATGATGCGCGATAACCGGAAAATGGTCGAGGTGCTCACCCGCGTGCCCGTCCTCGCCTGCGTGAAAAAGGGGGATACGGCCATCGCCATCGAAGCGGCGACGCTGGCCGGATTGTATGGATAAGGACAGCCGCATGGATCTGGTCGAAAAGGATCTGAAATACATCTGGCACCCGTGCTCGCAGATGAAGGATTATGAGGAACTGAAGCCGATCATCATCGAGCGCGGCGAAGGCGTGTACCTCTACGGCAAGGACGGCAAAGCCTACCTTGACATCGTCAGCTCGTGGTGGTGCAATTTGTTGGGACACCGCAACCCAACGATCAACGCGGCGCTCATTGACCAACTTGGCCGACTGGAGCATGTCATCTTCGCAAATTTTTCCCATGAGCCGGCGATTGCTTTGTGCGAAGCGCTCATGAACATCATTCCGGATGGGCTCTCGAAGTTCAATTTTTCCGACAACGGTTCGGCAGCGGTGGAGTGCGCGCTGAAGATGAGTTTCCAGTACCAGTATCAGACCGGACACAAGGAGAAGACAAAATTCATGTGCCTGACGGATGGCTACCACGGCGAAACATTGGGCGCGTTGGCGGTCGGGAGCATGGATCTGTACGCCAAAATGTACCGGCCGATGCTGATGGACACCCACCAGATCGAAGCGCCGGACTGTTACCGTTGCCCTTTCGGCAAGAAGCGCGACAGCTGCGGATGTGAATGCTTCGCCTATGCCGAAAAAGCCTTCGCCGACCACGGGGCCGAAACTTGCGCTATGATTGTGGAGCCGTTGGTGCAGGGCAGCGCCGGCATGCGCATCTATCCGCCGCTCTATCTGAAAAAACTGCGCGCCCTCTGCGACCGCTATGGCGTCCTTTTGATCGCCGATGAAATCGCAACCGGATTCGGCCGGACCGGCAAGATGTTCGCTTTCGACCATGCCGGCGTCAGCCCGGACATCCTGTGCGTTTCGAAAGGGCTGACCGGCGGCTATTTGCCGATGGCGATCACGATCACGACCGACAAAATCTACTCTGCTTTCTACGCCGAATACAGCGAAGGCAAAGCCTTCATGCACAGCCACACCTACAGCGGCAATCCGCTCGGCTGTTCCGCGGCACTGGCGGTGCAGCAGGTTTTGCGCGAGGAGCGGATCCTGGAAAAAGCGGCGATCCGTGCCGGATATCTGACCGAGCGTCTGAATGCAACATTGCTGGACCACCCGAACGTAGGGGAAATACGCCATATCGGCCTGATCCATGCCATCGAACTGGTGACCGATAAGCAGGCGAAGACCGGTTTCGAACCGGGATTGCGGATCGGCTATCAGATCTACAAAAAAGCGTTGGAAAAGGGTCTGATTCTGCGTCCGCTCGGGAATGTGCTCTATTTCAATCCGCCGCTGACGATAACCGAAGCAGAACTGGACGAAGCAATCGCCATCTGCGCTGAAGCAATCGCCGAAGTGCTTGGAAGCTAGCTCATGCCGGCATCCGGAACCGCAATCGGGACCGGATAGGCCCGCCTTCCTCCCAACGCAATATCCTTTTGAATACAGCGAACTGAAGGGGAAACCTGTCAGATTATTGTTTTTCGCAAATGGAACAGAAATTCATTTGTGAATTATTGTATAATAAACGGATATTGTTTTAGGGGAGGAAGAACGGGAAATGAATCATGCAAAAGAATGGAAGAAATATTTGGCGGTGCTGGGGGCATTCGCCTTACTGGGACTGAGCGGCTGCGGCCAAGAACAAACGACGGAAGCGGAAAGCGGCGTGCAGGAAGCGACTGCTGAGGCAACGTCCGAGCCAACGACTGAAAAAACAACCGAAGCAGCAGCCGAAGAGCACCTGGATTATGAAAACCAGGAGGATTGGACTTTCGAATCTGGCGAAATGCAATCCCCGATCAACATCGAAACGGGTGCAGCCGAAGCGATGAACGCAGACGGGTCGCTCATCCTGGACTACGAAGAAGAGGTCATCGATGTGATCGACAACGGCCACAGCATCGAGATGGAGGACGGCGGCCAAGCAACGATCGCCGGACGCAGCTTCGAATTGAAGCAATTCCATCTGCATTCGCCGAGCGAGCACACCTTGGATGGGGAACACTATCCGATCGAACTGCATTTCGTCCACAAAGCCCAGGACGGCCGTTTGGCGGTCATCGCGGTCTTCTTTGAAGAAGGCGCAGCAAATGCTGCCTTCCAGGCGATTTTGGATGATGTGAAGGCCAATGAAGAATCTGATGTTGCGAGCGGACTCAGCCTGAATGTTGCCGAGCTGCTGCCGGCCAACAAAAGCTACTACCATTACCTGGGTTCCTTGACGACACCGCCGCTGACCGAAAATGTCGAGTGGTATGTGCTGGCGAACCCGGTGGAAGCTTCCTCGGAACAGATCGCGGCCTTCAACGAGTACTACGAAGGCAACAACCGGGAAGTCCAACCGTTGGGTGAGCGCTCCGTTCTGAAATACGAAGAGTAGCCAGACCAATTTCGGTGCGTTCATCGCACTGGGAAAAAGTTCCGTCCGCGCCCATCCATTTGGGCCGGCGGGACTTTTTTCGTTTTCCAGGATCCGTAACGCGATTACAAAATACGGAGGGGTGCGCTGCAGCCGGATTATTTTTGGTATAATAGAAGGAAAAACGCGAGCAGGGGGAACGTAATGGGGGAAATAGCAGCAAAAGCCGCATCGTTGATCATGATCATCGTGATCGGCTACGTCATCAAACGGATCGGGTGGGTCAGCTCGGATGATTTTCCGAAAATTTCAAAAATCGTGTTGCGGATCACGCTGCCGTGCGCACTGATCACGAGTTTCAATAATTTCGACATCACCTACAACCTCTTGTTTCTGACCGCAATCGGCGTCGTCGCAAACCTTGTCCAGCAGGTCACCGGTTATCTCGTCAACCAGCGCAAAGGTGGCATCGCCCAGGCTTTCGCCATCGTCAACATCGGCAGCTACAACGTCGGGGCCTTCGCGATGCCGTACATTGCCGGATTGATGGGCCCGCAGTCGGTCATTTTCGCTTCGCTTTTCGATGTCGGCAATTCCTTCGGCGCCGCCGGTATCGGCTACGGCTGGGCCCGTTCGGTTGCTGACGAACAACAAAAAACGACTTTGTTGGGCTTCCTCAAGCTGATGTTCCTTTCGCCGCTTTTCGACACGTACCTGATCCTGTTGCTGATGCGCATCTTTGATTTGCGCCTGCCGGATGCCGTCATCACCTTCACCTCGACTGTGGGCGGCGCAAACACGTTCATGGCGATGCTGATGATCGGGGTCGGTCTGGAATTGGGCCTGGATGCGCACCGCTTCAAGTTGGCCTTCAAATACTTGGCCATCCGCTACGGCTTTTCGCTGATCTTTTCCATCCTGATCGTGCTCTTCCTGCCGGTCTCGGCGGTCGTGAAGACGATCCTCTGCATGCTGTTCTTCTCGCCGATCGCATCGATGGCGACCGGATTCACCGACGAAGCCGGCGGGGACGTCGAAACCTCCGCCTTCATGAATTCCGTCTCGATACTGATCGGGATTTTTGCGATGCCGCTCGTGCTGGCAGTGATGGGCTAACAACTTATGCAATGAATCAGGCTGCCTCAGATTGACTGAGGCGGCTTATTTTTTTGTAGCCAAATTCCTGGCGGGCTGTCGGGTGTTTTGCGGTTTTCGGTATTGTTTTTGTCGACAGAAGCGTGATTTCTCGACAATCCGCGACACCGTCCTGGGCTAAAGCCCGACAGAAGGAGGATCTGTCGGACGTTATGTGGTTTTCGGTATCCTTATTGTCGAGAGAAGAGCACTCCGGACGCACAACTGGAACAATATGAGCCCTCAGAATTGATCAGCTTACTAATGTATAACATCAGGCTATAACTATATATATTAATTAAGTGTTACCCTATAGCCGATTTCCGTGGCATACTGGAACAACCTTCAAAAATGAAAGGCATCAGCAAATATTGGGACAGCGGCACGCCTCGCCTGCCGCCAGCCCTGAAAAATAGACAAGGAAATCGGAAAAGGGGTAAAAAGAATGACAAAAGAAACAAATCGTTGGGTGGTCCTGATAAGCTCGATGGGGATCTTGTTGTGCTCCGGTATCGTCTACACATTCAGTGTGTTCGCGGGGCCGTTGGCGGAATTGCGGGGATGGGCGGTGCCGGACATCATGATGGCGTTCGCGCTCAATTCGGCAGTGGGGCCGATCCCGATGATCTTCGGCGGCTATTTGACGGACCGCGGCTGGGCGAAATGGATCGCGCGCATCGGCGTCGTCCTCTTCGGGGTCAGCTTCGCCTTCACCGGGCAGGCGACAAGCATTTTCCAACTGTATCTGATCTACGGCATCTTCGGAGGTTTCGCGCAGAATTTTGCCTATTCCGCCTGCCTCAGTAATACGATCCGTTTCTTCCCGGACAAAAAAGGCTTGGCTTCCGGACTGATCACCGGCGGCATGGGCGGCGCGGCAATCATCGCAGCGCCGATCGCGAATGCGCTGATCGAACGCTACGGCGTTAGCCAGGCTTTCTGGCGTATGGGCTTGGCGTATGCGCTGATTGGCTTCTGTTTTAGCCTGTTCATCCGTTCGGCGCCGAAACAGATTGTGCCGCAAGAGGCTGCAGCCTCTGAAATCGTGCCAACCAAGGTAAGCGGAGCAAACAAAAACTGGAAGGAAATGCTGGCGAGTCCGGCTTTCTACTTGCTGATCCTGATGTTCGCGATGGGCGCCTTTTCCGGCTTGATGATCGCTTCGAACGCCTCGTTGATCGGGCAGTCGATGTTCGGTCTGTCGGCCTCGGCTGCAGCCGCTTATGTCAGCCTATATTCCTTGAGCAACACGTCCGGACGGGTATTCTGGGGCGCGGTCTCCGATCGCATCGGCCAGATCCGCGCGGTCATCATCATCTACAGCGCGATCATTTTTGCCTTCGTCCTGCTCGTCAGCGTCAACCAAATCTGGTCTTTCGCTGTCGGAGTCGTCACCTTGGGACTCTGCTTCGGCGGCGTCATGGGCATCTTTCCGGGCTTGGTCATGGATAATTTCGGTCCGGCTAACCAGGGCGTCAACTACGGCATCGTCTTCATTGGCTTTTCGAGCGCCGCTTTCGTTGCGCCGAAAGTGACCGCTTCGTTGGCTGCCGCAAACAATGGCGACTTCACGAAAGCCTTCTACGTCGCGATAGCAGTCGTTCTTGCCGGATTGGGTTTGAGTCTGGTCTATGCAAAAAGCAAAGGCGCTGCCAAGCCGGCTGTGGAAGCTGCCCAATAGAGACATCATTCAAAACAGACCGGGCTTCGGAGAAAGACTCCGAAGCTCGGCCTGTTTTTTTTTCTGAATGAGAAAAACATAGGGATTGAATGCCCGCAAAAGGCAAGGAAACCCTTAATGGTAGCGCTTAAACAGGAGGAGCCTTATAATAGGCATAAGGCAGATTATTATCGGATCAAAATGATTCGATTCAGCGATCACGTTCTGACGACCCATTCCAGCATAGTGCATGTCGTCAGCTCTGGCAGTTTTTTCCCAAAAAAGGAGGCTGTTTTTTATGGAAAAAAGAATAAGGCTGCTGTTCCTCTTCGTCCTGCTATCACTGGCGGGCTGCACCAGCACAACGACAACCGGACAGAGTGGAGCACAAACCAGCCAGGAGAGCTCCGCCCAAGCCGCCAGCGATAAGGAAACAGAAAAGGATAGCGAAACTGCGGGCGCCGGCACGGTACTGACATTCGCCGATGAAGACCTGGAGCTTTATGTGCGCAAGCTGATCGGCAAAGAAGAAGGCGAGCTTGCGGCAAGTGACGTCGAAGCGGTTGACGCGCTCTATCTGGGCAACAAAGACATCAGCGCCATTGATGGGATCGAACATTTCACCAATTTGCGGATCCTTCACCTGAACCAAACAGAAGTCAGCGACATTAGCAGCTTGGCCGGCTTGTCGCAACTGGAATACCTGGATATCAGCCATACCCGAGTTGAGGACGTTGCAGCCTTGGCCGATCTGACCCGGCTCAAAACGTTGTATCTGAACAACAACAAGCTGGAAGACATCAAACCGTTGGCGGGGTTAAAGCAGTTGGCGATGCTCTACCTGAACGACACCGCCGTCAACGATATCCGTCCCTTGACTGGAATGGAAAGCCTCCAGTCATTGAACTTGCGCAACACCAGAGTCGAGGATATTGCTGCCTTGAAGGACGCACAACAGCTGCGCTACCTGAACTTGGGCAATACCCAGGTCGCCGATATCGCAGCCGTATCCGGCTTGACGCAGCTGACCATCCTAGAACTGGAGAACACGCCCATAAACGACATCGGCGCCGTATCCGGATTGACGCATTTGCTGACACTGGACTTGAGCGGCACCGGGATCAGCGACGCCAACGGGCTGGAGGGATTGGGGAACCTGCTGACGTTGGACTTGAGCGGGACTGAAATCAGCGACCTCACCCCATTGGCCAAGCTGACGAAACTGACGCGCCTGGATCTGAACAATACGCCGGTCGAGGAACTGGGCAGTTTGGCGGATTTGCTGGAACTGACCCACCTCGAGGTCAGAGGGGCGCAAGTGAAAGATGCCGGAGCCATGGCAGGCCTTACTGAATTGGTTTACCTGGATTTGGCGCAGAATCAGATCAGCGCGATCGACAGCTTGGCTAGCCTTGCAAAAATCAGACATTTGAGTCTGGCCGGTAACCGGATCAGCGACATCACTGCTTTGGCGAACCTGACGGAACTTTGGTACTTGGATTTGAATGAGAATCCGATCAGTGATACCAGACCTTTGATGGGTCTGGCCAAGTTGGGGAAACTGCTGATCAGCAGGTCAGGCATCAATACCCAACAACAAGAAGAGCTGCAGAGCGCTCTGCCGGGCTGCGACATCACCTGGTTCGAATAATGAGTGCATGAGACTGGAATCTGCATTCCTTGTGAAATCTGTCTGCAGAAACTGAAGGTGGATGACGCCTCTGGAGAGACATTGCGGCCTTGTTAAAGCCTGGATGCACTAAACACGCAAAGGCGCTCGGACAATAGGGTGCCTTTGCGTTTGGTGTCTCCATTTTTACAATCGGAGAAATTTTTTAAGAAAAACGCTTGACTTTATCTTTGAAAGGGTTTACCATACATATCAAGAGGAACCGGTTTCAACGATGCGAAAAACCAGCTCCTTATCATTTTGGAACCGAAAGGAACCGGTTCCGAAAAATGAGATCAATTTTTTATTGCACTTATTTATCGCACAGCCTATCTAAGGAAAGAGGGAGAAAAAATGGATTACAAAAAGATTGCAGAAGAATTGTTGACGGATATCGGTGGAAAAGACAACGTACAGGCAGCGACGCACTGCGCGACACGCCTGCGCCTGGTTTTGAAGGATGAAGGCAAAGTCGATCAAGCGAAATTGGACGACTTGGATGTAGTCAAGGGGACATTCTCCACAGCCGGCCAATATCAGATCATTCTTGGATCCGGAACCGTCAATGAAGTTTACAAAGAGTTCATTAAAATGGCCGGCATCGACGCCATGAGCAAAGAGGAAGTCAAGACAGCCGGTACGCAAAAACTGAACCCGATCCAACAGGGCGTCAAGATGCTTTCGGATATCTTCGTACCGATCATCCCGGCCATCGTTGCTTGTGGTTTGATGATGGGTTTGAACAACGTATTCACTGCACAGGATCTGTTCGTTGCCGGAAAATCGCTGATTGAAGCGTATCCTGCCTTCGAAGGTTTTGCGGCGATGATCAATACCTTCTCCAATGCGGCATATGTCTTCCTGCCTGTCCTGATCGGTTTCAGCGCGACGCAGAAATTCGGCGGAAACCCATACTTGGGAGCTGTTTTGGGGATGTTGATGGTCCATCCGGATCTGGTCAACGCTTATGCTTATCCATCCGTTTTGGCGGCGGGCGAAGTGCCTTTCTGGGATATCTTCGGCTTCGAAATCGCGAAAGTCGGTTACCAAGGAACAGTCCTGCCGATCCTGTTTGCAGCTTTCATCCTGGCTAAAATCGAAACATTCCTGCACAAACGCGTGCACACATCATTGGATAACCTGGTCACACCGCTGTTCGCTTTGATCATCACTGGTTTCCTGACTTTCACCTTGGTGGGCCCGTTGACGCGCACGCTCGGCGACGTGATGACAAACAGCCTGGTTTGGTTGTATGACACAACCGGCGCAATCGGCGGCGCGATCATCGGATTCTTCTACGCACCACTGGTTGTTACCGGTATGCACCATAGCTTCATCGCTGTCGAAACGCAATTGTTGGCCGACATCGCCAAAACAGGCGGTACGTTCATCTTCCCGATCGCAGCAATGTCCAACGTTTCCCAAGGTGCTGCAGCATTGGCGATGTTCTTCCTGATCAAGGAGCAAAAAACGAAAAGCTTGGCTTCCGCATCCGCAATTTCCGCTTACTTGGGGATCACTGAGCCTGCGATGTTCGGTATCAACTTGAAATACCGCTACCCGTTCTACGCAGCGATGATCGGTTCCGGCGTCAGCAGCGCATTCATTTCCTTCTTCAAAGTCAAAGCGATCGCATTGGGCGCAGCCGGGTTGCCAGGCGTCATCTCGATCAAACAAGAACAATTATGGTTCTACGTCCTGGGCATGCTGATCGCGACAGTCGTGACCGTAGCCATGACCTACTTCTTCAGCAAACGCGACTGGAGTAAAAAGGAAGCTAAATAAAGTTACAAAGGAAGGAATAAAACGATGAAAGAATGGACGCGCGAGGAGCGCTATAAAAAACTCTCGGATTATTCCGACAACTATCTCGATGAACTGGCGAAAAGGGTGGCGCAGTCCCCCTTCCGCCAAAATTACCACATCCAACCGAACACAGGCCTTTTGAACGATCCGAACGGCTTCACCTATTTCGACGGCAAATGGCATCTCTTCTATCAATGGTTTCCGATGGGCGCGGTCCACGGCCTGAAGCACTGGTTCCATCTGACTTCGACGGACCTCGTGCAATGGAACGAAGAGGGCGTCGCGTTGTTGCCCGACACAGAGTACGACAGCCACGGCGTCTACTCCGGCAGCGGCTTCGTCAAGGACGGCCAACTGCACATCATGTACACAGGCAATGTCCGCACGGAAAAATGGGAAAGGGTGCCGAACCAGATCGTTGCCCGCATGGAGGAGGACGGCAGCTTCACCAAGTTCCTGCCGCCCGCTATCGCCGGCAATCCGGCAGGCTACACCGACCACTTCCGCGACCCGAAAGTCTGGGAGCAGCACGGCATCTATTATGCCGTCATCGGCGCCCAGCGCAGCGATGAGACCGGCACGATCCTCTTGTACCGATCGGTGGATGCAGTGGAGTGGGAACTGATGGGCGAAGTCGATGCCGGCCTGCCTGATTTCGGCTACATGTGGGAATGCCCGGACCTGTTCGAAATCGACGGCAAGACGGTATTGCTGTTTTCGCCGCAGGGAATCGAGCCGGAAGGCGACCGCTACCACAACATTTTCCAGACCGGCTACGTCATCGCCGATGATTTCCGGCTGGATGAACTGAAATTGGCGCACGATGGCTTCCGGGAACTGGATGCCGGCTTCGATTTCTACGCCACCCAGACCGCCGAAAGCCCGGACGGCCGCCGCATCCTGACGGCCTGGATGGGCTTGCCGGATGTCGCGTACCCGACCGACAGCGAAGACTGGGCCCACTGCCTGACTTTGCCGCGCGAACTGTCGGTCAAGGAAGGCAAACTGATCCAGCAACCCGTCCGCGAACTGGTTGCCTTGCGCAAAGAAAAATCGGTTTCCGAAGCCGGTTTGCTGGCGGGTGAAAAGCGCATCGAACGCAACGGCGGCAACTGTTACGAACTGCAGCTGGATCTGGCTTTCCCGACTTCGGACAAGCACGCGCCGGTGACCTTGGATCTCTGCGCAGATGCCGCCAACGACAAACGTTTCCGCATCACCCTGGATCCGTCAACCAACAAAATCACGATCGACCGCAGCCGCTGCGGCATCCCGTTCGCGCAAAGCTACGGCACGACCCGCACTTTGGCGGTCGGACAGATGGATACGGTGAAACTGCAGATCTTCGTCGACACCAGTTCGATCGAAATCTTCGTCAACGACGGCGAAGGCACCTTCACCTCCCGCGTCTTCCCGCAGGCCGGCGAAAACGGCCTGTCGCTCGTGGCAGGCAGCACAGTCGATTATAGCCTTGCGCTTTGGGAATTGGCCTGAAGCAACAGAATAATATCAGAAAACCCCCACTATTCAAACACTGCGCGCGGTGTTTGAATAGTGGGGGCTTTTTGGATTTGAACAGCCCGGAAGTTTTCGACACAATTGTCCGCCAAAAAGATTATTTCGCATCGCTCCACCGGACTGCAGCAAATTAAATCGAATCGAAAAACTCAGCTATTTCAACAAATATTTTTGAACCAATAGGTATATACAGCTTAATTTTCGTTATAATGGATAGGACAAAAACTTTAGGGGTGAATCCGTGAGTGGTAGATATTTCAAAGTTAGTTCAAGGTAAGGAATTAAACGAATCTGATCAGAAACTGTTGACCTACATCATCAGCAATATGGATACAGTCCTGCAGAAGGGTGTCCGCCAGATAGCTAAAGAAAATTACACCTCACCTGCAACCGTCATCCGCTTGTCAAAAAAATTGGGATACACAGGTTTCATCGATCTGTATTATCACTTGCTCCCGCTTGTGAATGCCGAAACAGTGCCTGCGGGAAAGACGGAAGACGAATTTTTCCAGTTGGATTATGCACTTGTGCTGCAGCATAATTCAATAGAGGATATGGATAAGTTCATCGAAAAGGCGTTGAATTTGGAGGGGAAATTCATTTTCATCTATGCTGCCGGTTTTTCAGCGATCGCAGCCGAGTACCTCTACAAAAAATTGTTGCTCTTGGGAAAACAAGTCATCCTTGCAACCACATTGGATTCTATCGGTGTGTTGGAGAATAACCTGAAGAACATCGGCGCTTTCGTAGCCATTTCCAAATCGGGAGAAACCCAAAGTGTCATCGAAAAGGTGCTGAGGGTAAAGGATGAAGGCATCTTTACAGTAGCCTTCACGAAGGAAACGCCCAACCGGTTGGGTGATTGTAGCGATCTCAATTTTAAGGTGACCGACCAACATAAGCTGGATGATCGGAATTTGTTGCCCAACACATTCTTTCCCTTTACGTTGTTGCTGATGGAATACTTATTGAGCCGTTATTTGAAAAAAATCAATGAAGTCGATGAACCGACAGAGGCAGAAAAAGCCTAAAAAAGCAGCAAAACAGAATAGCCAGTGAAACGTGTTTCGTCTTTGCGGAACACGTTTTTTACCGTTATGAAAGCCTTTTATTTCCAATGGATTCCCGCTAAACTGTAGTCATGTTAAAGAAATCATATTGGAGGGAAACAAATGAGAGAGAGAGTCATGGACACCATGCAGAAATTTTCCAAAGCGATGTTTATTCCCGTTTTAATTTTGCCGATAGCCGGTATTTTGATCGCGATCGGAAATCTTTTTACTAACGCACGATTGCTTGAAGTGTTGCCGTTTTTGAATAACCCGGTTACAACCGGATTCGGAACAATCCTATCCGGATCACTCGTTTCTATTTTAGTGAATCTCGGTGTCGTATTCTGTGTCGGGTTGGCCGTTGGATTAGCCAACAAGAAAAAAGCGGAGGCCGGATTCATTGCCTTGCTCGGGTATCTGGTCTTCATCAATGCCATGAACCGTTTTATGGGCTTGCAAGGCATGCTGGTGGAAGGTAACCTGCAAGGAACCGGACAGACGATGGTCTTAGGTGTCCAAGTCTTGGACATGGGCGTCTTCTTGGGAATATTCCTCGGAATTGTCACCGCAATCGTCCATAACCGTTTTGCCGACAAAGAATTCAACAATGCGTTCCAAATCTATGGCGGGACCCGGTTCGTATTCATCATTCTGATTCCGGTTGTTGTTTTGCTGGGCATCCTGTTCACTTACATCTGGCCGTTCTTCCAAGGCGGCATCAGCAGCTTAGGGAATTTGATCAACCAGAGCGGCAATTTCGGCATCTTCCTTTACGGAACATTGGAACGCCTGCTTATCCCGACCGGCCTCCATCATTTGGTCTACACACCATTCCTGTACACTGAATTGGGCGGTATCGCTGAAATCGGCGGGGAAACTTTTGAGGGTGCGCGCAACATCTACTTTGCTGAGATCGCCAAGGCGGATGGTGGATTATTAGCACCGAGCGTCATTTGGGATGCCCGCGGAATTTCGAAAATGTTTGGACTGATCGGTGCCTGCTTGGCGATGTACCATAAAGCAAGTCCTGAAAACAAAGCAAAAGCCCGTGCTATCTTGATTCCAGCTGCAGTGACGTCCTTTATCGCCGGTGTAACTGAGCCGATCGAGTTCTCGTTCATGTTCGTTGCACCTTTATTGTTTATTGTTCATGCCGGCTTGAGCGGTTTGAGCATGGTTTTGTTGAATGTCCTGAATGTCAGAGCAATCGGGCCGAATGGATTCATAGATTTCCTTTTGTATAATGTTCCACTCGGGACAGAACGGACCGTTTGGCCGATGTACATTGTGGTCGGCTTATTCTTCTTTGTAGTCTATTATTACTTGTTCCGTTTCTTGATCACGAAATTTGACTACAAGACGATCGGTCGCGAGGAGTCGGGACAGGAAACCAAATTGTACTCGAAAAAGGATTATCAAAAAAAGAAATCTAAAACAGTAGAACCTGAAAACGAGTTGGGATTGGCGCGTACGATTGTGGCTGCTTTGGGCGGGGAAGAGAATATTGAAACCGTCACGAACTGCTATTCTCGCTTGCGTCTCACGCTGGCCGATCCTGACAAAGTGGATGAGCTGACTTTGAAGAACGAGACTGGAGCAAGTGGAATCATCAAGAAAGGTCAAAATGTGCAAGTGGTTTATGGTCTGCAGGTAAATAGCATTCGTAAAACAGTAGATAGGGTATTGAATAGAGTAATCGTTGAAGAATAAACTGAATTTATAAAAGTGAGGATGAATGGATTATGAAGAAATTTTCAGTAGTCATTGCGGGTGGTGGCAGCACCTTCACACCAGGTATCGTGATGATGATGTTGGATAATATAGAGCGGTTCCCGATGCGTGAATTAGTGCTGTACGACAATGATGGAGACCGCCAAGCTGTGCTGGGGGAGGCTCTGGAAATCTTGTTGAAGGAACAAGCACCTGATTTGAAATTTTCGTATACAACGGATCCCGAAGAAGCGTTCATGGATAAAGATTTTTGTATGGCCCATATCCGGGTCGGGAAATATGAAATGCGTGAAAAGGATGAAAAGATTCCATTGCGTCATGGCGTAATCGGCCAAGAAACCTGCGGACCAGGGGGTATTGCATATGGTATGCGGAGCATCACGGGGATGCTGGAAATCATCGACCATATGGAAACTTATTCGCCTGATTGCTGGATGCTGAATTATTCCAATCCGGCTGCGATTGTGGCCGAAGCCTGCCGTGTCTTGCGCCCGAATTCGAAAGTGCTGAACATATGCGACATGCCGGTAGGGACGCTGCGCCGGATGTCGCAAATCATCGGGAAAGATCCGCAAGACCTGGAAGTCCGTTATTTTGGACTGAACCACTTTGGCTGGTGGACAAGTGTTAAAGACAAAGAGGGGCATGAGTACATCGATCAGATCCGCGAATACGTAGCGGAGAATGGTTATTTGACCCAAATTGAAGTCGACACGCAACATATGGACCAGAGTTGGCAAGAAACGCATAAGAAAGCGAAGGATCTGCTGGCTGTTAATCCGCGTTATCTGCCGAATACCTATCTGAAATATTATTTGTACCCGGATTATGAAGTGGCGCATTCCGATCGCAATTATACGCGTGCCAATGAAGTGATGAACGGACGGGAAAAAGAAGTCTTTACTGCCGCACGTAATATCATCGAAAAAGGAACAGCGGTTGATGGTGGATTCCATATCGACAGCCATGCTTCCTTCATTGTGGACTTGGCCCGCGCGATTGCGTTCAACACCCATGAAAGAATGTTGATGATTGTGGAAAACAATGGTGCAATCGCCAATTTCCCTGATGATGCGATGGTGGAAGTACCATGTATCGTGGGGAATGACGGTCCGGAACCATTGGCCCAAGGGAAAATCCCTGCATTTGAACAGTCCTTGATGTTCCAGCAAGTGACGGTCGAGAAACTAGTGGTGGAAGCCTATGTCGAACAGAGCTACCAAAAACTATGGCAAGCCTTGACGCTCTCAAAAACGGTCCCAAGCGCAAAAGTTGCCAAGGATATTCTGGATGATCTGATTGCGGCCAACAAAGCGTATTGGCCGGAATTGCATTGATAGTAAGAAATCTCGACTTGCATCCAGTTCGTTGGGTGTTACATGAGTATTAACTGATGAAAAAAAGATTCCTGTTCATTAATAGACAGGAATCTTTTTTGCGTTCTTTTGAACATTTTTTCTTATTCTTTTACATACATGTCTTCATCTGCTAGTACATGTTTTTTGTCCAACAGCAAGTTTTCGAAAAACATTTTCAAAAATTCTTTATTCTGTTTCTCACCATGACAATGATAGAGCACGAGGGCATTCCTGAAATAGGCGGCATGTTCGCTGAAGAGCGAATTGTCGATTTGGAACCCTAATTTTCTCAAATATTGGATGCCGAAAACAGCGACTGTCCGGGTATTTCCTTCCCTGAAAGGATGGACCTGCCAAATATCAGCCAGAAATGCCATCGCATGAAGTGCTTTTTGCTCATGGGTCAGGTCACTGTACGAGAATTTCTTTTCCTTTTCAAAATCGTACGCCAAGGTATCCTGAATCATGAAATGCGAACTGTATTGGACCGTTTCCCCATCGAGCACAGGCTCTTTCTTTGTGATATTCACCGTCCGGAACTTGCCCACTGGGATTTCTTCCGGGAAAACATCCGTAAACAAATGCCGATGGATGCCCAACAGCGTGGAAGGGGAGAGCAGGAAGTGATCTTCGGCCAACAACTCCGCAATCCGGAGAGAAACGATATCCGCCTCGACCGTACCCGCATCCATCTGGGCCTCCCGGTGGTAATCCGAAATTTCGCGATAAATGGCTTCGTATCCTTTTTTTCCTTCTATATGTTCGTAGGCCAGTTCGACCATGTACTCGGATGGGCTGAGTCCATCCACTTTTTGCAAGCCAAATGCCGTCTGCCATAGCGCCAATTTAATCTGATAAGGCAACTCATTTTCCGCGACATCATAACTGGGCGGCAATTTGCCTTCTGGATAGTCCATAACAAAACCCCCTTTTCAAATGGAAAAGTAACGTGCTTCCTAATGATTATACATCTAATTATGGAATGATGCCGCTGAATCAGACACCAAATTTTTCTTTCAAAGCCTCTGTCAGTGTCAAAGAGAAGTTGATGCCTTTTTCGATGCCGAGTTCATTCAAATAATTTGGGATCGTCAGCGTCTTTTTCACGACTTTGTTGGGCATCAAAATGACCCACTCACAAGTAAGATACGCAAGCCATCATTATTTTCGCTGATTGCGGCATTTTTTCATGCGGCTATAAAGATGAATAAATTGATAGAATCCATCTTTTCGAGCCAATCAGCGCCCGGAAAGATGAATACCGACAAAAAATCCATCTTTTCGCCACCTTTATCGATGCGAAGTGCTTTTCATAGTGGCGGCGATGATTCCGGCGTATAATGAACACAAGGAAACAAAAGCCAGAACAACCGGATGAACCTTTTGCTTTGCCTAAGGAGGTTTTTGGAAAAATGAGAAGAATAGCTTTGATAGGGACATTGACGGCAATCGCCGTATTTTTGGCCGCCTGCGGACAGGACGGGGCCGCATCGGACGAATCAAGCAGCATCGCGGCCAGCAGTCAAATCGAAGTGGTCGAGTCAATCGCGGGAAGCTCCAGCGAAGCATCTGCAGAAACCGAATCGAGCATAGACAGCACCCGTCTGGCGGAGCCGTATTTCGCGATTTTTGCGGGCAGACAGTATGTGGCGCAATACAATTACCGCCAATTCACCAGCGAGGCGCTCGAGGACCGCGCGCTGACGGTCGCCGTCTCTGGCGCTGACCAGGCAATCCGCGTCAGCGGAGAGGGGACGGACACTACTTCGCTAATTTTGGACGGGCAAGCCTACGAAATCGATAACCTGAACCGGACGATCGATCGGAACGAAAACGCCGATCCCGCCGAAACACCGGAAGATGCCGGCATCATCGCAGCCCCGCCGTTCAAGGACATCGGCAGCACCTATGTCGGCACCTGGGAAGAACTGGGTTTCACCTACGAGGAATACTACGCCGCCAACGGTGACCGGATGTTCTATTATTTCGAAGGCACAGCTTTGAAACGGATCCGCTCGGCTTCCGGGGAAAATGAATTCATTCTGGACGTCATCGAAATCAGCGACAAGGCTGCACCGGAACTGATTGCACTGCCTGAAGACTACGAATGGCTGCCTTAAGAACAAATGCCGCCACTGAACCCTGTCCTCCGGCGGGGAAACCATTAACCGGAGAATAGCCCAACAATCGCGGTCCAACTCCGGTCAGCCCCAAGCCCACGAGAGAAGATGAATCCGAATGAAGAAACACATAAAAATAATCATCATCGCCTTGCTGGCCTTCGCCGCTCTCTTTTTCTGGCTCCGCCAGTCGGATCCCGCATTTCTGCGCGGGTGGCAAGCGAACGGGGATGAAACAGAAGCGATACCGGCCTACAACGGCGATTACCGGCTCATCTTCGAGGAGAATTTCGATGAGGAGCCGCTCAATCCGGCTGTCTGGAACGACCAGTATTTGGCTTCCTGGACGCCGACTCCGGAAACGGCGGAGGCCGTCTACGAAGTGGCGGACGGCAACCTGAACCTGATCATCGATGAGGAAACGCAGCCGTGGAACCCGCTGTTCGACGGGACTGTGCGGACATCCAGCGTGATGACCGGCAACCGGACCGGGCTGCACGAATTCAAGCCCGGGCTGAGCGTCCAGAACGAAATCCCGACTTTCATGGGCTTCATTTCGCAGTACGGCGTTTTTGAAATCCGTGCGAAGATGATGAACAGCCTCGGCAACATGTGTGCCTGGTGGTTCGTCGGTATCCAGGACACACCAGAGCAGGATATCGAGCTCGACGTTTTCGAAAATTCCCTGAATTTCGGCAATGCCATCACGGCTTCGCTATATGCGCACCGCGATCCGAACGCGGTTGAGCAGCATTTCGTCTTTGATGTGGGTGATGCCGATTTGAGCAATGAATTCCATATCTACACGTTCGAATGGACTCCGGAAGGCTTTGTCTTTTATTTCGATGATGAGCTGATCGGGACTTTCCAAGCCGAGGTCGCCTATCCGATGCTTTCGATCCTGTCCGCCTACGAAGGGCAGGAGAATTGGTGGGTGGGCCCTTTCGATCCGGCCGCGCCATATCCGAAAGTGTTCCAGATCGACTACATGAAAGTCTGGAAAAAAGTGCCTGAAGATCAGGAACAGGTCGCAACACTCAAAGTCGTTTCCCAGGATGAAGCGGTCTTCCGGCTGCAAAAGGGCGGCTATACCATCACTGACGGCCGGATCGACGGCATGCCGTCCTACGTCACGCTCCGTTACAACGACGGCACCGATACGCAACAATGGGTCCAATGGGAAAAGCTCGGTCCATTGCAAACGGCACAGCTGAAGCTTTTCGGCCACAGCTGGATCAAAGGGGAAATCATCGGCGTTCCCGCCTCCATCCTGCAGGCGCGCGCAGCGACACTGCAGATCGTAGTCGACTGAATGATTACCGAAAACCGCAAAACACGCGACAGAACGCGTATCTGTCGGGCTTCAGCCCAGGAAGGCATCCCAAATGCCCGACAAAGCTCACCGGCACTCCGGCACCAAACCAAAAAAAGCAGCCCAGCACCGGAATCAAATCCGGCAGCGGGGCTGCTTTTGCAATTCTATCTAGTCGTGCCGCAACGCTTCGATCGGATCTAGCTTGGCGGCTTTGTTGGCTGGGAAGACGCCGGCGATGACGCTGATGATGACGCTCGCCAGGATTCCCAACAGAGCGTAAGTCGGCGTCATGTGCAGGATGGTCGTCCCGAAGATGCGTTCGACCGCGACATTGCCGATCGCTGAAAGCAGGGCGGCGATGCCGACACCAAGCACCCCGCTGAACAAGCCGATCAGGAACGATTCGGAGACGAAGATGCGGCGGATATCTTTGTTGCGCCCGCCGATCGCTTTGATGACGCCGATTTCCTGGGTCCGCTCGACGACACTGATGTAAAGCACCGTCAGGATCATGATGGCCGACACGAACAAGGAAATGCCCGCCACACCAGCCAGGATATAGGTGAAGATATCCAGCATTTTCGTGAACGTTTTAGCCAGCGTATCGGTGGAGGACCCCGCATAACCCAAACCGCTGATCGCGTCCTTGATCTCCTGGGAGTTGCTCGTTTCATCCGCGAAAAGATACACGACATTCGGTTCCACAGTCAGGCCGTTCGCGATGTTCATGTCCGCGAACGTGTCCATAGTCATGAAGACCGAATCGAACGCGCCCGCAGGACCAATTGCGTTGCCGGCCGTGTAGATCCCGCTGACCGTGTAGGTGCCGTTCAGCGCATTGCCGTTGACGGAAAGCTTGACCTCGACATCTTCGCCGATCATCGCTTCCGCGTCCCCAGCCATATTTTCAGCCATCTCCTCCGTGATCAGCACCTCGCCCTGTTCCGGAAACGCCCCGTGCAGAATGTTCGAGTCGGTCATATTTTCCGAAGTTGTCCCGAAATTCATGAACGGGTAATTCTCGCCTTCGTAAACGACCATATCGCTGCCCATCGAGAAGGACGCATACGCCAATTCGAGCTTTTCCACATGCGGAATGGCTTCGAGTTCAGCGATATTTTCCTCTTCAAAAGGGATGTTCTTCGAGAGTTGCGCAGCCGGATTGTTGGCCGCCAGATTGCCGCCGATTCCGCCACCGCCCATGCCGGTTTGTTGGGCAGGGACCGCTTCGGCGACGGCAACCGTCTCGCTGACTGCATCCGGATCGGACTGGGTGTCCTCGGTCATCCGCGCTTCACTGATGATCGGATTGACGTTTTCGTTCATCGTGTCGGTCAGGTAGTCGTTGACGCCTTTGCCGAGCGCCAGCATCAGGATGATGCTCATGATGCCGATGCTGCCGCCCAACGCAATCAGGATGTTGCGGCTCAATTTTTCGCGCATGTTCAGCAGAGCCATGCGGATGGCCGCGAAGAAACTCAGATTTTTGTTTTCCTGGCGCGCCTTCAACTCTAAAGCATTATCGTGCAGCTGCAGCGGTTCACGTTTTTCGTCCTTGATGATTTTGCCGTCGTCGATCGTCACGACGCGAGTCGAACGCGAAGCCACGCGCTCCGAGTGGGTGACCATGATGACCAGTTTGCCGGTCTTGGCGATATCCTGGATGATGTCCAGCACCTGGTCGCTTGTCTGCGAATCAAGTGCGCCGGTCGGTTCATCGGCGATGATGATGTCCGGATCATTGACGAGCGCCCGCGCAATCGCCACCCGCTGCTTTTGACCGCCGGATAATTGGTTCGGTTTCTTTTTGTAATGATCCTTCAGGCCGAGCTGTTCCAGCACTTCTTTGGCGCGCGCTTTGCGGGTTTTGCCGTCGACATTCGAGAGCGTCATCGCCAAAGTGACGTTGTCCAGGATCGAAAGGTGAGGGACGAGGTTGAAACTCTGGAAAATGAAACCGATCTTCTCTTTGTGATAAGCGACCATTTCCTTTTCCTTGAATTGGCCGATGTTCTGGCCATCCACCACGATTTCGCCTTCGAATTGCGAATCCAAGCCGCCCAACAAGTTCATCAGCGTCGATTTGCCGCTGCCGGACTCGCCGATGATCGAGACCAATTCGCCCTTGTCGAAGGATAACTGGATGTCCTTCAATGCGTGGAAACGTTCGCTGTCGGTGATCGGATAATATTTGTTCAAATGGTTAACTTCCAAAAATGCCATTTGTCTGTTCCTCCTCTTTGGATAAAAGTGATTAATCACTCACTTTTTGATGTGGACTCAGTATAGCCCTTCAACAAAGCGATTGTCAAGAGCTAATCTGGGCGAAGTCCTTTTTCGAGGAAACGGATCAGGTGGCCGATGTCTTTTTTCGTATCATTCGCGGAAGCAAGCTGCATCGAACAGGCGATGACGTAACCAGCGACAGTGCTGAGGATCAGGCGGATGATCTCTTCATTCGGCCAATCCAAAATGTCGCCTTTATTTTTGAAGTTATCCAGGAGTGTATGGATTTTCCTAAGGGATTCGACAGGCAGCAGCGACAGCAGGTTGGCGCGCATCTCTTCCTGATACAGATATTCCGTCATGAATATTTTCCAGATTTTCATCGAGTTGTTGGCAAAATCGATACGTTCCGGCAAAACGAGCCGCAAAAAATCCGCGAAAGACAGCGCGGCCAATTTCGCTTCATCCTGAAGAATCGCAGCCGGGAGTGCCTGCTCGAGCGAGCTGCCGAGGATCGGCAACAGGCTGGCGTACAACAGATTCTCCTTTGATCCGAAATGCTTGAAAAGCGTTCCTTCCGCCACTTGCGCCAGGCGGGCGATATCCTTCGTCGAGGTATTCGAGTAGCCCTTTTCGGAAAACAGGACCAGGCTGGCGTGCAGGATGTCCTGCATTTTAGGCGTCAACTTTTCATTGTGCTGGATCCTGTGCCTAAACAGTTCAAAAATTTCATCCAATTCCATTTTGCCCCTTTCATGCGATAGTCCTCCCCATCTTACGCGGAACCGCGCGAACAAGCAAGCGAACGGATACCGAAAACCGCAAAACACCAGACAGAACGCACATCTGTCGGGAAGAACCGCCCGGCCCGGAAAAGATGGATATCAGCGATTTATCCATCTTTTTGCCCCCCGACGACCGCCCAAAAAGATGAATAACGGCGAGGAATCCATCCTGACGGGGCACCAGCCCGCCGGCCACAAAGACCCAAAACCGCAAAACAGCCATCCGACCTCGATTTTTTGAGGTTTGATGGCTGTTTTTAACGTTCATAAGTCTAGTCGTGCCGCAATGCTTCGATTGGATCGAGCTTGGCGGCTTTGTTGGCCGGAGTTTCCCCGCCAAAACCGGCGTGGCGGGGAGAAACGGCCAGTCGCGGCCCAAAATAAACCGCCAAAGCCTTTTCGGCGGGGAAACCCCGCTCATTCAGGCCGTCACAGCAGCACCGTCATCAGGATGATGAACGTCACGATGGATAAAATGACGTTCAGCGAAAGGAAATTCAGGATGAAGCTTTTGTCCGGGCAATCGCCTTCGATGAAGACCGGGATGATGAAAGTGGGCGGGCAGATGAACATGGTGTAGACGGCCATCTGGAACAGCCGATCCAAGCCAAGCAGTCTGTCGATGACAAAAGTGTTCAGCAGGTAGGCGAACAGCAGCATCATCGCAATCCTGAGCAATACCGCCGGCAGCGGAACCAAAAGCTGTTTCAGATCGAAATGGAGTTCGTAGCCAATCACCAGCAGAATGAGCGGCAAAGTGATGTCCGCGAGCATTCCCGCGGTAGTCAGCAAAGCGGAGGTCAGCGGGTTCGTGTGGAAAAACGTTCGGCCGCCGAGCATGGAAATCAGAATTCCCAAGAACATGGTGATCAGGAAAGGCGATTTGACGATATGTTTGATCTGATCCTTCAGGCTCATCCTTTTTCTGCCGGTTTGGTTGCAGCCGACCTTATCCAAAAACGTCGCGAGCACGATGACGGGAAAGACCTTCAAAGCAATTACCAAGATGTCATTCATGAAACATTCCCCCCTAAACTAATCGTATTTTCAGATCAGTCCGACAGCGAGCAAAATACCGATCAAGGCAAGCATAACGCCGACGATGAGCTGCACTGCGCGCAACGTCACTTTTTTCAGAAGCTTGGAGCCGACGAATGCACCCGCAAAAGCGGCAGCGATGGCAGCGGCGACCAGCGCCCAGTCGGCATTCTTGCCGATGGTGCCCAGATGGCCCGCATACACAGACAGCCGGGTAAGGTCAATCAAGAAGGCAGCGACGACGCCGGTCGCGATGAAGGCTTCCTTCTCAAGGCCCGCTTTGCTCAAGAAAGCGGAGCGGAGGGCGCCCTGATGCCCGGACAGGCCGCCGAAGAAACCGCTGACGGCGCCTCCCAAAGGCAACCATTTCTTAGCGAACGCCATCTTTTCAAAGCGAGGGAGCAACTCAAGCAATGCAAAACCGACCATCAGCAGTCCGATGACGAGCTTGACTGGCGTAACCTGGAATTCCCTTTGGCCGAGGGTATAGCTTGCGAACGCCGGCAATCCGGAAAAATAGTTCAGCAGCCAAGCGCCTGCGAAAGCCGTGGCGATGCCGGGCAGGGCGAATTTCAGCAGCACCTCCTTATCGGCTTTCCGGCCGACAAGAGCCAGTTTGAAGGCGTTGTTCGCGAGATGGACGACCGCCGTCATGGCAATCGCCGCTTCCAACGGGAAAAACAGTGCGAAGGCGGGCATCAGCAGGGTGCTCAGCCCAAAGCCCGAGAAAAGGGTCAAAAAAGATGCGCCAAGGGCAACAAGGCAGACGATCACGTACATCATTTTTTTCACAACCTTTGCTTGATGGCATACGAAAAACACCAGGATAATTGAGCAGGGACAGCGCGAGACAATTTGTTCATTCACTCCTATTGTGCGCCCAATGGAGCAGCAGATGCAAATAATAGGACGCGGATCGGGCACCTGCATTCGCCACCTTTAGCGAGGCGGAGTGCTTTCCATAGTGGCGACAATGATTCAGGGAGTATAATGTACACAAGGAAACCAAAGTCAGGAAAACGGAACAAAAATTTTTGCTTTGCGTAAGGAGGTTTTGGAAAATGAAAAGAAGAACAGCTTTAACAGGCATGCTGACGGCGATCGCATTATTTTCAGCCGCCTGCGGGTTGGACGGTGGAGCTGCATCGGACGAAGCAAGCAGTGTCGCCGCAAGCAGCCAAAGCGAAGTGGTCGGATCAATCGCGGGAAGCGACGGCGCCGCCCAAACGTCATCCGCAAACGAATCGAGCATCGAGGAAGCCCATTTGGCCGAGCCCTATTTCGCGATATTTGCGGGTAGACAATACGTGGCGCAGTACCATTTCCTTGAATTCACAGGTGAGCAGCTGGAGGACCGGGAGATGACGGTCGCCCTAGATGGCGCGGATCAGGCCGTCCGCATCAGCGGCGAGGGAACGGACACGACTTATCTCACTTTGGATGGACTGGCTTACGTTGTCGATCATCTGAACCGGACGATCGCGCGGAACGAAGGCGCGGATCCGGCTGAAGCAGCGGAAGACGACGGCATCATCGCAGCGCCGCCGTTCAACGACAGCGGCAGCACCTATGTGGGCAAATGGGAGGACCAGGGCCTCGTCTACGAGGAATATTATGCCGCGAACGGCGACCGGATGTTTTATTATTTCGAAGGCGACATCCTGAAACAGATCTGCTCGGCTTCCGGCGAGAATGAATTCATCCTCGATGTGATCGAAATAAGCGACACGGCCGCACCGGAACAGATCGGGCTGCCCGAAGACTACGAATGGTTGCCATAAGAACACGTGGCGCCGACGAATCCCGTCCTCCGGCGAGATTGCTCTTAACCGGAGGACAGCCCAACGATCGCGGCCCAACTCCGGCGAGCACGGCCTCGCCGGAGCTGGGCCATCCAAAACAGACCCCACCTCCGGTCAGCAAAGCTTCACCGGAGGAAATGCCGTGGTACCCGCAGCCAACTCCGTCAGCCCAAACCCACGAGAGAAGATGAATCCTGATGAAGAAACAAATCAAACCGCTCCTCACCGTTGCTGTGATTGCGGCGCTCTTTTTTTGGCTCCACCAGTCGGATTACGCATTTTTGCGCGCGTGGCAGGCGAATGGGGATGAAACAGAAATGATACCGGTCTACAACGGCGACTATCGGCTCATTTTCGAAGAAAACTTCGACGATGATCCGCTCGATCCAACCATCTGGAACGACCAGTATCTGGCTTCCTGGACGCCGGATCCGGAAGCAGCCCGCGCCGTCTACGAAGTGGCGGACGGCAATCTGAATCTGATCCTCACCGAGGATACGCAGCCGTGGAATCCCGAATTCGACGGTACCGTCCGCACATCCAGCGTGATGACCGGCAACCGGACCGGCCTGCACGAATTCCGCGAAGGCCTGGAAGTCCGCAACGACATCGAACCCTTCATGGGCTTCATTTCGCAATACGGCGTTTTCGAAATCCGGGCGAAAATGATGAACAGCCTCGGCAATATGGCCGCCTGGTGGCTCGTCGGGATCCAGGACACGCCGGAACAGGATGTGGAAGTGGATGTCTTCGAGAATGCCCTCAATTTCGGCAACGTCGTCACGGCATCGTTGTACGCGCACCGGGATCCGGCAGCGCGGGAGCAGCATTTCGTCTTTGATGTCGGCGATGCCGATCTGAGCAATGAATTCCATCTTTATACGTTCGAATGGACTCCGGCAGGCTTCGTCTTCTATTTCGACGACGAAGAGATCGGGACGTTCCAAGCCGAGGTCGCCTATCCGATGATCTCCATCCTGTCAGCCTACGAAGGGCGGGAAAATTGGTGGGTCGGTCCCTTCGATCCGGCCGCGCCCTATCCGAAAGTGTTCCAGATCGATTACATGAAAGTCTGGAAAAAGGTGCCGGAAGATTTCGAACAAGTCGACAAACTGAAAATCGTCTCCCAGGATGAAGCGACATTCACGCTGCCAGCCGGACAATATGCCGTTGAACACGGCCAGCTTGTCGGCTTCCCGTCCTATGTCACGCTCCGCTACAATGACGGGACCGATACGCAGCAATGGGTCAAATGGGAGGAACTGACGCCTGCGATTTTGAAAAAACTGGAGCAACCCGGTACTTTCAAATTGAAAGGCGAAATCATCGGTGTACCCTCTGCCATCCTGGGAACCCGAAAAGCAATCTTGCAAATCGTCGTCAACTGAAAGGAAACCGAAAACCGCAAAACACCCTACAGTCGGCACCTTCGTCGGGCGCAATTCCAGGGCGGTGTTCCCCGCACCCGACAGACTGCACCTCAGGCGGGGGAACCCGCCTCCAAAACCCAGCACAATCCCTCCGATTATTCACGCACCGCCTTTTCGGTTATAATGGAAGCAAGATAACCACCTCGAACGCCATGCCAAGAAAGGCGGTGCCTCCGATGAAACTGTTCCTGTCAAAAGTCCGCGAAGTGCTGCAGGCGGTCCTGCCCATCATCGCGATTGTCCTTTTGCTGCATGCCACTTTGACACCGCTGACCGCTTTGCAACTCGGGCGCTTTCTCCTTGGCGCCATCTGCATCACCGCCGGACTATCGATTTTCCTGCACGGCATCGACTTCAGCGTCAGCATGATCGGCAAGGCGATGGGCCGGACCTTCTCCAAAACCGCCAACTGCATGATCCTGGCCGGAGCTGGTCTGGCGCTCGGTTTCATTATTTCCATCGCCGAGCCCGACCTGCACATCCTGGCGGGGCAGGTCGAACGCCTGACGGCAGGCAGCGTCGCGAAATGGCCCATCATCCTTGTCGTTTCGCTCGGCATCGCCGCACTGTTGGCGCTCGGCCTGATCCGGATCGTCCGCAACATCGTCCTCCACAAACTGCTGATCGGTCTGTATGCCATCGTGTTCCTGCTCGCCCTGAACGCCTCCGATGAGTTTCTGGCCATCGCTTTCGATGCATCCGGCGCGACGACCGGCGCCATGACGGTCCCGTTCATCATGTCGATTGCGCTCGGCGTCACACTTCTGCGCAAGGACAACCTCGCCGCCAACACTGAAGGCTTCGGGCTGATCGGCATCGTTTCGGTCGGCCCGATCATCGCCATCCTCCTGATGGACCTCTTCACGGCCGGAAACATCACCCCGCCGGCATCGCCGGTCGATACCCTGGAAACCACCAGCCTGCTGGCGCCGTTCTTTGAAAAAATCCCGATCGTGGCCGAAGAAGTCTTGTTCGCGATGCTGCCGATCACGCTGATTTTCCTGCTGATGCAGCGCTACTCCTTCCGCCTCTCGCGCCGCAACGTCTCGTGGATCCTCTACGGACTGCTGTTGACCTACATCGGACTGACCCTGTTCCTCCTCGGAGCCCAAGCCGGCTTCATGGATGTCGGCCGGACAATCGGTTTCCGCGTCGCATCTTTGGAAAACAAGCAATACTTGCTTGCGATCGGCTTTGTGCTGGGATTTGTGACCGTCGTAGCGGAACCGGCTGTCCATGTCCTGACGCACCAAATCGAGGATATCACCAAGGGTGCAGTCAACCGCAATGCCGTTAAGACTGTGCTCTCAATCGGCATCGGCATAGCGATCACCCTTGCTATGTTGCGCATTCTCTTTCCGGCCATCCATCTATGGTATATCCTCCTGCCGGGTTACCTTATCGCGCTGACGCTGACCTATTTTGTACCGAAAATGTTCGTCGGCATGGCTTTCGATTCCGGCGGCGTCGCCTCCGGACCGATGACCGCTACCTTCATCCTCTCCCTCATCCAAGGCGCCGCCAGCGCGATGCCCGGCGACAACCTCATCTCGGCCAGCTTCGGCATGATCGCCCTCGTCGCCATGACCCCGATCATCGCCGTCCAGATTTTGGGGCTCGTGTATAAGATGAGGGCGAAGGAAACAATGGATACAGAATTTAAAAATAAAACTGAAAAAGAATAGCGAGGGGATCCCGATGAAGAAGTGCGGAATGTTAAAGCTGAAGAAGAACTTGTCGTGGAGGAGGACGACGGGTGGGAATAACCGAATACGGTTTGTGTATGACGGTTGAACGAAGAACGGAGGATACCGAAGAGCCGCCGCCTGGCTGTACGCGCATCGTAATCAGCATCTATTCCTTTAAATTAATAACCATTTTTTTATATTAAAGGTATCGTAAAAAGACTTTTAAAAGTTTTTGGGATGATGTATAATTGGGATAAAGTAAGGAGATGATAGTAATGAGCTTTAAAATTCTTGATGTCCCAACTACTTCCATATCTGAAGTGAAAAAATCCCCAACCATCATATTTAAAAAAGCCGAAAAAGAAAACACTCCGGTCTACGTTTTTAATCGTGGAGATGTTGCTGGGGTTATGCTTACGCAGGAACAGTACGAATCTTTGACAAACGAAATCGAAGTATTGCATGAGCAAGTAATGGACTTAGTAGTAGCACAGCGTTTAGCTATCAAAGATTTGGAACTATTTTCTGATGAAGAAGTCCGTGGCACTAACGCCGATCAGTTTCTGACCATAGATGAGAATGACGGGTGGGAGTAGTTTGTGCATAAGATAGAATGGACGGCGTTATCTAAACAAGATTATAATTCTCTGGATGGAAGTCAGAAAATTTTCGTGGACAAAGCTATTGTTAGGATTAAAGAATCCGGCATGCAAGCAGGACAGGCATTGCATGGTTCACTGAGCGAGTGCAGGAAGTTGAAAAACAAAAAGATGGGGCTTCGAATCGTATTTCGCGAGGCAAATGGCAAAATCGAGGTTATCCAAATAGTCGCAATCGGCAAACGCGACAACAAAGAGGTTTATAAAACAGCAGAAAATAGAATCAAACCTGACCAAGGGTGAATGTAAAAACATATACATATGCTCGGTTGATACGAAATAGACGTGATAGCGTAGATATGTCGTACAAATACACAAAACTCCCGAGAATAACATATAGGCTTTTCAAATATACAAAAACCAGGCAGCCGCCTCTCCAAAGATGGATGAGTCGGCTGTCTTTTTTAGTCTGCACAGCGCTGAGAAGCACCTAAGTCGACTGAACGGAGAATGAAAACTAAAGAAGAGTCGACGTTTTTGTGGTATGTCGACTAAACGAAAATCGAAAAATACCAAAGAGCCAACGAACCGCGATTATGTCGGCTGAACGCAGGAGCGAAGATACCGAAGAGCCAACGAAAGCCCTAATTTATGACAAAAAAAGCATCAGCTCCGTCAGGAACTGATGCTTTTGAACATTTATCCGAAAAACACCCGAATCAGCGCAATAGCCATAACGACCTGCGCAGCACCAACAGTCAGCCCGTAAAGCATGGCTTTGGGGCCTTCTTTGATGATGTCGGCAAATTTGACGCGCATGCCGATTGCGGCGAGGGCGGCGACTTCGAATTGGGTGCTGAGGGCTTTGGATGCGACGAGGACGCTATCAGGGACGCCGATGAAGCTGCGGATGAGGAAGAAGACGACGAATCCGGTCAGGAACCAAGGAACGCCGTAGGAGACGGCGGCCGGGCTGGCGGACGCTTCCGCTCCGATGACAGGATCAGCAGCATACCCCGCGCGTTTTTTGCGCGTGAACAAAGCTTCTCCTTCATTCATGTTCATGCGCCCGTACAATACGGCGACGCCGATGATCAGCAGCACGCGCATGAGCTTGAAGACGGTCGCCAGGGTGACGACTTCGTCATTGACGAGTTTGGCGGAGGCGACGACTTGGCCGATGGATTGGACGGTGCCGCCGATCAAAGCAGATGTCCGCAACGTGTCGTTGCCGTACAGCACTGCCCCCAGAATCGGCAGCAGGATCATCAGCGAGGTCCCTGACAGGTTGACGATCGTGATCGAGATGCCTTTGTCTTTGTTGTCGGCCTGGACGATCGGCGCGACGGTGCCGATGGCGGAGGAGCCGCAGACTGCGTTGCCGGCGCCCATCAGCAGCGCGAAGCGTTTGCCGAATCCGAAGACTTTGCCCAACCGGTAGGTGACGAAAATCGTCAGCGCCATCTGCAGGATGATGAAGACGAAACCCTTGAGGCCGGCCGATTTCAGCACTTGGAAATCGAGGATCAGCCCATTCAGGACGATGGCGTATTCAAGCAGCCGTTTTTCGGAGAATTTGGTGCCTTGGCCCAATTCCGGCCGGTCCAGGAGCGTGTTGCCGAGCAGCATGCCCAACAGGATGGCGATCAGCGCTGCGCCCAGCGTCGGCAGGAAGCGCGCCACCCATTGGCTGACGACCGAGATGAGGATGCTGGCGGCGAGGCCGGGCAGGGCGCCGTCGAGTTCCTTGTTGATTGCGTTCAATTTCATGAAGAATACCCCCTATTGATGCTTGCATTCATTATTTTACCCGACTTTTTGCATAAATAAAAATAATGATTTATTATGCAGGTATAAGTAAAAATTATTGGAGGTGCTACGCATGCTGGATTACCGCTACAAAACGTTCCTCACGCTGATCGAGGAGGGTAGCTACACGAAAGCCGCCAAGAAATTGAACATCACGCAACCGGCCGTCACCCAACACATCCAGCACCTGCAGGAGGAATTGGGCGTCCAGCTGTTCCGCTACGAAGGCAAGCAGCTGCTGGTCACCGAGAAGGGCCGCTACCTGGAGGAACAGTTGTCGCTGCTGAACCGCGATGTGCAAAGGATCCGCTCACAACTGCTGCAGCACGATGATGCCCCGACGCTGACATTCGGGGCCACACTGACGATCGGCGAGTACGTCATGCCGGGACTGATCGGGCGTTATCTCGAGCGGCATCCGCGCCATCACCTGTCGATGATCGTCGACAATACCGCCACACTGACAGGTATGATCCAGACGGGGAAAATCGACTTCGCGCTGATCGAAGGCGGCTTCAACCAGAGCCAATTCGGTTTCGGTAAGCTGTCCGACGAGCCTTTCATCGGCGTCTGTGCGGCCGCCAGCCCGTTGTGGCACAACGAACAGGATTTATCGGTGCTCTTCAGGGAGCATCTTTTCCTCCGCGAAGAAGGTTCCGGATCGCGGCGGATACTGGAAAAGGCGTTGCTCTCGGAGGGAGCGAGCCTCAGCAGCTTCGAACGGGCGACCGTCGTCGGCGGCATCGGCCCGATCAAGCAGTTGGTGGCGCAGAACCGGGGCATCGCCTTCCTCTACCGCATCTCGGTACATGCCGAACTGGAGGCAGGTACGCTGAAGGAAATTCCAATCCGGCGCTTCGCTGTAGCGCATCCGTTCCATGTCGTCCATCTGAAGGACTTACGCGATCGTGGGCCGCTCCAGGAATTGCTGTCTTTTTATCGCTGATGGGGAAGCACCGAACTGTACTGGGATGCGGGAGCTGTCAGCCTTTCGTGACGATCATAAGAAAATCAATCTTTTCATCAACAATTAATCTTTGACAAACTGTAAGCAGTAGTGTAACTTACTATAGGGACTTTACGATAG
Source organism: Trichococcus ilyis (assembly GCF_900109135.1). Taxonomy (GTDB): domain Bacteria; phylum Bacillota; class Bacilli; order Lactobacillales; family Aerococcaceae; genus Trichococcus; species Trichococcus ilyis. Next base: position 44,483 of record NZ_FNYT01000007.1, on the reverse strand, counting down.
AAGACATTTTTTGCCTTCACGTCCGTGTCTGTGTAAAGCGATTCCCAAAAGGTATTGTGCACTAACAGAAAGAGGGAAATAGTAAATGAAAATTTTTGATTATGAAGATGTCCAACTGATTCCGAACAAGAGTGTTGTTCAAAGCCGTTCCGAATGCGACACGACTGTGGCATTGGGTGGCCGTACGTTCAAATTGCCGGTGGTTCCTGCGAATATGCAGACGATCCTGGATGAAGAATTGGCCGAGAAATTGGCGCGGGAAGGGTATTTCTACATCATGCACCGTTTTGATGAAGCGAGCCGTTTGCCGTTCATCCAACACATGCATGAAAAAGGTTTGTTTGCTTCCATCAGCTTGGGGATCAAAGAGGCTGAATTTGATTTTGTGAATGAATTAGTGGCTAAAAAGGCCATTCCTGAATATACAACAATCGACGTGGCGCATGGTCATTCCGATGAAGTCATCCGCATGATCAAACACGTCAAAGCAGTGATGCCGGAAACGTTCCTGATTGCCGGAAACGTGGGCACTCCTGAAGGCGTCCGTGAATTGGAAAATGCTGGAGCCGATGCTACGAAAGTAGGAATCGGGCCTGGTAAAGTCTGCACGACGAAGATAAAGACCGGTTTCGGTACGGGCGGCTGGCAGTTGGCTGCGGTCAGCTGGTGCGCAAAAGCTGCCAGCAAACCGATCATCGCTGACGGTGGCGTCCGCACAAACGGCGACATCGCGAAATCGATCCGTTTCGGCGCGACGATGGTCATGATCGGCTCCTTGTTGGCCGGACACGACGAATCACCGGGCGAAACGAAGGAAATCAACGGCCGTCTCTACAAAGAGTACTTCGGCAGCGCGTCCGAATACCAAAAAGGCCAACGCAAAAACGTCGAAGGCAAGAAGATCCTGACGCCTTACCGCGGCACGATCGCCGACACCTTGAACGAAATGCGCGAAGATCTGCAGTCATCGATCTCATATGCAGGCGGAAAAGACATCACGGCGATCCGCAAGTGCGATTATGTCCTGGTTAAGAACTCGATCTACAACGGCGACAGCAACCAAAGCATCATCGAAGCCGGCCGCAGCTCATACGGCGAAGGCGACACGATTCTATAATAAGAATAGCGGAACGGGTTCGCTCAATGTCATTAACTTTAAGCGACTTGACAACTGAAAAAAAAAAACGAGGATGCAAACTGCATTCTCGTTTTTTTTGACTGCGGGGCCGAGATTGTCTGATGCCGCTCAAGTATTCGACGATTCCAGTGCGATGCGGAAGCAAATTGCCGAATGTTTCTTGACATTCGACAATTTCGGCCCGATGCGGAGGCAAATAATCGAATGTTCCTCAGCTATTCGATTATTTCGAAGGGCTAACCCGTGCAGCTGGCCATCATTCGAGAAGTGGAATGTTTTATCGAGAAAAACAAACAAAAGTAGGCCCTCAACGGCACCCGATAACTATCGGAAACCGCTGCGGGTTGCTTTTTTAGCGAAATCAGCAGAAAATATCACCCGGAATTGGTTGCGCTTTCAAAACAGGATTCGATTAGTGGCTAACCAGACAAGAATTTTCTGGGAGAGGCACTCATAAGAATATTAAGTATATATTGCTTCAGGAACAATAGTTTGACATTCCTGGATATATGAACGTATTTTTGAAGATGCTGTATAAAGTTTGTGCACTAATTCCCAAAAATGCAAGCAAGATGGCGATAAAAATGCAGTCATCACGCAAAATACAATATTGTATTTTTTCTCGCGCGAATATAAGGAAGTTGAGCTTCCTTCAGTCATTCGGATAATATTCTGGTTGGTGTTTTCCTAACTATGCAGTAAGTAAATTTGATAAACTAATCAAATTTTGTTGCCACAGCAATGTTTAGTTTTGCTTGTTATTTCATAGTGTTCAATATTGGCTGAAATTTCGTTGTTTTTTGGACATTAAAAAACAAATAGAAAAGATCGCGTAGTGGTGCTATACTTACCTTAGTAAGAGAGCTCTTACTTTTGGAAACAACTTTTGTTTGAATCGCAATGGTACAACGTCAATTGTACAACATATTTTAAGCAATCGCTGGAGGTAGGTTTATATCAACCGATCACTAAAGGAGCAGCCTGAAGTTTCTTTTCTGTCTATCCAGTAGACGAAAGCCTCCCCGCAGTACCCCATCCCGTTTTAATAATTGATCGCAATACATACTTCACCTTTTTGAATGAACGAATATGAATTCCTCGCTACACTTTGTAGGTTTGAGCTGATGGGCTTAGCGGAAAAGACGCTGAAGGAATTAAACAGCTGCGAACAGTCTGGGGCCGGAGTCCGAATCCGGCCCCAGACTGTTTTACCCGTAGTTACTATATTTTATGGGTTTGCCGGAAAAATAAGTGGATAAATCAACTGCTTTAGGCAGTAGGCAGGTTAGGACACGCGTCCTGACCTGCTTTTCCTTTTTCCGGATAGACCTGTGCCGCCTGTATTGGATCTGTAAGTAAAAGTTTGTTGAATAACTTTACTTATCCGATAAACCAAATCATATTAGTGGAATATTTTGTTGGTGCTTTTGCTACTTGTTCATGTTGAACATCTTTATTGGCATCAGCAGTTGCTTCCTTTACAATAGAACCAGTACTACCGATAATTCCTAAAACCAAGGACAAAACAATAAATTTTTTCATGACAGCTACCCCGTTTCTACAAAATATTTTCTTTCATAGTCACATTATAAATGAGAAAAATGCATTTTGAATCAATTAGTCGTATAATACTATTAAAAAGGAAGGTGAAGGTATGGCGAAAGACTTTGGAGATGTTTTTAAAGAGATTAGGATAGATAGGGGTTATTCTCAAAAGTATGTCGCAGAAGGCATCATGGGGCAATCTGCGTACTCTAAAGTAGAAAGAAATGAAATAGAACCAACTTTTCGAAAATGGTTGTTGATCCTTGAGAAACTTAATGTATCAGTAGAAGAGTTCCAGTACATATTGAATAAACAAAATTTAACCGAAAAAGAAAAACTCATCAATGAATTTTTCTCGTTGAATTATAATCACCCTGATAATTTGGAATTGCTTAAAGATGAGCTGGTTGCCTACTTAACAGTCGATGAAGACTACTTGTTGAGAGATATTTTCTACGCATGCGAAAGTTTGATTGCTTTAAATACGAATCAAAGCGTAGAAAAAGCACAATCATTTGCAAAAAAAATTTGGGAGCGTTTGGAGAAATTTGATAAATGGTATTTACTGGATATCCGATTGATAAACACCATTTTGTTCATTTTCCCGATTGATGTAGCCGTCAACATTGGTGAAAGAGCGACGAAACAATTAATCCCTTATAATAATCTGAAGGAAGCTGATATTCTATTAATCAATATAGAAGTTAATTTATCTGTTTTGCTGATCGATGAGCAAAAATATCTTGAAGCTCTTTCCTACTTGGAAAACGTGATTCCCTTATGTAAGAAATATCAAAAATATAATCAACTGGCGATTGCCTATTCCAGAAAAGGGATAATCCTGCAAAAAACAGGAAAAATTGATGAAGGCTCCGAGCATATAGCGAAGGCATACTCTATATTAAACGCGATCGAAGATACAAAACTGATAGATGATTTAGATAAAGAACTTTCGTATTATTTGGATATGGGATTCAAACGTCCATTACAGCTAGAAATTTCGCGGCAGGATTAAGGTGTTCCGCCATAGCAAATCAAATAGAGGTTACAACATCTTCTCAGAAAGAACAAAAAATTCGGCTATCCAGATCAAATGGATAGCTGTATTTTTTTGCCCAATCCGCCAACTGTAGCAAGAGCAAAAATTTTCTTTCCTTTAGGCAAATGGCTATAATGGGTTTGTAAGTGTATATAAAAAGTCAGTGCGCAGCGATTGGTTACACAAGAGGAGGAATGAACAATGGCAAGTATCACTATTTTTGGCAAAGGCAGCATGGGAAGTGCCATCGGGAGTAATTTTGAGGCCGCCGGGAATGAAGTGGCGTACCTCACAAAAGATATGCCTGTGGAGCAACTGGGTGAAATCGTGGTTTTGTCGGTTCCGTATCCGGCTATTGCCGGCATCCTGGCTGCCCATCGCGACCTGTTCGCCGGGAAAATCGTCATCGACATCACCAATCCCTTGAATTTTGAGACATTCGACAGCCTGGTCGTGCCGCCGGACAGTTCAGCTGCTGCGGAAATCGCCAAGGAAATTCCGGACGCATCCGTCATAAAAGCCTTCAACACGACTTTCGCCGCCACGCTGGCCACCAAAAAAGTGGCGGGTGCCCACCCGACAACGGTGCTGCTTGCGTCCGATGACCAGGAAGCCAAGGACAAACTGATCGCCGCCTTGGAAGGCAGCGGACTGGCATTCATCGACGCCGGCTCGCTGAAACGCGCCCGCGAACTTGAAGCGATGGGCTTCCTGCAGATTACGCTGGCCGCTGCCGACAAGATCAGCTGGACGGGCGGCTTCGGCATCTTCAAGTAAACATTGATCCAACATCTGTAATATACGCAAAAAAATCGGAGATTCCGCGAAGAATCTCCGATTTTTTATTTTTTAGTGGCGTCGGCCAAACGCAAACTGAAGGACGCCGAAAAGTCGACGCCGACCGCACCAGTCGGCGATCCGTAAGGAAAAGTATGCTCAACTTCCGACGACTACTCTGAATCGAAAAAAGGATCAACGCCAAAACAAACAGAACTTCCGACAACATAATGAAATTGTCGGAAGTTCGATTGTTTTATTCATTTTACGGCCCTAAGAAGAATTGAACTTCCGACACCTCGTTTAGGAAACGAGTGCTCTATCCGCTGAGCTATAGGACCAACAGAACACTATCCATTGTATCACTTAATGCGTGCAATTTCCACACCCATTTTGAAAAAATTTCCCGAGCTGCCGCAGAATACAAAAAGGGCGGCCAACCAGCCGCCCTCCGAAACGTGTTCTGACTCCCAGAAATCTGTGCCTAAGCTGACTAACACACACGGACAAAAAGCGTCCGCTTAGTGTTAGTCCCCTTAGTGCTCAATTTCTATCCGGGATTTATCACACTCTAACCTCTTTATTCCTCCAACGCCTCGATCCGCGCTTCCAAATCGGAGATGGTATCCCTCAACTCAGCGACCTCCGCATGCAGACTCTCGATGTCGGCCGGCCTGACCTCGCCATCCGTCGTCCCGCTCAGCTGCTGAAAGAGCAGGGTGAGCCCGAAAATCAACACAATGGCCCCGAAAATATACAGCCAACTCATACTGGACGGCTTCTCCGGCTCCACCGCATGCGAAACCTCCTCGAGCTGCTCCAACGTTTTCTTCCGATCGATCACGGTAAACACCCTGCTTTCATAAAACTGTCTGGTTCCCTACCCACATTATAGCCCACCCCCTTTTGAAACGAAAGCAATGTGCCGGACCGCTAGAAAAACTTAAGAAAGCGTTTTTAGAAGTGTGCGCCATTACCTCCGGTGAATGGATCCTCACCGGAGTAGCGGTTGCCGGTAATAATCTTTCCTCCAACGAAGGAATGCTGGCCGGAGCTGGTTGCGGGCGCGGAGGCTGTCCTCCGACGGACCGACGCTCGCCGGAGGAGGGAACATCGAACACGCGCCAGCTCCTGCGAAGCCGGTCACCGCCGTAGAACAGATCGAGGCGCCGGGTCCTCCGGCGAAAGGGCCGCTCACCGGAGTACCGGTTGCCGGTAATCGTCCTACCTCCTGCGAGCGAATGCTGGCCGGAGCTGGGTGCGGGACCGCAGTCTGTCCTCCGACGTACCAACTCTCGCCGGAGGAGGGAACGTCGTGTACTCGCCAGCTCCTGCGAACCCGGTCACCGCCGGAGAACAGGTCGAGGCGCCATTACCTCCGGTGAACGGGCCCTCACCGGAGTAGGGGTTGCCGGTAATTGTCCTTCCTCCTGTGGGTGAATGCTGACCGGAGCTGGGATAGCGGCCGATGCCTGTCCTCCGACGTACCAACTCTCGCCGGAGGAGGGAACACCATCCGCTCGCCAGCTCCTGCGAGGTGGGTTCCCGCCGGAGAACAGGTCGAGGCGCCATTACCTCCGGTGAACGGGCCCTCACCGGAGTAGGGGTTGCCGGTAATTGTCCTAGCTCCTGTGAGCGAATGCTGGCCGGAGCTGAGCACGTGAGCGGAGGCTGTCCTCCGGCGGACCGACGCTCGCCGGAGGAGAGAATATCCTGCGCTCGCCAGCTCCGGCGAGGCAGGTTCCCGCCGGAGAACAGGTCGAGGCGCCATTACCTCCGGTGAATGGGTCCTCACCGGAGTAGCGGTTGCCGGTAATTGTCTTTCCTCCGACGAAGGAATGCTGGCCGGAGCTGGAAAAGCGGCCGACGCCTGTCCTCCGACGAACCAACGCTCACCGGAGGAGGCAGCCATCCCCCGCTCGCCAGCTCCCGCGAAGGGCGGCCTGCAACCGCCCCCGAAACCACAAACAACACAAAGAGCCTCCCGTCGCCGGGAGGCCCCACAAAAATACATTACCTTAAAACGCCCAATCCCCGTTGCGGAAGATCGGCATAACCGATCCGTCCTTGCGGATCCCGTCGATGTTCATATCCGCGGACCCGATCATGAAGTCCACGTGCGTCGTCGAGCGGTTCAAACCGGCCGCAGCCAGCTCTTCCTGCGTCATTTCCGTGCCGCCGACCACACTCGAAGCGTAAGCCGAACCCAGCGCCAGGTGGTTCGAGGCATTCTCGTCGAACAGTGTGTTGAAGAAGACGATGCCCGATTGCGAAATCGGCGACGGATCCGGAACCAGGGCGACTTCGCCGAGGCTACGGCCGCCGTCGTTTTCTTCGACCAGACGCTTGATTGTGTCTTCGCCTTTTTCCGCAGTCACTTCGGTCACTTGGCCGTTCTCGAAGTGGAACGTCATCCCGTCAATGATGTTGCCGGCGTAGCTCAGCGGTTTTGTCGATTTAACGATGCCGTCGATGCGGCGGAAATCAGGCGCGCTGAAAACTTCTTCGGTCGGCATGTTGGCGATGAACTTCTCGTTCTGCGCATTCACGCTGCCGGCGCTTTCCCAGACGTGGTTAGCAGGCATGCCGATCGCCAAATCGGTTCCGTTTGCGGCTGTATAATGCAGTGCGTCGAATTGTTCCGCGTTCAGCACGTCGGCTTTCGACAACAGGCGCGCTTCATGCGCATCCCAGGCAGCAACCGGGTCGGCTTCGTAGACACGGCAAGTCTTGAAGATTTCGTTCCACAAGGCATCGACCTGTTCCTCTTCCGTCGCCAAATCCGGGAAGACTTTCACCGCCCATTTCGCGCCAGCCGCGGCAGCCACGGTCCAGCTCACTTTGTTGGCTTGGGTCGCGATGCGTTGCGCTTCGAAAGCGACATTGTTGGCTTTTTGCACAGCGGCCAGCTTTTTGCCGTCGACGCCGTTCAGCGCGTCCGGATCGGCCGAGCGCACCGAAAGGCGGCTGGCTTTCTTTTCGATCATGTCGAGGCTTTCATCAACCTTGTAAGCCGGAACGTTCGTCATTCGTTCTTCGGACGTGTGCAGGTAGGTTTCGCGGGTGACGAAATCGTCGGTCCACTTGACGATGACCTCCTCGGCGCCCAAATCGTACGCTTCCTTCGTCAGCAGCCGCGCGAACGGTGCCTGCTCGACGTCGATGTTGATGACGATCGTGTGGCCTTTCTGGACGTTGATCCCCTTCGAAACCAACAGTTTGGCGTATTTTTGCAGATTTTCCTCGAAATTCGGTAATACCATTATTTTCACTCCCATATTCTAAAACGTACTGGCACTATCATAGCACAACTTACCACCAGAAAATAGATAAGTTTCCTTTATATTTGTGCGAAATTGACCCCAAAACGCAAAAAAACTCAGCCGAAGCTGAGCTTTGTCTATTTAACCTTGGGGGGATTAAACAGAAGCTGGAACCACAAGGGCTCCTGTAATTGATATAAAATCGATTACAATGACTATATTCGCATAAATACGCCGGAAATGCAATATCATTTTAAAAAATGAACAAATTTGTTGCGGAAATGGGTGGGTGCCCGTTACGCCGGAGCTGGAGCGCAGTCGGTGCTCCTAACTCCGACGAGACCCTCGTTAACCGGAGGAACCGCTGCCCCAAACCAACCCAGCTCCGGCCAACATTCGCCCACAGGAGGAAAGACCATTACCGGCAACCGCAACTCCGGTGAGAGGGCGTTCACCGGAGAAGAGCACCAGCTCCCATAAGGGTTGTCTTCGCCGGAGCAGGCGAGCGCACGACATCCCCACCTCCGACGAGCATTGGTTCGCCGGAGGACAGCATACGAATCCGCGCTCAGCTCCGGCCAACATTCGCCCACAGGAGGAAAACTGATACCGGAAAGCCCAACTCCGGTGAGAGAACATTCACCGGAGAAGAGCGCGCCCAGACCTGATTTCCGGCGGGGACCCGCTATGCCGGAGCAGGCGAGCGCAGGATATTCTCTCCTCCGACGAGCGTTGGTTCGCCGGAGGACAGCCTCCGCTCCCACGCCCACCTCCGGCTAACATTCGCCCACAGGAGGAGAGACTATTACTGGCAACCGCAACTCCGGTGAGAGGGCGTTCACCGGAGAAAAAGGCGCCTCGACCTGTTCTCCGGCGGGGACCCCCTTCGCCGGAGCAGGCGAATACACGATGTTTTCACCTCCGACGAGCGCTGGTTCGCGGGAGGACAGCATCCGCGGTCGCGCTCAGCTCCGGCCAGCATTCGCTTGCAGGAGGACAACCGATACCGGCAACCGCAACTCCGGTGAGAAGGGCGCTCACCGGAGGAGAGCACCAGCTCCGATGAGGTTTGCCTTCGCCGGAGCAGGCGAGCGCACGAAGTTACCACCTCCGACGACCCCTGGTTCGCCGGAGGACAGCATCCGTCCACGCGCCCAGCTCCGGCCGGCAGCCGGTAACCGGAGGAAATCCGGTCACCGGCACCCCAACTCCGGTGAACCCTCGGTCCATCGGAGCACACAAAAAGCGCCACCTCTAGGATGGCGCTACTGGGTCCTCTTCGTCTGCCAGTACACTCAGCGTCGTCTCCAGTTCGCGTTTCTTCTCGGCCAGGTTCTCCATGACGTCCTCGGTGCTGTCCTGGAGCTTCTTCAGGTTCTCGATGTTCTTTTCAATGATGGCTTTGGTGCCCCAGTCAGAGAAGAGGTTGTCGAAGAAGATGTCGAGCGCGCGCTGGGTGGAGGAGATGGTCTCGAGATCGCTTTCGAAGACGAAATCCAGGTCGCGTAGCTCACGGGCAAACGTGTAGACGGTCTGCTCGAGGTGCAAGAGCGAAGCTTCGGCGGCGTCGAGTTTGTCCTGCTTCAAAAAATCCAGGATCAGGCTGGTGTCGGTGATCAGGTCCCAGGTCGAAATCGCGTCGGCGGCATCGAGGCCGCTGATGATGTCCGAGAGGGATTCCAGCACCGCGATTCCGGCTTGCTCGGCCTCGTTCGTCTCGCGCCATTCGTGCTGCAGGGCGAGGATCTGCTGCTGGCGTTCGCTGATGACCTTGCCCATGTCCGGATGCTTGCGTAGCACGTCTTCTTTGATGTTGCGCAGGCGCAGCTTCTTCTCCTCGATGTCCGCCTCGATCTCCTTGACCCGGCGCGCGGCGGCGATCTTCATCGCGTAGGCCTTATCGAACTCGACCTTGGCGCCGACGATTTCGCGGTACTCCTTGTCGTAGCGGCGGTCGAAATTGCCGAACAGCTTCAGCAGCGTGTTCGAAAAACTGTCGTGCCGGAGCTTTTCGAGGTCGCGGTTCTCTTTTTCCAATGAGGCAATCGCCTTTTCCAAAGCTTCCTGATACTTGGCAAGATTTTCCTCGGCGCTGAACAGCTTGCGGGCCAGCGACCCCAGCTGGAGCATCAAAATTTCATATTCCATCCCGACATCCATCGGTATCCTCCTTTCTGTTGTAAAAAAGAAGAGCCAGATGCAGGTACTCCCGAATGCTAACTCTTCTTTATGTTTTTTTGATTTTATTTTTCCAGCGCCGCTACCATCGCTTCTGAGAACTTCTGCAGGTTGGCGATGTCTTCTTCTTCGGCGTTCAAGTCGATTTTGACATTTTCTGCGCCGATTGTTGCCCCGAACTTCTTGAATTGTTCCTCAAAATCATCCACCGCTTTGCAGTAGTATTCATAGAAGGTGTCGCCGGAGCCGACGACGCCGGCGATTTTGCCGCTGAAATCGACGTCTTCCATCTCCTCGTAGAAGTCCATGAATTCGTCGGGCAGGTCGCCGTCCGTGCCATAAGTGTAGGTGGCGATGATGTTCATGTCGTACTCCAAAAAGTCCTCAGGCGCGGCTTGCGAACATTCCTTGACTTCGACGTCGACTCCCAATGCTTCCAATTGGTCTGCGACGATGTCGGCGATTTCTTCGGTATTTCCGGTCAAACTTGCGTATACGATCAATGCTGATGCCATTGTATTTCCTTCTTTCTTTCGCGATTGCTTTCTAATCAAAGTATACCAAAGTTCCGCGTGGTTGGCATCTAATAATCGCAGAATTGAAAAGGGCGGAGGTTTCCAGGCCGCGCAGCTCCGACGAGCGCGGCCTTCGCCGGAGCTGGCGCGGGGAGGGGTATCGCCACCTCCGACGAGGCCTGGTTCGACGGAGGACAGCCTCCGACCGGGAGTCCAGCTCCGGCCAACATTCGTCCGCAGGAGGAGAGACTATTACCGGGAACCGCAACTCCGGTGAGAGGGCGTTCACCGGAGTAAGAGGCGCCATGACCCGATCACCGGCGGGAACCCCCACGCCGGAGCAGACGAGTGCACGACAGTCGCCACCTCCGACGAGGCCTGGTTCGCCGGAGGACAGCATCCACCCGCGCGTCCAGCTCCGGCCAACATTCGCTCCTCGGAGGAAGGACTATTACCGGGAACCGCAACTCCGGTGAGAGGGCGTTCACCGGAGGAAAAAGCACCATGACCTGTTCTCCGGCGGGAAGCCCCACGCCGGAGCAGACGAGTGCACGACAGCCGCCACCTCCGACGAGGCCTGGTTCGCCGGAGGACAGCCTCGGGATTCACGCCCAGCTCCGGCCAACATTCGCTTGCAGGAGGAAGGACTATTACCGGGAAGCGCAACTCCGGAGAGGGGGCGTTCACCGGAGGAAGTGGCGCCGCGACCTGAACGCCGGCGGGAACCCCCACGCCGGAGCTGGCGAGTGCACTACAGTCGCCACCTCCGCCGAGGCCTGGTTCGCCGGAGGACAGCATCCGCTCGCGCGCCCAGCTCCGGCCAACATTCGTTCACAGGAGGAAGGACTATTACCGGGAACCGCAACTCCGGTGAGACGGCGTTCACCGGAGGACGAGGCGCCGCGACCTGAACGCCGGCGGGAACCCCCACGCCGGAGCTGACACGAACGCGAAATCCTTACCTCCGATGAGGCTAGGTTCGACGGAGGAC
>NZ_FNYT01000007.1:0-32862 GCF_900109135.1 Trichococcus ilyis | reverse complement strand
GACTAATACCGGGAACCGCAACTCCGGTGAGAGGGCGTTCACCGGAGGAGACGGCACCACAACCTGAACGCCGGCGGGAACCCCCACGCCGGAGCAGACGAGTTCACTACAGTCGCCACCTCCGCCGAGGCCTGGTTCGCCGGAGGACAGCATCCACCCGCGCGACCAGCTCCGGCCAGCCACCGGTAACCGGAGGACAACCGATACCGAACACCGCAACTCCTGCGGAAGGGCGCACCATCGGAAGTCACCGTAACGGAATTAACGCAAATCTGGATGGAATGCAGATATTACAAGTGACAATTCAATTCAGAAGGAGGAGAAGTCTATGGCATACAAAGAACGTCAAAAACCGCGGATGCTCTGCATTTATGAAGCGTTGGCCAAACGGATGAGATTGGAGCCGGGGGATCAGTATTATTTGCTGCATATGGATGGAGGGTTCGGGGGCGAATGCGGCCTTGATGTACACACGGAGGCGCTGGATTCGCGCTGTTTGGTGCTGAACGACCTGCAATTTAGGCACAACCGCATCTCGATCCAGATCGATACGCTGGTGATTTGCCCCGACAAACTGCTGGTGTATGAAACGAAAAACTACAAAGGTGACCATCTGTGGGGCCCGTTGACACTCCGGAAACCAAGTGGCGCCACGATGGAAAATCCCTCGGTCCAGCTGAACCGGACTATGGCAAGATTGGGCGTGCTGCTTGCGGATCTGAAACTCGAAATGCCGATTGAGGGCTTTGTCGTCTTCGTCAATCCTGAGTTCAATTTGCTGAGTGCTCGGAAAATTGCGGACTACCTGCTTCCCGGGCAGATTTTGCCTCATTTTCAAAATTTCCGGGTGAAAGGGAAAATAGGGCCGGAGCAACAGCAGTTGGCGGATGCGCTGATCCGGATGCACAATCCGCGCCATTTTGCGGACGAGCTGCCGGCAATCGATTTCGGAAAGCTGCGAAAAGCGCTGTTCTGCCTTGATTGCGGATCGGCGGTGCGCCTCGATGGCATCAAGTCCGTCTATTGTCCGGTTTGCAAAAAAAGGCGGCGGACAAACAAAACGATCCTGCACAACATTGAAGAGTTCCGGCTGATTTTTCCGGATGCGAAAGTGACGACCCCGCGGATGGCCGAGTGGTGCGGGATGGACAACAAGGATCGCATCTATCGGGTGCTGCGCAACAACTACAAAGCTGTGGGAAAAGGCCATGGGCGCCATTATGTGTAAAGGCAAGAACTCCGACGAAGCTGCTGTTCGTCGGAGTTCTTGCCTGTTTGTTTACCGGAAAGATTGTCTGGCAGCAGGGAATCGATCTCCGGCGGGGATCTCCTTCGCCGGAGCTGATGCGAGGGGAAATTTCGTACCTCCTGCGAGCACTTGTCCGTCGGAGGACAGCCTGCGAATCCGCGCCCAGCTCCGGCTAGCAGCCGGTTACCGGAGGAAGGACGATTACCGGCAACCGCAACTCCGGTGAGAGCCCCGTTCACCGGAGGAGAGCACCAGCTCCGATGAGGTTTGCCTTTGCCGGAGCAGGCGAGTGCAGGAAACGCTCAGCTCCGACGAGCCTTTGTTCGCCGGAAGACAGCCTACGTCCGCGCGCCCAGCTCCGGCCAACATTCGCTCCCCGGAGGAAGGACTAATACCGGAAAGTGCAACTCCGGTGAGAAGCCCGTTCACCGAAGGAAAGCACCAGCTCCGATGAGGGTTGCCTTCGCCGGAGCTGACGTGAGCACAAAATCACCACCTCCGGAGAGCATTTGTTCATCGGAGGACAGCCTCCGCCCGCGTGCCCAGCTCCGACCAACATTCGCTCCCCGGAGGAAGGACCAATACCGAAACCGCAACTCCGGTGAGAGCCCCGTTCACCGGAGGAGAGCACCAGCTCCGATGAGGGTTGCCTTCGCCGGAGCAGACGTGAGCACAAAATCACCACCTCCGGAGAGCATTTGTTCATCGGAGGACAGCCTCCGCCCGCGTGCCCAGCTCCGGCCAGCATTCGCTCGCAGGAGGAAAGACTATTACCGGGAACCGCAACTCCGGTGAGGGGGCGTTCACCGGAGGAGAAGGCGCCACGACCTGTTCTCCGGCGGGAACCCCCACGCCGGAGCTGACGCGAGCGCAAAAGCTCGCTCCTCCGACGAGACTTTGTTCGCCGGAGGACAGCGTGTGAATCCAGGACCAGCTCCGGCCAGCCACCGGTAACAGGAGGAAGGACTATTACCGGGAAGCGCAACTCCGGTGAGAGGGCGTTCACCGGAGGAGAAGGCGGCACCCACGGGCCGGCCGAGAGTTTGTGCAAAATTTTTTTAACATTCCCGTCACATTTCGCTTTACAAATTATACCTACCGGGGTATTATTGTCAGCAGATAACCGAAACCAAAAAACTTTGTGAAATGAGGATTATATAGAATGAAACGTAAAATTGTGATCATCGGCGGCGTGGCCGGCGGAGCGACGGCGGCGGCACGTTTGAGAAGACTGAACGAGGAGGACGAAATCGTCATCTTCGAAAAGGGTGAATACATCTCCTTCGCGAACTGCGGCTTGCCTTACCACATCGGCGGCACGATCCAGGAGCGCGATAATCTCCTCCTTGAAACGGTCGGCGGCATGGCGAAGAAATTCAACATCGGCATCAAAAACTTCAGTGAAGTCGTTAAGATCAACCGCGCTGAGAAGACCATCACAGTGAAACATGTATTGACCGGCGCAACGACTGAAGAGAGCTACGATAAGCTGATCATCTCGACCGGCGCACGTCCGATCAAACCGGCAATCGCCGGCATCGAGGAAGCGGAGAACGTCTTCACGCTGCGCAACATCCCGGACATGGACAAGATCAAGGCCTACATCAACGAGCACCAAGTCAAGCGCGCAACCGTCATCGGCGGCGGCTTCATCGGTTTGGAAATGATGGAAAACCTCTGGGAATTGGGCATCCAAGTATCCTTGGTCGAAATGAGCGACCAGGTCATGGCGCCAATCGACTTCGAAATGGCCCAATCCGTGCACGCGCACATCGATATGCATAACGTCAACCTGATCCTGAACGACGGCGTCAAAGCCTTCGAGGACAAAGGATCAAAAGTCCGCCTGAACAGCGGAAAAGTGCTGAACACGGACATGACGATCCTTTCCATCGGCGTGACGCCGGAAAACGAATTGGCGACCGCTGCAGGCCTGAAGACCGGCGTCAGAGGCGCGATCGTCGTGAACGACCAGCTGCAGACATCCGATCCGGACATCTTCGCGGTCGGCGACGTCATCGAGGTGACCGACTTCGTCAACGGCAAACCGACAGTCGTTCCGTTGGCTTGGCCGGCGAACCGCCAAGGCCGCCTGGTGGCCGACCACCTGAACGGCATGGATGTCCGCTACAAAGGCACGATGGGCACTTCGGTCGCGAAAGTCTTCGAATTGACGGTGGCGGCAGCCGGAAACAACGAGAAAACCTTGAACGGCTCAGGCACGGACTATAAAGTGGTCCACATCCATCCGAACTCCCATGCCGGTTATTACCCGGGGGCTTCGCCGTTGGACATCAAGCTGCTCTTCGGCCTCGACGGCAAGATCCTCGGCGTGCAGGCGGTCGGGATGGAAGGCGTCGAAAAACGCGTCGACGTCATCGCGACGGCCATGAAACTGGGCGCGACCGTCTACGATTTGCCGGATCTGGAATTGGCCTACGCACCGCCTTATTCATCCGCCAAAGATCCGGCCAACATCGCCGGCTATGTGGCCTCGAACATCCTCGAAGGCAAAATCGACACGTTCCAATGGCATGAAGTCGACGGCCTGATCGCAAAAGGCGCCTTCCTGCTGGATGTCCGCGAAGAATTCGAGTTGGCGACCGGCGCATTGGGCAATGCCTACACGATCCCGCTGGCGCAAATCCGCGAGCGCATGAGCGAACTGCCGAAAGACAAAACGATCCATGTGTTCTGCCAAGTCGGCCACCGCGGCTACAACGCGGCCCGCATCCTGATGCAGAACGGCTTCAGCGTCAAGAACCTGGACGGCGGCTACAAGACTTACAAACAAGCCAAAACGACTTTGACTTATGAAGAAGACGTGCCGGAAGCAGCGGTCCATGTCGAACCCGTGCATGCGAAACCTGCCGCCCAGCCAGCTTCCAACACGATCCAGGTCGATGCCTGCGGACTGCAGTGCCCCGGCCCGATCCTGAAAGTGAAGGAGAACATCGACAAGATGGTCGACGGCCAGGAACTGATCATCGAAGCATCCGACTTCGGCTTCCTCGCCGACATCGCCGCCTGGACGAAGAACACCGGCAACACGCTGCTCTCGAAGGAAATCGACGGCAAGATCGTCCGCGCCCATGTCGCGAAAGGCAAAGCCGGCGCTGTGAAATCAGCAACGCCAGCCGGATTCAACGAAGCCGCATTGGCAGCCCAAGCCGCCCAGGCACCGATCCTGCAGGAAACCAAGGACGGCGCCACGATGGTCGTCTTCAGCGGGGACTTGGACAAAGCCTTGGCTTCCTTCATCATCGCCAACGGAGCGGCGGCTTACGGCAAACAAGTGACGATGTTCTTCACTTTCTGGGGCCTGAACGTCATCAAACGCCCGGAAAAAGTCAGCGTAGCCAAACGCGGCATGGAAAGAATGTTCGACATCATGCTGCCGAGCCACGCCGGCAAACTGCCGATCTCGAAAATGAACATGAGCGGCGTAGGCTCCAAGATGATCCAAGCCGTCATGAAACAGAAGAACGTTGACAGCCTGCCGGCCATGATCGCCCAAGCGCAAAAAATGGGCGTCAAGATGGTGGCTTGCACAATGTCCATGGACATCATGGGCATCAAAGAAGAAGAAATCATCGAGGGCGTCGACTTCGGCGGCGTAGCCGCCTACATCGGCGACACGATGGATGCCAATCTGAACCTGTTCATCTAATCGAGCAACACCTTTAAGGCTCCCGCCGCGGCGGGAGCTATTTTTTTGGCATTCGGTTGTTTTGAGTGGTTGATTGTCGGCGCAAGCTGGGGTACGTCGGCTGAACGGAGAGCAAAGAATCCCGAACAGGCGACGAAAACAAGAGTCGTTGACTGAACGAAATGTGAAGAATGCCAAACAGCCGACATAAAGCAAAATCGTCGGCTGAACGAAGAGCAAAGAATCCCGAACAGCCGACGCAAGTCGGCGATGTCGGGCGCCAGCCCAGGACGGTATCAATTCTTTCCGGTCCTCTCCTTAGCAGTGACAATTGACAATAACTGTATATACTGTTAATCTGTATATACAGTTATGAGGCGCAAACAATCCCAGAAAAAATCATGAAATAAAAAATTAAAATCGAGAGGATGTCGAATACTATGAGTAAGAACGCTAAAACGAATGCAACAGCTATTTCAGAAACAAATCCACCGACTAACCCAAAAGGAGGAACGGCCAAACGCACTTACCGCTATTCGCTCGCTGAAAGCAATAAACGATCGAAGGAAAAGGTGAACACTTTCAAATTGCGAATGACCGGTAATAGCGTCGTTATCTCTGTGCCTGAGGACGTACTGCGCACTTTACATGCTGAACCTGGAGACGAAATCCAGTACATCACTGTAAAAATGAACGATGGGGAAAAAGAGTTGGACACCGTTTTAATCTCGAAAGTCACTCCGGCTGCTAAGCCAGACGAATTAGGGACTGAAGAGCTTGACACAATGTTGGACGATTACTTCGACAAATATGACTCGGTAATGAAATCATTGGCCGACATGTAAAAAATGAACTATCTGACCGAAGAACAACTAATCCAGATCAACGCGAGAATCATCAAAAAGTTCACTCCCCAAGAAATTATAGGCGTAAGAGAAAAAGAAGGGCTCAACGCAGTGGTTGAGGCGCCCAAGGCAACCGCGTTCGGAGAGGACGCCTACCCGACAATTTTCGATATAGCGGCAGTGTTGCTGCTCGGCATTGCAGGAAAACAACTGTTCCAAAATGCCAACAAACGGACAGCCATAGCTGCAACCGATATCTTCCTTCAGATCAACGGCTATAAAGCTACCTGGGAACACGATGAATATATTGCGTTTGTCATGGATGTGGTCTAAAGAAGCGAGGACACTACAAACGACTTCGACGAACTCAAGCAGGACACTTCGGCCAAACTCCAAGAGAAATATAAAACGAAAAATTGATGCCAGCCTATCTGCAAGGCAACAAAAAAAGGAAGCCGTAAAACACTGCATATTGCCAGTGGTTTACGGCTTTTTGCATGGAATCAATTCCTGCTTCTTATCGATATCCGATCGCCCGCACACCAACTCCGACAAAGAGAGCATTCGTCGGAGAACAACTCGCGCCAACTGCTCAACTACAACGAAGGGCTGGTGGCCGGAGTTGGTTGCCTTTCGGTATCCTTACCTTCGGTCATCCTATGCTTCACCGGAGAAACAAACAGAATAAGACCGCCACCTCCGGCGGGGTGAATGTTCAATCTTCTGTCGCATCAGCGCGAGGATCCAAATGGTACAATGAACAATATACACAGATCAGGAGGATAGCACATGCAAAAAACAGTATGGGGAATGATCGGCTGCGGTGACGTGACCGAGAAGAAAAGCGGACCAGGTCTCTATAAATCCAACGGCTCGCGATTGAAAGGGGTATACAACCGCACCGAAGCCAAGGCGCAGGATTGGGTGAAACGCCATGGGCACGGCCAAGTTTTCGCAACGGTCGAGGAACTGCTGGCAGACGAAGAGATCACGGCCGTCTACATCGCCACGCCGCCGGCCACCCATTTCGACTACGCCATGCAGGTGATCGCGGCGAACAAAGTGCCGTTGATCGAGAAACCGATGGCGCGCACGTTCGCGGAATGCCAAGCGATACTGGATGCAGCAAAAGAAAACGGCTTGCCGGTATTCGTCAGCTTCTACCGCCGCGCGCTCGAGAAATTCCAGAAGATCAAACAACTGCTGGACGAGGGCGCAATCGGTCAACCGCAATTGGTGGAAATCCGCCAATACCAGCAGCCGGCACCGGAAGATTTCCACAAGGACAGCCTGCCTTGGCGGCTGTTGCCGGCCGCTGGTGGCGGGAAGGACTTGGATATCCAAGTGCATGTGCTCGATTACCTGGCCTATTACTTCGGCGACGTCACCGTGATGACCGGCATCGTCGAGAACCGGGCCGGACTCTATGAAGTCGAGGACACCGTCTCGGCATCCTTCCGGTTCGCGAACGGCGTCGTCGGATCAGCCGCCTGGTGCTACGTCGCGGACTTCGACTTGGATGAAGTGACAATCATCGGATCGGAAGGAACCTTGGTCTTCGAAGGCACGAGCTTCGAATGGATCCGCCTCATCAAGGACGGAGAAACGACGACCTACACCTTCGAAACACCGGAGCATGTCGCCATGCCGTTCATCCAAACCGTCGTCGACGAACTGAACGACCAAGCGAAAAGCCCCGCCGATGCCGCCAGCGCAGCCAACGGCATCCGGATGTTCGATTTGCTCCTGCAGGATTACCGCGAAAGGTATGAGAACCAATAAGAATATGTAATGAGGGATCGAGTTCCAGCGGGAACTCTGATCGAAAGGAGGAACCCCTATGAGCATCGGCTATGCCTGCCTCAACATCGGCACCCCCGACACCAATATCCGCAGCGTGATGCAGCGCAACGCGACCCCGGAGAAGCTGACGGAAGTGATTGCGCATAATCTGGCCGCGCTGGAGAAGATGATCGACTACAACCGCAAAAACAACATCCAGCTGTTCCGCATCAGCTCGGATCTGATCCCGTTCGGATCCAGCCCGGTCAATACGCTCCCCTGGTGGGACGTCCACGCAGAAGCCTTCCAGCGCATCGGCGCGAAGATCCGGAAGAGCAGTATGCGGGTGTCGTTCCATCCGGGGCAATACACCGTCCTAAATTCGCCCGACGAGGATGTCGTGGCGCGCGCCATCCTTGATCTCGAGTACCACGCCAAAATGCTGGAGTGTCTGGATGTCGACAACAAGAACAAAATCGTCCTGCATGTCGGCGGCAGCTACGGTGACAAAGCAGCCGCGCTAGAACGTTTCGCAACGAACTTTAAGCGCCTGCCGGAATCAGTCCAGAACCGACTCATCATCGAAAATGACGATCGTCTCCACAACATCGAAGATGTGCTCGGACTGGCGTTCCGACTCCAGATCCCGGCCGTCTACGACAACCTGCACCATGCCATCAATCCGCCGCCCGCGGGAGCGGATGACCGATACTGGATCGCCGCAGCCGCAAAGACCTGGAAGGCAAAAGACGGCAGGCAGAAAATCCATTATTCCCAGCAGGCTCTCGGGAAACGCCCCGGCGCGCATACTGATACGATCCAGCTGGACACCTTCCTGACTTTCCACGAACAGCTGGAGGACAAACAGATCGACATCATGCTGGAAGTGAAGGATAAAAACCTCTCCGCCATCAAATGCCAAAATGCGACCACAACCGCGCCAAAACCAGTGCTGCTGGAAAAAGAGTGGGGCCGCTATAAATACACTGTCCTCGAGCGGTCGCCGGCGATCT
This sequence comes from Trichococcus ilyis, assembly GCF_900109135.1. Classification (GTDB taxonomy): domain Bacteria; phylum Bacillota; class Bacilli; order Lactobacillales; family Aerococcaceae; genus Trichococcus; species Trichococcus ilyis. Next base: position 24,324 of record NZ_FNYT01000007.1, on the reverse strand, counting down.
ACCAAGCCATCCGCACACTGTTGAAAGATAAAGAGGCCTATCCGGTCCAGGAATTCTACCACCTGATTGATACCGCCTTCGCCGAAGAACTCCACCCTGGACAAACTGAGAATGCCGCAGCCCACGTCTGGGGATATTTCAAGAAACACGCGACCGAAACCGAGCGCAAGCAGTATGAAAAGAATCTTGCGAATTACCGCAACGGCAGCGGAACGCGCGCAACCTTGAAACGGCACCTTTTCAGATTGGCGCAAAAATATGAATCCGAGTATCTGTTGCAGTCGTTGTATTTTTACCTGAGCTGATAAATAAACCAATAAATCAAATTTAGGACGAAGAGCAACTTCATCTGAGTTTGATTTTTCAGTTTATTACAGTTATATTTTCTAGTCAAAATACTGATATATAGTACATATTTTAATGATTTCTTTTAGGTGGTTCGATGGTATCTATGAACAATGTAGCCAGATGCAGTTGCAGAGTTAACAGTAACAAGTCATAAAAAAATAATATCAGATAAGTGAGTGATTAACGCTGTATCATTGGAATGAGATGAACAAGGCTTAAAAACTAGTTATCTGTAACTGAATATTCATGCAGAATTTTCTTCAAAGAGGTGTATAAAGTGATAGATAATCGTTTCATTAATTGCAATTTTTGCGAAACAACAATTAATCTTAGAGCTCAGATAGGTTATTTTGATATTCCTTTTAATCTGCATTGTCCGAAATGCTTGACACATATTTACGGAAAAATGGTTATTGATCAAGATAATATAGGCATAAAACTTGAAGTAGAGAACGCACATATTAGAAACACAAAAATAAAGGTAAAGGAAAAATACTATTCTGCAGAATTATCCGCGGAATTTCCTACAAAGAAAATGTATATCCGTGGTTTTTATGATTATGATTTGTCACCGTTTATTAGAAACTCTGGATTCTATGGGGATAGTGAGAAGGCTATACAAGCAACTCGCAAATCAATGGATTTTGCTTATTATTTTGATGGAAGGTGGAAGAAACTCAAATTATATTTTGACTTTCTTTGGAATAATCAAGTTACTTTGCTCTATCCAAAACTTGAAAAAGAATTAAGTCACTATGAATTTATACCTTTATCAAAAATAACCAATGAGTTAGATGCCAATATGGCGTTACATCAATTATTTTTAACAACTACGGAACTTACTTCAGTTTTACAACCTGGAACTCTAGAAGAGTATATTGAAATATCCAAATTAATAGGTACGAATAAAGAAAGTTTAGAAGAGACTCAAAAATTTGCGGAAAGTATGTCATCTGAGTTTAATAATATCGAAAAGAAAGCATTTAAACTCATTGATACTTTCTCAAAAATTTATGAACAATTAATTCCAGTGGTAGCATTAAGAAATGCTAGTTGTTTAAACAATGTTGATAAAGAGCAGTATGGGATAATGACTACAAATTTTGAAGAGCTTTCAGATTTTTATGCTAAGAGTTATGAATGGATATTGGATAACGTTAATATCGTTATTGCGTTAAATAACATAAATTCTCGAAATGATTACAATAGTTGTGCCAATGGTAAAGCCTATGATGAAATATTAAAAATAGCATCAAAGCATAAAAAAATAGAGTATATTTATGATTTAGAACCATTTAGTACTCCGACTAACAGCTTGAAAAATCGTGTAAGAAATGCGATTCAACACTTTGATAATGAAATAGATTACATGTCTCAAAAAATAGTTTTTACAGATCGTTATCGTGGTAATGTTAAGCAAGAGATTATGTATCTTATAGAATTTGCGGATCTATGCGTAGAAAATTTTTCGATTATCATTTATTTACTAGAGTTAATTTATCAACTCAAAAAACTTTCCTATCAATCAAAGGGATTAATCCCAAGTTTTATTCTAAGAGATATGCAAAACAATCATCAAAATAGGACTAATACAAAAATTGGCAGAAATGATCCTTGCCCTTGTGGAAGTGGTAAGAAATATAAAAAGTGTTGTATATAAATTATGTCTTCTGTTGTTAGAGGACTGAAAAAAATAACTCAAATCAACTTCTTTACCACAACTGAATACATGGAATCCTGAGACAAAGTCCTAATAATTCTAGAATGTAGGAAATCATAACAGGTATAAAAAACCGGAACAGTCTTTGCGCGATCTGAAAAAGACTATCCCGGTTTTTTAATTTTTTTCTGTTACATCGAAACTTTCACAACAACCTTCTTGATCGGTGCCGGTCCATCTACCGCCAAACCCGGGCGGTGGGCATCTTGTGGCGCGAACACCGCGAACTGTCCCGCATGCAGTACGAAATGGTCGCCATCCGCATCGAAGAAGTAGACATCATCTTCAGGACGATCCTCCGTCTTCACGACACCATCCAGCGCTTTCCAGCCCATTTTTTCGCTACCATCCACGATGTACTGGATGTCCGTATACGTGTAGTGCGCTTCCCAGCGGCATTCCTCCGGCAGATGCGTCTCGTACTCCTGCACGAGCGCGAACACCGCAGCACCCTCGATTTCGTAGCGCCCTGCAGGCAATGATGCGAGATCATTCTCCTTCAAAAACGTCAGCCCCTTGTAGAGCTGCTCGTTCAATCCTTTATAAAAATCCATATTTGCCAATGCATCAATGATCATAAAAACATTCCTCCATCCGTTCAATTGTGAATCCATAGTTCCAGTATAGGCCAGATTTCGCTGATTGGATAGGCTTACAACCGATTGTTGCGATTTCTGTCGCAAATAGGAACGGTGCCGCGCATACAGCCAACTCCGAAAAGCAGACGCCTCGTCGGAGAACACCTCTTGCGCCAACTATTCAGCTCCCACAAGAGCTTGTTGGCCGGAGTAGACTGTTTCGTCGGCACAGCAACTCCGGCGAAGCCGCCGCGGTCGGAGGTAGTGATATTTGCAGTCTGGGGCTCCGGTAAGGATAGACTTTGCGGGATAAACAACTCAACTTCGAAAAACGAACAGGTATACAGGAATTGACTGAAATTATGCATATAGGAATAAAAAAATAAGAAGCGTATTAGATGGTGTTACACTGGAATATAGATTTTAGATATATTTCCATAAAATCATTTTCAGAATTCTTCATTTTAGATGTAGCATGCTAGAGGGCTTCATCGACGAAAAGACTTGTCACTGGAGGAAAGCGCGAACTTCAACCAAGAGAATCCTTGTCGGAGAAAAAACTTCACGCCAGCCTCATATCTCCGATGAGCAACGTTTAACCGGAGGACGGCAACATTCATGCCCCGTTCCTCCGTCCGAAAGATTCCTACCCGGAGGAAATCAGTAGCTCAGATAAGGGTCTCCTCATCTAAGACAAACTTACGATTAGCTATCAGCTCCTACGAAATCATGTTGCCCGGAGCGGGTAGCTTTTCAATTACCTTTCTTCCGGCCTGGATGGGCTCGCAGTATAAATGAGATGAAAGGATGGTTTGTTGTAACGAGATTAGTTGATGAATTGATTATAACGTAGGGTTCTATCAGCCTACAGGCTGTGTTATTCCATTTCTATGGTGCATAAGAAATCATAAGGCTACAACTGTAAATATTTTTACATATGTAAAAATATGAACAACTATAAAATATAAGTTCTATCAAACGGATGAAAGCGGTTGATAAACGAAAGTCCGGTTTTTACACTAAATTTACACTGTTTTTCCGATAAATTCTTTTTATTTTTGTGCAAAACGATGTTTAGAAGTGGTATCATAATAAAAGTGTAAAGATTTTACTATTTGGGGTGAAAACTTCCTATCATATATAAAAACTTTTACTAACTGGAGGAGTATTTGTGAATTATTTAAGAACAAAAAGAGTGATTGACCTGATTTTATCCATTACTGCTGCAATCGTATTGTCGCCATTATTTTTGATTCTGGTCATTGCCATCAAGCTGGACACTCCAGGACCAATCTTCTTCAAGCAGAAACGCGTAGGGATTAATAAGACACATTTCAATATCCTGAAGTTCCGGACGATGTGCATCGATACACCGAAGGATACGCCAACTCACCTACTTACCAACCCTGATCAATACATCACGAAAGTCGGTAAGTTTCTTAGAAAGACAAGCCTTGATGAGTTGCCGCAGATTTTCAATATCATCATCGGTGAAATGGCCATCATTGGTCCGCGTCCTGCTTTGTGGAATCAATACGATTTAATTGCTGAACGCGATAAGTATGGTGCTAATGACGTACCGGTTGGCTTGACCGGTTGGGCGCAGATTAATGGCCGTGATGAGCTTGAGATTAATGTTAAAGCAAAACTCGATGGTGAATATGTTAAAAGAATGAGTTTCCTTTTCGACTGCTATTGTTTTCTGGGCACTATCTTTTCGGTACTTCGTGGGGATGGAGTTGTCGAGGGTGGAACAGGTGAGATGTGGAACAGGTGAGATGAAGAAGAAAGAAAAAGAGGGGAAAAATAATGAGTGAATTAGTTTCAATCATCATGCCTTCATATAATACAGCTAAGTTTATTGCAAAGTCGATAGAATCGGTTCAGAACCAAACCTATACGAACTGGGAATTACTTATTGTTGATGATTGTTCAAAGGACAATACTGACGAAGTGGTAAAACCATTTCTAGTTGATCAGCGAATAAAGTATTTCAAGAATACAAAAAACAGTGGAGCGGCTGTCTCAAGAAATCGTGCGATAAAAGATGCAAAAGGTAAGTGGATAGCATTTTTAGATTCTGATGATTTATGGCTTCCGGAGAAACTTGAGAAGCAGATTGGTTTTATGAGAATAAACGATTATCACTTTTCATATACAAACTATGATGAGTTGTTGGAAGATGGACAGGAGACTGGAATTACTGTAACAGGACCAAAGCAAGTAGGCAAAACAAAGATGCACATATTTAATTTTATTGGATGTCTTACCGTCATGTATGATGCTGAATTTGTCGGTGTGATTCAAGTTCTAGATTTGAAAAAAAGAAATGACTGGGCAATGTGGTTAAAAGTTGTACAAAAATCACCATGCTATCTTTTGGATGCGTCACTATCTAAATATAGAGTGCGCAAAAGTGGATCTATAACACATGTTAAGGGAGGAAAATTAAGTTTGTTGAAGTACCATTATGGTATGTTTAGAGCAACAGAAGAAATGCCCCCAATGGTGGCGGCATTATGGACATTAATAAACCTACCTGCAGGTTATTTAAAAAGGATAGTGTACGTTAAAAGATAGTATTTCTGTTTGAGGAGAGTAAAGATGAATATGGACAATAAGATGACAGTAGTATTCATTGGTTTTGATGGATATTCTGATATGTGGTACGATTGCATTTCGCTTTATAAAAAATTTTGGCCAGATTGTAATTATAAAACTTTATTTGTAAATAACGAAAAAGACTTTGATATGGATGGTATTGAAGTGCTTCATGCAGGAAAGAATGCAGAGTGGAGTAGGAAGGTTCAACTTGCGTTAAAAAGTACTGATTCAAAGTATATTTGTTTATTATTGGAAGACTTTCTTGTTGGCAAGACTATTGATACAAAAGTAGTTCATGACACTGTTTCTTATATTGAGAATGAAAAGATTAGGTATTTTAAATTAACCAATATGTCTCGCGCTGTAAAAAACAAAGATCCACATTATAAGAATAAAAAGTTTTTGCATATTATTCCAGAAAATGATGAATATGGTGTGAGTCTTCAAGCTGCTATTTGGGAAAGATCTTTTTTGGAGGAATTATTGGGGGACGAAAACTATAATGCATGGATTTTTGAATTTAATCGCGTGAAAGAAGCTGCAGGAAAGAGTTATAAGCTGAACCCAGGTTGTGTATTTGATGAAAGAAATATCTTAAATCTTCAACATGGTGTGATTCAGAGTAAGTATCTCCCTGGTACTATTCGTTACTTTGAAAAATTAGGAATAAAATTAAATATCGAACGTGAGGTTATGAGCTATGCACATTACTATAAACTTCGTCTGATTTCGAAGGGTAAATATGTAGTTCCTAAATCGTTGCGAAATAACGTAAAAATAATTTTAGAAAAAACTGGAATGCGTTTTGTATCTACAGAAAGAGATAAACGATGAAAACTATTAAACGAATTATCAAGAACTTGCTTACATTATTTAGATATCCTATTTTGTCTGTCATCCTTAAAAGAAAGGGAGCAAAGAATCTTTATATAGGTCTTGGAATAACAATTAATGATTTCTCTCGTATTAGCGTAGGAAAGAATGTATATATTGGTCACGATGCCAGATGTTTGATAGTCAAAAACTATCATGGTGGGGTTTACAATCCTTTTATAAAAATTGGGAATAACGTGAGCATTGGAAATAGATGCTCATTTCTTTCTGCAGCACCTATCGTTATTAAAGACAATAACTTGATTGCAAGTGACGTAATGATTACTTCTGAGAATCATGGCATGGATCCTGAAGACTCGGATTCTTATGCTACTCAACCACTAGTAGCTAAGCCAGTAGAAATTGGAGAGGGATGTTGGATTGGAGAAAAAGTATGTATTCTGCCAGGCGTTGTGCTTGGAGACAGGTGTATTGTAGCTGCAGGTGCAGTTGTAACCAAATCTTTTCCAGCATACTCAATTGTTGGCGGAGTGCCCGCAAAATTATTGAAAAAATACAATAAAGATACTCATGAATGGGAGTAGTAATGAAAAAGATATGCGTGATAGGTGCATTTGATTTTGAAAAAATGTCAACTGGAGGGCAACCAGTAAAGACTAGAGAACTCTTTTATGCACTTGGTAAAAAATATGGGACAACTAATATTTGCTATGTAGAAACTATTGGTTGGAAAAATCATCCAGTACAGCTTTTGAGACAAATAAAAAAATGCGCAAGAAATGCTGATAAAATAATAATGCTTCCTGCAAGCAATGGCCTAGGTATTTTTGCAAGGCTGTTGGCATACTACAAAAGGAAATATAACATTTCTGTGTATTATGATGTGATTGGAGGCTGGCTTCCAGAGATTGTTCAACAAAAGAAACAGTTATTTACACCATTAAGCACGTTTGATGGTATTTGGGTTGAAACCACGAGTATGAAGAATAACTTGGAAACAATAGGGTTTCGCAATGTGACAGTGGTTCCAAATTTTAAACATCTTAATGTACTAGAGAAATGTGAATTAAAAACAGAGATTAGCTATCCGTTAAAAGTATGTACATTTTCAAGGGTGATGAAAGAGAAAGGAATTGAGGACGCTGTTCAAGTAGTTGAAGATTTAAATAGACGTTATAATAGAAACATGCTTCACCTGGATGTATTTGGTCAGATTGATGAAAGCTTTAAAGAAAGATTTGAAGAACTGCAAAATACTCATAAGGATTGTATGACATACTGCGGAGTTGTGCCTCCTAATAAAAGTGTTGAGACAATAAAGTTTTATTTTGCATTGCTTTTTCCAACTCGTTTTTATACTGAAGGTATTCCAGGAACTTTGATTGATGCATATTCTGCTGGTGTACCGGTAATTTCGTCACGGTGGGAAAATGCTGAAGATGTTTTTGTTGAAAATGTAACTGGTTGGAGTTATGAATTTGATAATTATGAGGATTTTTTGTTAGTTTTTGATAAAGCTGTGATGAATCCTGATGAATTTGTAAAAATGAAGCAAAGTGCATTAGGGGTAGCTAAAAGATATAAACCAGAAGAAGTAATTAAGCAAATTGATTTATTAATGTTTGGAGCTGAGTAAATGAAAAAAATACTCTTGTTCATACCTAGATTAGCTGTTGCTGGTGCAGAAACTATGGTGCAGGACTTAGCAATAGGCTTAAAAAATAAAGGATACAATCCCATAGTGGTTTGCTTTTATGAAATAACATCTTCAATAACTGAAAAACTTGATCAAGCTGGAATTTCAATAGTAGTAATAGAAAAGAAAGTAGGATTTGACATCAGTCTTTATAAAAAATTATATAAGTTTATTAATGCTGAAAGACCTGATGTCATTCATACACACTTAAATGTAGATAAATATGTAGTACCAACTTGTAAGATTTTAGGTATAAACAAAGTATTTCATACCGTTCACAATATTGCTTCTTTAGAGCAGAAAAAAACGGATCGATATTTAACAAAAGCATTTGTGAAATTAAAATGGTTAACTTTAGTTGGTATATCTCCAGAAATAAAGAAATCAATTTGTGATGAGTATAGATTAAAATCAAGTCGTGTTCCGATGATTTTTAATGGAAGAGATCTAACTGACTATTTAGCTAAGTCCTCTTATACAGTTGAAAATGATATTAAAATTCTTCACATTGGAAGATTCTCAAAGCAAAAGAATCATGAAATGCTCATTGACGCTTTTAATGATTTCTTACATGAATGCAAAGGTAATTTATTTTTAGCTGGGGAAGGTGAACTTCAGCCTGAAATACAACAAAAGGTTCAAAAGCTAGGACTTGCAGAAAGAGTAATTTTTCTTGGATTACAGAGCGATGTTCACAAACTAATGTATAGCATGGATGTTTTTGTTTTGCCGTCATTGTATGAAGGAATGCCAATAACATTAATAGAGGCTATGGCAGTTGGAATGCCAATTGTTGCAACGAATGTTGGCGGTGTCCAAGACATGATTTCTGATGGTAAGAGTGGACTGCTTACTAATGTAGATAAAAATGAGATAGCTGACGCATTAATACGAGTTGCATGTAATCGAGCATTGCGTGAATCCATTGGCAGAGTAGCATACTTGGAATCAAAGAGATATAACATGGAAACTATGGTTAATGAGTATGATAAGATATACGAGCTTATCTAACTAATTGGAAGGTGTACTATGGCGCAAAAAAAGAAAATGACATGGGCAATACAAATATACTACATAAGTTTAATATTTGGAGCATTTGCTGTTCCTTTTTTGTCAGGATCTCTATTGAAATATGTGGCGTTACTTGTTCTAGCGACATGGGCATTGTATCGTTTTAAAACATGCATAACAACATATGATCTTTTATTTGGGGCTTATGTTTTGGTCATGTTTTTTAGCATTATTTATTCATTAAATTTTGATGCAACTAAGCAGCGAATTATAACAAATGTTCAGTTCCTTATTTTACTAATTGCTACCGGAAGTTTCTTATATTCAGAAAAAGAAATAAACCGGTTAAAACTTTCGCTTGTCTGGGCTTCAAGAATAACAGCAGGTGTATTGCTTCTTGTTGGAGGAACAGGTGCTGATAGAATTTTGCTTAATGGTAGTTTGTTGGCTGAAGATCCAAACTATTTAAATGGGTACTTTCTTTTCGGAACGATATATGCATTTCAAACACTAATGGTTGGGAACAAAAAACAGAAAGTTATATCTGTTATTGAGCTTCTTTTGTATATTTATTGTTGTTTGGCTACTGGATCAAGAGGTGGTATGTTTGGTTTATTCTTGGCGGCATTAGTAGCTTTGTTTATATCTAACAATGGACGTAACTTCTTAAAGAATAATATTAAAAAGCTTAGTGCTGTTTTAGCAATAAGTATAATTATTATACTTATTATTCCTTTTATTCCAGAAACAGTTATCAGTCGTTTTACTGCACAGGCTATCAAAGAATCTAATGGAACACATAGATACGAATTTTGGGGATGGGCTTTTCAGATATTTAAGGATTCTAGTTTTTTCCATCAATTATTTGGCTATGGGGCAGGAGCCATTCGAACTATATTTGGTTCACATGGTTATCTGGCAGTGGTTGCACACAATCTCTATGTGGAGCAGTTAATGGAAGGCGGAGTGATTCTATCTATTATTTATTTTGTAATGATTGGTTACCTCTTAAAAAAATCATATAAAAGAAAAGATTTTTTCTCTTTTTCTATCGTATGTGGATTTTTGATGTTATCAATGAGTACATCGTTATATGCTTTTAAGCCATTTTGGGCAATAATGATGTTCATTAATTTAAGAAGAGAGACAGATAATACGATTACTAAAAGGTATTAATACACAAAGATTTGACAAGAGGTGAAGAAGATGGTTTCGGTTGTAATTCCGTTCTATAAAGGTAATCAGTATATTCCTCAATTATGTGAAATACTAAGAAAAAATGCAATTGCGTTAGCTACGCAGTGCAATGTTGAGATGGAGGTTATTTTCGTAAATGATTCTCCTGATATTGAAATAGTCTTTCCCCAAAAAGAAGATAATATTACTGTAATTAATAATAAAGTAAACTGCGGAATACAAAAATCAAGGTGGACAGGGATACAACATGCAAGTGGTGAGTTTATTCTTTTATTAGATCAAGATGATCTTATAGCTGACGATTGCATTGCTTCTCAGTATAAGGCGATACAAGATTGTGATTTTGTTGTATCTAATGGGTACATGACAGATAGTTCTGGAGATAGTATTTGTTTATACAAAAATGAAATAGAGCAGAGAAAAGTATTAAACATTAATTTTTATTATAGGTGTAGTAATCCAATTATCTCTCCGGGACAGGTTTTAATTCGTAAAGAGTGTATACCTTCAATTTGGGGAAACATCAATATGAGATATCACGGAGCTGACGATTTGTTTCTATGGTTGCTTTTATTAAGTGACAAGCACTGTAAAGGAACTATTAATCCTCAAAAGTTATATACTCATGTCTTTACTGGCTCAAATACTAGCTTAAATCTTGAATTAATGGAGAAATCCAATTTAGAGGTGTTAGAAATAATGAAAGATAAGATGAGTATTTTTAATAGATTTTGTTTTTATCGGAGGACAGAATACTATGCTCATTTGAGAGATTCAATTGGGTATAAAATCTCGTACGCTGATGTAGCCTTGATGAGGTTTTGCTATAAGAGACGTATAGGAAGGATATAGAATAGTCTATGGAGTTTAATAAAACAAAAAGCACATCAAAGACTTTTATTTTTGGCTTATTAAGTAGAATGATATCAATTCTATTCCCGTTTATTACGAGAACAATTATTATACATAAACTCAGCTCGGAATATTTGGGATTAACCAGCCTTTTTACATCGGTATTGACAATTCTTAACGTATCAGAACTTGGAATTGGATCAGCAATTTCTTTTTGTTTATATAAGCCAATAGCTGAGAATGATAAAGATACTATAAATGCATTGCTAAATTTAATGCGGAAAGTATATAAGATTATCGGTACTTTCATTTTTGCATCAGGAATAGCCATTATGCCATTTCTTAAATACTTTATCAGTGGATCATATCCTGAAGATATTAATATACATTTGTTGTTTTTAATGTATCTGGTCAATGCTGCGGTTTCATATTTGGGCTTTGCATATAAAGGTGCTCTATTTGAAGCATATCAAGAAGGGTCAATAGTACATCAGATTACGGCAGTTGTTGAAATAATCAAATATATTCTTCAGATTACTATTTTGATTGTTTTAAGGAATTACTATTGGTTTGCATTGATGCTTCCTCTATCAACAATTTGCAATACGATAGTAACTGAGAAGAGGAGTAGACAGGTCCACCCTGATTTGGTTCCTAGAGGGCACGTATCTTTAGAAAATAAAAAAATAATTAAGAATAAGGTGTTCTTTTTAGCAGCACATTCGATTGCCGCTACTTTGACTAACTCAATTGATACTATAGTTATCTCTGGTACATTAGGTCTTGTTGCAACTGCAATTTATGGGAATTATTTCTATGTTTTTTCATCGATAACTACCATATTAGTTATTGCATATAGAGCATTAAAGCCCGCAATTGGAAATATTTTGTACACAGCTTCGTTGGAAAATTTAAATAAGACTTATGAAGGTATTCAACTTTTGTTCATTTGGATGACTACATGGTGCGCGATAAGCCTTCAGTGTTTGTTTAATCCTTTTATGAAGATTTGGGTTGGAAGCGATAATGTTTTAAGTATTACCTGCGTATTAATAATTGTATTCTATTTCTGGGGAAATTCAGTCAAATTATTCTTATCAAATACATTTATTGAAGCTGCTGGTTTATGGAATAAAACACTCTTTCGCCAGATAATTGCGGCTACGTTAAATCTAATACTGGATATAGTTCTTGTAAAAAAATTTGGGATTACTGGAATCGTGTTTGCTTCTTTTTTTGCAACCACTATTATTGCTTTACCATTAGATATTCATGTGGCTTGTAAATATGTCTTAAAGCGTAACACTTTTTTTGAAATTATGAGGATACTTGGATATTTTGCATTTGCATTGACTATTGGAGGTATTACCTTCTTTTTATGCGAAATAATACCATTATCTGGTTTATCAGAGTTTGCAGTAAGAGGAATTGTTTGTGTTATTATACCAAACGTTGCATTTTGTTTGTTTTTTTGGAAAACGGAATCCTTTAAGTACATAAAAACAAGGCTTTTAGGTATGATATTAAAAAACAAGGCTTTTAGGTATGATATTAAGAAAGCGAGGAACTGATTGATGAAAGGCATTATTCTGGCAGGTGGAGCAGGAACAAGACTCTATCCTATAACTATGGTAACTTCGAAGCAACTTTTACCTATATATGACAAACCGATGGTGTATTATCCGTTATCCACGTTAATGCTGGCAGGAGTCAAGGACATCCTTATTATCAGCACACCGACCGATCTTCCGAACTTCGAAAGATTGCTCGGTGACGGATCTGCATATGGTGTGAATCTGAGCTATAAGGTGCAGCCTTCTCCAGATGGACTGGCGCAGGCGTTCATTCTTGGTGAAGAATTCATTGGGGATGATGCGTGTGCAATGGTGCTCGGTGATAACATCTTCTATGGAAACGGATTCGGTAAATCATTGAAGGCCGCGGTAAAGAATGCGGAAGAGGACAATAGAGCTACTGTGTTCGGCTATTACGTAAATGATCCGGAAAGATTCGGTGTGGTTGAGTTTGATAGGGATGGTAAGGCAATCTCTATCGAGGAGAAACCGAAGAAGCCGAAGTCCAATTATGCATTAACCGGTTTGTATTTCTACCCGGCGGGTGTATCCGCAATGGCAAATGCAGTTAAGCCTTCTGCTCGTGGTGAGCTTGAGATTACCACTCTGAATGAGATATATTTGATCAACGGGAACCTAAATGTGCAGCTCCTTGGTCGTGGATATGCTTGGCTTGATACAGGTACAATGGATAGTTTGACAGAGGCATCATGCTTTGTGCAGATGATTCAAAAGAGACAGAGCGTTGTTATCTCTGCACCGGAAGAGATTGCATATAAGAATGGCTGGATTGATGAAGAAGGACTCCTCAAGTCGGCTGAGAAGTATGGTAAGAGTCCTTACGGTCAGCATTTGAAGAATGTTGCTGATGGTAGACTAAAATATTAAGTATAACAAGACACTAAATTGGAGAACGAAATGGAAGAAGGTAAACAGTGGCTAGTTTCAATGGATATACTCAAGGGATTAGCTATGATTGGAGTGTTACTAGTTCATTATGAACAGCTTTTTCCAAGTAGCATTTCGCTTGTTCATAAAGTTGCATCTGTTGGATCAAGATGTCCTCAGTTGTTCTTTGTTATTGCGGCATATTTTGTGTGGTATTCATTAAACAAGAAATGAGCAAATATAACTTCTTATTATGTGAGAAGATTGGTGCAGATTGTTCCATTTTATTTTTTCATGCTTTTAGTGTCTGCGTGGATTCCTGTTAGACAAAGTGTTTCGATTGTTGATTGGGTTTTGCATTTTACATTTATTAATGCTTTTGTTCTCAATAGTATAAACAGTATTATTAATGAAGAGTGGTATATCGTTGACTTGGTAATCTTTATTGTTATAGCACCTTTTTTTGTTAAGCTTGCAGATAATTTAAAGAGATCAATCTGGCTGTTTGTTTTTTCTGCTGTTATATCAATCGCATTTACGACTATTGTTAATTACAATGCAACAGCCATCCTGCCAATTTATGGAGATTATTTAAGCACGTTTTGTTTCGTTAATCAATTTCCTGTTATATGTCTTGGCGGGGCAATATTCTACTTAGTTCAAATGCTAAATAGTAAATCAACAAAAGAGCAAAAATGTTTTCTCTTGAAGTATCTATCTATTGTATTAACTGGTATTTTTGTTTGCTTTAGGTTGAATAAAAGATTTGTATCAAGTTCGTTATTAGCGGGTATTATATTCAGCTTTGTTGTTCTTTTCTTAGCAATGATAGATCAGAGGAGGCAAGTATTGTTTGATTATGTCCTTGGTAAAATTGGCCGGGACACATTGGGAATATATTTAACCCATATGATTCTAATAAGGTGCCTACTACTATTTGCTGAAGAAAAGATAACTAGTATAGGGTTTTGGAGTCTTGGTTTTGTTGTTGTTTTTGTTCTATCCTATGTGATAGGAAAGGGCTTAAACCAGTTTGTTCAATTATTAATGAAAAAATAAGGAGAATATAACATGAATATTATCGTTACTGGTGGTGCTGGTTTCATTGGTTCCAACTTTGTGTTCCATATGCTGAATAAGTACCCTGATTATCGTATCATCTGCCTGGATTGTCTCACTTACGCAGGTAACCTTTCTACACTGGCTCCTGTAATGAACAATCCTAACTTCAGATTTGTAAAAGAAAGCATTACTGATAGGGAAGCAGTTTACAAGCTGTTTGAAGAAGAACATCCGGACATCGTTGTAAACTTTGCAGCGGAATCTCATGTTGACCGTTCCATTGAGAACCCGCAGGTATTCCTTGACACTAACATCATTGGGACATCTGTCCTTATGGATGCATGTCGTAAGTATGGCATTAAGAGATACCATCAGGTATCCACAGACGAAGTTTACGGTGACCTGCCTTTGGACAGACCGGATTTGTTTTTCACTGAGGAAACTCCGATCCATACTTCAAGTCCTTACTCTAGCAGTAAGGCAGCAGCAGATTTACTTGTTCTTGCATACCACAGAACATATGGACTTCCTGTTACCATCTCCAGATGCAGTAACAACTACGGTCCGTACCACTTCCCGGAGAAACTTATTCCTCTGATGATTGCAAACGCTCTGAATGACAAGCCTCTGCCTGTATATGGCGAAGGTCTGAACGTTCGTGATTGGCTCTATGTTGAGGACCACTGTAAGGCTATCGATCTGATCATTCACAATGGTCGTGTTGGTGAGGTATACAATGTTGGCGGTCATAACGAGAAACAAAATATTGAGATCGTTAAGATCATCTGCAAGGAACTTGGCAAACCTGAGAGTTTGATTACTCATGTTGGTGATCGTAAAGGTCACGATATGCGTTATGCTATCGATCCTACTAAGATTCATAGCGAGCTTGGTTGGCTGCCTGAGACAAATTTTGAAGATGGTATTAAGAAGACCATTAAGTGGTATCTGGAGAATCGTAAATGGTGGAAGACAATTATCTCTGGCGAGTATCATAACTACTATAAGAAAATGTACGAGGGAAGATAAATGAAGATATTAGTAACTGGAGCGAACGGCTATCTAGGTCTTGGAGTAGTAAAACAGTTACTCGATGATGGTATAGAAGTCGTAGCGGCAGATTTTAAGACAGATAGGGTGGACGGAAGAGCACAGAAGATGGACTGTGATCTGTTCTCTATCGAAGATCCATATACATACTTTGGAAAACCTGATGTAGTTATTCACATGGCATGGCGAGATGGATTTGTTCATAATGCTGATAGCCATATCAATGATCTACCCAAACATCACGATTTTCTTTTGAAACTCTTCAAGAGTGAAGTAAAAAATGTAGCTGTTATGGGTTCTATGCATGAAATTGGTTTTTGGGAAGGAAGTATCGATGAGAAGTCTCCTTGTAATCCGATGAGCCTTTATGGCATTTCAAAGAATGCGCTTCGCCATGATGTTGAGTATATGGCAAAAACTTATGGAAAGTCATACCAGTGGTTAAGAGGTTATTACATTGTCGGCAATACATCTTATGGTTCTTCTATATTTTCGAAACTCTATAAAGCAGCAAGTGAAGAAGGTAAAATGGAATTCCCGTTTACAATGGGATTGAACCAGTTTGATTTTATCAACTATGAAGACTTTTGTCTCCAAGTTGCGGCGACAATTGAGCAGAATGAAGTAAACGGAATTATTAACATCTGTACTGGAAGACCTGAGAAACTTGCAGATAGAGTTGAGCGATTCATTAAAGAGAACGGATTTACTATTAAACTCAACTACGGTGCTTTCCCTGAAAGACCTTATGATTCAAAAGCAGTGTGGGGTAATAGTCAGAAAATCGAGAGAATCCTTTCTACTCTAAAGGAGTAAATAATGAAAGTATTTGTAACAGGTGTTAATGGCCAGCTCGGTCATGATGTTGTAAATGAATTAATCGGAAGAGGATATGAGGCAATTGGCTCCGATGTAGCTCCGACTTATGCAGGTGTGGCTGACGGAACTGTAGTAACTACCGCTCCATACACTTCCTTAGATATAACCAACAAAGCAGCAGTAACAGAAACCATCAAGGGAATCAACCCAGATGCTGTTATTCACTGTGCTGCTTGGACTGCCGTGGATATGGCAGAGGATGATGATAAAGTTGAACTGGTAAGAGCAGTCAATGCTGGCGGTACTAGAAATATTGCAGTGGTTTGCAAAGAACTGGACTGCAAGATGACTTATATCAGCACAGATTACGTGTTTGATGGTCAGGGCACCGAGCCTTGGCAACCGGACTGCAAAGACTATAGGCCGCTTAATGTTTATGGCCAGACAAAGCTTGAAGGTGAGTTGGCTGTTAGTGGTCTGTTGGAGAAGTATTTCATCGTTCGTATTGCCTGGGTATTCGGCAAAAATGGTAAGAACTTCATTAAGAACATGGTGAACGTTGGTAAGACTCACGATACTGTAAGAGTAGTTAATGACCAGATCGGAACTCCGACTTATACTTTTGACCTTGCTCGTTTGCTAGTGGATATGGTTGAGACTGAGAAGTACGGTTATTACCATGTCACCAACGAGGGTGGATATATTTCTTGGTACGATTTTACCGTTGAGATCTACAAGCAGGCAGGTATGAGCACTAAGGTAGTGCCGGTTACTACAGAAGAATATGGTCTTTCCAAGGCAACAAGACCGAGCAACAGCAGACTGGATAAGAGCAAATTGGTGGAGGCTGGATTTGAGC
Organism: Trichococcus ilyis; assembly: GCF_900109135.1. GTDB lineage: Bacteria > Bacillota > Bacilli > Lactobacillales > Aerococcaceae > Trichococcus > Trichococcus ilyis. Next base: position 7,232 of record NZ_FNYT01000007.1, on the reverse strand, counting down.
CGCTTCCGACATGGCAGGATGCTGTTGGTAGATATTTGAAGGAGATGGAATAAGATGGGAAAGATTAAAGTAGAGATGAATCCTAACGGAATCGAAGGACTGGCAATTATCGAGCCAACTGTCCATGGCGATTCCAGGGGATATTTCTGTGAAACTTATAATGAAAACGATATGAAGGAAGCTGGACTTGATCTGCGATTCGTTCAGGACAATCAGAGCTTTTCTTCCAAGGGGGTACTTCGTGGTCTGCATTTTCAGAAGCAGTTCCCACAGGGGAAACTGGTAAGAGTTATTCAGGGCGAAGTTTACGATGTTGCAGTAGATCTGAGAACTGGAAGCCCTACATATGGAAAATCCTATGGCGTGATACTAAGTGAAGAGAACTTCAAGCAGTTCTACATTCCAAAGGGATTTGCGCATGGTTTTGTGGTTCTTTCTTACACAGCACTGTTTTGCTACAAATGTACAGACTTTTATCATCCAAATGATGAGGGAGGTTTGATGTGGGATGATCCGGACATCGGTGTTGAATGGCCGATTGATGGTATTGAAGTGAAGTTGTCCGAAAAGGATCAGAAGAATCCTACTCTTAAGGAAATCGAAGAGAGCGGATTTAAGTTTGTGTTTTAATTTTATTATGAGGGATGTAAAGCGCAATGGAAAAGTTGGACTTAAAACAAACACAAAGTATATCTTTGGATATACTGAAGTATATAACTGATTTGGCGGATGATATGGGCTTAAAGTATTCTTTAGCGTGGGGGACACTTATAGGCGCTGTAAGACATAATGGTTTTATTCCATGGGATGATGATATAGATATTCTTATGCCGCGCAGAGACTATATTATGCTGTTGTCCAAATTGAAAAATTTGGAACATCCAAAGTATAAACTTTATAGTATTTATAACAAAGATTGCTATTATTATTCGGTTTCAAGAATAGTAGATACAACTACAATAATTCTTGGAGAAAAGAAAACAATACCAAGCCAGTGTGATTGCGGTGTTTTTGTTGATATCTATCCTCTTGATTACATGGGAAATTCAATAGAAAATGCTGTATCTTTTTTTAAAACTCAAAGTAGACTCGAATTATTGAAATATATGGCATTGTCACCATTCCAAAAATCTTGTTCGGGTATTATTCATTCAATAATAAAATCACCTGTTTTTGTGTATACGAAAATTAGAGGATACCGTTATTTTGAAAAAAAAGCAGAACAGAGATGTGAAAGAAATGTAGAGAGTAAGCTTGTTGGGTGCTGGGTTGGAAATGGTGGAATGAAGGCAGAAAAACTTATATTTGATACCAAGTGTTTTGAAAAACTGGTTCTTCATAAATTTGAAGAGTATGAGTTCTACATTCCTGAGGATTATGATACTGTATTATCCAATGTTTACGGTGATTATATGCAATTTCCACCTATTGAAGAACAGGTTGGACATCACGAGTATGAAGCATTTCGAATATAAATAAAAATACAAAGAAGTATCATCCTAGGTGATACTTTTTGTACATCATTCTGTTCACGAAATTGAGGAAGGGGAATGTACATGAACAAGCAGGAAAGTGACATCCTGAACGCGCTGCTGTTGGAGCCATTTATCAATCAGCGTATTTTAGCAGAGATAAGTGGTCACTCACTCGGTGTTGTAAATAGATCAATTAAAGAATTGATGAAGCAAGGATACCTGGATGAAGATGTTCGTCTGACTGATAAAGCCCGACATGAATTTAATACCAAAGCTCCTCAGAAAGCTATTATTCTTGCGGCGGGTTTTGGAATGAGAATGGTTCCGATCAACCTGGAATCACCAAAGGCCCTGTTAGAAGTCAATGGAGAGAGATTAATTGATAGACAAATCAAGCAGCTTCATGAAGTTGGGATCAAGGATATTTATATAGTGGTCGGTTTCATGAAGGAACAATTCGAATACCTGATTGATGAGTACGGGGTTCAGCTAATTGTCAATCAGGAATATGCAACAAAGAACAACTACTATTCAATGGTTACAGCTCTAAAGGGAATGGAAGTAGCAAACACATATATCGTACCATGCGATATTTGGTGCGACCGGAAGCCATTTCATAGCCATGAGCTTTATTCTTGGTACATGGTAAGCGACTTGGTTGACGAAGAAAGTGATGTCAGAGTCAATCGAAAGATGGAACTGGTGAGAATTAAAAACAGCGCTGGTAATGCAATGATTGGTATTGCTTATCTACTGAAGGAAGATATGGAGAAATTGAAAGAGCAGCTTGATGAAATAAAAGATGATGGTTCTTTCTGGGAAGAAGCGCTCTATATTAAGGACAGGATGTTCGTTGCTGCTCACGTGGTTCATGCTTCTGAAGTTGTAGAAATAAATACATACGAGCAACTAAGAGAGTTGGATAGCGATTCACAGCAACTTAAGTCAGATGTTATAAAAATCATAGCTGAACAGCTTCATACCACACCAGATAGCATCACAGATATTTCGGTGTTGAAGAAAGGTATGACAAACCGTTCATTTCTTTTCTCTTGCGAAGGCAAGAAATACATCATGAGAATTCCTGGCGAGGGAACTGATTTACTCATCAATAGAAGAGAAGAAGCCGCTGTTTATCAAGCCATTGCAGGGGAATGGCTGTGTGATGATCCGGTCTATATCAACCCTGAAAATGGCTACAAAATAACCGCATTCCTGGATAATGTTCGTGTATGTGATCCGCTCGATGTAAAGGACCTGCGTAAGTGTATTGGTCTCTTAAAGCAGTTTCATGACTTGAAACTAAAAGTTGACCATGAGTTTGATATCTTTGGCCAGATCGACTTCTACGAATCCTTATGGAATGGTAAGCCTTCTATGTATAAGGATTACAGGAAAACAAAAGAGAATGTTAGGTCATTGATTCCTTTCATTGAGGCTAACATCAAAGAGAAGATACTGACCCATATTGACGCAAACCAGGATAACTTCTTGTTCTATGAACAGGATGAGATAACAAAGCTTCAGCTTACTGACTGGGAATACGCCGGTATGCAGGATCCAGATGTGGATATAGCAATGTTTGCAATATATGCATTTTATAATAAGCGCCAGACAGATAGACTTATATCCATTTACTTCGACGGAGAATGCGAAACTGCTATAAGGGCTAAGATTTATGCATACATGGCAGCCTGTGGACTTCTGTGGAGCAACTGGTGCGAATACAAGAGTACATTAGGTGTGGAGTTTGGTGAATATTGCCTTCGCCAGTATAGATACGCAAAGGAGTATTACCGATACGCACTTGAGGAAATAAAGAAAATCGGAGGAATGGCTGATGAGTAAGGTTGAACGAGCAATCATCATGGCAGCCGGCTTTGGTAACAGAATGAAACCGATGTCGCTGAGCGTTCCAAAACCTATGATAAAAGTCAATGGAACCAGAATGATTGACTCCGTTATCAAGGGTCTAAAGAACAATGGAATTGATGAGATATACGTTGTGGTTGGATATTTGAAAGAACAGTTCAAAATTCTGGAAGAGGAATATCCAGGGCTTAAGCTTATAGAGAATCCATATTATGACACTTGTAACAACATCTCATCGTTGTATGTTGCGAGAGAACACATACAGAATGCAATTATCTTGGATGGAGATCAGATAGTTTTCAATGATTCAATACTCGCGCCGGAGTTTGAAAAATCAGGCTATAACGCGGTATGGTGCGAGAAAGAAACCGATGAATGGCTTATGACAGTTGATGCTGGGAAGGTGGTAAGTTGTTCGAGAACTGGCGGTTCAAAAGGGTGGCAACTATTCAGTATTTCAAGATGGACCGCTGAAGACGGTGTAAAGTTGAAAAATCATCTTGTACTTGAATTCGAAGAGAAGATGAATCGTCAGATCTACTGGGATGATGTTGCGATGTTCTGTCATTTCGATAATTACGATTTAGGAATTAGAGAAATGCAATGCGGCGACATCGTTGAGATTGACAATTACGAAGAACTGGTTGCGATGGATGCATCGTACAGAGAATGGAGAAATTAAACAATGAATAAAGAGGTAAAGGGTTTTGACAGAAAAAAAGTGGATTGGTTTATTACTATAGTCCCAGTACTTATTATCGTAGGATTGGCTATAGTGTTTTTTGCATTCCCTGAGCAGGCGAACTCTGTGTTAGGACAGGTTAGATTTTTCTTTAGTGATACATTTGGTGTATATTACTTGATTATTGGTCTTGGAATTTTGATCGCATCCTTCTACTTGGCATTCTCAAAATTTGGTGAGATCAGACTTGGAAAACCGAAAGAGAATCCACAGTATTCATTTTTTGCTTGGGGAAGCATGATGTTTACCTGTGGTCTTGCAGCAGATATTCTGTTCTATTCATTCTCTGAATGGGCAATGTATGCAACAAGCCCTTACATTGCAGAATTAGGGTCAGTACAGGAATGGGCTGGAGTGTTCCCACTATTCCATTGGAGCTTCATTCCTTGGTCTTTCTATCTTGTGTTAGCAGTAGCATTTGGCTTCATGCTTCATGTAAGAAATAGAAGCAAGCAGAAGTATTCTGAAGCTTGCAGACCTATCCTCGGTAAGCATACTGACGGCATCCCAGGACGTATTATTGACCTTTTGGCAGTATTTGCTCTTTTAGCCGGTACAGCAACTACTTTCAGTGTAGCTACTCCTCTGATGGCTGCCATCATTGAAAACTTGTTCCATATTACTATTGGCAGAATTGCAATTACAATCATCATCATTCTGCTTACCTGCTGTGTATATACATATACGCTTTTAAAGGGATTTAAGGGCATCAGCTTCCTTGCAAAAGCTTGCATTTATCTGTTCTTTGGCCTTTTGATTTTGGTACTTATCATCGGCGGTCAGGCTGGATATACTATTGAAACTGGCTTTGAGTCCTTTGGCAGAATGATTCAGAACTTCATTGGTCTTTCAACTTATAGTGATCCTCTTCGTACTACTAACTTTGCTCAGGATTGGACAATCTATTACTGGGCTTATTGGATGGTATGGTGTGTAGCAGTTCCGTTCTTCATCGGTAATATTTCAAGAGGTAGAACTGTAAAGCAGGTAATTCTTGGTGGCTATATATTTGGCGTTGGCTCAACAATCGTAAGTTTTGTTGTTCTTGGTAACTACGGTATGGGACTGCAGACAGAGGGCATCACCGACTTCCTGACTCAGTATGAGGCAACTGGCGATCTTTACGGTTTGATCATTGATATCATCAATACAATGCCTGCAGCGCCGGTTATCATGGTAATTGTAATGCTTACCATGATTGCATTCTACGCAACATCCTTTGACGCTATTGCTTACACAGCATCCTGTTATAGTTATAAGAAGCTTGAAGATGGAGAGAAACCTCACAAGTTGATTGAATTACTGTGGTGCGTTCTCCTCATTATTCTTCCAATTGCGCTTGTGTTCTCAGAAAGTTCTATGAGTAATATTCAGACCGTGAGCATTATATCCGCATTCCCGATCGCATTCGTCATGGTTATAATCATTGCCGGATTTATTAAGGATGCAAAGAAGTATATGAACGGAGATAAGGAATAAAAAACTAAGCCATTGATATCCGCCACAGTGAATACAGCATTGAAAATGGTTCTTTCCTGAGTTAGTTGAAAGAATTCCAAATCACTTTATTTTTGAGCGTTTCAAAGCTTGCACGACCATACATGATCCGTTTGATAATCTTTAATTTATTGATTTGACCCTCGGCCAATCCATTATTGTAAGGATAGACAGCGTTATTTAAGACTGCCTTCAAGTCCTTCAAAACGCCAATCACGAAACTGTTGAACTGAGGAATTCCGTAATTTTTAATCTGTGAAAGCCAGTTGCAGAGTGCGATAGAATGCCCATTCAATAAACAAAAAGAAAATTGCCTAACGGCGTCTAAGATTATCGGCAGCTTCGGATAGCGGTCGTATATAATTGCCAAATTTTCTGGGGAGATTTTACTTTCTTTGCGATACAAAAGCTGGATGATTGCATACTGGGATACAGAATAGCTGTTTTTTTTTTGAATTTGTTCTTCTTTCAGTTTTCGAACGTATTCACCGACGGTGCGTTCACTTCCTGCACTTTCACCAGCTTATTTCTGTCGAAATCTGTATAGTGCTCAATCGCTTTGTTTATAGGTATCTCAATAGTGTCTTCTGGAGGTGCCAAGATAATCTTTGATGGCAGAAGTCCTTGAATGGCTTTTTTGGCATAGTCAGTCAAATTTTTTAGCAAGTGAAATCGATCGGATACATGCTGAATGTTTGGATTGGCTTCGATTACTGCATTTTTATATAGTGTTGCCCCATCTCGAGAAACGATGGTGAGATGGGGATATAATTTCAACCATGCTGCGACATCGTCTATAGTCCTTGAATGGATCTTATCAATGATTTTGTGAGACTGGCTGTCAACCATAATCGTGCCATAATCCACTCTTCTGCACAAAGCAAAATCATCAATGCACACGCAAGTTACATCCTCCGCATTTATTTTAGGCGTTTTTTTTAATCAATTCACAAATAACGGACTTACTCACTTCAATGCCATGATTTCGGAGGTAATCAGATGCAGAAACTGAGCTCATTTCCATGGCAACTCTTAAAATTTCGATTTGTACGCGATCTGTCTTTTTTGCTTTGTATGCAATGAAGTCGAATCGCTGCGCAAATGTCCGTTTTGGACAATCAGGGTTAATGCAGAAATATTTTTTGTTGTGTAAACATATTTTTGTTTGCAATCCTTGGATTGCCAAGTCATGAAACTCACGTACATACTGGGAATGAACTTTCATTGAGCTCGTTCCACAATAGGGACAAGTCGCACTGGATTGTTTGGATTGTACGTGAATGGTAACCTCGGTGTCTGTAAGTTCATGAGATAGATATAGCAATTCCGGGTCTAGCATTGAAACAAGCCATTGCATAATAATCCCGCTTTCGTTTTCTTTTATTGTACCTCGTTTTAACCATCTCAACTAACTCGGGAAAGAAGCATTTCCGATGCTGTATTTAGAGAGAGAGGCAAATTTTGTATGTAAGCGCCAAATAATCAGGTATATACTGCAACACGAATAACCCTGCTACAATATGGATATCATATCGTAGTAGGGTTATTTGCAGTTTTCCTGGATCTCTGTACTCCATGGCAAATAATCCTCAAGAAGTTCGGGCTCCTCTTTGAAGGGCGTGTTCGGAAGTTCCTTGAACAAATAC
>NZ_FNYT01000001.1 GCF_900109135.1 Trichococcus ilyis | reverse complement strand
AGCTACTGCAAACAATTAGGCATTCGCTTATCTGGACCGTCGCTCGGCAGGCCCAAGAAGGATCAAAAAGTAGACAAAAAACAAGAATACATCGATAACTGCAATCGAGTGGAGGTCGAAAGAGGCTTCAGCCTGGCGAAAAGAAAGTACGGGCTCAGGCTTATTCGAACACGCCTTGAAGAGACCAGTCTATGTGTGATTGCTTTATCCATCCTTACAATGAACCTGTCCAAGGTTTCATTGCGCATTTTTTTGACTATCATCCGATGGATGAGATTACCAAGAATGGAACCCTTGGTAATCCCGTAAGCTAACAATTAGGGATTTATTCAGCAGACATTAAATATTTTCAAATGCCTTCCGGCTTTGTGTTATACTATAAGCAATCGATAATGAAAAAATCCCTAATAGAGGAGTGTAGCTTGTTTGACCGATAAAGTGAATAAAACAGAGAAGATTGAAGTGATGGATGCATCCGTTTTGCCTCAATTATTTGGATCGCAAGATAAACATTTGAAGATGCTCGAAGAGGCTTTGCATGTGACCATTACGAGCCGCGGCATGAAAATCGAAATCAGCGGGGAAGAGCCGGCTGTCGATAAGGCCCGGTCCCTGGTGAAGCAGCTATTGGAATTGTTATCGCGCGGCATCCCTATTTCACAAACAGATATCGTCACAGCTATAAAAATGTCGGAACGCGGCAGTCTCGACTTCTTCATCAACCTCTATGAAGAGGAAATCGGCAGGACATACGCGGGCAAGCCGATCCGGGCGAAAAATTTCGGTCAAAGGCAGTATGTGCAAGCCGTCAAGAAAAAGGATGTCGTATTCGGGATTGGCCCGGCCGGAACCGGGAAAACCTTTTTGGCCGTAGTGATGGCGGTAGAAGCACTTAAAAACGGCAAGGTAAAAAAGATCATCCTGACCCGTCCGGCGGTTGAAGCCGGTGAAAATCTCGGATTCCTGCCCGGGGATTTGAAGGAAAAAGTGGATCCGTATCTGCGACCCGTGTATGATGCGCTTTATGCCATCTACGGAGTCGAGCACACGACCCGTTTGATGGACAGAGGGGTCATCGAAATCGCGCCGCTCGCTTATATGCGCGGACGGACCCTGGAAGACGCGTTCATCATCCTGGATGAAGCGCAGAATACAACGGTCGCGCAGATGAAGATGTTTCTGACCAGACTCGGTTTCGGTTCGAAAATGATCGTCAACGGCGACAAGACTCAAATCGATTTGCCGAAAGGAGTCGTTTCCGGCTTGAACGATGCTGAAAAAAAACTAAGAGGCATCCAAGATATCACCTTTGTCACTTTTGATACGTATGATGTCGTCCGCCATCCGGTCGTTGCGAGCATCATCAAAGCATACGACGTCAAAGAAGAAAACAAACACAACATAGAAAAGTGAGCGATTATATGGAAATAGATATTTTTGACGAAACCGAATCCGTACAGAAAGAGCACAGCGAATTGGTGCATTCCTTGATTTCTTTTGCGGGGGATTATCTGGGCTTGGCTCCGGACACAGAACTGTCCATCACTTTTGTGGGCAATGACCGCATCAGGGAAATCAATCGTGAATACCGCAATAAAGATCAGGCCACGGATGTCATCAGCTTCGCCCTGAATGATGACATGGAGGATGACTTTCCGATCAATCTGGAAACCATAAGCGGCGCATTTCCGGCCAATATCGGCGACATCATCATCTCGACAGACAAAACGGCTGAACAAGCCCAGTCCTATGGCCACAGTTTTGAAAGGGAATTGGGTTTCTTGGCCTTGCACGGTTTCCTGCATTTGAATGGTTACGATCACATGACGGAAGAAGACGAGAAGGAAATGTTCAGTCTTCAGAAAGAGATACTGGATGCTTATGGACTTAAAAGAGACGAGTAAAGAGAAAATAGAAAAAATCGGCAAGAATCCGAATTTCGTGGCGTCGGTGAGGCATGCCTTGGATGGCATCCGGATCATCCTGAAAGAGGAAAAAAACATGCGGAGTCATGCCTTGCTGGGCTTGATTCCGCTTATGTTCGCGTGGTTTTTTGAATCGAGCGCGCTGGAATGGATCGTCATCATCTTCTGTATTTTTTTGGTCATCATCATGGAATTCTTGAATACGATATTCGAGAATGTCGTCGACCTGGTCACCGATTATGAATACCATCCTTTGGCGAAGAAGGCAAAGGATATTGCTGCCGGAGCGGTCCTCGTGACGGTATTCTTTACGATCCTGATTGCTGCCATCCTTTTCTTGCCCAAGTTAGTGGAGCTACACTATAAGTTAAATTGAGGAGTTTTGTATGAATAAAAAAGAAAGTTTCAAATCAGGCTTTGTCTCGATCATCGGCAGGCCGAACGTAGGCAAATCAACGCTGTTGAACCGCATCGTCGGTCAAAAGGTTGCCATCATGAGTGATGTTCCGCAGACGACCCGCAACAAAATCCAAGGAGTGGTCACATCCGATGATTCCCAGATCGTCTTCATCGACACGCCCGGCATCCATAAGCCGCAGACGCGGCTGAATGATTTCATGCTGAAGAGCGCCTACAGTACCTTCAATGAAGTGGATTTGGTTTTGTTTATGGTGAATGCGACTGAAAAAAGGGGCGCCGGCGACAATTTTATCCTTGAAAAACTCAAGAATTTGCGCACGCCGAAGTTTCTGATCATCAACAAAATCGATCAGATCAGCCCGGAAGAAGTGCTTAAAATCATCATGGATTATACTTCCGATAACGAATTCAACGAAGTGATCCCGATTTCAGCCATCCAAGGGAACAATGTGGACGAAATGATGCTCACGATCAAAAAATATATGCCTGAGGGACCGCAGTACTATCCGGCCGATCAAGTGACGGATCACCCGGAATATTTTGTCGTTTCCGAATTCATCCGCGAAAAAATCCTTCAGCTTACCAAAGAAGAGGTGCCGCATTCCGTGGCGGTCGTGGTGGAGTCGATGCAGCGCAACGAGGACAATAAAGTCCATGTCCACGCTACCATCATCGTCGATCGTGCCAGCCAAAAAGGCATCATCATCGGCAAAGGCGGGAAAATGCTGAAGGAAATCGGTGTCCGGTCACGCCGGGATATCGAAGCGATGCTCGGTGATAAAATTTATCTGGAGCTGTGGGTCAAGGTCCAAAAAGATTGGCGCGACAAGCAGAGTTACCTGCAGGACTACGGCTACCGCCAAAAAGACTACGATTGATCCAGTCTCCGCAACAGCCAAATCAGAAGTAAGCTTTGAGAGTTTGGGAGTTTGCGTCCCGGACTCTTATCTTTTCGAAAAGGAGCGGACATGGAGAACTATCAGGAGTTTGAGGGTATCGTTTTATCCATCAGAAAGCACAGAGAAAAGGACGCTCTGGTCAAAATATTCACGCGTAATCACGGGAAAAGGATGTTTTTCGTGAAAAACATTAAAAACCCCAACCATTCCCTGAAGGCCGCTCTGCTGCCATTCACAAAAGCGACCTATCTTGGCCGCATCAAGGATGATGGACTCAGCTTCCTGCAGGACAGCCGTGAAATCACGCACTTTTCCAAAATGCAGACGGACATCCATCTGAATGCCTACGCAACCTATCTGAACAATCTTGCTGATGCGGCCATCAATGACGCCATCCAGGCAGTGGACCTTTACGACCTATTGGAAGAATCGTTGGTCGCTATGCAGAACGGCCTGGATCCGGAAGTGATCGTGAACATATTCGAGATGAGGGCATTGCAATATTTTGGGGCCGCTCCGCAATTGCAGTCGTGCGTCATCTGCCGCAGTCAGCAAGAACCTTTTGATTTTTCAGTCAAATATTCCGGCGTCCTTTGCCAAAGGCATTTTGGGGAAGACCCAAGAAGGTCGCATGCCAACCCCGCGGCTGTGCATTTTGCGCGGATCTTTCAGTTGGTGACGCCAAAACAAGTGGGGAATATCCGGATCAAACCCGAGACAAAAAAAGCGATCAGGACCTTCATCGACGAATTGTACGAAGAATACGTCGGGATCCGCCTGAAAAGCAAAAGTTTCATCGATCAGATGTACGCGTGGGAGACGAAGGTTGAGATTCCGCGCCGTTCCGCTGCCGCACCGTATCCGAAAGAAAGCGGACCATCCGATCCAAGTAGGTCTTGACATTAAGCGGCAACAACGATACTATTGTATAGAATTGAATACTGGACAGTGACGATAAAAGTACCTCTAGTCGGTACCGAGAAGCGAATTTGGGATAGTGCGAGCCAAAGCGGGAGACTATTGCGGAAAGGCATATCCGAGTCCTGTAACGAAGTGCCGGTACATGCCGGAATTAGGGTGGAACCGCGAAAATATTCGTCCCTATGTTTCAAGGAGACTTGATGCATAGGGACTTTTTTTGATGCATTCGCATGGTTGAACATTTCAAGTGGAGGAGATTTATGATGGAAAACAAATTAACAGTGCAAAGAATGATACAATCGCTGCAAAATTTCTGGGCAGACCAAGGCTGCCTTCTGATGCAGGCTTATGATACTGAAAAGGGCGCAGGAACAATGAACCCTTACACGTTTCTGCGTGCGATCGGGCCGGAACCGTGGAACGCTGCCTATGTGGAGCCTTCCCGCCGCCCGGCTGACGGCCGTTACGGCGAAAATCCGAACCGCCTGTACCAACATCACCAATTCCAGGTGGTCATGAAACCATCGCCGGACAATATTCAGGAACTTTATTTGGAAAGTCTGAAGGTTTTGGGCATCAATCCGATTGAACATGATATCCGTTTTGTCGAAGATAACTGGGAGAACCCTTCTCTGGGTTGTGCCGGTCTGGGCTGGGAAGTCTGGTTGGACGGGATGGAAGTTACCCAGTTCACTTATTTCCAGCAAGTAGGCGGCTTGGAATGCAGCCCTGTGACAAGTGAAATCACTTATGGGTTGGAGCGATTAGCTTCTTATATCCAAGATGTGAACAGTGTCTATGACCTGGAATGGACCGAGGGCGTGAAATACGGCGAAATTTTCGGACAACCCGAATATGAACATTCCAAATACTCCTTTGAAGAAAGCAATGTGGACCTGCTGTTCCAACTCTTTGATTCATTTGAGGCGGAAGCCACCAAGCAAATCGAGAACGGTCTTGTCCACCCCGCCTATGATTATGTCCTGAAGAGCTCGCATGCATTCAACTTGCTGGATGCAAGAGGGGTCATTTCGGCCACCGACCGTGCGGGATATCTGGCGCGTATCCGCAATATGGCGCGCCAATTGGCGAAAGCTTTTGTCCAAAAGAGAAAAGAGCTGGGATTCCCGCTGCTTTCGGATGATCAAAAAGAACTTGCCCTGAAGGAGGATTAATGAGATGACTCATACTGTATTATTAGAAATCGGGCTTGAAGAAATGCCCGCCAAATACGTGCGCACCAGCAGCATCCAATTGAAAGAGAAAATGACCGCATTTTTGGAGGAAAACCGCATCGGTTTCGAAGAAATCGAAATGTATGCGACGCCGAGACGTCTGGCGGTCATCGCCAACGGAGTGAGCGACAGACAAGCGGATTTGGCCGAAGTCGTCAAGGGGCCGGCAAAAAAAATCGCTTTGCAGGAGGACGGCAGCTGGTCAAAAGCGGCACTGGGCTTTGTCCGCGGCCAAGGATTGACCCCCGAAGACATCTTCTTTGAGGAACTGAAGGGTGTCGAGTATGTTTTCGTCAAGAAAGAAACCAGCGGAAAAGCTACGTCGGAAGTCCTGAAGGAACTGAACACGGTCGTGGAGTCGCTGACTTTCCCTGTTTCGATGCACTGGGGCAACCATCACTTCAAATACATCCGCCCGATCCATTGGATTGCGGCTTTGTCCGATGATGAGATCATCCCGTTCCAGGTGTTGGATGTCGCTTCCGGCCGGACTACGCGCGGACACCGTTTCTTGGGCAAAGAAGTCTCGCTCGCAAACGCGGGCGAATATGCAGAAAAGTTGGCCCAACAGCATGTCATCGCTGATCAGGACAAAAGAAAAAACATGATCCGGGCACAGTTCCAAAAAATCGAAGCTGAAAACGGCTGGATCATCCCCAATGATGAGACCCTGTTGGAAGAAGTCACCTCATTGGTCGAATATCCGACCGCCTTCTTTGGCGAGTACGACAACAAATATCTGGCATTGCCTGCCGATGTGTTGATCACTTCGATGAAGGACCACCAGCGTTATTTTGAAGTGAAGGACAAATCCGGCAAGCTGTTGCCGTACTTCGTATCCGTACGCAACGGGAACGGTTCATTCATCGAGAATGTGAAAAGAGGCAATGAGAAAGTCCTGACGGCAAGGCTTGAGGATGGTCTGTTCTTCTTCAATGAAGATCAACGCATCACTATCGCGCAATCAGTCGAAAAATTGAAAAAAGTGACCTTCCATTCGAAAATCGGTTCCATTCATGATAAGATGGAGAATACAGCGAAAATTGCTGCCCGCCTTTGCGACTTGTTCGACTTAGGGGAAGATGAAACCACGCAAGTGCTGCGGGCGGCATCGATCTATAAATTCGATTTGGTTACCAATATGGTTTCCGAATTCACCGAACTGCAGGGAATCATGGGTGAAGTCTATGCCCTGCAGCAAGGAGAGACTGCGGCGGTAGCCACAGCGATCCGCGAACATTACCTGCCTGTTTCCAGCGAAGGCGAGTTGCCGGAAACCCAGGTCGGAGCAGTCCTGGCGATGGCGGACAAATTGGACAGCATCATCAGTTTCTTCCTGCAGGACATGGTTCCGACAGGTTCGAACGACCCTTATGCCTTGCGCCGTCAGATGATCGGGGTCATCCAGATCATCGAGAAGTACCAATGGGCTTTCTCTTTGGAGGCATTGCTCTCGGACTTGCTTGCTGAGGTTTACGAGGTAGAAGATGCGGATTTGTCCGATAAAACGATGAAAGAACTTGCCGTCTTCGCAGGCGGCCGGATCCAACAGAAACTTCAAACTTATGGCATCCGTTATGACATTGTGGAGGCTGTACTGCAATCAAGCGAACAAGACGTCAACACCTTATTCGCAAACGCGCAAGTACTGCAAGCGCACTGCGAAGAGGAATCATTCAAGACGGTCATGGAAGCTCTTGCCCGGGTCGTGAACATCTCCGGAAATCCGGATGAATCGATCCCAGTCCAGAAAGAACTGCTTGAAACTGCCAGCGAAAAAAATCTCTATGTGCAGATCAATCATCTCGATTTGGCTCTGTCACACGGCGATCCGGAAGCGGACTACGCTGCATTGGCTGCGATTGCGCCATACATCGAAGCATATTTCGATGAAAATATGGTCATGGTCGAGGATATCGCCATCCGCAGCAATCGCCTGAACACACTCGGCAACTTGACGCTTAGCATCCTGCAGTTTGCTGACGTAAGAAAATTGATCCTTAAATAGTGAAGTGATGGAGGCGGGGCTAACATTGTTTACTCCCGGCTCCATCATTTTGTCTATCTCTGGACAGGGCGGGGGTCAGAGCCTGCGCTGTATTTTCTTTCCGTTTTTTGGTTAATATGGTAAATTAAGAGGGAAGAATGGGCGGTTCAGCAGAACGAAACGCAAATTATTTGTTAAAGATAACTGTCCGAATTGTTGATTGTGGAAGCATAATGGAAATAATTGGACCAATCGAATCATTTTGTTTGGCACATAGAGTGCCGGACATTTTTCCAAGGGGGAAAAAAGATGTCAATGTTTTTGGATCATGCAACAGTGCATGTAAAAGCCGGTAAAGGCGGCGATGGGATGGTAGCATTCCGTCGCGAAAAGTATGTACCTGACGGAGGCCCTGCCGGTGGCGACGGCGGTCGCGGGGGAAGCATCATTTTTGAAGTGGACCCAGGTCTGCGCACGTTGCTGGATTTCCGCTATAACCGGAACTTCAGAGGAAAACCTGGCGAAAACGGAATGAGCAAGAGCATGTTCGGCCGCGGAGCAAAGGATACAATTGTGAAAGTTCCGCCCGGTACGATTGTGCGCAATGCGGAAACGAAAGAAGTGATCGCTGATCTGACGGAATCCGGCCAACAGGCTGTTGTCGCAAAAGGCGGACGTGGGGGCCGCGGGAATAACCGTTTTGCAACCGCAAGGAATCCGGCGCCTGAAATCGCCGAAAACGGGGAACCAGGTCAGGAGCTGGAATTGGAACTGGAATTGAAAGTCATCGCCGACGTTGGTTTGGTGGGCTTCCCTTCAGTAGGTAAATCGACTCTGCTGTCGATCGTGTCCAAAGCTAAGCCAAAAATTGCCGCTTATCACTTCACTACCCTGGTTCCAAATCTGGGTATGGTGCAGACGCGCAGCGGTGAAGAGTTTGTCATGGCCGATTTGCCGGGATTGATCGAAGGCGCATCACAAGGCATCGGACTGGGCATCCAGTTCTTGCGTCATATCGAGCGCACACGAGTCATTCTGCATGTCATCGATATGGGCGGCACGGAAGGCAGAGATCCTTTCGATGATTACGAAAAAATCAACAAGGAACTGGAAAGCTACCAATTGCGTTTGCTCGAGAGACCGACTATCATTGTTGCGAACAAAATGGACGTGGCGGAAGCGGAAGAAAATCTAGAAACCTTCAAGCAGAAACTGTCCGAAAAATTCGGCGCTGAAGAAGCGCCGCGTGTCTTCCCGATTTCTGCCTGGTCAACAACCGGTGTCGCCGAATTATTGGACTACACTGCTGAAGTCCTGAAGGAAACGCCGGAATTCCCGTTGTTCGAAGAAGAAGAGGTCGAATCCTCCGTCCTTTATAAATTTGAGGAAAATCAACAGCAATTCAACATCGGTCGCGATCCTGATTCCACATGGGTACTGGGCGGCGAAAAATTGGAAAAATTATTCAACATGACCAATTTTGCGCATGACGAAAGCATCATGCGTTTCGCCCGTCAGCTGCGCTCCATGGGCGTGGATGAGCAATTGCGGGCTCGGGGAGCGAAAGATGGCGATATGGTCCGCATCATGAGCTACCACTTTGAGTTCGTCGATTAAATGGCAATAACAGTAACGATAAACGGGGGAGAAACATCGTGACATTACAAAAACGCTCGGTTCCATTGGACGGGATGCGGGCGCTTGCGATTGTTGCCACCATTTTCTATCATTTGATGCCTCACATTTTGCCGGGCGGCTACTTGGCAGTAAATATCTTTTTCGTCCTGACGGGCTATTTCATCACCGCATCGGTGATCGAAGAGTACGGGCAAAAACACAAATTGGCTTATAAACAATACTTATCCCGTCGATTCCAGAAGATATACCTCCCGCTAGTCTGGATGTTGGTGACTGTGACCGCCTATCTGACTGTATTCCAGAGGGATTTGTTGCTGAATTTACGTCCATGGATCCTCTCGTCACTAGGAATGTACAACAACTGGTGGCAGATCTGGGTGGGCGGGTCATATTTTGAACAATTCTATGTGCAATCACCATTCACGCATCTTTGGTTCCTGTCGGTAATGAGCCAGTTCTATATTGTCTGGCCGCTGTTTGCGCTGTTGTTGCTGGCCCTTTTCAAGGACAAACGCATCATCCTTTTTACTGCAGTCGGACTTTCCTTATTTTCTGCCGTGCTGATGGCAGGCTTGTACGAACCCGGGCAAGATGCTTCACGCGTCTATTACGGAACGGATACGCGCCTGTTTTCGTTCATGGTAGGCAGCAGCTTTGCTGTTGTCTGGCCTATTGGGGAGCTGGATCAAAGCCTGCCGAAGGGCAAAAGACGTCTGTTGGCCGCGGCCGGACTGCTCAGCTATGCTGTTCTGGGGATCATGTTCAGGTGCCTGTCGGATAGCCAGACACTCACCTATCGGGGCGGGATGTACTTGAACAGTCTTATCATAGGCATTGCGGTTGCCGCTACAGCGCATCCGGCGATGGGGCCAGCCAAAATTTTGCGGTTCAAACCGATTCAGTGGATCGGCAGGCGAAGTTTTCTGCTTTATCTCTGGTATTACCCTGTCATTTCCCTTTATCAGGCCAAAGTGGTGGACACGAGCACTATGCCTGGCCGCCATCTTTTGGTCCAGGCTTTGTTCATCCTGCTGCTCGCCGAGTTGGGGTATCAATTATTCGAAAAGGAACGTTGGAAGGTGCCGTTTCTGCAAAATTGGCGTCTTGGCGACAATCTTTCCGCCATGAAGGCAACCTGGTCCCGGAGCGCAACCCGGCATTGGCCGGAAAAAATCGCTTCGCTCATCAGTCTGAGCGTCCTTGCGGCAGCTCTGACGGGAATTCTGCAAGCGAGTTCCGGCGAGAACGTTGCTGTGCAGGAATTGCGCGATCAGATTGCGCTAAGCCAGAAAAAGATGGAAGTAATAAACCAGGACGAGTCCATCCGCAGCAGGGCCATCAACAATATCGAAGGGCTCGAACGGGAAGCGGTCCTGTTTGCGCATGATATGGATATCACTTTCATCGGCGATTCCGTGTTGCTGTCAGCGGCAGATCAATTGCTGTCTGTGTTCGGGCAAGCTGTTGTGGAGGGAGCTGTCAGCCGGCAACTCTACCAGACCGCCGGAGTGATCGACTCGCTGAAAGAGCGGGGGCAGCTGCACGAGACGGTCGTAGTCATCCTGGGGTCCAATGGCACTTTCACGCAGTCGCAAATGGAAGCTTTCATCAAGAGGATCGGTCCGTCCAGGGAGCTGTTTTTCCTCACGACGAATGTTCCGAGAATCTGGAAAGACAGCGTGAATGCGCAGTTGGCGCTTGCCGAAAGCAACCATTCCAATGTCCATATTCTGGACTGGGACGGCCACAGCGATGGGCACGATGATTGGCTTCTGGCGGACAAAGTGCACCCGAATCCAACCGGTGCGCATCAACTGGCCATCTTTATGGCAGAGCAAATCTATCGAGAATCAAATGAAGAAAATGGGAGCAACTGATTATGAAAATACAATTTTTAGGCACCGGGGCAGGTGTTCCTTCCACCAGCAGAAATCTTTCCAGTATTGCATTGAAGCTGTTGGACGAACGCAATGCCATTTGGCTTTTTGACTGCGGGGAAGGGACCCAGCAACGTGTGCTGAAGACAACTATCCGACCAAGGAAAGTTGAAAAAATCTTCATCACCCACCTGCACGGAGATCACATTTTCGGATTGCCCGGTTTTTTGAGCAGCAGGGCTTTTCAGGGCGGGAATACCCCCTTGAACATATATGGACCAGTCGGAATCAAGGAATTTGTGCTGACCAGCCTGCGCATTTCCCAGTCCCACCTGCGCTATCCGATTTTCTTCCACGAAATAACCGAAGACGGCGTTGTCTTTGAAGACGAACAGTTCCGGGTGGTTTGCGCAAAGCTGAACCACGGCATCGTTTCTTACGGCTATCGTGTCGAAGAAGCGGATTATCCAGGCGAGCTGCAGGCCGAAAAACTGAAGGAAATGGCTGTTCCCGCTGGGCCGCTTTACGGAAAGCTGAAGAATGGGGAAACTGTTGTTTTGCCTGACGGCAGAACAATCAACGGCTTGGATTTTATCGGCAAAACGACTAAAGGCCGTGTCATCACGATTCTGGGCGACACAAGGAGAACGAAAAATACGGTTGTTTTAGCCAAAAATGCCGATGTATTGGTTCATGAAAGTACTTTCGGCAAGGAAGACCAGGCGATCGCTTCAGATTATTTCCACTCAACCTGTATAGATGCAGCCAACGTGGCAAAGGAAGCGGACGTCAAGCAACTTTATTTGACCCACATCAGCGCACGTTATCTGAACGGAAACGCAAACCAGCTGCAGAGGGATGCCCGCAAAGTCTTTCCCGACACGAAACTTGTCAACGACTACGATGAGTTTGAAATCGCCCTGACGAAGCTCCCCTGAAAGCTGGATAACCGGAAAATCACAAAGCAGCCAAGTGCTGCAGGTTGACTAGGGATCCCCAAAAAGCTGATAATAAGAGTAGGCAAATATCAAAAAGAGTGGGGCGCTGAGCATGAAAAACCAATGGAGATTAGTTGCGGGCATCATTTTGATCATCATTATTGTGTTGTTTGCCGTTTTCAATGTCGATCCTGTACCGGTCAATTTCGGTTTTGTTGTTTTTGATGGGCCGCTTATCATCGTCATACTTGTCTCCCTCCTGATGGGATCGTTGATCACCTTATTGGTCGCAACAGGCAGTGCAACGAAAAAGAACAAAGAATTCAAACGATTGCGCGCCGAGGTCGACACAAAAGGCAAAGAGATCCAGAAGGCGATTGATGCGACAAAGGCTGGTTACGAACAGCAACTCGTCGATTTGCGCGCACAATTGGCGCACAAAGACAGCAAAATCAATTCGCTGGAAGAGGAATTGATCAAAAAATTTACCTTGGACAACCCGAATCAACCAACCCAATTGTGATGGATGGGGGACCGGGAATTCCAGTATGTTCGGCCGCTTCGGGCGGCGGGAAAAAGACTAGGACTGTTTAGCCGCTAGTCTTTTTTCAATTACCGGGCGCAGCGATGCCCCTTAACAGTCCATAAAGTTAGGAGTCGTTATATTGTTATCGTCAAAAATGAATTGGAAAATCCGCAAATCGGAAACGGATGCAGCTGTCCGCAAGGGAATAAGTCAGGCTACTGGCTTATCGGAGGTGTTTGTTGGACTTTGCTTGCAGCGCGGGCTGGACACAAAAGAGCTAATCACATCTTTCATCGATGGCGCCAAAATGGAGTTCCATGACCCTTATTTGCTGCATGATATGGAAAAGGCAATCCGTCGCTTGACCGATGCTATCGAAAGCGGTGAGGAAATCGTCGTTTATGGGGATTATGACGCGGATGGCATCACCAGTACCAGCATCCTCGTCGAGACGATCGAAGTTTTGGGAGGCAATGTGGGATATTATTTGCCGAACCGCTTCTCGGACGGGTATGGGCCAAATGCGGCCGCCTTCAAAAAACTGATCGAAAACGGAGCGCAACTCATTTTGACCTGCGATAACGGGGTTTCCGGCCATGAACCGATCGCGATGGCGAAAAAAATGGGTGTGGACGTTATTGTTTCCGATCATCACGAACTGCCCGACGTTTTGCCGGATGCCTATGCAATCATCCATCCGAAGCATCCGGCCGGTGCCTATCCTTTTCCGGACCTTTCCGGAGCGGGTGTCGCCCTGAAAATAGCGGCAGCCCTGCTAGGCGAATTGCCTTATGAATCGCTCGATTTGGCCGCCATCGGCACTGTGGCCGACTTGGTGAGTCTGACTGGCGAAAACCGTTGGATCGTGAAGCAGGGATTGCAGATCATGAAACAGGCACACCGTCTTGGGTTGGCCGCTTTGATGGAAGCGGCGGGGCTGGATACCGCGAATTTGGACGAAGAGAGCATCGGGTTCATCATCGGGCCGCGTCTGAATGCCGTCGGCCGATTGGAGGATGCTGGTCCAGGCGCTGAGCTGATGTTGTCGTTCGACGAAGAAAAAATAGCCGCACTGGTTGACCATGTCCAGGAAAAAAACGTTGAGCGGCAAGGCATTGTCCAAGCTATCCATGCAGAAGCCGCCGCTGAGTTGGCCAAGCAAGAAAGTTTGCCGGATGTTGTCGTGCTTGGAAACAAAGGCTGGCACGAGGGCGTCCTTGGGATTGTCGCAAGCAAGTTGGTCGAGGAATTCGGGCGTCCGACTATCCTGTTCCGCATCGATGAAAAAACCGGCATCGCGAAAGGGTCGGCCCGCAGCACGGAAGCCTTGGACATCTATGCTGCCCTGACAGATGCAAAAGATTTGCTGACGAAATTCGGGGGCCACAAAATGGCTGCGGGCATGAGCCTGCCCGCCGTCGATCTGTCCGCATTTGCAGAAAAAATCAACAGTTATGCCGAGCACTACCATGAGGCCATCATACTCGGCGAATCCATTTACATTGACGCGATTCTGCCTCTCGCCGAAGTCACCTTGCCGTTCCTGAAGGAATTGGAATTGCTGAAGCCCTATGGTACCGACAATCCGAAACCGATATTCGGCTTTCAAAACGTACCGCTGACGGACATCAGGCAGATCGGTGCGGACAATAAGCATCTGAAATTCAAGCTCAAAGACAAGGACCTTTATCTGGACGTGATCGGCTTCAACAAAGGCAGCATCAGCAATCATCTGAATGAAGAGGATGTCGTCTCACTGATCGGTGAGCTGTCGATTAATGTCTGGCGGGACAGTGCCAAACCGCAGCTGCAAATGAAGGATATCAAAAACAAGCATATCCAGTATTTCGACAGAAGAAGTTCCGTCATCCAGGAATCGGTATTGGGCATAGAGGATGCTTTGTATCTGTTTTCGACTGCCGCCGTCATGAAAAGGTTCTATGAGCGCATCCCGAACAGCTCAAATGCTGCCTTGCTTACAGCGAACACAGCGGACGCCCTCAGAGACATCAGCGCCAGCAATCTGGTGCTTTTCGAATGTCCTTTGAATATGGAGCTGCTGGCGAAGCTGCTCAGAAGCAATCAGTTCGAGAATGTCCACATCCTGTCATATGAAGCCAACGGCATCTATCCGGAGGGGATTCCGCCCAAAGAGCAGTTTGCGAAGGTTTATCAATATATCCGCTCGCACAAGGACATCGATGTTAGAAATCGGTTAGAGGCGTTGGCAGATTACTTAAAAATCAAAAAAAATCTTGTCATTTTTATGATTCAAGTGTTTTTGGAAGCGGGATTTGTTACAATAAACAATGGTTTCGTCAACGAGGTCAAGAATCCCGTCAAAAGGGCATTGGCCGATACGCGAGTGTACAAGGACCGCGTGGAGAAAATGGAAGCTGAAAAATTATTCATCTACAGCCCGTTTTCGCAGTTGTCGAATTGGTTGAGTGAACAGATGATGGTACATTAATTAGGAGGAACATAAAATGGATTTGAAACAATATATTGCTGATGTCAAGGATTTCCCTGAGAAAGGCATCATTTTCCGCGATATTTCACCTTTGATGGCAGATGGTGCAGCTTACCGCTATGCGATCAAAGAAATCGTGAAATATGCCGAAAACTTGAACGTCGATAAAGTAGTCGGACCGGAAGCTCGCGGGTTTATGGTCGGTTGTCCGGTTGCTGTTGAGCTAGGTTGCGGATTCGCAATGGCCCGCAAAAAGGGCAAGCTGCCGCGCGAGACGGTTGAGGTTTCCTACGGTTTGGAGTACGGGAAAGCAACGCTGCAATTGCACCAGGATGCCATCCAGCCAGGGGATAAAGTACTGGTGTGCGATGATTTGTTGGCCACGGGGGGCACAACCGCCGCAACCATAGAATTGATTGAAAAGTTGGGCGGAGAAGTTGTCGGGTTGGCGTTCCTGATCGAACTGTTGGACTTGAAGGGCCGGGAATTGATCGAGGGCTACGATATCTTCACCCTGATGGAATACTGATTTGGAATAACTTTTCCGAACATCACGCTGGACGCAAAAAGGCTGCCAATTATGGCAGCCTTTTTGCGTCAGGAGAGGACTGTGCCTCAAATGATGTGGTTCCGATAAAGACCAACTACCTTGCCCAGTATGAGGACAGAATCCAGGATGATGGGATCCATGGTCGGGTTTTCAGGTTGCAGGCGGTAAAAGTTGTCTTCCTTGTAGAATCGCTTGCAGGTAGCTTCATCGTCGTCCGTCATGGCGATGACGATATCCCCGTTCTCGGCAGTGCTTTGTTTTCTGACGATGACAGAATCGCCATCGAAAATGCCGGCGTCAATCATGCTGTCACCGCGGATTTTCAGCATAAACAAGCTTCCGGAACCCGACTTCAGATCCGGCGGAACCGGAAAATAATCCGTTGCTTCTTCAACAGCCAGAATAGGGGCTCCTGCAGTGACGGTACCCAACAAAGGCATTTTGTCCGCCATGATCCCTAATTTGTCCAAACCTGCCGGCGTCAATTCGATCGCACGCGGCTTGGTCGGATCCCGCTGAATGAAGCCGTTTTTCTCAAGGCGCGACAAATGGCCGTGGACAGTGGATGTAGAGGACAGCTTGACTGCATTGCCGATTTCCCTGACGGTAGGCGGGTAGCCTTTTTCTTGTACTTCTTCGTAAATGTACTGGAGCACTTCCAGTTGGCGTGAATCTTTATTTTTAACCATGAGATCATCATCTCCGTAATCCTTTATTTATAAGTTCAGGATACCATTAATCACCCAACAAATCAAACGGATGTTCGCATTTTCTTTCGTTTGAAGCCAGAACAGCCCCGCAAATGCTCCGTTCCGGCTCAAGCCGGGCCGATTTATGAAAAATTGCTAAATTAATCCGTGATTGCTATTTCTTTTTTTTATTGTTTTTAGTACAATTAATGAATGAATGCTTTGGAAAGGGGGATGAATACGTGTCAACAACAGCATGGGTAATGATAGTGATTTTAGGTGTAGCGGCAGGCGCGGTTGGCGGATTTTTCCTTGCAAGACGTTATATGGTAAAATATTTTGAAGAAAATCCACCGATCAACGAAGAGATGTTGCGCTCTATGATGATGCAGATGGGTCAAAAACCGTCCGAAAGAAAAGTAAAACAAATCATGGCTTCTATGAAAGCACAATCAACAAAGAAAAAGAAATAAACTAATGAAATAATATACAAAATGTGGATCTCTACGGTTCCACATTTTTATTTTGTCTGAATACACGCAAGAAAGGAGAACAATATATGAGCATCTTCAAAAAATTGAGTTGGTTTTTCCGTCAGGAATGGAGATCTTACTTTGTCGGTGTCTTTTTCCTGATTATTGTCGCAATTCTTCAGGTCGTTTCGCCGCGGGTCGTCGGAATCATCATCGATGAAATTGCTCTCGGAACCTTGACCATGGCTTCCTTATGGATGTGGTCGGCGACCATCTTGCTGGCGGGCATCCTGCAGTATCTCTTCCGCTATATCTGGCGGATGAAAATTTGGGGGACTTCAGCGGAACTGGAAAAGATCCTTCGTTCACGACTGTTCAAGCATTTCACCGAAATGGATGCGGTTTTTTTCCAGAAGTACCGGACCGGCGATCTGATGGCCCATGCGACGAACGACTTGAATGCAATCAGGATGGTGGCAGGGGCAGGGATCCTGACGCTGGCTGATTCGATTTCTTCTGGCGGGATCACGCTGTTCACTATGTTTTTTCTGATCGATTGGCGTCTCACGCTCATCGCGATGATCCCGTTGCCTGCCCTGACGCTTGTGTCAAGGATCCTCGGGCAAAAGATGCATAAACGGTTCCGCAAAGCCCAGGCAGCTTTCTCCAGCCTGAACGACAAAACTCAGGAAAGCGTATCGGGCGTCAAGGTCATCAAGACATTTGGTGAGGAAGAAGAGGATATCCATGATTTCGAAGGGATGACAAAAGAGGTTGTTGTGAAAAACCAAGCCGTCTACAGGGTTGATGCCTTGTTTGATCCGGCGATTCAGTTGATTCTGGGGCTTTCGTACGCCCTGACGATCATTTTTGGGGGACGTTTGGTGGCGGAAGGCAGCATCAGCATCGGCCAGCTGGTTTCGTTCTTCAGCTATATCGGCATGATGGCCTGGCCGATGTTGGCGGTAGGCAGATTGTTCAATGTACTGGAGAGAGGGAGCGCCAGTTACAGCCGGATCGACGAGCTTCTGAAAGAAAAATCAATGATCCAGGAGCAGAAGGATGCGATCCGCACCCCTATCAGCGGCGATCTGGATTTCCAAGTGGATGCATTCAGTTATCCGAACAGCGAAGAAGCCAGCCTGAAGGACGTCAGCTTCCATTTGGAGCGTGGCCAAACCTTGGGGATCGTGGGCAGGACCGGATCCGGCAAAAGCACGATCTTCAGGTTGCTGCTGCGCGAATACGATCACTATGACGGCAGCATAAATTACAACGGGATCGACATCCGCAATTATTCGTTGGATGCATTGCTGAGCGGAATCGGATACGTGCCTCAGGATAATTTTTTGTTTTCCACAGACGTCAGGGAAAACATCCGCTTCGCAGACCCCGCCATCAGCCAACAAAAGGTTGAAGAGGCTGCGCGCTTGACCGCAATCCATCATGATATCCTGGGTTTCCCCGATGGTTACGGAACGATGGTCGGCGAAAGGGGCGTTTCCTTATCCGGCGGACAGAAACAGCGCATTGCGATTGCTCGGGCTTTGGTGACGGAGCCGGAGCTGCTCATTCTGGATGATTCCTTATCGGCAGTGGATGCGAAGACAGAAGAGGCGATCCTGACGGCACTGAAAGAAAAAAGAGCCGGCCAGACAACGATCATCGCAGCCCATCGGATCAGCAGCGTCATGCACGCGAATGAGATCGTCGTTCTTGATGGCGGGCGCATCGTCGAGCGGGGTACCCATCATGAGTTGATGGAACTGAACGGCTGGTACCGCAGGATGTATGAAAAGCAACAACTCGAAACAAAACTGGAAGGGAAGGATGACGTATGAGCGGATCAGCATGGTCCAAGACAATTCCGTTGAAGGAACAACTGCGGATTACCAAGAGAATTTTCCGATTTTCCCATCCTTTCCGCCATCAATTTTTGGTCGCTTTACTTTTCAGCATCTTGCTGTCGCTCGTGAATGTTGTGGCGCCGCGCATCATCCAGATTTTTATGGATAAGTATCTGGCGGTCGGCAATGTCACGACCAGCATCAGCCTCCTGTTCGCGCTGGCTTATCTGGGGTCAGTGGTTTTGAAAATGGTGGTCACTTATCTGCAGCGCTACATATTCAGCATGGCTTCAGAGAGGACAGTCGAAAATATCCGCAACACCATCTTCCGCAAGATCAATCAACTGGGGATGCGATACTATGATACGACCCCGGCCGGATCGATCGTTTCCCGCGTCACCAACGACACTGAAACGATCAAGGAATTCTGGAATGTGTTTTTGGCTTTGGCGGAAGGCATCTTCAGCATCGTGACCGTATTCATCGCGATGTGGACATTGGACAAACAGATTTCCTTGCTGTTCCTCCTTTTTGTTCCGATCATGGGCGGACTGATTTGGTACTATCAAAAATACAGCACACGCGTTTACCGTACGATGCGCGAAAGGCTGAGCCAGCTGAACACGAAACTGAACGAATCGATTTCCGGAATGGCGATCATACAGCAGTTCCGTCAGGAAAAGAGGCTGCGCGCGGAGTTCGACGAAATCAATGCCGACTACAGCAAAGGCCGTGTGGCGATGGTCCGGATGAACGCTTTGATGCTGATGCCGATCGTCAATCTGCTTCAGGCCATTGCATTAGCGATCGTGCTTTGGCTGTTCGGCTACCATACATTGAACGGTGTTGTGGAGTTGGGCGTCATCTATGCGTTCACAACCTACATCCAAAATTTCTTCCGTCCGATGGGAATGATGATGGATAACCTGAGCGCTCTTCAGGACGGCATCGTCTCCAGTTCCCGGGTCCTGAACGTCCTGGACAATACCGAGCTGGCGCCGGCACAACCCGAGGATTCGAACCTGGAGATTTCGCAGGGAAGGATCGAATTCAAAGATGTTTCCTTCTCTTATGACGGGAAGCAGGATGTGCTGAAAAACATCAGTTTCACTGCCAATCCAGGTGAGACTGTCGCTCTCGTAGGTCATACCGGCAGCGGCAAAAGCTCCATCATCAACGTTTTGTTGCGTTTTTATGAGTTCGGGAAAGGTGATGTTCTGATAGACGGGAAATCAATCAAGTCCTATCCGATCGGCGAGTTGCGTTCCAAGATAGGATTGGTCCTGCAGGATTCATTCCTGTTCTACGGTGATATTGCCCGTAATATCCGACTGATGAACAAGGATTACACCGACCCTGACATAGAAAGGGCGGCTGCGTTTGTGCATGCCGATTCGTTCATCGAATCATTGCCGGGAGGCTACCATGCAAAAGTGATCGAACGCGGGGCAAGCTACTCGAGCGGGGAGCGCCAACTGATTTCTTTTGCCCGTACGATCTTAAGGGATCCGAAAGTGCTGATTCTGGATGAGGCAACGGCCAATATCGACACGGAAACGGAACTCCTGATCCAGGAAAGCATGCGGAAAATGCGGGAAGGCCGAACAACGATCGCGATCGCACATAGATTGTCCACCATCCGTGATGCGCACTTGATCCTCGTGTTGGACAAAGGACGCGTCATCGAAAGAGGCACCCACGAAGAACTGATCGCCGAACGCGGGACGTATTACGACATGTACATGCTCCAGTCGATGAATGACTGATGGGCGGAAATGCACAAAAAACAGCGTCAGGATTCCCTGAACGCTGTTTTTTGTGTTTTATGATCGCCCCGGCGCTGCCGAGTGGGTCCTTGCCATCATTGTGCAATGTAGACAAAATCAGGATCGATTTCTTGATCCAACTGGCGGAATGTTGTTCCAAGCAATTCATCATAGGCAGCCAACTCTTCCCGTGAAATCCGTTTATCCTTCGGCAGATAGATCGGTTTGCCGAAACGCACAGTCGCCTTTTTGCGTTTGATCAGATCTTTGAAGGTGAGCGGTCCCTGATAGACTACCGGAAGAATCGGAACGCCGGCCAGCTTGGCGATGGAGGAGGTTCCGCCTTTGATTTCTGCTGAGTGTCTGGATCCGGTCGGGAAAATCAGCAAACTGGTTTTGCCTTCCTTCAGGATCGAAACAGGCTGCTTGAGAGCGCTCGGGCCAGGATTTTCACGATTGACGGGGAAAGCCTTCATGTGGAAAAGCAGCCATTTCATGAATCTGCCTTTGAACAGTTCCTGCTTCGCCATGGATGAGAAGACATGCGGATACACGCCAAATGAAATAAATACGGGATCCAGCAAGCTTCGGTGGGGTGCCGCAATGATGTAGACCGTGTCTTGAGGAATATACTCTCTGTTTTGGATTTCCGTTTTGCCGTTCAGAATACGGACCAGAAATCTGACGATGACAACGACTGTTTTGAAAAACATTTCATTACTCCTTTTGCTTTGGGGTTATGCTAATCAGTATGGGATAGTTTGCCGAATATTTCAAGCTAAATATTCGGTTCCGCCAATCGCGAATGGGGAAGAAGCTATATTTTTACGCGAAATTACAGTACAATGAAAGAATGGACAGCAAGAAGCAGAGGAAGTGATAGCGTGAAATGGAGTATGCCGGACAAGTTGATACAAGAGGGACGCGAATATGTGAATGAGGATCGCGTACTGTCCGTTCAACCGGATTTCCACAGCCAAGTTTGGCATTGTGAGGTGCTGGGCAGCAAGATGTACCACGTCACCTTGGATGGGACCGCAAGAGAACAGGATGTCTGTCAATGTAAATACTGGAAAACGCATCAGTATTGTAAGCACACAATTGCTGTTGAATTGTTCCTGAAGGAAAAAAGCGGCACCCGGATTCTGTCGGAAAGCAGCGCTGAACAATTTCAGGTCGATGCGGAAACCGCCGGGCAAGAATTCGTGAATGACTTGACGCAGATTTTCTTTCAGGAAAACTGCGGCAACCAGAACCTGAACCCCCAATCGGATTTTTTTGTGCAGTATAGCCTGCAGATTTTGCGCATGAAACAGAACAACCTGATGCAGAACACCGGTGAGTATGTATTGGCCCTATCCTTGCGCGCAGGGATCGATAAGGCATACATGGTCACCAATATCGAACAGTTCGCGGAACAATTCATCAAAAAGGAAAAGTGGGAATACCGCATCGGCGATGCCATCGATTTTCGGACAGTCCATATCGAGGATTCGGACTATCCGATCATCTATCGGCTGCACAAATTGCTGGAGGAACAGCCGGCTGCTTTGAACAAACAGTTATTGAACGTCACTGCCAGAAAATTGGATTCCTACCTGGTGTTGCCGCCGAGTGCAGCCCGGTCCATTTTGACGGAATTGGCCCAAACCGAGCGGGTCGAATGGGTTTTTGGCGATCAAACGTATTCGGAAGTGCGGCTCAGTCAGGAAAAACCTGGCTACCGCTTCCTGTTGGGCAAAAAGGGCAAGGGCATTGAACTCCGTATTGAGCAGGAGAACATCATCCATTTGCTGGACTACGATTGGCTGATAGACGGCAACACAATCCATTCGTTGACAGTGCGGCAACAGAAGTTATTGGGATATCTCGCCTTTTTTGAAAAACGTTTTGCCGAAGCGAATGTGATTGCGATAGAAGAAACGGAAGTATCGGATTTACTGACTTACGTTATCCCGCTGCTGAAACAAATCGGATCGGTGCAATTCAGTGAAGAGTTGGAGCGCACGATCATTGATGAGCCACTGGCAGTCTCGATCCGTTTCCAGGGTCCGCCCCAACGCATTAAAGGGGAAGTTCTCTTCAAATATGGCGATACAGTCCTGCGCCAGAACCGCGGATCGGATGAGGAAGGGCAATTCCTGATCAGGGACACGGTCGCTGAAGAGCGGGTCCTGCAGGTGCTGGAAAATCTGGAATTCAACATAATCGAAAACCAGTTAGCCTTCCCCGCCTCGAAGGATGTCGATCTCTTCAGCTTTCTGTACCGAAAAGTTCCTGTATTGAGACGGTATGCGGAGGTTGAATTGAGTCCGGATCTGCAAAATCTGATTGTCGAAAACCCAGCGGTGGCGACATCGGTCAAACGCAGAAGCAGGGATTCCTTTTTGGATATCCGTTTTGACGTGGGCGGCATTTCCGAAAACGAAATCGACCGGCTATTGAGCAGCCTCAGAAAGAACGATCCTTTCTACAAAACCGAGGATGGACGCATGTTGTCTCTTGAGACCGAAACAATGAAAGAGATGAACCGCTTTCTCGCATTGATCAAAGAGGAGTCCCAGATCCATGACGGAACCCTTTCCATGCCGGTGATAAAGAGCATGACGCTTGAAAAAGAGATCAATCATCTGAATCCTGAAATCGAAAGCCAAGAATTCCTCAACCGGCTCTATCATTACATCAAGAATCCGAACGACTTTCCGGCAGAACTGCCGAAATCGCTGCGGGCAGAATTGCGGCCTTACCAAGTGACAGGCTTCAAATGGTTGAAATTTCTGGCCAGTTACGGATTGGGCGGTATTTTGGCGGATGAAATGGGACTGGGGAAGACACTCCAGCTCATCACGTTTCTGCTCAGCGAAATGGAGGAAGGGAACAATGCAACCAAGCCCGCATTGGTCATCGCTCCCGCCTCATTGATCTACAATTGGAAATATGAATTCCAGAAATTTGCGCCGTCACTTGCCATCCGCGTCATCAGCGGCGTGAAGAAAGAACGGGACGAACAATTGGCGCAACTGCCGGAGAACGGCATTGCGATCACATCCTATCAAAGCTTCCGCCAGGACGTCGAAGCCTACCAGAAATGCGAATTTTACGCGATGATTTTGGACGAATCCCAATACGTCAATAATTACAACACAAAAACGTTCCGGGCCATAGCCAAAATGAATGCCAGCGTCAATATCGCACTGAGCGGCACGCCGATCGAGAACAGCGTGACCGAATTTTGGGCGATTTTCCAGTTGATTTTGCCGGGCCTGTTCCCCAAATTGCAGGAATTCAAAAAAATGCCGCTCAGCAGCATCTCAAAAACGGCCAAACCGTTCATGTTGCGCAGGCTGAAGGCGGATGTCCTGGGCGATCTCCCCGAAAAATCGGAGGCGGACATCTACAGCAGCCTGAACCGGGACCAGAAAATCATGTATTTAGCTTATCTGCAGCAACTCCAGGAAAAGGTATCCGACTATGACAGTGAAGATTTCCAACGCAACCGCATGGAAATACTGGCCGGATTGACTCGCTTGCGCCAAATCTGCTGCGATCCCCGTTTGGTGGACGCAGCCTACGAAGGTGGTTCGGGCAAATTGGAGCAGCTGGTCGAGATACTGAAGAATGCCCAGGAAAATAACCAGCATGTTTTGGTTTTCTCGCAGTTCACTTCCATGCTGAAGCTGATCGAAGCGGAGTTGGCCAAGGAGAACCTCAGTCATCTGTACCTGAGCGGGAAAACCCCTCCCGCCGAAAGGATCGGGTTGGTCAACGAATTCAACAAGGGGCAAACCGACGTCTTCTTGATTTCCCTGAAAGCGGGCGGAACTGGCTTGAACCTGACCGGTGCGGATACGGTGATCCTTTTCGACCTTTGGTGGAATCCGGCTGTCGAAGAACAGGCAGCGGGCCGGGCGCACCGCATCGGCCAAAAGAAAAATGTGCAGGTCTATCGTTTCATTGCGGAAGGGACGATCGAAGAGAAAATCAATCAACTGCAGCAAGACAAAAAGATGCTCTTTGATCAATTGGTCGTATCGGAGGGCGAAGAAGCGCTCAGTAGGCAGCGGCTGACGAATGATGACATCAAGCAGATATTGGGAATCCAGTCCTGAGCTAGCGGCTGGATGCAGGCAGAAAACCATTTTGGGAAAAAATGCTTGCTTCTTCCGGTGTAATTCAGTATAATTATCAACGGTGCAAAACCACATTTCACACCTTGATCGATGCGGCGGACGTTGCTTGTCGCCAGACGAGTTTCTGCTGCAGAAGAAATCAGGGGAGGAAAATAAAAACAAACTTGGAGGAAATAAACATGGCAGTAATTTCAATGAAACAATTATTGGAAGCAGGCGTACACTTCGGTCACCAGACTCGTCGTTGGAACCCAAAAATGAAGAGATACATCTTCACAGAAAGAAACGGTATCTACATCATCGACTTGCAAAAAACGGTGAAATTAGTAGACGAAGCATACAAATACATGCTTAACGTTGCTGAAGAAGGCGGCGTCGCTTTATTCGTAGGTACTAAAAAACAAGCGCAAGATTCAATCAAAGACGAAGCGATCCGTTCAGGGCAATTCTTCGTAAATCACCGTTGGTTGGGTGGTACTTTGACAAACTGGGATACTATCCAAAAACGTATCAAACGTTTGAAAGCAATCGAAGCTATGGCTGAAGATGGTACTTTTGAAGTACTTCCTAAAAAAGAAGTTTCTATCTTGAAAAAAGAACAAGAACGTTTGGAAAAATTCTTGGGCGGTATCAAAGATATGCCTAGAATCCCGGATGTAATGTTCATCGTTGACCCAAGAAAAGAAAGAATCGCTGTTCAAGAAGCTCAAAAATTGAACATTCCTATCGTCGCTATGGTTGACACAAACTGTGATCCAGATGAAATCGACGTAGTAATCCCTTCAAATGACGATGCTATCCGCGCTGTCAAATTGATCACTGCTAAAATGGCTGATGCTTTCATCGAAGGAAACCAAGGAAATGACCAAGCTGAAATTTCTGTTGAAGAAACTTTCGCAGCTGAAGCTGATGAAGCAACTTCATTAGAAGAAATCGTTGAAGTCGTTGAAGGCGACAACGAATAATATTTCCTATTTAGTTTGAAGCAACGAGCTGTCTCAGAAAAGAAGAAAGATATAGCCAATTAGGTAGCCGACATCTTTTCTATCTCTTTGGGACAGTTTTTTTTATGAAAAAGAATATTCAGGAGGAATCATAGAATGGCACAAGTAACAGCAAAAATGGTTAAAGAATTGCGCGACATGACAGGCGTAGGCATGATGGATGCTAAAAGAGCTCTAGTGGAAGTCGATGGCGACATGGACAAAGCGGTTGACTACCTGAGAGAAAAAGGCATGGCGAAAGCAGCCAAAAAAGCTGACCGCATCGCTGCCGAAGGTCTTGCAAACGTGTATGTCGAAGGAAATACGGCTGTTATCGCTGAAATCAACGCTGAAACAGACTTTGTTGCGAAAAACGACAAATTCCAGGACTTAGTGGCTGATATCACAGCAACGATCGCTAAACACAAACCAGAATCTTTGGAAGCTGCTTTGGCAATCGAAACTGCTGAAGGCACTCTGAATGACGTCATCCTGAACGCAACTACAGTAATCGGCGAAAAAATCACTTTGCGTCGTTTCGCAATCGTTGAGAAAACGGATGCCGATGCTTTTGGTGCGTACCTGCACCAAGGCGGACGTATTGCTGTGTTGACAGTACTGGAAGGATCAACTGATGCTGAAGCTGCTAAAGATATCTCTATGCACGTAGCGGCAATCAATCCTAAATACGTTTCACGCGACGAAGTTTCTGCAGAAGAAATCGAGCACGAAAAGAAAGTCCTTACTGAACAAGCATTGAACGAAGGCAAACCAGCCAACATCGTCGAAAAAATGATCGTCGGCCGTCTGAACAAGTTCTTGAGCGAAATTTCATTGAACGATCAGCCTTTCGTAAAAGATCCTGATCAAACTGTTTCACAATTTGCAGCTTCCAAAGGTGGCGTTGTGAAGGCATTCATCCGCTACGCTGTCGGCGAAGGTATCGAAAAACGCTCTGTTGATTTTGCAGAAGAAGTTATGAGCCAAGTCAAAAAATAATGAAAATTGCCCCTTAATCGGGGCTTTTTTATCATAGTCAAATGCCTGATTGTTCAGGGTTCAGCTAATTACGGAGGGAATATAGAATGAGTGATCCAAAATACAAACGCGTGGTTTTAAAATTAAGTGGTGAAGCTTTAGCGGGCGACACCGGTTTCGGAATCAATCCACCGACGATTGAAGAAATCGTAAAAGAAATCAAAGAAGTGCATGACTTGGGCGTTGAAATCGCAATCGTAGTGGGTGGAGGCAACATTTGGCGCGGCACGACCGGCGCTGAAATGGGCATGGAAAGGGCACAAGCCGATTACATGGGCATGCTGGCGACAGTAATGAACTCTCTGGCTTTGCAGGATGCACTGGAAAACGAAGGCGTTCCGACGCGTGTGCAGACTTCCATCGAAATGAGACAGATTGCCGAACCGTATATCCGCAGAAGAGCTGTCCGTCACCTTGAAAAAGGGCGCGTTGTCATCTTTGCTGCCGGAACAGGCAATCCTTACTTCTCGACTGATACGACAGCAGCCCTTCGTGCCGCTGAAATTGATGCTGACGTTATTTTGATGGCTAAGAACAATGTCGACGGAGTCTATTCATCCGATCCGATGAAAGATTTGAACGCAACCAAATTCTCTGAATTGACTCATTTGGATGTCATTTCAAAAGGGCTGCAAGTAATGGACACAACAGCAAGCTCATTGAGCATGGACAATGATATCCCGCTGGTTGTATTCAACCTGAATAAGCAAGGGAATATCCGCCGTGTCATCATGGGCGAAGATATCGGAACGACTGTTAGGGGGAAATAATCATGGTTAAAGCAATCCTGGACAACGCTACAGAGAGAATGAAAAAAACGGAAGCGGCACTGATCCGTGAACTGGGTTCGATTCGGGCAGGACGCGCAAACGCAAGTCTGCTGGATCGTATCGAAGTGGAGTATTACGGAACAAGCACGCCGGTGAATCAGTTGGCTTCCATCACGATTCCCGAAGCGCGCATGCTGATGGTCACGCCTTACGACAAATCCAGCATCGGCGATATCGAACGCGCGATTTACCAAAGCGATTTGGGCATCAGTCCGGCAAATGACGGTAGCGTGATCCGATTGGTGATCCCGCCACTGACAGCTGAACGACGCAAAGAATTGGCGAAGATTGTCGGCAAAGAAAACGAAGCCGCAAAAGTCTCAATCCGGAATATCCGCCGTGATGCCATCGAGGCCTTGAAAAAAGCCGAAAAGAACAAAGAAATCACTGAAGATGAGTTGCGCACATACGAAAAGAAAGTGCAAGAGTTGACCGACAAGTCTTCCAAAGAAATCGACAAGATAACTGCGGCCAAAGAAAAAGAAATTTTGGACGTATAAAAGCGACCATCGCAAGGAGCCAGGGCACAAATCATCCGATATGATTTGCGCCCTGGCTTTTCCTTTCGGACCGCCCGTCATCCTTAAAAATATGATAATTTCCGGTTAATCATAGGAATTCCGGCGGGTTTTTGTTAAAATAAGAAGAGTTATGGAAAAGTGAGGGATAAAGCATGGCTCTATTCAAGAGTGAGAATCCAAAATCAGAAGTGCCGTTTGATGAGGCAGGCATTGTTCCGGCCCATGTCGCCATCATCATGGACGGGAACGGCCGTTGGGCCAAGAAAAAAATGATGCCGCGGGTCTATGGGCATAAGGAAGGCATGAACACCGTCAAAAGGATTGCCGTGGAGGCAAGCCGTTTGAACATAAAGGTTCTGACACTGTACGCCTTTTCGACAGAAAATTGGAAGCGTCCTTCCGATGAAGTCAATTTTCTGATGGGATTGCCCATCGATTTTTTTGACGTGTTCATGCCGGAATTGATGGAAAACAACATCAAAGTGACGACTATCGGGTGGATCGATCAGCTGCCGGAAAAGACGTTGAAGGTCGTCCGAAATGCAATCGAAAAAACGAAAGACAATACCGGCCTCGTTTTGAATTTCGCTTTGAATTATGGGTCACGGGCGGAAATCATCGCAGCGACGAAAAAAATAGCAGTAGATGTGGCATCAGGGCAACTATCAGCCGATGCGATCACTGATGAAGTGTTCGAATCCTACCTTTTTACAAAGACGCTTGGCGAGTGGCAAGATCCTGACTTGTTGATCCGCACCAGCGGGGAAATCCGTTTGAGCAATTTTCTGCTGTGGCAGGCTGCCTACAGCGAAATGTACTTCACGGAAGAATTTTGGCCTGATTTTTCAACAGCCAGCTTACAGGCTGCGTTGGCAGAATATCAGCATCGTAATCGCCGCTTCGGCGGCATCTAGGGAGGATACCATGAAGGAAAGAGTAATCACAGGTTTGGTGGCTGGCGCCGTTTTTATCCCATTCTTATGGATTGGCGGACTGCCCTTGCAACTGTTGATGACAGCAATCGGATTGATTGCTGTCCAAGAATTATTGAAGATGAAAAAACTATCCATTTTCAGTCTGGAAGGGGGCATCACCGCTTTGGCGACAGTGCTTCTGATGCTGCCGGAATCCTATTTGCATTTTATTCCGGCCGGCATCGATGCGATGTTGTTGATCTACTTGGAGGCGTTGATCCTGTTCGTGTTCACAGTGTTCTCAAAAAATGATTTCACGTTCGACGATGCAGCGGCTTCAGTTCTGACTTCCCTGTATGTCGGAAGAGGATTTTTTTATTTCATGCAGACAAGGGAAATCGGTTTTTGGATGGTGCTTCTGGTGATGTTCATCATCTGGGGAACGGATATCGGCGCTTACATGATCGGAAGGAAAATCGGCAAGAATAAATTGGCTCCGGCAATCAGCCCGAACAAAACGATCGAAGGGTCCGTCGGTGGATCGATCGCTGCTGTCTTGATCGCCATCGTGTTCTTCCATTACTATAATCCGTTGGGGTTATCGATGGGACTCCAAGTCATGCTGACTGTGTTGCTTTCCGTCTGCGGACAGATGGGCGACTTGGTCGAATCGGCATTCAAACGCTATTTCGGCGTGAAGGATGCCGGGAAAATTTTACCCGGGCATGGCGGAATGCTCGATCGTTTCGACAGCACACTTTTTGTGATGCCGGTATTCCATATTTTCCTGCAGTTCATTTTATAACCGGATAAGCTTAGAAACAAAACGGGAGGGATCAGATGTTTCAGACAATCATAACATTCATTATCGTGTTCAGCATATTGGTGATCATTCATGAATTCGGCCATTTCTATTTCGCAAAAAAAGCCGGTATTTTGGTTCGTGAGTTCGCAATCGGTATGGGACCAAAAATCTTCTCTCATCGTAAAAACGGAACGACCTATACAATCCGGATGCTGCCCATCGGCGGTTATGTACGGATGGCTGGCATCGGGGATGAAGACCCTGAGCTGAAACCGGGAATGCCGCTTAACATAACCTTGGATGAGGCGCAACAGGTCGCTCAAATAGATTTAAGCAACAAGCAGCATTTGCGTGCGGTTCCGATCGAATTGCTGGAAGCGGATCTGGAACAGGCGCTCTTCATCAAGGGCA
Source organism: Trichococcus ilyis (assembly GCF_900109135.1). Taxonomy (GTDB): domain Bacteria; phylum Bacillota; class Bacilli; order Lactobacillales; family Aerococcaceae; genus Trichococcus; species Trichococcus ilyis. The sequence goes on along the minus strand of NZ_FNYT01000001.1, from coordinate 277,532 downwards.
TCATTCCGGGAAGTTCGGAAGCTGTAACCTATGAAGTCAAGCGCGATGCGACGATCATCGAAGCGGACGGCACGGAGGTTCAGATCGCTCCCATCGATGTGCAGTACCAATCGGCACCTTTGCTGAAACGGATGATGACCAATTTTGCGGGTCCGATGAATAATTTCATTTTGGGAATCGCTGTTTTCATCACGATTGCGTTTGTGCAGGGCGGCGTTACGGTCAATGACAACAGGCTGGGGGATATCCAGCCCGACAGCCCTGCGGAGGCAGCCGGTTTACGGGCGGATGATGAGGTCTTGGCTATCGAAGGCCAAGAAATTACTGATTGGACGCAGCTGGTTGCCTCCATCCAAGCAAACCCGGGCAAAGAAATCACGCTTTCCGTAGTGACTAAGGGCCAGGAAGCGCGCGATGTTCTCGTCACGCCCGACACGAAAACCGATGAACAAGGCAATGACTATGGGCTGATCGGTGTCGCTCCCCCGATGGATCGCACTTTGATGGCCAAAATCAGATACGGGTTCGACGAATTTTGGTTGATCGCCACTTCCATCTTCGGGTTGGTCTTCTCCATGTTCAGGACCGGGTTCCAACCGGATTCATTCGGTGGCCCTGTCGCCATCTACGCCGCCACCGAACAGGTAGTCGATTATGGTTTTCTGAGCGTCCTCAGTTTCTTGGCTTATTTGAGCATCAATCTTGGCGTCGTGAACCTTTTGCCGGTGCCTGCATTGGATGGCGGGAAGCTTCTGCTTAATATCGTTGAAGGGGTCAGAGGAAAACCGCTGGATCCGGAAAAAGAGGGCATCATCACAGCCGTCGGAATGGGGCTGCTGCTCCTGCTGATGGTCATCGTCACTTGGAATGACATCCAAAGATTTTTCTTTGGTCAATGATTAGGAAAATACAAGAAGATTCAAAGAAAGGAAAGCTCATTCTTTGGGTCTTTTTGTTTGTTAGTTGAGAAGGAGCGATCAAATGGCATTATCGAAACATGAATTGTTCCAGCAGCTGCTGGAACAGATAAATCTGCATCACCAACCGGAGTATCTGCCGTATTTTGAAAACGGGGAAATCGAGCGGGTCATCGTGCACAAGAAATCAAAGTTATGGTCGTTTCAGCTTGCTTTTGATAACGTGCTACCTTTCGAAGTGTTCCACGCTTTAATGAACCATATGAAAATAAAATTCCACTCCATCGCCGCGATTGACCTGCGGATCAAGACAAGGAACCCGGTCTTGACGAACGAAAGCATTCTGGATTATTGGGAGACGGTCGTACAGCGCAGCAACATCTCTTCCCCTTTGGTTCAGAGCCTTTTTGCCAAGCACACGCCGGTCGTATCGGAGAATAAAGTGGTGATCAGCGTCGAAAACGAGATCACGAAAAACCATTTGGCCGATAATTATCTGGCCGTGATCCAACAAAACTATCAAGTATTGGGCTTTCCGGCTTTCCAGATTACGATAGAAGTGGACGAGGAAGCATCGGAAGCGAGAATGGCACAGTATCTTGCCAGAAAACAAGAACAGGATGAAATGCTGGTCAAACAAGCAGAAGAGGCCATCAAACAAAACCAACAGGAACGGCAGCGCAGCGACGGGGGCCAATCGAAAGCGAGTTCAAATGGTCCCTTGTTGATCGGCAGACAAATTTCCGCCAAAGAAGAGATCAAACAAATGGCGTCGATCACTGAAGAAGAGCGTTCCGTCGTCATCGAAGGCTACATCTTCGACAGCGAAATCCGGGAATTGCGTTCCGGCAGAAAACTGCTGGTGTTCAAGCTGACGGATTACACGTCCTCCTTTTCGGTGAAATTGTTCTCTTCGAATGAAACGGACGAACAGAACTTCGAACTGGTGAAAAAAGGCATCTGGGTGCGTGTGCGCGGCAGCGTCCAGGAAGATACATTCATGCGCGACTTGGTGGTGAATGCCCGCGACGTCAACGAAGTAGCGCATGCGGAGCGGAAAGACCGTGCGCCCGAAGACGAAAAAAGGGTGGAATTGCATCTGCATTCGAACATGAGCCAGATGGATGCCACGAACAGCATTGCTGATTTTGTCAAACAAGCCGCGAAGTGGGGACACAAAGCGATAGCGCTGACCGATCACGCGGCTGCACAAGGTTATCCCGACGCCCATGCAGCCGGAAAAGCGAACAATGTGAAAATACTGTACGGAATCGAAGCATACGTGGTTGACGATGGTGTGCCGATAGCCTACAATCCTGTCCACGAGGATCTCAGCGAAGCAACCTATGTCGTTTTCGACGTGGAAACAACGGGCCTGTCCGCGGTGTATGACACGATCATCGAATTGGCCGCAGTAAAAATGTACAAAGGCAATGTCATCGCGACCTTCGAAGAATTCATCAATCCCGGTCACCCTCTATCGCAGACGACCATCCAACTGACAGGCATCACTGATGAGATGGTGCGCGATTCCAAGCCGGAAAAGACAGTGTTGGAGGAGTTTGCAGCCTTCACCGAAGGCACCATTCTGGTGGCCCACAACGCCAGTTTCGATATGGGGTTCCTGAACAACAGCTATGAACGCAACGGTATGCCTGAGGCAGTGAATCCGGTGATCGATACGCTGGAGATGTCCCGATTCCTGCATCCGCAATTGAAATCCCATCGTCTGAATACGTTGGCGAAGCGTTACGGGGTCAGCTTGGAACAGCATCACCGTGCCGTCTACGATTCGGAGACGACCGGCTCGCTCTGCTGGATATTCCTGAAAGAAGCACGTGAGGAACACAATATCCTGTTCCATGACGAACTGAACAAATATATAGGCGGCGGAGATTCCTACAAACGGGCGCGCCCTTTCCACGCCACGATATTGGCGAAAAATCAGGACGGGCTCAAAGACCTGTTCAAAATCATTTCGGCTTCCAACATCGATTATTATTACCGTACGCCGCGCCTTCCCCGGAGTGTGTTGCAGTCGGCCCGGGAAAATCTGTTGATCGGATCTGCCTGCAGCGAGGGGGAGATATTCGAGGCGATGATGCAAAAGGGGGCGGAAGCGGCGAAAGCAAAAGCCAAGTTCTATGACTATATCGAAGTCATGCCCAAGGAGGTTTATGCTCCACTCATCACGAAGGAACTGGTCAAGAATGAAAGCGACCTGGAAGAAATCATCACCCAAATCGTTGCCATCGGCGATGAATTGGGGAAAACGGTCGTCGCAACCGGGAATGTGCATTACCTGAACAAAGAGGACGCCATCTATCGCGAGATACTGGTCGGTTCACTGAAGGCAAACCAAGGAAAAGAGTTGCATATGCCGGAAGCCCATTTCCGGACGACCGACGAGATGCTGGACTGTTTTTCCTTCCTCGGCAAAGAAAAAGCGAAAGAAATCGTCGTCGCGAATTCCCAAAAAATAGCCGACAGCATCGATGCGATCATTCCGATCAAGGACCAACTGTACACGCCGAACATGGAAGGCGCAAACGAGGAAATCACCAAGCTTTCCTATGATGAGGCAAAGCGACTGTATGGCGAAGATCTTCCGGAGTTGGTCGAAAAAAGACTGGAGAAAGAACTCAACTCGATCATTGGCAATGGCTTCTCGGTCATCTATCTGATTTCGCAAAAATTGGTGCTGAAAAGCAATCAGGACGGCTATCTGGTCGGTTCCCGGGGATCGGTCGGTTCAAGCTTCGTGGCAACGATGACCGGGATAACGGAAGTCAACCCCTTGCCGCCCCATTACCGCTGTCCGGAATGCAAGTACTCCCATTTCTATGAAGACGGATCGATCGGTTCCGGATACGATCTGGAAGAAAAAGACTGTCCGAAGTGCGCAGCGAAGATGGACCGCGACGGGCATGATATCCCGTTCGAAACATTTTTGGGTTTCTACGGCGATAAAGTTCCCGATATCGATTTGAACTTTTCCGGTGAATACCAAGCCCATGCGCACGCCTATACGAAAGATCTCTTCGGAGAGGATTATGTCTACCGTGCCGGAACAATCGGAACCGTCGCGGACAAGACAGCCTATGGGTATGTGAAAGCCTATGAGCGGGACCACAATTTCAGATTCTCTTCAGCGGAAATCGACCGGTTGGCGAAGGGCTGTACGGGCGTAAAACGCACAACCGGCCAACATCCCGGCGGCATCATCGTCATTCCCGACTACATGGATGTCTATGATTTCACGCCGATCCAGTACCCGGCTGACGCCCAGGATTCCGAATGGAAAACGACCCACTTCGACTTTCACTCGATCCATGACAATGTCCTCAAGCTGGATATCCTTGGGCACGATGATCCGACCGTTATCCGGATGCTGCAGGATCTGTCCGGCATCGATCCGCAGACGATTCCGCCGAACGATCCGGATGTCATGAAAATTTTCGGCGGCACCGAGGTTTTGGGCGTCACACCGGAACAGATATTCAGTAAAACCGGAACGCTGGGAATACCTGAATTCGGGACGCGTTTTGTGCGGGGGATGCTGGAGCAGACCAGCCCGAACACGTTTGCAGAATTGCTGCAGATTTCAGGACTTTCCCACGGGACGGACGTCTATCTGGGCAATGCCGAAACGCTTATCCGCGAGAACAACATCCCGCTGGCGGACGTCATCGGCTGTCGTGACGACATCATGGTTTATCTGATCCATCATGGCATGGATGACGGACTTGCCTTCAAAATCATGGAAAGCGTCCGGAAAGGTAAAGGGATTCCTGATGATTGGCAGGCGGAGATGCGGGCCAAAGAGATTCCCGAATGGTATATCCAATCCTGCCTGAAGATCAAGTATATGTTCCCGAAAGCCCATGCCGCGGCCTATGTATTGATGGCCTTGCGGGTCGCTTACTTCAAAGTGCATCAGCCGATCCGATATTATTGTGCGTTCTTTTCGGTCCGGGCGCAGGATTTTGACTTGGTAGCGATGACGCAAGGCAAGGAAATGATCAAATCCCGCATGAAGGAAATCATGGATAAAGGCTTGGAGGCATCGGTCAAGGAGAAAAGTTTGCTGACCGTTCTCGAGCTGGCCAACGAAATGGTGGAGCGCGGCTTCAGTTTCAAGATGGTCGATCTCGATAAATCGCATGCCAATAATTTCGTGATCGAAGGAGACACACTGATTGCGCCATTCCGGGCCATTCCGGGATTGGGCGGCAACGTGGCGAATCAGATCGTCCAGGCGAGGGAAAGCCAACCGTTCCTTTCAAAGGAGGACTTGGCGACACGCGGAAAGGTTTCGAAGACGATCATCGATTACATGAATGAAAATGGAGTGTTGAAAAACTTACCTGATGAAAATCAACTTTCTTTATTTGATTTTTAGGATAAGGCTATTCCATAGCCTTTGGATTGGGAAGTCCTTGCATTTGCTGACACAATGGTGTATGATTATTGAAGAATAAGTCGTCGGATGGAGTGAGCGGAAACGCTCACTCTTTTTACGCAGTCAGCCAGAGTATGACGGTATGGGATTGAAAAAGGGGGATATCTGTGAGTCGTGTAGTAGATGAAGTTCGAGTAGTGGTTCAGCCAATAGTTGATGAACAGAATTTGGAATTAGTGGATATGGAGTTCTTGAAGGAAGGCAAAAATTGGTTCCTCAGGATCTACATAGACAAGCCAGGCGGCATCGATATCGAAGAATGCGCTCTGGTCAGCGAGAAAGTCAGTGAAGCTTTAGATAACATTGATCCGGATCCGATTCCTCAGGCGTATTTTCTTGAAGTGTCCTCGCCAGGCGCGGAACGGCTATTGAAGACGGAAGCGGATATGCAGAAGGCAATCGGAAAATATGTGCATCTGTCATTTTATCAGGCAATCGATGGCGAAAAATTCTACGAGGGCACGCTGAAGGAAGTCAACGACGAGACTATCATCTTGACGGTAAGGATCAAAACCAGAACAAAAGATATCGAAATCCAAAGAAAACAAATCGCAAACGCAAGATTGGCTATCCAATTTTAATCATTTTTGAGATAGGAGTGAATGAGTAATATGAGCAAGGAAATGTTGAATGCTCTCGAGGTATTGGAAAAAGACAAAGGGATCTCAAAAGAGATTGTCATCAGTGCATTGGAAGCTGCGCTAGTGTCTGCCTACAAGCGCAATTATGGACAGGCACAGAACGTAGAAGTGGAATTTGATACAAAAAAAGGGGACATTCATGTCTATGCTGTCAAAGAAGTCGTCGACATGGTCTTCGATTCGACGCTGGAAGTGAGCCTAGAGGATGCTTTGCAGATCAATAAAGCGTACGAACTAGGCGACAAGATCCGTTTTGAGGTTACCCCGAAAGATTTTGGACGGATCGCCGCCCAGACCGCTAAGCAAGTGATCATGCAACGGATCCGTGAAGCGGAACGCAGCATCGTCTACAACCAATTCATCGCGTACGAGAACGACATTTTGACCGGCGTTGTCGAAAGAATGGACAGCCGTTACATCTATGTGAGTCTCGGCAAAATTGAAGCGGTCTTGTCCAAACAGGAACAGATACCGAATGAGACGTTCCAGCCGCACGACCGCATCAAAGTGTACGTCACCAAAGTCGAAAACACATCCAAAGGACCGCAAGTTTTTGTCAGCCGAAGCCATCCTGATTTGCTGAAGCGTTTGTTCGAACAAGAAGTTCCGGAAATCTTCGATGGTGTAGTCGAAATCGTTTCGATCGCCCGCGAAGCCGGCGACCGTTCCAAGGTAGCTGTTCGTTCGCGCGACAAAAATGTCGATCCTGTCGGAACCTGCGTAGGACCGAGAGGCCAGCGCGTGCAAGCGATCGTCAACGAATTGCGCGGAGAAAATATGGATATCGTCGAATGGAATGAAGATCCGTCGATCTACATCGGCAACGCACTGAACCCGGCGCAAGTCGTGAATGTCGATTTCCATCCGGCAGACGGCAGTTGCACGGTCATCGTGCCCGACTACCAATTGTCCTTGGCAATCGGGAAAAAAGGGCAAAACGCCCGCTTAGCGGCCAAATTGACAGGCTATAAAATCGATATCAAGTCCGAAACGGAGTATAATAAGTTATTGATGGAAGCTGGCGCCCATAAAGTCGGTTCCGAGGAAGAGGATCCGGATACGCTGCGTTCCTTCGCAGGCTTGGACAAAATCTTTACGGCTGAGGAAGTTGCCGATGATATCGCAGTTCCAGCTGAGGATACGGACTATACGGAAGAATATGAAAATGATGAAAAAATCCTTGATCCTGAAGATGTGGAGCAGCTGATCTCGGAAGTCGAGACGGATCCGGAACAGAGCTATGACGAACTGGCAGAGGACTATCAAGACTAATCAGTGAGGTGAAGCTTTATGAAGACAAGAAAAGTTCCGATGCGGAAATGTGTCGTCTCCAACGAGATGAAACCCAAAAAAGAATTGGTCCGCATCGTGAAAAATCAGGCAGGCGAAATCGCCATCGACCCTACCGGCCGCAAGAATGGCCGCGGAGCCTATATTTCGCTGGAGCCCACCTTGGTGCAGAAGGCCTGGAAGCAGCACATTTTGGACAAGCACCTTGAGACCGCAATCAGCGACGCGTTCTATCAGGAACTATACGACTATGTGGAACATCAAAAAGCCAGGAGTTTGCTATGACACCCGAGAACAAGATGCTGAATCTGTTGGGCTTGGCATTGCGCGCCGGCAAATTGATCACTGGTGAAGAAATGACCATCAAGTCCATCCAGAAAAACGAAGCGGTTTTTGTGGTGTGCGCAATCGACTGCAGCGATAACACCAAAGAAAAATTAGAAAACAAATGCCGCTACTATGAAGTCCCGTTCCTGGTGCATTTCACTTCGGAACAAATCAGTCAGGCAATAGGCAAGTCACGTTCCATTTGCGCCCTGACCGACAGAGGATTCGCCAAAAGTTTCTTGCGGCTGAAAGGAACAAAGTAATGAGATAAGGGAAGGTGATGACATGGAAAAAAAACGTGTCTACGAATATGCAAAAGAACACAAAGTATCAAGCAAAACGGTGTTGGATAAAGCAAAACAATTGGGGATCGATTATCATAGCCATATGTCAACCATGGAGGATGGAGACATCAAAAAGTTGAACCAAGCCATCGCCTCCGGAAATCAGGATGCCGCACCAAGTGCACCGCAAGCCAATGCGCCACAGAAAAAGCGACCAGCAGAATCAAAAAAGGCCCCTGCAGCCGGGACGCACAAACCTACTGATAAAAGTGAACCGAGGAAAAACAAAGACATGAAAGAAAAACCATCGCAGCCTTCTCAGAATCAGAAAACTGGTTCCGGAAATAGAGGACAAGCCAGAAGCACTTCAGAAAGAAACACAAAACGGCCGGCACAAACCGCTAGCCAAGCTGGACAAGAGCGTCCAAATACTAAAATGAATCGAGTTGACTCTGTTTCGCCAAACAAATCAAATGACAAACCAGTGCAGAAAACTGCAAACACGAATACAAATGCGCCAGCAAAATCCAACCGTCCATCGTACGGTCAAAATTCAGGCGGATCCAATCAACGCGGCCAAGGCAATCAAGGGAGAGGCAACAATCCTTACAACAAAAACAAACGTTCAAAATTTAAAAAAGGCACGACCAAACAAGGGCCTGCAGTGCCTCCGCGCAAATTCCGCGAGTTGCCGGAAACATTCATCTACACTGATGGCATGACGGTTATGGAAGTTGCCAAAAAACTGCACCGCGAACCTGCGGAAATCATCAAAAAACTATTCCTGATGGGCATCATGGTCACACAAAACCAAGCATTAGGCAAAGACGCTTTGGAATTGTTGGCTGCCGATTATGGCATCGAGGCCGAAGAAAAATTCGTTCAGGATATTTCCGATCTGGACAGCTATTTCGAAATGGAAGAAAACCCGGATGAGTTGGTTTCAAGACCGCCAGTTGTCACAATCATGGGTCACGTCGACCACGGTAAAACGACTCTGTTGGATTCACTGCGCAACACGAACGTGATCCAAACCGAAGCCGGCGGAATCACCCAGCATATCGGCGCTTACCAAGTGAAGATCGACGGCAAGCCGATTACGTTCCTGGATACTCCAGGACATGCGGCCTTCACGACCATGCGGGCCCGGGGAGCCGACGTAACGGACATCACCATCATCGTCGTTGCAGCTGATGACGGCGTGATGCCGCAGACAATCGAAGCCATCAACCATGCCAAAGCAGCCGATGTTCCGATCATTGTTGCGGTGAATAAAATCGACAAACCGACGGCCAATCCTGACCGCGTCATGCAGGAACTTTCCGACCAAGGTCTGATTCCTGAAGCTTGGGGCGGAGACACGATCTTCGTCAATATTTCGGCGAAATTCGGACAAGGTATCGATGAGTTGCTTGAAATGATCTTGTTGGTTGCTGAGGTGCAGGAATTGAAAGCCAATCCGAACCGTCTGGCAATCGGGTCCGTCATCGAAGCCCGTTTGGACAAATCCAAAGGCCCGATCGCTACCGTATTGGTGCAGGCAGGGACTTTGAAAGTCGGCGATCCGTTGGTTGCCGGTAATACACACGGTCGTGTCCGCGTGATGGTCAATGATCAAGGCAGACGCGTCAAAACAGCCGGACCTGCAATGCCGGTCGAAATCACCGGATTGAATGCAGCGCCGCAGGCCGGCGATCACTTCGTCGTCTTCGAAGATGAAAAGACAGCACGCCAAGCTGGTGAAGAACGGGCGAAACGTGCATTGGTAGAACAACGTTCGAGCCAAAACCGCGTCACCCTGGACAACTTGTTCTCAAGCCTGAAAGACGGAGAACTGAAGGAAGTCAATGTCATCATCAAAGCGGATGTACAAGGATCCGTCGAGGCGTTGGCAGCGAGCCTGCAAAAAATCGAGGTTGAGGGCGTGCGCGTCAAAATCGTCCACTCGGCAGCAGGGGCCATCAATGAAAGTGATGTCACGCTTGCGGCAGCCAGCAACGCGATCATCATCGGTTTCAACGTTCGTCCGACTCCTCAAGCGAAGATCCAGGCGGAGGGAGAATCTGTCGACATCCGTCTGCACCGCATCATCTACAACGCAATCGATGAAATCGAAACAGCCATGAAAGGTATGCTGGATCCTGAATTCGAGGAACAAGTGACTGGCCAAGCGCTTATCCGTGAAACGTATAAAGTTTCCAAAGTCGGCACAATCGGCGGGGCCTTTGTTACCGACGGATACATCGGAAGAAACAGCAGTGTCCGCATTATCCGCGACAACATCGTCATTTTTGACGGTAAACTTGCCAGCTTGAAACGATTCAAGGATGATGCCAAGGAAGTCAAAAAAGGCTTTGAATGTGGTTTGATGATCGAAGACTACAATGACATCCGCATCGATGACGTCATTGAAGCTTACCACATGGTGGAAATCAAAAAATAAATTGCCGCAGCAATCGATCTATTAAGAGGTGAACCGAAATGGCTAATTTCAGAGCCGGAAGAGTAAAACAAGAAATACAGCGTGAAGTGAATGACATCTTGGCCAAGCGCGTAAAAGATCCGCGGGTTGCGCACGTGAACATCACCGATGTTGAAGTCACCGGCGATCTCCAGCAAGCTACCATCTATTACAGCACTTTGTCGGAACTTGCCAGCGACCGCGAAAAAACGCAACAAGGTCTGGACAAGGCAACCGGCCTTGTCCGCAAAGAACTTGGAATGCGTCTGTCACTTTACAAGACACCGGAATTGATCTTCAAACGAGATGAATCGGTGGCTTACGGCAGCAAGATCGACGAATTGATCCGCAAGATGCACGAGGATGAAAAAAAATAGATTCCATATTTGCGCACTAAAAGGCAGGCACAATGATCACAGCGATCATTGTGCCTGCCTTTTTGCATCTCTGGCCGCAAAAAAAGCACTTAAAGGCAAATAAAATTGCCCATATTTAATTTTTGTTCTCGAGTTGACCTGGAGTGTACTTGTTGACTAGTAGTGCTTACGGATCAAATTTAGTGGCTTTCAGGCTCTGGGTCGACATCAACATAATCCAACCTATTCCTATTCCAAATCTAACCGTTATATCATAATCACGGGGAGTAAAAAGAATTATATGAAAACATTAAAATAAATGTATTCTCGCCAGCTCCGGGTTGCGGGAAGCTAAATGATTGGTTGGGATTTTCTAATCATTCAGTAGCGGAACTGCCATAAAACCAACTGTCCGCCAATCATCCACTTTCTCGATCCATTTGGGGCTTGGTATCCTCCGTTACAGTGTTCGAGTCATGCATGATCGCAGAAATCGTGCGCGCCGGACTGAAATCTGTCGCAGTTGGGCAAATGGAGGCGGGGCTTTCAACGGGGTTCGCTTTTGCCGAGACGATGCGGCATATCATCATACCTCAAGGCGTCCGTTCGATGGTTCCGTCGTTGGTGTCGCAATTCATATCCTTGATCAAGGACACCTCCCTGACGACGATCATCTCGTTTTCGGAGCTGACCTACCGCTCAAAAATCATCTATTCGATGGATTCGGCTTATGTTTTGCCGATGTACGTCATCATGGCTTGCCTCTACTGGGTCATTTGCCATACGCTTTCGAAGGCTTCCAAACGCTTCGAAGTCGATTATTGATCCTGCGAATTGAAAAAATGAAAAGAATAGGATTCCGGAATTAAGCCGGGATCCTATTCTTTTGTCTGCATCTCCTGCAGATCAGGCAACCCTGCTTTGATGTAGACCGCTTGCCTGCCCATCTGTTCCCATGCCAGGATGAAGTTTTGCCGATCGACTTTCTGGTCCTTGTGGCCATAGGGATTGTTTATGAAAGGATTATCGGCATCATACCCGACGACCACAACACTGTGCATGATGTAGCTGATGTTGACCGGTCCTGTCGGCGTTTGCCACACCTCCAAAGCATCATCGTACAGGAAAGTGGTCGTCGTGACGACCCAAACGGGATAACCTTCGTCCAAAGCTGCAATGACAAAATAAAAATCCAGTCCGCTGATATCCTCCACACGAGCGGATGGGATGTATTCGGATGCCAAGGCGGCGATGGGGGCATGGTAGACGCAAAAACCGTAGTCGATCCCGGTCACATCGCCGACAACCCCCTCATTCGGGTTGCCGTGCAGCCCGTTTTCATAATAGATCGGAACGACCGGAAGTTTTTCTGCGAGCTCATTTTTCGTGACCGATATCCTGTTGTACTGAAGGATCATGGCAAGCGAGGTGACTTCGCAACCGAGCAGCAGGGCCGGAGGATCCAACTGGTTCAGGAGCGGCACATCCAATCGCACCGCATCGGCAGTTCCGGGTTGCAAAATCATGCCGGATTCTTTGGTCGCTACTGCAGCATCATCAGGATCTCTGCGCATAAGGCCAAGCGGGAGCAGACTGAGCAAAATGCCAGAAAAAAGCGAAATGTGGCTGACTCTGCCTTTTTTCATTTTGATACTCCTTTCGGCATGCCTGGTTGCGTTTGTACAAGGTGATTTATGCTTATATTTTAGCATATTCCGTAATGCCGGACGATTGAAACGTCCCGGTATTGAAGGGGCAATGGAATATGAAAAAGACGGTTCGGAAGTCTGAAAAGGATTGACCTACCCTGATGTTTTTCGACATAATGTAAAGATAAGAATAAATGGACAGCAAAAACGCTGCTCGATGGAGGAAAAATATGATTTGGAGCAAAATGAAGCTGCAGCTGGAAAACTTCCTTGCGCCTGCATTGACGGGCAGAGTGGAGTACCTATCCACCAGCTACCGCTATTCACCTGATAAAAACGGAAAGTGCTGCATAGCCGTGGACAAGAAAAAAATATTCAACATGAAAGACGGGACGACTGGGATGAAATGGTACCAGTCGGAACAGGATATCAAGAATGATCCCGCGGTCGTGATTCCGCTCAGCGATGCCGAAATTGAGCACATCAGCAGAGAAACCGGCGGAAAAGTACCGGAAAAGCGCTTGGCAGTGATTGCGAGGGACCGCAAACTGTTGGCCTATGCCAAGGGAACGATGGCTGCCCAGACAGCCTTGAGCAAATCCGATTTCTACAAAACTGCAGAAGTTTATTTGAATCAGCCCATCGAAACCAGCCTCGCAAGCACGGATATCCTGCTGAATTGCTTGGCCTTGATGGATAAGCGCGTCGGCAAAAAACGGATCCTGGATATGGAGCAAGCCATCAAAATGAAGCACTCGATTGTTCAGTATTTCTATGGATTGAGGCGCAATCTGCTTTAAAGGCACCAACGGGAATACACACCGCTGGATGCAAAAAAGGAACCGCTCAGGTCATTGGCCAGAACGGTTCCTTCTTTGTGTTTTAAAGTAAATTCTATAAATTATTTTCGAGCGAAATTTGTGTCTGATTCTTTTCGAACCTTTGGTAGATGCTGCTGCCGAGAAGTCCGAACAGGATCGGCCCGATGATGAGCAACAGGGCTTGGACATATTCGCCGGTATGGAACGGCTGATAGACCTGGAAAGTGATGGCGATCAAAGTAGCCGTGCAGACGCTCAGCGAGCAAAGGTACCCTTGCCAATGCGAACCGATCAGTGAATGCTTCAGCAACACAGGATTCTTGATGCGATAGAACGGATAACTTGCGGCTACAACGAAATAAGGAATGGCGCGGGCTACGTTGGTCATATAGGTCAATTGGTTGAATAATGCGCCTAAAATGGTACTATTCAAAGATAAACCTATAATACACACAGAAACGACTGCGGCTTGGATCCAAAGTGCCGTTTGCGGCATTTCTTTTCGATTGCTTTTTGTCAGGAAATGCGGCCAGATCTCTTTTGGAGTTCCCTGGATCAAACTTTTCAAAGGTGTATAGGTGATGGACGACAAAAGCCCGATGTAAGCCACGAACAAGGTGAACGCAGTATAGCGGATGAACGCTTGATACAGGAAAGTCTGAGCAACTGCGGACAGTCCGAAGGAAACGCTGATGTTGTTTGCGAGACTGCCCATCAAACCGTACATCAGATTGCCGAGGTGGAACTGATCGGTTTCCCGCAAAACATTCAGGTTATTCGCGCCGCTCCACAACATGATGCCGCCGAAATAGAGGACGACGATGATCACGGCGCTGATGATCAACGCTTTCGGGAATTTCTTTCTTTGTTCGCCGGATTTGTCAACCAAGCTGGCGATCGTGTCCAGTCCGCCGAATGCGGTGATGGCAAAAATAAAGAAAGGCAGTTGCGAAAGGAATGAATCACCGGTTTCCTTGAAGAAACTCGGAGCGGTCAGGCTGTGCTGCATATTTTGCATGATGAGTTGCGGATTGTTCATCATCAGCAACAGATTGCCGATCCCGGAGATGAGCAGCAGACCGACCATCGCGTAGCTGCTCGTCTTCAGAAATGAAAAGACGGCTTGGTGCCCACGGTTGATCACCCAAGTCATGCAGAACACAGCCAAGAGCGAGAGCACCATGATCCAGTAGGATGTATCGATGCCGAACCATTGCCCGGCGGAAGTCAAGTCCTGCCCGAAAATCATGATCGTGAAAGGTATCAGCAGCTTCATGAACAGACTGATGATCCAGGTGAAGTAGCTGCAGTACCAAAGGAACGCGGTAACGAAAGCGATACGCGGAGAGAAAGCATCCTTCAGCCAAGCATAGATGCCGCCGGTGCGATCCGAATAGCTGCGCGTATATTCTGATACAATAAGGGCATAAGGGACAAAATAAAAAAACGCGCTGATCAGAAACCAAGGGAAGGCTTTGAGGCCCATCATGAAAAATGAGGAGGACATGCTCGAAAAAGAGTAGACCGTCATGACGATGATCAGAATCAGATTGAAAAATGTTAGACTTTTGATTTGTTTCATAATAAACTCCTTAATAAATAATTTGCTTCCGACAATTGGTATCATCATAGTCATTTTTCGGATAAAGGGCAACCAAAAGACAGGGTTTTTGAATAATATAGGGAATTGGAGTAGTGAACAATGTCACAAATAGATTTGTGGTTGGAGGAAAAAAGAGGGGAATGGCAGGCGGATTTTTTGGGCTTGGCCCAGGATGTTGCGCCGCCTTGCCAACAAACCGAATTGCGTTGGACAAATGTAGCCGGAAACACAAGCAATCGCTACAAGACAATCCGCTTGCGTATCGGCAAAGGCATCGCCGGCGAAGTTTGGCGCACAGGCAGGGAGCAACGCGCCACCGAAATTCAATCAGACAGTCAAAATCTTTTGAAGTATCCGATCGCAAGGCTTGAGCAACTCGATATGATAATCGGAATTCCGATTATGAGGGACGGCATCATCCGCGCAGTACTGTTGCTGGGATTCCGCAATCCGAATGATTCGGCAGCGCCCGACGTAACCGCGGTTTACGCAGCTTTGCCGGATTTGTCGCTGCTTTTGGAGGAGGAGGGGCACAAGGATGACTGATCCAAAGGAAGGCATTCGCCAAGGTCCGGTCCAGCCGACTTGGTTGATGGATGCCGACTACACCGTAATCGGCAAGAATGCCCAGGCGGAAAAGTTCGAGACAGATTATGTCATTTCGATGGAGTATGCGGTGCAGGTAGCCAAGGGCACTTGCTGTGCTTTCCATACCGATAAAAGGGCCTGCAAAAACTGCCCGCTCGAGAATAAATGGGCAGCTTCGGATGGATTCCCGATCACTTTTATGGGCCGGGATGGGGTGCCCTATGAATTTTTCGGTAAATTACTGAAAAAGAGACAAAACTGGCTGCTGGAAATCCGCTACATCGATAAGCCTTTTGAATCAGAGGGGAAAAGCATGTTGACCTACTTGAACGAGGTACGCGAAAGTGAGCAGAAAAGGATCGCACGGGAACTCCATGACGGGATTGCCCAGAGCATCTACAGCTTGATGCTGGAAACCAGAGGATTGAAGTGGACTCCGGTTGAGGAGCATCAGCAGAAGCTTCAGGCAATCGATCGTCATTTTGCGGACGTGCTTTTGGAAATCAAAAGTATGGCTACCGAACTGCGTCCGAGCATTTTGGACGATGTCGGGCTTATCCCGGCGATCAACCAGTTCGTTGATCAGACCCTGGAAATGACAGGATTCATCATCCGTGTTATCGTTGATGGGGAGCGGCATGATCTCAGCGGACGCGGGAACGTCGTCATCTACAGAAGCATCCAGGAAGCTGTCTCGAATGCTTTGAAATACTCCGGAGAAAACGAGGCTACCATAAGACTGGCTTTTGCTCAAACCGAACTGCGCGTCACGATTGCGGACGAAGGGAAAGGCTTCATCTACGATCCGTATCATCTCGGATTCGGCCTGCTGAATCTGCGTGAACGTGCCCATTCAGTGGGTGGGGATTTGGAAATCGATACGGGAATGGATAAAGGGACACGCATCACAATAATCTTGCCATATGAGGAGGAATCGGCATGAAAATCATTATTGCAGACGATCATGCACTGGTGCGCAACGCACTGACCTTCATGCTGAATGCACAACCGGACATGGAGGTCGTCGGGGATGCTGCTGACGGCAATGAAGTTTTTATGAAGCTGGAAAATACGCAGGCGGATCTGGTGTTGATGGACATCAGTATGCCTCCGGGGGAAAACGGCCTGCAAACGACGCGCCGGATCAAGGAGACGCATCCTGAAATCAAAGTGATCGTCTTGACGATGCATGATGAGGAAAGTTACGTGAAGGAAGCGTTGGCTGCCGGAGCCGATGGATTCATCCTCAAGAGCACGACCGACGACATCCTGTTGGACGGCATCCGTCAAGTCCACGCCAACCAGCGCTACTACAGCGGCTATCCGAGCGACAGGCTGGATGAGTTGGATACGTTCGAGGGCGACAGCCTCTACGACAGCCTTTCGAAACGGGAAAAAGAAGTCCTGCCGCTTGTCGCATTGGGTTACAACAACCGGGACATAGCCGAAAAACTGTACATTTCCGTCAAAACGGTAGAGGTGCACAAGGCAAACATCAGAAAAAAACTGAAGGTCGACAGCTACGCCGATCTTTTGCGTTACAGCGTGAAAAATCATCTGGTCGATTTCTAGGAGGAATACGATGAAAATCGGAATCATCTACGTGCTGCACGGCAGAAAAACAAGCATCCCGCAAAAACTAGCCAATATCGTCAAAGATTTCAGCGACAGTTTGGATCTGCCGCAGGCGATCGGCATGCTGGAAGGACAGCGGCAGACATTGGAGGAAGCAGTCATTGCGCTCGAGGAACAGATGGTGGACAAAATCATCGTCGTCCCCGTTTTGCTTTTCCCGGCAACGCACGCTCGGGAGGATATCCCGCAGCGCATGGCGGCAAGCGCTGCGGTTCCGTTTGAAATCTGCGGGACGCTTGGGACGACGAGGGCCGTGTACGACTGGCTGAAAAAGGGATTGGCTGAAGCTGCCGAGCGGCACCCGACCTATCCGATCATGTTGGTCGCGCATGGCACGACCCACTACCCGGAACCGGCCGAACAGCTGGAACGGATCGCCGCTGCACTCAGAGCAGACTTGCATCGCGAGGTTTTTGCATCAAATCATCTTGGCGAACCGCATTATCAGGCGATTTCCGGAGATCAGCCGTACATCGTGCAACGGCTGTTTTTTACAGATGGATACTTGGCCAAGAAAATAGGTTTCTGGTTCGAAAATAACCGGCCTCAGGATGTGCTGCTGGAACATTTGATCGATGCGGAAGCTGTCCATCAGGCATTAAAGGAGCGATTGGAGGATGCCGGATGTATCCGATGATGGTCGACATCAGCAAAAGGAAAATTGTGGTGGTCGGCGGCGGCAAGATCGCTACGCGGAAATTGCAGGAATTGATCCGTTGCGGCGGCCAACCGACTGTCATCGCTCCAACCGTCAGTCCGGAAATCCGGGAGTGGGCTGAAAACAGCCAGGCAGTGCTGATCAGAAGGGGCTACCGATCGGGTGATCTTGAGGGGGCAACTTTCATATTCGTCTGCACGGATGATCCCCTCATCAACAATGCGATAAGGTCGGAGATCGGACCGCATCAGTTCCTGAACGACACGACCGACCGCAGCAACAGCGACTTCATCAATCTGGCGACCTTGCGCCAGGATGATTTTCTGGTGGCTGTCTCCACTTTCGGCAATGACCCGCGCAGAGCCAAACGTTTGCTGCACGAGATTGCCGAAAAATTGCCGAAAAAATAACTCAAGCCTGGCGCTTGAGTTATTTTTTTTGTCTGAAATATGGCGATCCGGAAAACATAGGTGTTTCCCTAATGTTAAATGAATCGCGAATCCTTTATTGTGAATTTCATAACAACGAATAGAAGAGGGTGCGCAGATGAAAGAACAGTTGGTCTTGATCGGAAACGGTATGGCGGGAGTCCGCTTGGTTGAGGAAATTCTGGAAAGGGATCCGGAACGCTACGCTATCACTATCATCGGGAAGGAATGCTACCCGAACTACAACCGCATCATGCTTTCCAATGTGCTGCAGAACAAAATGACGGTTGATGAAATCATCACCAATCCATACACGTGGTACGAAGAAAATAATATCACGCTGATCAATGAAGATCCGGCGGTCGGAGTCGATGCAGCAAAAAAACTCATTACAACCGAAAAAGGGCTGAAGGTCCCTTACGATAAATTGGTTTTTGCGACAGGTTCGCATCCTTTCATTCTGCCGATACCCGGTTCGCAGAAAGACGGCGTAGTCGCTTTCCGCACCATCGACGATACGGCTGAAATGATGGAAGCTGCCGGCAAGCACAAGAGAGCTGTCGTCATCGGCGGCGGTTTGCTCGGTCTGGAAGCCGCGAAAGGTCTCCAGCTGCAGGGAATGGACGTCACCGTGGTCCATTTGGCCAAATGGCTGATGGAAACCCAGCTGGATGAAAGGGCCGGTAAAATGCTGCAGAAAGACCTGGAGGCGCAGGGGCTGAAGTTCCTGCTCGAGCACGCAACAACCGAAATCTTGGGCGAAGCGCGCGTTACCGGCCTGCGCTTCAAGGACGGCAGCACGATCGAAACGGACCTTGTCGTCATGTCGATCGGCATCCGGCCTGCTGCCGAATTGGCGCGCGAAGCCGGCCTGGAAGTGAACCGCGGGATCGTCGTCAATGACTTCATGGAAACCAACCTACCGGAAATCTACGCAATCGGTGAATGCGTAGAGCATGACGGGAAAACCTATGGCCTGGTTGCCCCATTGTTTGAACAAGGCAAAGTGCTGGCCGATGCGCTGACCGGCATCGAAGCCAAACCCTACCAGGGATCGAAGACGTTCACTTCCCTGAAAGTTTCCGGCTGCGATCTGTATTCGGCGGGGAACATCATGGATACGGATGGCCTACAGAGCATCGAGGCCTATGACGGCGTCAACGGCAACTACAAAAAAGTGTTCATCAAGGACAACCGCATCGAGGGTATCGTCCTCTATGGAGAAACCTCCGACGGGAACCGTTACTACAACATGATGAAAAAAGGTCAGGAAATCGCTGATCTGCAATCCATAGCGATTTTGCAGGCTGCCGGCGAAGAGGCGGGAAGTGATGATGTCGTGGC
Source organism: Trichococcus ilyis (assembly GCF_900109135.1). Classification (GTDB taxonomy): domain Bacteria; phylum Bacillota; class Bacilli; order Lactobacillales; family Aerococcaceae; genus Trichococcus; species Trichococcus ilyis. Next base: position 258,068 of record NZ_FNYT01000001.1, on the reverse strand, counting down.
TTGGGATGATGAAGAGACCGTCTGCGGCTGCAACGGCGTCACGAAAGGCGACATCATCCGAGGCATCCGCGAAAAAGGCTTGACGAATGTAGCTGAAGTCGGCAAAGTCACCAAAGCCGGAACCAGTTGCGGAAAATGCAAGCCACAAGTCCAGACTTTGCTGGAGCACGAATTGGGCGAGGGCGTCACGGCCTCTACCGGCATCTGTTCCTGCACGGATCTGAACAGAGATCAGGTCATGACGCAGATTTATGCGAAGCATCTGACGACAAGCGCGGACGTATTCAAGGAACTGCATTTTGCAAATCCTGAGGGCTGCGCGAAATGCAGACCGGCTGTCAATTTCTATCTGAACGTCGCCTTCCCGACTGAACACAAAGATGAGCGCCAATCACGCTATGTGAACGAGCGCATGCATGCCAATATCCAAAAGGACGGCACGTTCTCGGTCATCCCGAGAATGCGGGGCGGCCAGACGAATCCGCAACAGTTGCTTCAGATCGCCAAGGTAGCCGAAAAGTACAATGTGCCTTTGGTGAAGGTCACCGGCAGCCAACGGATCGGCTTGTACGGCGTCAAGAAGCAGGACCTGCCAGCCATCTGGAAAGAATTGGATATGGTTTCGTCACAAGCCTACGCGAAAGCCTTCCGTTCGGTCAAAACCTGTGTCGGCAAAAACTTCTGCAGATTCGGCACACAGGATTCGATGGGCCTTGGCATCAAATTGGAAGAGCGCTTTGAGTTCATCGATACGCCGCATAAATTCAAAGTCGGCGTATCGGCTTGCCCGCGCAGCTGCGTGGAATCCGGCGTGAAAGATTTCGGCATCATCTGTGTCGAAAACGGCTATCAAATCTACATCGGCGGCAACGGCGGGACTGAAGTCAAGGAAGCACAGCTGCTGACGACAGTGGAAACCGAAGCGGAAGTCATCGAATATTGCGGCGCCCTGCTGCAATACTACCGCGAAACAGGCATTTACGCCGAAAGGACAGCGCCATGGATGGAACGGTTAGGGTTTGAGGCTGTTAAGCACATCCTGAGCGATGCAAGCAAACGCAAAGACCTGATCGAGGCATTGGATGTGGCGACAGCAGCAAAACGCAAAGATCCATGGCACGAAGTCGTCGGCGACCGCGACATCCAGGAAAAATTGTATTCGATCGACAGAAGAGAACTTGTAACGGTGGGTGATTAAGATGACAGAAAAAATATTTTTGACCAAAACTGAAACCTTGCTGCCGCAGATCGGACGCTCCGTATCGATCGGAAGCAAAAAACTGGCCCTTTTCCAACTGTCCGATGGCCGCATCACGGCCATCGAAGATTTTTGCCCGCTGACAGGCGGCCCCGTTCTGGAAGGGACCGTATCCGGAGAATACCTCTACGAACCGCTGCGGGATTACAAGATTTCCTTGATCGACGGCCGCATCCAGGACCCGGACGAAGGGCAACTCAAGGTGTATGAGCTATTGCAGGAAGACGGGAACATCTACCTGAAAGGCACTGCCTTATGATCCATTTCGTCGGCGCCGGACCGGGCGATCCGGAATTGATCACCGCGAAGGGTGTGCGGCTCCTGCAGCATGCCGATGCGGTCATCTACGATCGGCTGGTCAACCCGTTGCTGCTTTTTCATTGCAAAGAGGATTGCCTTTTCATTTATGTAGGGAAAACGCCCGATCAACCTTCGATCAACCAGGCTGAAATCAACGCGAAGCTGATCGAAACAGCCGGCTCGCATGAATCGGTCGTCCGACTCAAAGGCGGCGATCCAGCCATCTTCGGCCGTCTGACGGAAGAACTGGAGGCCTGCCAGGAGGCGGGTATCCGTTTCGAAATCATTCCCGGAATCACCGCAGCCAGCGGGACAGCCAGCTACAGCGGCATTTCGCTGACCCAAAGAGGCGTAGCCACGGCGGTGACTTTCACGACCGGACGGCTGATCGCCAACGAAAAAAACACTTTCCAGCAATTGCTGAATGGCCAAACCGTCTGCCTTTACATGGGGGTGGAGGCGCTCGACCGCTTTGTGGCGGCGGCTCTGGCGCAAGGTCTGAAAGCGGACACCCCTATGCTGATCACCCAGTGGGGGACATACGGTAGGCAGTCGAAAACACAAGGAACGCTTGCGGACATCAGGCAAAAAATCAGTGCTGCCAAAATCGAGAATCCGGCCATGATCATCCTGGGCGAAGTCGTCCATGCCGGGGAACGTTTCGACTGGTTTTCGGACTTGCCGCAAAAAGGTGCATCCAAGCTGTACGTATCAAGCCGGAAACCGGATCTGGATGCGCTGCTGGAAGAGACGCAAAAAGGCGCTGACGTCTGGTGGGTGCAAGTAGGCGAAAGCCGGGACCGCCGCTTTGATCAGGTGAACAGCCACTACTTGGCGGAACAGCATTTCGAAACCATCATCTTTGATGATGCAACAGCAAAAAAAATATATGAAGCGGAAATGGGGAAAACACCATGGGAGCATTGACCCCGAAAGAATTATTGGAAGATGCCATTATCAGAGGGAAACACAAAGCCGATTACAGCATCATGACGATGGCGACACTGGGCATCATGGCTGGCGTCTTCATCGGACTGGCGGGGGTCGCCATGATCCGCACTATGGGCTCGATGCCAACCGAATGGGGCACGCTCGTCAACCTGTTGGGAGCGATGGTTTTCCCGGTCGGACTCATTTGCCTGCTGTTGGTGGGCGGTGAATTGGTGACAGGGAACATGCTTTCCGTGTCGCTCGCTTTGTTTGCAAAAGAAATTTCCGGAAAAGCATGGCTGAAGAACATGGCGGTCGTCACACTCTTCAACCTGATCGGGGCCTTGCTTGTGGCATATTTCTTCGGCTATTTGTCCGGCACACTGCAAGGAGCTTTCATCGATCGGACGATCGCTGTCTCCAGAGGCCGAATCGATGTGGCACCCGTTCAGCTTTTCTTTTCAGCGGTTGCCTGCAACATCCTGGTCTGCACAGGCGTTTACATGAACTATGCAGCCAAAGATTTCATCGGCAAAATCTTCGGTACCTTTCTGCCGATCATGGCTTTCGTGGTCGCCGGTTATCAGCATGTCGTCGCAAATATGTTCTTGATTCCGGCAGGGATTTTTGCCGGAGGAGCGACTTGGACGGAATTCATGCTGAACATCAGCATCGTCTGGATAGGCAATCTGGTCGGCGGCGGCTTCTTCATGGGTGGACTGTATTTCCTTGCTTACAGAATCGGTATGCAGAAATGATGATTTGCGTTTGAATCGTGGCGAAAGTCCTCTATAATTGGGTAAGAAGGGAGGTCGCTGCATGAGGAAACTGAAAGTAGGAACACGGAGCAGTGCGTTGGCACTGAAACAAACGGAATTGGTCATCGAGGCTCTGAAAAGCGTGGATCCATCCGTTGCTGTCGAGGTTGTCGGCATCACCACCAAAGGCGACAGGTTGGTGCATGTGCCGTTGACGCAAATCGGCGGCAAGGGCGTATTTGTGAAGGAGGTCGAGGCCCAGCTGATGGATGGGACGATCGATTTTGCCGTACACAGCCTCAAGGATATGCCTGCCCGCTTGCCGGAAGGCTTGACGATCGTTGCCACGCCAAAACGGGCGAATCCTTTCGATTGCCTGATCTGGAACGACGACAAGCCTTTCCCCGACACAAGTGCGCCTTTGGTGATCGGCACCAGCAGTGTTCGCCGGATCAACCAATTGAAGACGGCATTTCCGAACATGTCGTTTGTGCCGATCCGCGGCAATATCGAGACACGATTGCGGAAGATGAAGGAAGAAAAGCTGGACGGCATCGTACTGGCAGCAGCCGGGCTTGAAAGGATGGATTATCTGAAGGGGCTGCATACGCTTATGCTTGAGCCGGAAGTGTGCGTTCCAGCAATCGGACAAGGGATCATGGCCGTCCAATGCCGCGAAGAGGACAAGGAACTGATCGGGCTGCTCAGCGGCATCAATGACGAAGCGGCTTCGTTGGCTTGCCTTACGGAACGTTCTTTCCTGCACCGCGCCAACGGCAACTGCGACTTGCCGATAGGCGGCTATGCCCATCGCATGGGTGATGGGCAATGGGAATTTTTGGCATTCCTGGCCGATTCGATCGATGAACCGGGAATCACGAAGCGTTATGTCGGGGAAAATCCGCTGAAACTGGCGGAAAGCGCCGCAGACGAATTGTTGCCATGACGAAAGCGCTGTTGTTGACGAGGCCATTATCCATGAATGCCGAGGATCAACTGAGGTTCCGTGCAGAGGGGTTCGATCGGTTTTATGAAATACCCTTATGTGAAATCAAACCGTTGCCGATAACGGAGTCCATCAAAACAAAAATAAATGCGGCCGAATGGCTTTTCTTCACGAGCCAAGCGCCTGTAGCAAGCGTCCTGGCCGTCATCGACAAGGGTCGGCATCCGCTGATAGCTGTCATCGGCAAGAAAACCGCCGAAGCGGTCCGAGCGTGCGGCTTTGAAGTGGCTTTCGTGAGCCCGCAGGAAACAAAAAAGCAGTTTGTTTCCGCGTGGCAGGAAAGTTTCCCGGCCGGAACGACGATCTTCTATCCGAAGAGCCAACTCGCCGATGATGCCATCGAGGAACTCCTGGGGATCGAAAACGAAGTGACCGGTTCGGTCCTGTACCATAATGTCTTCCTGGAGGAACGCAAAGCGGAATTGACGGAGCTGCTCAACTTGGGTAAGCTGTCCGCTGTTTACTTCGCCAGCCCATCTGCATGGACTAGGTTCCTTTCGGTGTATGACAAATCCGATAAAAAACCGCTGATTTTCTACGCCATCGGAGCGACCACCAAGAATGCGATCAGCAAAAGCGGCCATGAAGCTGTACTGTTTCAAAGATAAGCCAGCGGGCGCAAAGATCATAGCGATCTGAGCGCCTGCTTTTTTTGTCCTCTCCCAGGTTTTCTGCGCATCCGGCCTTGGGGGTGGACCTTCTTGCTATACGCTTCGGTGAGGAAGTTGTAGAATGTTAGTGACAGGCACGACAGGCACCGAATAGAATACGTTCTGCAGAAGGGAGAATCGAGATGGGAAATCTGTACAAGGATAAATTAAACGGCAGCCGGATCGGCATCGTTTTCGGGGCGTTCGCCCCTTGCCATATCGGCCATTTGGAAGTCATCCTGCAGGCCAAGAAAGAGAACGACGGGTGTGTTGTGATCGTCTGCGGAGAAGATGGTGATTGCGGCGAGCCGTTCGGTCTGGATGTCTACAGGCGATTCCGCTATATGCGCGAATTATTTGCCGATGATAACCAGATCTATGTCGTGATGGCGGCCGGACAAGGCATCCCGCAGAAAGAAACCGAGTGGGAGTCCTGGCTGAAAATCATCAACCTCAAGATAGCCGATTCGCTTCAGCGTAGCGATGCTCAAAAGATTTGGTATACCGGGAAAACGTTGCAGGCTGAGGCATTGGAAAAAGAATCGAGCGACGAAGTCCATCTGGTGGATACAAGTCTGTACCCGGTTACCGGCCTGAATATCCGCAACGACGCCTTGCGATATTTCAATGCCATCGCTTTGCCTTTCCGACGGGCATTCACGAAAAAGGTGCTGGTTCTGGGCGCTCCGAGCGGAGGGAAAACGACACTGGTCAAGGATTTGGCAAAATTGTACTCCTGCCCCTTCAGTTTCGAATATTCACGCCAGTATCAGGAAGAATCGAATGTGAATGATTTCGAGCTGGATGGCATGGACTATCAGCGGTTAGTCACGGGCCAATTCCAATTGAACCGGGACACGATTGCGGATCCTGCCAGTCAGGGGATGGCAATCTTGGACACGGACGTGATGGTCACAAAAGTCTACGCACGCCTTGGCGCAGAGGATGAGGATTATGCGATCACTTCGGCAGAATATGCGATAGTGGAGCAGTCGGCCAACGCCTTTATTGCGCGCCAATTGTGGGACCTGATCCTGGTTGTGCCGCCGACTCTGAAATATGTCGACGATGGCTACCGCAATATGGAATTTTCAGAGGATGCCTTTTTGACGACCATCCATGAGATGATGCTGGAGGAAATCGCAAGCAGCGGAAACATGGATAAAGTGGTCTTGCTGGATGCGAAAGGGATCGGCGATAAGGACGAATTCAGCTACTATGCCCGTTACAAACAAGCAAAAGAAGCGATCGATCAACTGATGGGGCACAAACAATAAGACAATCGGATATGCAAGCAAGGGTGTTCGGAATAACCGATCACCCTTGTTCGTTTATGTCTGATTTTCACTAAAGGTTTCGCGTGTTATGCTACCCTTATCACCCAAGGTTAGGGAAATGGCAACACGCTCAAATTTTGGCACAGAAAATCGTAAATTACACACTCAATGGGGGAATCATAATGGTTAAGATAGTATCATCTGTAGCAGAGCTGATCGGCGATACGCCAATCATTAAATTAAGCAGTGTCGTACCGGAAGGCTTCGCCGATGTCTATTTGAAATTGGAGGCGTTCAATGTCGGCGGCAGCGTAAAGGATCGCATCGCCTTGAACATGATCGAAACTGCAGAGGAAGATGGCATCTTGAAGCCGGGCGACACGATTGTGGAGCCGACAAGCGGCAACACCGGCGTAGGCTTGGCGATGTTGGCGGCGGCAAAAGGCTATAAATCCGTATTTGTGATGCCGGATACGATGAGCATCGAGCGACGGTTGTTGCTTTCGGCCTATGGCGCCGAACTCGTTCTGACGCCGGGTGCCGAGGGAATGCCTGCAGCTATCGCAAAAGCCAGAGAAATAGCAGCCCAACCAGGCCATTTTCTGCCGCTGCAATTCGAAAACCCAGCCAATCCGGCAATCCATGAAACGACGACCGGTCCGGAAATCATCGCAGCTTTCGGCGGCGTCGGCCCAGATGCCTTCTTATCGGCTGTCGGCACAGGCGGCACGATCACAGGGGTAGGGAGAGCGTTGCGGAAAGCGAATCCGGCTGTAGGCATATATGCTTTGGAACCTTCCGAATCAGCCGTTTTGAGCGGCGGCCAAAAAGGACCGCACAAAATCCAGGGAATCGGTACCGGCTTCATTCCGCAAGTCTTGGACACAGCTGTATTCGACGGCGTCTTCCAGGTTTCCAGTGAGGAAGCTTTCGCAATGACCCGCAGATTGGCCAAAGAGGAAGGCATTCTGGTGGGCATCTCCAGCGGCGCGGCAGTGGCAGGAGCCATCGCTTTGGCCGGGCAACTTGGTGCCGGCAAGTCGGTAGTGACGATCGCGCCGGATAACGGCGAGAGATACCTTTCCACACCAGTGTTTCAGAATTAAGCGATATACCGAACCGTGCTAGTGCCCCAACCACAGGAATTGCTCCTGATGTGGTTGGGGCACTTTTTTTGTGTATCCTGACTTAGTGATGGCGTATGTAGATGGGCAGCACGCGGTCGGCAACATCGGGGGGAAATCGGCGGCGTGATGGTCCTTTCCAGTATGCTGCTGTTGAGGCGCTAAATAGTGGCGCTTCCCACCTTGGAGAACTATAATATAGATATGGGATTCTGTGAGATGGGGTGGAGTGCATGTTTACGGATAAACGACTGACGGAGGCCTACGAAAAAGCTAGGGTCGAATACATCGACGATACTTCCAATTATGTTTTTTTGAGCGACTGCCACAGAGGCGATGGGAGTCTTTCGGATGAATTCGCACGAAACAAAAACATTTTTTTGCATGCGATGGAGTACTATTACAAAAACGAATTCATCTACGTTGAGAACGGGGACGGTGATGAACTTTGGGAGCATCACGAGTTCAAGCACATCAAAAATGCCCATCCGGAGGTATTCGCTGTCCTGAAGCGATTTTATGACGAAAAACGCTTGATCATGATCTACGGGAACCACAATATCTACCTGAAAAGCCAATGGTATGTGGAGCAAAATTATTTCCGAAACTACGATGAGTATACCGAATTCTTCTATGATTTCCTCCCTGGGATCCGACCGATCGAAGCGTTGGTTTTGAAGGAACGCAAAACGAAACAGGAAATATTCGTCGTCCATGGCATGCAGGGGGATATGCCCAACGATCAACTGTGGTATCCGACGATGCTCTCTTTGAAATATTTTTGGCGGTTCCTGCATGCTTTCGGCGTCAAAAGTCCGACGAGCCCCGTGAAAAATATGAACAAACGGCATAAAATCGAAAAAAATTACGTGAAGTGGATCCAGAAGCATGAAAAAATGCTGATCTGCGGACATACGCACCGCTTCAAATATCCGAAGACAAAAGATCTGCCTTATTTCAATTCGGGGTGCTGCATCTATCCGACCAGCATCACCGCCATCGAAATCACCGGCGGCCAGATCCAATTGGTAAGATGGAAAACGCGGGTGAATGAGGACGGCCTGCTCCAGATCAAAAGGGAAGTCATGCGCGGACCGGATCCGATCGCAAAATTCGATATCCGGTCGAGTGTCCGGACTGACCCTGCAGCTGAATAATAGTTAAGAAACGATCTTTCCACCCAAAAGGAAAGGTCGTTTTTTTTCGAACATAACTGCGGCCGGAAATCGGTTTGCACTCCCAATGGTTGACTGTTAGAATGGATGAATGCTTTCATTCTTGTTAAGTGGGGGGAACAAATGGCAAAAAGAAAAAATTCGGGCAAAAACAAATTTTTGCGGCTTCTGTTGCTGCTTGCATGGTTTTTCGTCCTTACTTGGATCGAAATACACGAAGGGGTCGATCCGAATTCAGAACAGACCGGTAAGCCCGGCACTTCGATCATTCTCTCCGCCGATGATGCGCCCCGATACACGGGTGCGGACTTTCTCGAACTGAATGGAGGAAGAAGTACGTTTGATGCATCGGAATTGCATTTTGAGGGAGAAGGCTGGGTCAACTACGGTGATTTGGATGAGCTGAACCGGGTCACAACTATGGATGCCATGATCACGCCGGAAATGTACCAGACCGGTACCGATGCAGACAGCAGCATTCTGCCGACTGGCTGGTCGAAGAGCAATCAGAATGATTCCAATCCCAAGCAGCTGAACCGCGGGCATCTGCTGGCGGATGTGCTCGGCGGCAGCGGCGAGGACTGGCGCAATCTGGTGACGTTGTACCGCAACGCCAACTACCCGGCCATGTATTTTGCCTCGGAATACATCATCAGCGAGGCGATCCAGTCGGGAACCACGGTCCGTTATCGCGTAACGCCCGTTTTCCAGGGTGATGAATTGCTCTGCAAAGGACTGCACATCATGGCAAAAAGTGTCAACGATGATTCTGTCGACCTGAACGTCTATGTCTTCAACGAGCCCAAAGATGACATCAATTAGCGTGCTATCAACCACTGCAACAAAATAAACAGGCATCCGTTTAGTTTTGGCGGATGCCTGTTTATTTTCTGCAGATAAGCTTATTTTGCCGCACCGTCAGTCTCTGTTTCCACTCATACAGCATGATCCCGGTAAGTCCCCCAGCGGTATCGATCATCACATCGAAAAAGGCCGGACCTCTTCCCGGAATGAAGGATTGATGGAATTCGTCCGAGCAGGCATACAGAAATACGAACAACAAAGCGTGAAAATCTGATTTCCAGGACGGTTCCTGCTCTTTGCGGTACCGTAAAAAAAGGATTGCCAGAATCAAATATTCGCTGAAATGGCCGGCCTTGCGGACTATGTAACTGAGCGCCCCCTGAACGGAACTTCCCGGACCGATCCCAATCAGGCTCAGCAATTCCAGAAGGATGCCGCTCGTTTGCGAGGAATCCTGACCATTTTGGTGGGAAAGGAAAAAAATCACGCCCATCCAGAGACATAAGGCTGTTAATTTGGGGTTAAAAGTAAAACGCATATTCGTGTGTCCCTCCGTCCTATTGCATCAGTATAGCGCAGCAAGTCCGAGCTGAAAAGTGGATAACGATAATTTTCAAGCAATAATAATCAGCGTCATAGTGTAACAATCAAATCAAAATCGATAAAATTCCACTTCTCATCAAAATTGTTATACAATAGAGTTGAAATATGATAACGCTTTCCGTTGTTGCCTGGTGATTACTTTTGCCCGGGTAACCGGCGCAATCCAACAGTAAAGGAGTCCTTTTCATGTCTCTAGAAGAAAAATACCGTATCCCGGTCGAGAAGCTGCGCTGGAGTTATCTGTACACCGGTGAACTGGATTTTTGCGAATCATCCAAGGATGTTCCGCCATTGCAGGGCATCATCGGCCAGGACCGGGCCGTGAAATCGATGGATTTTGGTTTGGGGATGGCGGTTCCCGGCTACAATATTTTCGTTTCCGGACCGCCAGGAACCGGGAAGAGCACCTACGTCCAGACCGTTGTATCCAGATTGGCAGAGAAAGGCAATACGCCTGATGATTGGTGCTATATCTATAATTTTGCCGATCGGGACAAACCGATTGCGGTGGCTCTGCCTGCAGGCCAAGGTAAGATATTCCGCAATGACATGAGCGAGTTCGTGGAGGATATGCGCAGCCTCATCCCGAAAACGTTCGAAAGCAGCGATTATGACCAACAGAAAGGCACCATCATCCAAGTGGTCCAGGAAAAGGTGGATGCTGTTTTCCGGAGCATCGAACAGGAAGCCCTCAAAGCGGGATTCATCGTCAGGCAAGCACCTGGACGCGTGGCCTTGATTCCTATCAGGGACGGCAAGCAGCTCTCGCCGGAAGAATACAAAGCACTTTCGGCGGATGAACGCAAAGTCATTGATGAAAATACCTACAAGCTTGAAAAAAGGCTGGATGAAATCATCCGCGGTTCCCGTGCGCTCGAGAAAGAGGCCGATAAACAGCTCAAGGAATTGGACATGCAGATCACCCGATTTGCGACAGAGCCCCCCATCGCCCGATTAAAAGAAAAATACGCATATTCGGAAAAAATCCAGGATTATCTGGATAAAGTTCTGACCGACATCACCGAGAACAATATCATTTTCCGGTTGGCCGATGCTCCGCAAGCGCAAAATCCTTTTCAGTTGCAGGAGAATGATGGCGATCCCTTCATAAAATACAAAGTCAATCTCTTCGTGAACAACGAAAACAGCAAAGGCGCCCCGGCGATCATCGAGCCTTTTACGAACTATTACAATATTTTCGGGAAAATCGAATACAAAAACCAATTCATGTTCACTACGACCGACTTCACTATGGTGAAAGCCGGTGCCATCCACCAAGCCAATGGCGGCTATTTGGTGCTGCAGGCGAAGGATGTCCTGTTCGATCCGTTCATGTGGGATGCCCTGAAAAAGGTGTTGAAGCACCAACAAGCCCTGATCGAGAATATCGGCGAGCAATACCGCTACGTGCCGACCTTGACGCTTAAACCGGAAACGATCCCCTTGAACGCCAAAATCATTCTGATCGGCAGTCCGATATTCTACAACATTCTGACCTATGATGAAGATTTCCGGAAACTGTTCAAAGTAAAGGTCGATTTCGATATCAGCATGGATCGCAATGAAGAAAACATCCGGAAATACGTCTCCTTCATCAGTTCGATCTGCGAGGATTCGGGAATCCTTCATTTTGACCGCAGCGGCTTAGGGAAAATCATTGAGTACGGGTCCCGCCTTGCGGGTAATCAGACCAAACTGTCCACGCAATTCAACGAAATCACGGAAATCGTCCATGAATCCAGCGCCATTGCAAAATACGAGAGCGCGACAATCGTTTCTGATGTCCACGTCAAAAAAGCGCTGGCGGACAGGAAATACCGGGCCAATATGATCGAGGAAAAATTCCAGGAAATGGTGATGAGAGGCAAAATCATGATTGACACAGAGGATGCCGTAGTCGGCCAAGTGAACGGCCTTTCGGTCATCCAAACCGAAGAATACGCCTTCGGGCACCCGACCCGGATCACAGCCCGCACCTACATCGGTTCGAATGGCGTGACGAACATCGAGCGCGAAACCAAAATGAGCGGAAGCAGCCACTCAAAAGGGGTACTGACGTTGGCAGGTTTTCTGGGCGGGCAGTTTGCGCAAGAAAAACCGCTGGCAGTGAACGCCCAATTGACTTTTGAACAGAATTACGGTGGCGTCGACGGGGACAGCGCTTCGAGCGCCGAACTTTACGCGCTCCTTTCCAGTCTGGCGGATGTGCCGCTGAAACAGAACTTGGCTGTGACAGGTTCCATCAATCAGAAGGGTGAAATCCAACCGATCGGCGGTGCCACCGAAAAAATCGAAAGCTTTTTTGATCTTTGTGAATCAAAGGGCTTGAGCGGAGAGCAGGGAGTCATCATTCCGGAACAGAATGTGGACGATCTGATGCTCAAGGAAGAAATCATCGCGGCTGTGAAGGATTCCAAATTCCATATCTATTCCGTCAAAACGGTTGCGGATGGGATCGAAATATTGACCGGGCTGAACTGCGGAAAACGCGAAACAAATGGGACATACACGGAGGGCAGCGTCTTCCATAAAGTCCAACAGAAGTTGGAAAAATACAACAAGAGCATCGAAGCAGCGCAAAATGCAAATGATTTGCTCAACAACTATAACAGTGACGCGTACGATCCGGAATGATGCGGTCCTGCAAAATTGTATGCAGATATTTCAGCTGAAAGGAAGAGTCAGGCAGAAACCAATCGGGTCCTGCCTGACTCTTTTATAAATTCCGTCAGAAAATTTTCACTGTCAGGCGGGAAATAGATTATATATATTGAAGATAAAATATATATTGATATAATGAATGTAAGAAGTCTGAATATATGGAGTCTATTTCCGAATCGCCGGCAACTTAAATTTTTTTTAAAAACGTAAGCCTTTACAATATCGAACAGATTGGTGGGGTTAGTCATGAAAAAATTGCGTAAAGTCAAAGCTCAATGGTGTGCCGTTATGGTTTGCGGTCTGTCCGCAGCCGTGCTGCTGGCGGCACCAGCACCCGCAGCTTTTGCAGATACTACCGGAACGGATGCAAGCAGCGCCAATGGGGGCGAGTCCACCCAAACAGAATCACCAGACATAATCGAGCAATCAACCATTATTGATGAGGAAACGAACCCTGCTGCCGATGTTCCGCCGGACGATACTATTGCAGAATCCGCAGCATCTTCATCAACTGCAGCAGAGGCGGCTCCTTCTGACGAAGCTGAACAAATTATTCCTGTAAGCGATGAAGCTAGTTCCACAGAGAGTGGATCCATACCGGGTTCCAACGATCCTGTCCCTCAGTTAAGTGAAACCGATAGCGCAGAGTCCGCTCCGACATTGGAAATGACTGCCACTGCAGCAATTCTACCCGAAGTACAAGAAAGCTCTTCGGACGTAGTCGTTTTATACACAGCTATAATTGCCAAAGGGGACTTTACGCTCGACAGCCTGCCTTGGGGTTACCCCGGTTATGCCTTCCGTTACATGACGAATGATTTTTTGGGTCAAAAAGTTGAAGTGATCAAAGAATCACAGAACGGACTTTATGCACTGGCGACATTGAACGGCGAAAAATTGGGCTGGGTCGACAAACGGGCGTTGACGGAAATTGTCCTCATCCCTAAAGTACAAGATCTCCCCTCAGCGGTTGCTGTTGATTATACTGCACGCATCACCGGAAAGAGCTTTTCGATTGATAGCCTGCCCTGGGGATACGCTGGATACCAGTATATGGGAATGAGCACAGATTATCTGGATCAAAATATACAAGCTGAAAAAGAAACCGCAAACGGGCAGTATGTGCTGGTTTCCCTGAATGACGTGAAGTTGGGGTGGATCGACAAACGGGCGCTGTCGGACATCTACAGTCCGCCGAAAGTGCAGGATGTTACAGCAGCACTGACGGTCGACTATGCCGCCCGGATCGGTGCAGCCGGGTTTTCCATCGACAGCTTGCCATGGGGTTATGCCGGATACGCTCAGATGGCCACAAGCGGCGATTATCTGGATCAAAGTGTGCAGGCAGTCAGAGAGACGGCGAACGGACTTTATGCGCTGATCGCACTGAACGGAAACAGACTGGGGTGGATCGACAAACGGGCGTTGACGGATATATACATCCAACCTAAAGTACAGGAGTTGGGTTCGGGAATACCCGTCGATTATACTGCAACCATAGCCGCTGTTGGCTATTCCATCGACAGCTTGCCATGGGGGTACGCCGGGTACGGACAAATCGACACAACCAGCAACCACATCGGCGAACGCATCCAGGCCGTCCAGGAATCACCTGATGGATTATACGTTTTGATATCTTCCAGCGGGAAGCGCTTGGGTTGGGTCGACAAGCGCGCCTTGGCAGATATTGCGGTGCCGCCAAAACTCCAGGATGTCGCGTCAGCAGTCATTGTCGCCTATACCGCAACGGTCACTGCACCGGGCTATTCGATCGACAGCCTGCCTTGGGGCTATGCCGGCTATCAACAGATAGCCACTTCAACGGACTATCTGGGACAACGATTTGAGGCCGTCAAAGAAACCGCCAACGGCTTGTATGTGCTGCTTTCGCTGAACGGCAAAAAACTTGGCTGGATCGACAAGAAAGCTTTAGGGGATTTCAGCTACAGATCACAGGCGCAAAACATTTCCGGCGGGACCGTGGTAAACTATTCGCCGACAATCGCGAAGGCAGGTTTTTCGGTCGATACATTGCCTTGGGGCTATCCGGGATACCAATGGCGGACAAGCACGGACAGCTATCTCGGACAAAAAGTCGATGCGGTCAAGGAATCCGCGGACGGGCATTACGTCCTCCTTTCGCTGAACGGCAGCTATATCGGTTGGGTGGACAAAGCGGCGCTGACGGGACTGCCCACCTATGCCAAAGGGCCGGATTGGACAGTGATCAACGGCTATTTCCGCAGCAATTCCGGAGTCAATTACTACATTGGAAACAGCTATATCATCGTCAGCCTGAGCCAACAGAGCGTATGGGCATATAAGGGAGAGACGCAGATTGTATCCTCTCCGGTCATCACAGGCAAACCATCGGCCAATAATGCCACACCGCGAGGGTTGTTCTACATCCAACCCTACAAACAGTCGCCGTCCGTTCTGATCGGTGAGGATTATGCCTCGCCCGTCAGCTTCTGGATCCCGTTTGTGGGCAATATGGTCGGCCTCCACGATTCACCTTGGCAGACGCACGGCTATGGCGGCGATATCTACCTTTACTATGGCTCGCATGGGTGCGTGAACACACCATACGATGCGGTCCGGACGCTTTATTACAGTTATCCGGTCGGTACGCCAGTTGTTGTCTATTAGAGTCGAAAAGCAGGGACGGCAACACAGCCGTGTCTGCTTTTTTGTGACACTGCATCGATTACACGTTATACTGATGGAAACGAACAGGAGGTTGAACAGCATGAGAATAGCCTTGCTTCAGATGATGGTCACAGCTGATAAGGAAACGAACCTAAAACGGGCAGAAGAATTGGTCAAAAAAGCAGCACAAGGCGGGGCAGATATGGCGGTTCTCCCGGAAATGTTCAATTGTCCGTACGATAACGCCTATTTCCGAGAATACGCAGAACCAAAAGGCGGGGAAACCTACAGAAGGCTGGCGAAAATGGCGGAAGAAAACACCGTCTATGTGGTCGGCGGATCGGTTCCGCAAATCAAAGACAACAAGATCTACAACACAAGTTATACTTTCGATCGCCAGGGCAACGAAATCCACGACTACAGCAAAACCCATCTGTTCGATATCCAGGTTGATGGCGGGCAAACGTTCAAGGAATCCGACACATTGACGCCCGGGGACGGACTGCGCGTGTTCCAGACCGAGTTCGGACTGTTCGGCTTGGGGATCTGCTTTGATATCCGTTTCCAAAGCGACTGGGAGCTGCTCCAGAAACAAGGAGCGATCGTCTGCATCGTGCCCGCCGCGTTCAATATGACGACCGGCCCGGCGCATTGGGAATTGCTGTTCCGGGCGCGCGCTGTCGACAACCAGCTGTTCATGGTGGGGGTCAGCCCTGCCCGCGACCTC
The DNA here is from genome assembly GCF_900109135.1 of Trichococcus ilyis. Classification (GTDB taxonomy): domain Bacteria; phylum Bacillota; class Bacilli; order Lactobacillales; family Aerococcaceae; genus Trichococcus; species Trichococcus ilyis. Next base: position 242,146 of record NZ_FNYT01000001.1, on the reverse strand, counting down.
GATTTCAGCTACCATGCTTATGGCCATTCGATTGTGGCTGATCCTTGGGGAAGCGTTCTGGCCCAACTGGGATTTGAGGAGGAAATCGTGATCGTGTCGGTGGATCTCGATCGGGTCGCATCCGTCAGAAGACAAATCCCGATTCTTCCCCCAAAAAGGATGGAATAGTCAGAATATCCTTTAACGTACAAAATGAGAAAGGCTGAAATACGCAGTTTGATCTCTTAAATTTTCAGAAAATCGCGATAAAACGCCTTTCTTTGTGTACCGGAGCACTTACTTTTTTGCTATAATGAACGTATGCAAAAGCATCGGTTGGTGCCGTTCTGCGGGTTAAGCACAAGATAAATCAGAAAACAAACCAACCATATGTGAACTATACGATTTGAGAGAAGGAATCCTTTATGTCCAACAAAAAAATGTATATGACTGTCGACGGCAATACTGCCGCAGCCTATACATCATACGCTTTTACCGAAATTTCAGGGATCTATCCCATCACACCATCCTCACCGATGGCCGATGCCGTCGATCATTGGGCGCAGGAGGGCCGCAAGAATATCTTTGGCCAAACCGTGAAAGTAACCCAGATGCAATCCGAAGCAGGCGCGGCGGGCACAGTACACGGCGCGCTGCAAGCGGGCGCCTTGGCGTGTTCCTATACCTCATCGCAAGGGCTATTGCTGATGATTCCCGATCTCTATAAAATGGCCGGACAACTTTTGCCTTCCGTCATCCATGTTGCCGCTCGTGCCGTCGGAGGGCATGCGCTTTCCATCTTCGGCGACCATTCGGACGTGATGGCCTGCAGACAGACAGGATATGCTTTGCTGGCATCCTCGAGCGTACAGGAAACGACGGATTTGGCCGCGGTCGCCCATTTGGCGGCGATCAAGGGGCGCGTCCCGTTCCTGCATTTCTTTGACGGTTTCCGCACTTCGCATGAAATCCAAAAAATCGAGGTCCAATCGTATGATGATCTGGCGGAAATGCTGGACCAGGATGCTTTGAAGGCATTCCGCGACCGCAGCCTCAGTCCGAACCACCCTACACTGCGGGGAACGGCCCAGAATCCCGACGTCTTTTTCCAGACCAAGGAAGCGGCAAACAGATATTACGATGCCGTTCCGGAAATCGTTGCAGGTTATCTGGAAAAGATGAACAAGTTGACCGGCCGAGACTACCGCCTTTTCAATTACTATGGTGCCGTGGATGCCGACCGGGTCATTGTCTGCATGGGTTCCGTCTCTGAGACCGCCTGCGAAACGGCCGATTTCCTGAATCGCATGGGGGAAAAAGTCGGAGTCCTCAACGTGCATCTTTACCGGCCATTCAGCGTAGGTCATTTTCTGAAAGAATTGCCTGACACTGTAAAACGGATTGCGGTACTCGACCGCACAAAAGAAGCCGGCTCCATTGGCGAACCGCTCTTTCTTGACGTCGTCGCTGCCTTCAACAATCGTGGCGATCGGCCGATGATCATCGGTGGCCGCTACGGGTTGGGTTCGAAGGACACGACACCTGAGCAAATTTTCGCGGTCTATAAAAACCTGAAGAAAGAGGAACCGAAGCATCCGTTCACGATCGGCATCAATGATGACGTCACCCACTTGTCCCTTGCGATTGATGAACAAATCGACGTCCGTCCGGAAGGCACGTTCGAGGCGAAATTCTGGGGATTCGGTTCCGATGGGACAGTAGGGGCCAACAAAAATTCGATCAAAATCATCGGGGATCATACCGATATGCATGTCCAGGCCTATTTCTCCTACGATTCGAAAAAATCGGGCGGGGTAACGATTTCCGACCTGCGCTTCGGCAAGGAGCCGATCCATGAGCCGTATCTGATCGAAAAGGCTGATTTTGTGGCTTGCCACAACCATGCCTACGTAAAAAAATACGATATGCTGAAGAACCTGAAACCAGGCGGCGCTTTCCTGCTGAACACCAATTGGCGCGCCGAGGATCTCGAAATGCGTTTGCCCGCCAAAATGAAGCGGTACATCGCCCAAAAAGGGATCGATTTCTATACGATCGACGCCATCAACCTTGCCAAGGAAATCGGCCTCGGCGGACGGATCAACACGATCTGTCAAGCAGCCTTCTTCAAAATCCTGCCTGTCATACCTGCCGAAGAAGCGATGCAGCACATGAAGGAAGCGGCCCGCAAGTCATACGGGCATAAAGGCGAAGCGATCATTTCCATGAATGAAAAAGCGATCGATGCCGGCATGGAAGCAGTCCAAAAAATCAGCATCCCGGACAGCTGGAGGGATGCTCAGGATGAGCCGGAAGCTTTGGGGGATGAACCGGATTTTGTCCGCAACATCGGCAACATGATGGAGCGGATGGAAGGCAACCAATTGCCTGTCAGCGCCTTCTTGGACAGGGCTGACGGAACTTTCCCGCAGGGGACGACGCAATACGAGAAGCGCGAAATCGCCGTCCAGATCCCGATCTGGAACCCCGAGGAATGCATCCAGTGCAACCAGTGCTCCTTCGTTTGTCCGCATGCCGCCATCCGACCGTTCCTGGCCACCGAGGATGAGGCAGCCAATGCCCCTGAAGGTGTGGAGTTCCTTGATGGGATGCGCCCATATAAGGACTACAAATACCGGATCCAAGTGTCCGCTGCCGACTGCACGGGCTGCGGCATCTGCGTCCTGACCTGTCCAGCCCGCAAAAAAGCGATCGAGATGAAAAACCGTGAGGACCACCTGGAGGAAAACAATAACTGGGATTACATGATCCGCCTGCCGCACAAGGAAAATCCGGTCGGCATCAATACGGTGAAAGGCAGCCAATTCGAAAAACCATTGTTCGAATTTTCGGGAGCCTGCGCCGGCTGCGGCGAAACGCCCTACATCAAATTGGTCACCCAAGTGGTGGGCGATCGCATGCAGATCGCGAATGCGACGGGCTGCTCATCCATCTACGGGGGCTCTGCTCCTTCCACACCGTATACGACAAACGAAGCAGGCTGCGGCCCATCTTGGGCAAATTCCCTGTTGGAGGACAATGCGGAATTCGGCCTGGGGATGCACCATGCTACGAAACAGCTGCGCCAGCGGACACTGGAATTGACCGGAGCGCTCCTGGACCTGCCGATCGACGATTCGCTGAGAACATCCGCCAGAGCTTGGGTTGAAGGCTTCAGCGACAAAAACGGCGCCCGCAAATTAGCCGAAGCGTACATCAAGGCTTTGGAAACTGTTGGGACAACGGATCAGCAGATCCAACAATCGGTAACCGAACTTTTGGAATATAAGGACTACCTGATGAAACGTTCGACATGGATGATCGGCGGCGATGGCTGGGCTTACGATATCGGCTTCGGCGGGATCGACCATGTTCTCGCAAGCGGGGAAGATGTGAACATCCTCGTGTTGGATACCGAAGTCTATTCCAACACAGGCGGTCAGGTTTCGAAATCATCCAACCTGGGCGCCATCGCCGAGTTCGCTTCCGGCGGCAAAGCGGTCCGCAAAAAAGACTTGGGCATGATGATGATGAACTACGGCTACGTCTATGTCGCCCAGATTGCGATGGGCGCCAACCCGCGGCATACCCTGAAAGTCATCTCCGAGGCTGAAGCCTACGATGGCCCTTCCATCGTAATCGCTTATTCCCCCTGCATCAGCCACGGCATCAAGTGCGGCCTGACCGTATCGCAGGAACACGAAAAAGATGCGGTGGATGTCGGCTATTGGCACCTTTACCGCTTCCACCCGGAAAACAAACTGAAAGGGAAAAACCCGTTCAAGTTGGATTCCAAGGAACCACAGTTCGAACGTTTCCAGGATTTCCTGATGGAAGAGGTCCGCTACTCTTCGTTGTATAACCAGTATGACGCCGAGCATGTGCAAGCGATTTTCGATGAAAGCCTGGCGGCGGCAAAGGACCGTTACCAGTCCTATGTCCGCTTGGAATCTTATACTGACTAGCTTCGATCCGGAACAGTCGCCCCCTGATAGTGGCGACTGTTCCTTTTTTGATTGCGTAAAGGGAGCAATCAAAGTTGTGACGGCATCGCTAATGTTTTGAGAAAAAGTGCAGGGAAGTCTATAATGGAGGAAAGAGAGCGCTTTACAAAAATCAGTTTGCAGAGGAAGCGAGGAAACGTCATGACGGCAGAAGTAGGGATATTGAACGCGAACGGATTGGTGCTGGCGGCTGATTCGGCTTTGACGATGGGGAACAGCGAACAAATGAAAATATTCAATTCCGGCAACAAGATTTTTTCGCTCGGCCCGACCCATTCGATCGCCATCATGATGTTCGGTAATGTGCTATTCATGGGGATTCCATGGGAAATCATCGTTACGGGTTTTCATCAGAAAATAGGTTCCCGCCCTTTGGATAAGGTCTCGGATTACTGCACCGAATTCTTCAATTATCTTGAGAGCGTGGATGAAATCTACTCCTCGATCTACACTGAAGTGCTCATCATCGGGTACGCGGAGAATGTCAGCAATATTTTGGAAAATACGACTTACATACCTTCACCTGGGGCATTTACGCTGGCGGATTACCAAAAGGCCGTCGAGGAAAAGATTCCGGCGTTGCTGAAAGAAAGCGAAAAAATGAAAAGCATCACCAAAAAGGCGCCGATCAAAGTTTTCTCTGACCGCTACGGGGAGAAGCTGGACGAGGTTTTTAAGGAGCTTTTCGATACCGTATTCCTGGGCCTGAATCTCTATGATAAATTCAAGCCGGATCTGTACAAGCTCGTCAGGAATTATGTATACAGCGACAGCTATTATCCCGACACCTACTCCGGTCTGGTGATCGCTGGCTTCGGTTTCGATGAGCTGTTCCCCAGCATCTATCAGTACGACATAGCCGGTGTCGTCGACAGAGTGATCAAAAAGCGGTTGACTGTGCGCCAAATCGTCATGAATGATTTCGCCGAAGACCGATGTTCCTCGGCCATCGTCCCGTTCGCACAGCAGGACATGGTCCATACGGTCATAAACGGCATAGCGCCGGATCTGGAGGCCGATCTCGGGGAATTGCTCCGCGCCACGCTCAGGAAATTTGTTTCGGAACTGACCGAGAAAAAGTTGTTGAAGGAAAGTGATGCCCAGGAAATCAACAAATTGGAGGCTATGCTGGTCGAATCGGGTCTGGATGCCTTCGACAACATGAAACAGGAACGTCACTTGACCCCTGTATTGATGACGATCGATTCAATGCCGAAGGAGGAACTCGCTCTGATAGCCGAAACGTTGGTCAACATAACCTCCTTTAAAGGCAAAATCTCTTTTTCTATGGAAACGGTCGGGGGGCCGATCGATGTGCTCTTGATCACGAAAGGGGACGGTCCGGTCTGGGTCAAGCGTAAAAACTACTTCACTCCCGACAGCAATCGGCTGCGCTGACAGAAACACAGAAAAATTCCCCCCAAATTCCCGGACTTGGTGTAGAATGAATGAAATGAGCTTTTGGAAGGGGCTACTATGTATCTGAATATTCAAGAAACAGCCGAGTATCTGGAAGTGCCGGTCAGCGAAATCCAGCGCTTGATCCGCGAGCGTCAGATCCGCACAATCCGCGTGGATGATGAAATACTCCTGAACCGCAATCAATTCAACCTTTTCATCGAGCAAAGGGAAAAGTACAAACAAGAACTGGAGGCGTACCTGAATACGCCACTGCCGGAGGATCCCGACATCAAGGATGAAGATTGAAAAAAGCAGCAGGCTCTCAACCTAGGAGAGTCCGCTGCTTTTTCATTTGGGATGTTCACTTGCTTTGTTTGCGTCTGTACTCAGTCCGCGAGAGTCCGGTAACTTCCGCATTTTCGACAACCGGCTGTTCTGCAGTGAAGACAGGAATCGTTTGTTCGGCAGTCCGCTTGGCGGACTTATTCTTGTTTTTCAATTTGCCCGTTTTGAAGAGGTCAAGCGCGAGGAAGACCGCGGCTGCGATAAACAGACCAAACGAAAGGGTGCCCATCCAATCGGAAACACCCAACAGATCATCCAACGGTGTGCGCAGATGGATGTATCTGAATATGCCGCCCAACCCTGCGCACAGGATCGCCCGGTTGCTGTTTGCTCCAGCCAGTTTCAAGCGCTTGTTGCCTTCCATAAGCAGGCTGAAAACGGCAACCGCATAGCAGACGAGTGCGGCATACAGAAGCAGGCCGTTCTGACCTGTGAGGTTCGCCAGCAAAGCGCCGGCCAGCGTTTGCGTATCCAGGAACAGGAATATTGTGCCGAAGAGGACTCCGAGTACGCCGTTCCTGAAATGCGTGCCTTGCTTCTTCAGCAGTTTATTCAGGTTGGCAGAAAAGGACAGGAACGCCAGTGCGTAACAGCCCATGGCCAAATAGAGCGTCAGACCGGAAATGCCCGTTCTGGCGGCAATGAATTGGTCGCTGCCGGTTTGGGTGTGCAGATAGAGGAAGCCTGTCCCAAGGATCAACCCGGAAACGCCGCTGCGGAAACGCGCATTCGCTTCACGTTTCTGCTTGCTTCGCCCGAACACGACCTTCAAAGTGGCTAACCCCAGAAAGGCAAGCGCGAGATAGAGTCCGAGGTCCGGTATGCCGATAAGGCTGCCGATAGAGGTGGTTTGCTGCAGGTATCCGAAAAGCGTGCCGAGAATGACTGACGTGAACGGAAATCTGGATTCCTTGCCGTTGCGTTTTTTCATAAGATGGATAAGTGTCAGGATAATCAGAAAAACGATGATGATTTGGTAAGTCATACCTAATCCCCCTTGTGTGTAAATTTGCTCTGAAAAATGGAAACATCAAAACTGATATCCGATGTTCTGGAGCATCCAAAGGACATCATAACACAGATTGATGATGCATTTGTTGCGGAATGACGATTCTTTTGTTAAGAAAGTATGACCTGTTTCACCGCTCAACAGGAAAAGTGAGCAAAAAACCCCTACCGCTGGTAAAGAAGCGGCAGGGTTCCTAATTTAATGGATGAATCAGAAGTTGGGAGGCGAATCTTCCGCATCATCTGACTCCACATCGTCCCAGTATGTATCAACCGCATATTCCGACCCAAAATCCTCGTAGCCCGAGTCGAAAATATCCGAGTCGCCCAATTGGGATAATGCGAAATTGATCAAGCGGATCAAATCCTCTGTGTCCGCCAGTATCAAATTATTCCGATTTTGCAGAATCGTGCTGCGGTCTTCCATTTCGTCCGGGCCGGCATTCTCGGCGGCCACGCAAGTCGGATAGCGCCTATCTTCTTGGGGCGCGACCATCTCAGTGAGCTGGATATCCACTTCTATGACGGCATCAGTGAAATAGATATAGGTCGCTGCATCATCGATAGCGGTGAAATATTTCTGCAGAGTCTGATCCTCATTTTCCGCGCTGTCGTTCTCATCGTAAAAGTCGTAGTCATCTGCTTCGATTTCATCCACATCTTCACGCTCTTCATCGGAATATTCCCGGAAATCGCTCTCGTCGGTATAATCTTCCAAAGTGTCCAAAGGAGTCTCCTCGATGATGACGGGAAGAAGGTCTGTGCCGCCGGAGCGCGTAATTTCAAAACGATGCTCGAAAAATCCGCTCCAACTGAATGCCGCTTGGATGATGCCGTTGAAATCGTAGAAAGTCTCTTCGCTGTCCACTTGGATATCCCGCCATATCGGCAAACCGATGTCGCGGACAGCCACCCTGAATTCATAAATCATTCCGATCACCCCTGTTCTCTGCTTTACTCAAGTATAGCGCTTTTTAAAGGATGAGGGCAAAGAATAACACAAATTTATGGTACACTGATACTGTTGCATCAATAAGCTTTTCATTACTTAAAAAGCTGCGCATTAATTATCATACTTCCAGAAAAAGGAGATGTTTTGTTGGAGAACTTTTCCATTGCCTTGAATGCAGTCATGCCTTTGTTATTGTACATGTTGATCGGCCAAGGATTGTTGCGGGCCAAGCTGTTGGACGGCACGACTTATCAAAAATTGAACAATGCCATTTTCCGGTTCTTTTTGCCGATCAATCTCCTGATGAACGTCTACGAAGCTGACGTAAGAAGCACCTTCAGGGTGGATGTGCTCCTGTTCGCCGTCGGACTCACCTTAAGTGTCTTCTTGCTCTTTGCCGTGCTCATTCCGCGGATCGAAGAGGACAATGCCAAACGCGGGGTGATGCTGCAAGGGACATTCCGTTCCAATTTCGTCTTGTTCGGCTTGCCGATCGCTACTTCGTTGTTGTCGGAAAGCCAATTGGGGATGACATCGATACTGATTGCGGTCATCGTTCCCTTGAATAATGTGCTTTCCGTCGTGGCGCTTTCCATCTATTCGGATCATAAAATCCAACCCGGCCGGATCTTGCTTGATATCCTCAAGAATCCGATGTTCATCGGTACGATCATCGGGATACTGATCAGTCTTTCCGGATTGAAATTCCCGCTGTTCCTCGACGATACGCTCAGCGGAATCAAAGGCCTGGTCACACCTTTGGCATTGATCGTCATGGGCGGCACTTTCCGCTTTGATGCTTTGAATAATGCGCGCATGCAGTTGGCAGTGACGGTGTTCTTCAAGTTGGTTCTGATCCCGATTATCGGCTTGACATTGGCTGTCCTCTACGGCTTGAGCAGCGAAAATCTGGTGCCGATGATGACGATGCTGGGTGGGCCGACTGCGGTATCCAGCTACACGATGGCGCAACAGATGGGCGGAGATCCGGATTTGGCGAGCCAAATCGTCGTTTTCACGACCATTTTTTCGATGTTCAGTCTGGTCGTGTTCATAACAGTGCTTAAATCATTGTTTTTGATTTGAATCTTTCATTTCAGCCAAGGAAACGGGAGTCTGCCCAGATGCAGATTCTTGTTTCCTTTTTGGCCTGCTCGCGTTCGCCTAAGATCCGGCAAAAGCTTATAATGGATGTAGAAGACGCAACCAACATATGACAGGGGACGATAAAGATGATCATCATCGGGATAACCGGAGGGTCGGGAGCCGGCAAAACAACTGTAGCAAAAACGATCGCGAAAAGACTGGGAAAAGAAAATGTCGTCTATGTGTCGCAGGATTGGTATTACAAGGATCAGACGCATCTGAGCATAGAAGAACGCGTAAACCTGAATCTCGATCATCCGAACGCTTTCGATAATGAATTGCTGATAGCGGATTTGTCCAAGCTCCGATCAGGCCAGGACATCGAAGCGCCGATCTATGATTTTGGTGTCCAATCGCGTTCGGAAAAGACCACCCCCATCGAGTCGAAGCCTGTCGTCATCCTGGAAGGGATTCTGATTTTGGCCATTCCCAAGTTGGTTTCCATGATCGACATCAAAATATTTGTAGATGCTGAACCGGACATCCGCCTGATCAGACGGATCGAACGGGATATCCGTGAGCGGAACAGCACGTATGAAAGTACGATCGCCCGCTATCTGACTACCGTCAAACCGATGCACGATGCCTTCATCGAGCCTTCCAAAGTCCAGGCCGATATCATCGTGCCGCGTGGGGGCCAGAACGATATCGCCACCGATATGCTGGGGGACCTGGTTGAGCATTACAGCCATCACCATGTTTGATGCCTGCAAGATTGCATCGCGCAAATCCGGAACGATAAATTTTCCATGAAGAAAGGATTAGAAATAGACAAGAAAACAGAAATGGTATATAGTGTTCCTATGCAGTAATACTACTGATGAAAAAACAGAAAACACATGGAATGAGAGGGTTCATTCAGTGGATAACACAGAATTGTTGACGCGATTTAATCTGACCAGGCATGAAGCGACCATCTACCTGACTTTGCTTGCAGATGGGGACCTGAACGGCTATGAAGTATCGAAAGTAACCGGCATTTCACGCTCGAACGCCTATGCATCCTTGGCTTCGCTGGTCGAAAAAGGAGCAGCCTTCATCATCGAAGGCGAGACGACCCGATACACCCCGGTTCCAGTGGAAGAGTTTTGCGGAAACAAAATCCGCTCCCTTCAGGAAACGAAGCAGGAATTGATAAAGAACATCCCCCAAAGGAGAGAAGACGCCGAAGGTTACATAACCATCACAGGCGAACACCGCATCATGGACAAAATGCGCAATATGATTTCCGAATCGAAATCCCGCGTATACTTGTCCATTTCCGGAAATATCCTGCCGGCCCTTTTGCCGGAAATGCAGGCAGCACATCTGCGCGGCATCAAAATGGTCGTCATAACCGATACGCCGTTCCCGGAGGACGGGATGACTGTCCATCTGCTGAACAAACCGAAGAAGCAAGTCAGGATCATCGTGGATTCCACGATCGTTCTGACCGGAGACATCGATGAGGGGGAGTTTTCCACCTGTCTGTACTCCGGCAAGAAAAATGTAGTTGATTTGTTGAAAGAATCGTTGCAGAACGAAATCAAAGTAGTCGAAATGATGAGAGGAATTGAAGCGAAATGACAAAAAAAGTATTTGTTGAAAAAGAGCAATTGGAAGAAATCGTCCAACAGTATCCGACACCCTTCCATTTATATGATGAAAAAGGCATCCGCGAGAATGCCCGCAAATTGAATGCGGCTTTCGCCTGGAACAAAGGCTTCAAGGAATACTTCGCCGTGAAGGCAACACCGACACCGGCCATCCTTCAGATCCTGAAGGAAGAGGGCTGCGGCGTCGACTGTTCGACATACACAGAGTTGTTGATGTCCGATGCGCTCGGCTTCACAGGCGATGAAATCATGTTCTCCTCGAACGTAACGCCTAAGGAAGACTTCCAGCTCGCCCGCAAGCTGAATGCGACAATAAATCTGGACGACATCACCCACATCGATTTCCTGGAGGATGCTGCCGGACTGCCGGAAACGATCAGCTGCCGCTTCAATCCTGGCGGCGAGTTCACGATCAATAACGAAATCATGGACAAACCCGAAGACGCAAAATACGGCTTCACCCGTCCACAATTGACGGAAGGCTTCAAAAAATTGATGGCAAAAGGCGTGAAACACTTCGGTCTGCATTCTTTCCTGGCCAGCAACAACGTAGCGGATGAGTACTATCCGATCCTGGCAGGCATCCTCTTCCAGACCGCCGTCGAACTGAAGGAAGAAACGGGCGCGGATATCACTTTCATCAACCTATCAGGCGGAATCGGCATCCCGTACCTTCCTGACCAGAAAGCTGCGGATGTAGCGAAAATCGGCGAAGGTGTCCGCAAGGCATTCGAAGAGATCTTGGTGCCTGCCGGCATGGGCGATGTGGCGATCTATACGGAGCTTGGCAGATACATGTTGGGACCATACGGTTGCTTGGTGGCAACAGCCATCCATGAAAAGCATATCTATAAAGATTATATCGGTCTGGATGCCAGCGCGGTCAATCTGATGCGTCCGACGATGTATGGTGCTTATCACCACATCACTGTGATGGGTAAAGAAGAGCAACCAGCGGACCACATGTATGATGTGACGGGCGGTTTATGCGAGAACAACGACAAATTCGCCATCAACCGGATGCTGCCGAAAATCGACATCGGCGACCTGGTCGTGATCCATGACACCGGTGCGCATGGCTTCTCGATGGGCTACAACTACAACGGGAAATTGCGTTCGGCTGAAATCCTTTTGAAGGAAGACGGAGGCACGGAAATGATCCGTCGCGCGGAAACGCCTGCGGATTACTTCGCAACCTTTGACTTTACGGGCCTTTTTAAGGACGTTAAATAAACGGAAACAAAGAAAAGCCGGGCCAACGAGCACAGAAAATGTTCGTTGGCTCGGCTTTTTTTGACTTCGCTACGAAAATATGAATGCAGTGCGTGCTATAATGATTGCTGGATGAACAAGCAAGGAGTGAAGGACATGTTCCGAAAAGAAACGATCAAGGAAAGCGTCTCGGCGCTACCGTTGCAGCCGGGAGACTATTGCGTCATCACCGGGACGGCGCTGGTTATGCATGGCATTAAAGAGGAGACAAAAGATATCGACATCAGCTGCACGAAGGAAGCGTTCCAAGCTTTAGCGGCTCAAGGATTCCCGATCAAACAAGGCGCTTTTGCCCGCAAAGTGGTCTTCAGCGATGACGTGGAAATTTTCGAGGACTGGCACACCGGTGTAATCACGATGGTCGAAGGAGTTCCGGTCGCGAGCCTGGAATCTATCATTGTGATGAAGCAGCAATTGGGCAGAGAAAAAGATTTGGCGGACATCACTAAGATCGAAGCGCGGCTGTCCCAGCAATAAAACCAACGAAAAAGCTGACGCAACGCCATCGAGCAGGCACTGCGTCAGTTTTTTTTGATTGTCTGAAATCAAATCACTAATAACTGCAGCCATATGGGAGTGAAATAGGCTCCACCCATGGCAAGCAGAAAGACACCTTTCCAGATGACGGTAGGGATAAACGTCCTAGTCGCCAAGGCGGTTCCGTCCCATTGGCTGTCTGTTTTCAAAAGCAATACGATGAAAAATTGGTGCGCCAATCCGAGCAAGTACCAGATGACAAAACCGACTGTGATGACATCTACCGATTGGTAAATGCGCAACAGAACGCTGTAGTTATTCCGGTAAAGCAGTACGGTAGTTCCGATCATAATCAGGATGATCAGGTTCTGCCAAAGGCTTTTCTCTTGCGCCAACAAATTTGTTAGCAGGTAAATGCCCAAAAAGAGCGGGATGATCCACAGCAGTTGTCCCAGCAGATACAGATAAGCCATCACAACAAAGAACAGCGCTTGCGATACGTAACCGCCCAATAGGCTGAAAAACATTCCCAACCGGCTGCGGTAGCCGATTTCTGCTACGCCGAGAACGCCGCCGCTTTTGACAATCGAGGGCAGGACGTTGAATTTAATCGACTGGATGCTGCCGCCCCACAAACGCGCCGTAAGTGCATGGCCGCATTCGTGGATGATGACGTTGGGAAGGTCCAGGTAGATGCCGAACGTATACGCAAGCACGCCTCGGCTGGAAAAGGTGAAATAGGCCACCGCAAAAAAGAGGACAAGCAAAAAGGGAAGTTCCATCATATAGTATCCTCCTTTCGATTCATGCATCAGTATCCATTCAAGATGAGAACATGCAAATTGTTTTTTTAGAATGATAGGGAACTGCTTTGTTGAATTTCAAACGAGCCCCTACAGAGCAAGAAGCCTTCCTGGCCGCGAATGCAGCAAGGGAGGCTTCTTTTTAACGTTGTTAGCGATGCGTCAGTTATTCGGTTTCAGTCGTTGTGCTGTCATTCCCGCCGAAAAGGTTGGTGAAGAATTGGACGATGGATTCCCAGATGCCCATGCTGTCTTCTTTCAACTGTTCCTGATCGACATTGCTCCAGGCTGTTTTTGCCTGCTCGAACAATTTCCCGCCAGTTGCCTGCAGTTCTTCGCCGAAGGCAGCAATCTGTTCCTTTTGCTCGATTGTCAGGTTGATGTCGCCGAAATTGATCATCAGGTTCTGGATGTTCGCAATGTTGTCTGCGGACAGGATGCTGTCAAGGTTGTAGTTCTTCAGCACATCCTCGACGATTTGGCGGATTTCATCCGCGCTGAGGGTGCCGTTGTTCGCATCCTTGGCTTCCTGGATGTCCTGTTTCATTTCCACGATCGCCGCGTTCATCAATTCATCCGAATAGCCGCTGTTGGCTTGATTCTCTTCGGTCACAGCAGAAGTCACAGCCAGTTCTTCCTGGGCGACTTCCACAGCTGCTGCATCCAACGTGCTGCCTGCATCGGCGAAAGCTTTGTAAACACCGGCCAATGCCCCGGATCCGTCCACTTTGACTGCAGATGCTACTTTGATGTCCACGTCGACTGCGCCGGCTGTGATTGCGGCATTTTTGTATTGCGCTTCCGTGATTGCCGTAATCGTTTCAGGCGTCAGGATTTCCACCGAAACAGCACCATCGCTGTCCGCTGGGGTGATGTACGTGCTGGAATAGACTTGGTTGTAAGGGTAAGAGTCCTGCAGCAAGCCGTTCAATTCACTGACAGCCACGACCAACTCATTCGTACCCTCGGCTACTCCGAGTGTTTCCCGTGTTTCCTCAAGCTGAGCGGCAGTAAGACTTTCTCCGTAAGTGAAGATTGGTTCGATTGCGATTTTATCGGCGAATACTGCCGGAGCGGTAACGCCTAACAGGGTCAACGAAGCCAGACCTACTGTCATCATTTTTTTCAGTTTCATGCTTTAACCTTCTTTCTTTCGTAGCTTGCTAGCATTGTATCAAAGATAGACTACGAAAAGTATTATGATTTCTTTAATTTATTATGAAGTTTAGTCAACACAAAGTCAAAGCATTCCTCAAAAAGAGCTTGTCACATCATTTCGCGCACAGTTGGCCGCAGTCGCGCCCGAAACCGTCTGAAAAGACGTTTCTGCAGCCTGCAGAATGATGGAAATGGACACCAAAAGAGGGAACACATGTATAATTGTGTTCCTCAGGAAACGTTGATTTATCAATGCCGAAATGGTATGCTTTTTTTATCGGAATCTGCAAAAAATACCGCGATTTCAGCGGGAATAAATATAGAGGAAACAAGAGGACATTTCTGTGAATACCACCCATGCAATCAAAGACATCAGCCAAATCCAAACATTGATGGATGTTTATCCACCTTATTCGAAAAATCGCCTGCTGCTGGAGTATGCCATTCGGACCGGTTTGCGCATCAGCGATATCCTGAACGTGAAGGTAGGGCAAGTTTTGGGGAAAGAGTCGTACCAGATCGTCGAGATGAAAACGGGCAAGAAGAAAGAACTGGCCATCCATGACCGTTTGAAGCAATCCATTTCGGACTATGTAAAAAGGGAAGGCCTGACTGCAACGGATTATTTGTTCTATTCCAATGCCGACAAGCACAGCCACATCAAGCGCACGCAGGCGCATCGCATCATCGCGCGTGCGGGGGATATGATCGGCATCACCTTGAGTGCCCACTCGCTGCGCAAGAGCTTCGGCTATCATTCCTATAAGCAGGGCGTCGACATTTCCCTGCTCCAGACCATCTTTCAGCATTCATCGCAGGCGGTCACGCTCCGCTATATCGACATCACCCAGGAGAACATCAACAATGTTTACAAACGCGTCGATTTCGGATTTTAACACCTGCAACAAAATAACGCATTTTGAGACGATTTCAAACGCGAAGGTGTACTCACCATCACGAAACATCCTCTAAATGCGTTTGCGCGAAATCAGCAAAAAGTGCACCTTGCCATCTGGGCAGGGTGCACTTTTTTTGAATTATATGGGTTGTTATAAGCCCATATCTTTTTTCATTTTTTCAAGTTCATCTTCAACGGATGCCGATCCTTGGCTGGCATATTTTTCTTCCAGCGCTTTGGCTTCATCGATTGGCGTCATGTTCAGCTCTGACATCGCATTGGCTTCATCCAACATTTTGTCGGCTTTTTCTTCCATACGCTCGAAGGAACTCATAGCACCTTTCGTGCTGGCGATGGAATCCGTCGCTTTGTTCAGCGTTTCCTGGGTTTTGGCGACAGCCAGCTTGGATTTGATCATTTCACGGCGGGATTTGAGCGTTTCGATGTCGGTCGCCAATTTGTCGTGCATCTGGCGCATTTTGACGGCATTTTCATGTGCCGAAGCGTATGAGGTCGCCAACCCGGCTCCGACATTTTCCAATTCCTGCTTTTTGGTCAGGAAAATTCGGGCATCGTTCTCATTGGCCGCTGCCAAGGCTTTTTTGGCGTAGTCCGTATATTTGATGACTTCGGCCTGGTTCTCGTCGACCAAGCGTTTAGTCCGGGTTTCCTCAGCCATGACGCCGGCCGTGCTCCTTTTTACCTCAGCCAAATCTTCCATCATGTCGCGCAGGTATTGGTCGATCATCTTTTCCGGATTTTCCATTTTGTCGATCAAAGCATTGATGTTCGCACTGATGATATCCGAAAATCTCTCCAGTATTGCCATTTCCGTTTCCTCCTTAGGGTTTCATGTCTTCCTTGGTTTCGTCTTCTGGCTGCGGGGTAGGGGTGGTATCGGTCGTATCGGCTTGTTGCGGGACATCGGCATCATATTTTTTTGTCAGTTCTTCCGCCTCGGTGTTGCCGAACGTATCCAACGGCGTCTTGAGGATGTCTTCGGTTTGCTGAGCCTCCAGATTCTTTTGCTTTTTGGCATGCCGCCACCACAAGAACAGAAGGGCGAGCAGAACAACAACGCCGAATACGATCAGGACCGTAATCCACGGGGAACGCGTCACTTCCATGATGCGATCCGCAGAATCCCGGAAAGCATGGCTGAAAAATTCTTCGTCCGTCTTATTGTCGTCGTAGTAATAGGAATCGATATAATCGAGCAAGACATCGCCGGCCTCCGTATCGATGACGGTGGCAGCCTGCGTACCGACAACATAATAATCCATGTACATGCTGGACTGATATTCGAAGAAGACCAACAGCAAGTGGGCTTCGTCCGCAAAAAGTTCGTCATACTTTTCGTTCGCAAAGCTTTCCAAATCCTCCATCGAAGGATTGGTCGATCCGTTGATGTCATCCGTCAAGTAAAGATAGGGTTGCACGCCAGTTTTCTCGTAAAAATGCTTCATACCGGAAGTCAATTCCGACCGGTTGCCGATCCAGCCAATCGCGTCCGTATAATAATCAGTTTCGGTTACTGAACCATCCGGAAGGGGCTCCCGTTCCACTGTGGAAAGGGTGATTTCATTGCCTCCACCCGAACTGGAGGTAGAGGAACCTGAATTGAAAGAAAAAATCAAACCAAAAACGACAGCCAGAATGATCACTATCAACGCAATCGTGCCGCATCCTAAGCCGCATCCCGGAGCGCCTCTGGGACCTCCACCAGAGAAGATAGGACCGCCGGATGAGGGGCCTCTGATGATAGGGCCGCTCCGGAAAATCGGGCCACTCGAACCGGAACGGGGGATATTAAACCCGCCGCCACCAAATGATCCACCACTTCCTCCGCGACTTCCACCACGACCGCCTTTGCTGCTGCCGAATGAACCGCCGCCAAAAGAGCTGCCGCGACCGCCGCTGCTTCGGCCACCGCCACCACGGCTGCCGCCGAATGAACCGCCTCCTCCACGTGAACCGCCACTGCCTCCTCTTGCCATATTCTGCACCTCCTTATATGATAGATTGCCTCATCAAAGTCAATCTATCACAATTTGTAAGCGCTGTCAATTTGTAGCTATTGGACAAATATGACAACAGCTACAGCCTTTGGAAAATCTCGTGGAATATATTCTGACAAGAAAATGTAACAATAACATCGACAAAATCAGAAAGAAACGGTAAGATGTTCTTACATGGAATCAACGTACCGGCATTAAAAATGGCACTCGAAGGAATAATCTTAAGGGAAAAGCGGAAGGAGTGGGCTACATGAAGTTGACCGAAGGAACAGAAATAGACGACTTTTTATTTTTGACGAAGAATGGAAATTGTGAAAGTTTCCGATCTCAGCTGAAACGCAATTTCACTGCAGTGATTTTCCTGAGACATCTGGGGTGCGGCATGAGCCAACTGGACATGCTGAAATACCGCGATGCCTACAAATTCCTCAAAGAACAGGGCATCGAAATCCTGATGGTGATACAGGGGACGGAAGCTGCCGTTGCCGAAAGAACTGCCAAACTGGGCATCCCATTCACCGTCATAGCGGACCCAGAGCAGGAATTGTATGGGCACTTCAATATTCCTTCTTCAGAGTCAATGCGACAACTTGTATACGGCGTTTCTGAAGATAAATTGCTGGAATTCGACTATTATGGGATCGAATGCCAACGTTTTGAGGGGAATGAATTGCAACTGCAGGCGACAATCGTCGTCGACAGAAAAGGGCAAGTTGTCCTGAGCCATTACTCTGAAAACATCAGCGATGTGCCGTCTCCATCTGAATTGTACCAAATGCTGCAAGCTGTACCTGTAAGAAGCTGAAAATAGAAAAAACATAGCGAACGCGCCCATATTCCGGCAATAGGAAGGGCGCGTTCGCTTTTTCTTTGCCTGTGTCGCATATGCGCTGACACTCGTCCAAATGACTCAATTGGTGGTAATATATAGGTGTAAACAACACTGCAAGCTTGTCTGGAACGAGGAGGGGGACCATGAAAAACATAACGGTCAACAGAGTGGAATTGGAGCAGTTTTTGCTGGGTCTGAAGGAAAGGGTGACTCCGGATTTAAGGAACCAAACGGAACAGGATATCCTCACATTCATGGAAGAAATTGTGACAGAGCAAAGAAAAAACGTGAATTATGATGATCTGATCAGAAAGATCCAGTCCTATTCAGGTTGCAACCGCGCTTATCTCAAATCTGAGCTGGACGTCCGCATGAACAAATTTCCCCATGGCTCTTTAGCCGAACTGGTGGTAAACAGCCTGGATTCGGATGATTATCTCACATTGCTGGAAATCGAAAATCCAACCGCTTCCGATTTGGAATTTCTCGAAGAAGTCAAAGGAAAACTGTTTCAGTATTTCGACTGATGGGTATCAGAGCATTTGTTCTTCACTATATATCTTATATAATGTATAATGTGTATACAAGGGATAGGAGGGATAGAAAATGACTCTGACAAAAGAAAATAAAGTTATTGAAAGAAAATTAAGAAAAGTCGGAAACAGTCTTGCGGTAACTATTCCAATGGAAGTGTTGCAGCAAATTGGCCTTAAAGAAGGGGACACATTAGAATTTGATACACAAGGTGAAAAAGTAACAATGAAAAAGAAACAAGAAGTAATCACAAAGTCGTTTATGGAATTGGTGAAGGGCATTTGTGACAAAAATGATGAAGCATTGAAAGAATTGGTCGACAAATGATTGTTTCTTTGTCTGAAAGCCAACTCATTGCGATCAATGTATATCTCATTCAGCGATACTCTCCAGATGAATTGATTGGTGTAAAAGATTCGGGCTCGTTGCATATGTGTGTAAATTCTGTTAATGCTACTGCATTTGGAGAAGAGGTTTATCCTTCAATCATTGAAAAAGCAGCAATCTTGTTTATCAACCTAGTCAAAAAGCATTGTTTTCACAACGCAAATAAACGTACAGCCTTCGTCGCTTTAGAAGCCTTTCTGGCATTGAACAGCAAAGAATTGTCACTCACGACAGATGAAGCAATTTCGCTATGCGTCAATGTTGCAACTTGGGATGATAATTTTGACGCCCTAAAGGATATGGTTATCAAAGAAATTTCTGAAAAGTTGACATAGCGCCCTCACATGCGTCCTGGGAAACCTAGGGCGCTTCTTAGATTGCGAATCTATATTGCCGACAGATTACCTGATTGATCATCTTGACATAAAAAAATTCAGGGATATGTGTGGATACTCCAGAATGTTTTTGCATATTTGTGAAGTTGAAAAAGATTCAACGAGGAATAATTTCTCAAATATAACCAAAAAATAAGATTACAATCTGTTGTGATCCAGAATAATAGAAAAATACTGATAAATCTCTCCAAAAGCATAGGGTGAATACCGTCTATTAAAATTTGGATATTCTAGTTTACATAATATATATTATACAAAGTTTAATGTAAAATTGCCAAGTAACCGCGATAATCACATATAGGCTTAGCGCAGCCCAAATAAATAGCAAAATTGCGAAATATTAATAATAATCGCAATTTTGCTGCATTATGTTATTTTTTTATTATTTAAGCTTAGTCCATGCCAACTTCATCCTGCATCGATTCGATTGCTGCATACAGGATCTCTTCAGCAATCAAATCTTTTGACCGCACCGAAATTTGGATTGGTTCTTTGTCCAATTGATAAATGATCACTTCATTTGTATCCTTATTGAAACCGGCATATTCTTTCGAAACATCATTCGCTACGATCATATCGGCATTTTTGCGTTTCAGCTTGTCAAGCGCATAACGTTCGACTTCATGCGTTTCGGCCGCAAAACCGATCAAAAATTGGCCCGTTTTTCTTTTTCCGAGTTCAGCCAGGATGTCTGTCGTTTTCTCCAGAACCAATGTCAGATCCTCGTTTGTTTTCTTGATTTTGACTGTTGCTTGCGTTTTCGGTCTGTAATCAGATACGGCCGCTGCCATAATGACCATATCGACTTTGTGAAATATATCTAAAACTGCTGATCCCATCTCTTCAGACGATTGCACATATATCGGTTCAACCCCGAAAGGAACCGGTAAAAGGTTTGTTGCCGTGACCAACGTCACTTCAGCTCCCAAATCACGGGCCGCCTTCGCCAAACTGTAGCCCATTTTACCGGAAGAATCGTTGGTGATGAATCGGACCGGGTCGATGCGCTCTTTTGTCCCGCCTGCTGTGATGAGCACCTTTTTGCCTTTCAACGGCAGTTCTTTCGCATTGTTCACAACGACCAGCTGGGCCGCTTCGACAATCTTTTCCGGTTCAGGCATGCGCCCTTTGCCTTCGTAGCCTTCCGCCAAAAAGCCTGTGTCAGGTTCCATGATTTCATAACCGTAACTTCTTAAAGACTCCATGTTTCGGACCGTAGCCGGATTCTCCAGCATATGCTGGTTCATGGCAGGCACGATCAGTCGCGGAGCCGTCGTCGCCAACAGCGCTGTCGATACGAAATCATCGGCGATGCCGTTCGCCATTTTTGCGAGGATGTTCGCTGTTGCAGGGGCCACTACGGCAAGCTCCGTCCAGTCGGCCAAATTGATATGGCTGACAAATTGCGCATCTTTTTCATCAAAGGTGTCCGTATAGACATCGTGCTTGCTCAAGACCTGAAAAGTCAAAGGCGTGACGAATTCCTGAGCGGACGCGGTCATCGCAACCCGCACTTCTGCACCTGCTTTGATGAATTTTCTGACGAGATCGGCCGCCTTGTAGACTGCGATGCCGCCTGTTACATAGATGGTTACTTTCTTGTTTGTTAACACATTATACGCCCCGCTTACATTCGACTATTTTTCTTGCTTCTTGCCCTCACGCTTATCGATGAAGGTCCTTGCCCGGCTGATGAATTCCTTCAGCACTTTGATCCGAGCATATTCTTTCTGGTTGCCTTCGACAATGATCCAAGGCGCGTCTTTCGTATTTGTTCTCGCGACCATTTCGTTCATCGCTTCTTCGTATTGCTCAAATTTTTCATGATTCCGCCAATCTTCATCGGTCAGTTTGTAGTTTTTCTCCGGGTCGTTTTCCCGATCCTTAAAGCGCTGTTTTTGCTCTTCCTTGTCGATCACGATCAGAAATTTGATGATCAATAGACCATCATGGACCAGATTGTGTTCCATTTCGTTGATTTCTTCGTAGGCTGCGGCCCAACGGTACTCCGGCGTGAAGCCTTCCACCCGTTCCACCAACACACGGCCGTACCAGCTTCTGTCATAGATGGTCATTTTCCCTTTGATCGGAAAAGTCTGATAGAAGCGCCACAAATAGTTATAACGGCTTTCGTTTTCGGTTGGTGCTGCTGTCGTGGCTACATCATAACTGCGGGGATCGACCAGTCTTGTCAAGCGGCTGATTGCGCCGCCCTTGCCGGCTGCATCCGTACCCTCGAACACAAGGACACACGGAATCTTTTTCAGCCACATTTCATAGACCAATTCCCCTGCTTCTTCCTGCAGCTTCTCCAACTGCGCTTCATACTCTTCTTCTGTGATGGCGGCTTTCAAATCGATTTTGGAAAGTGGTTTTTCTTTCAGTCCGGGGCGGATCGGCGCCGCTGGTTGTTGCGCTGTCTGTTCAAGGTGGCTCTTCAAAATGCTGTTGGCAATGCTTAGTGCTTCGCGGGAAGCCTCTTTTAGATCTTCTGTAGAAATCACATGCCAAGGTGAAGCCTCAAAATTTGTCATCCCTAAAATTTTGTCGAAGTGTTTCAGATATTTACTGTATTTCTTGAGTTGTTTTTCGTCGTCTTTAGTGATCAGGAATTCCCGGTATGGATCGTCTTTCAATTTCTCGATCCGTTTTTCCATTGTTTTTTCCGAGTGGTGCAAAAACAGTTTCAGGACGATGGTATTGTCGGCAATCAGCATACGCTCAAGGAAACTGATATAGTCCAGATGGTGCTCCAACCGGTCATCGTTCACTTTCAGGTCATTCATAAGTTCAGAATAGAAGCTGCGGTCAAAGAAGGCTATGCGACCTTTTCCGGGCAGATCCCTGGCAAAGCGCCACAAGAAAGGATGCTTGTCATTATCGTCCAATGCGTCATCAAAGACATTCACTTCGAAATAACGCGGGTCCAATTCCCTCGTCAAATCTTTCAAGATATGTCCCTTGCCTGAGGATTCCCAGCCATCGACTATGATCAGCATGGATGAATCGCTGTCCAGCAGCCTTCTTTGCAAAGCCGCCAGCTCAGAGCCCAGTTCGGATCGTTTTTTGCCGGATAATGCCGGATCCTTTTTGTCAAAATCGTAATCTTTTAACATATGCTGCGCCACCTTTTCTGCTTTTCACCATTTTATCATAAAAAAGACTGAGGCAAAGTGATACGGATTAGCTGTCAATTGAAACAACCGACCCAACCCTTCAGTTTACGAAGGGGACAACTTCCAGGGTGACGTGATTGTAGTCACCGATGATCTTTGATACAGGGCAGCGTCTGTGGGCGGATTGCGCCAGTTTTTCGACATCAGCCAGCTCCATGCCCTCGACCGAAATGAAAGCCTTCAGATCGAAATAAAACCCTTTGCCGTTTTCTTCCCTGCAGAAATCGACATGCACTTCCGCTTTGCTTCGAGCCTCGGCGCCCCTTGCCTTCAGCAGCGCTTCGATTGTGGCGTTCAGGCAAGTCGCCCATGACAAGCCGAATAATTGTTCCGGATTGTAGCCTGCTAATTCCTTCAGTGGATCAGATGTAAGCAAGGATTCTCCATCCGAAACGGATACGGTCCCGTTCAATCCTTCATCATTGAGGATTTCTGTATGGTATAACGATTTTGTCATATTAAATGATCTCCTTCCCAATCGTGGAAATTATTTGTTCTTCCCTCTATCTTAACATGATTCAGCGTATTTAGCTGAAAAAAACAGCACCGGATGCCCC
Organism: Trichococcus ilyis; assembly: GCF_900109135.1. GTDB lineage: Bacteria > Bacillota > Bacilli > Lactobacillales > Aerococcaceae > Trichococcus > Trichococcus ilyis. The sequence goes on along the minus strand of NZ_FNYT01000001.1, from coordinate 219,209 downwards.
TTGAGGGACAATCTGGTGCTGTTTCGGATAGTGCGATCAGGCCGTGATCAGCTGTTCAAGCAAATCTGGTCTGAAGCCGAAAAACGGTTCGATGCCGTCAAATACGACCACAGGCAAAGTTTGGAAGCCCAACTCTTTGACTTCCGCCAAGGCCGCTTCGGATTCTTGGATGTCTTTGATTTCATAGCGGATGCTGTTGTCATCCAAAAACTTCTTCGTGAAATTGCACTGCATGCAATTCGGTTTCGTATATACGGTAACATTCCTGTTCGACATGATGGTTTCCTCCATTGGTTATCTGCGGATAACTCCTATTTCAACTAAAGACTATGGATACATCATACAGTATCGTACCAGAAAAAACAAACTATATATAGCGGTACGTGGCCGAACAAATCAATCCAGATCGATCGAAAGCTCTTGCGCGGCGGATGATGCCTTGATTTTTTCATAGACGAAATTCATGCTCGGCGGGAAGAACAGCATGCTGATGAAGGTGCCTTCCCGGACGGTGATCGCCGTTCCGGTAGAAAAGGCGATCAGCAGTGCGGCAGCGATCAGCAGCACATCCACCATTTGACGGACTTTCCCGAAGTTGAAGCCGAAACGGTTGCTGAAGGCCATGCAAGCGCCCTCCAATGGCATATTGATGTAATTCAAAGCCATGATTGATCCGACGCCGATTGCGGCTATAATGCCCCCTAAAATGACCATGGCGATCTTCGCCCAGTACTGATCGATCGTCACTCCTGAAAATACCGTATACAGCATCAGGTTCATCACTTGACCGAGTATCAATGTGATCGGAATTTGGAACAATTGTCTGAGCGAAAAATCATTTCTCATCAAAAGCCATTGGATCCCTACGCATGAGATATTCAATATGATCGCCAGCGTTCCGATCTTGATGCCGGAAAGTTGGTTGATGCTCATGTTAAGGGCCTCATAGGCACCTACCCCAACGTTGGCTTTCACCGTGAAGCTGGCCCCGATAGCGGTAATGATGACCGCAACGATGACCAATAACATGTTCTTTAAGTGTTTCGTCATTTTTTCACCTATCCATTCATTATTCTGCCCTGTCATTATAAAGAAATAAGCAACGGATTGCAATCCGTTGCTTACACTCAGGCTGTAATCTATTTCGCGTAAACGACTTTGCCGTCCACAAGTGTATACAGTGTTTCGCCTTTGACTTTCCAGCCGGTGAATGGCGTATTTGTCGCTTTGGAAAGGAAATCTTCGCTGCGGATTTCGTACTCGTTCTCCAGGTCGAAGATGGCGATGTCCGCCTGGGATCCGATATCCAGCGTTCCTGCCTCCATGCCGAACAACGCTGCCGGCTTGACGGTCATCCAATCAACCAGTTGTTTCAGGGTGAAGACGCCGCCCAAGACAAAGTTGGAGTACATCAATTGGAAAGCTGTCTCGATGCCGACGATGCCGAACGGAGCGCCGATCATGCTGCCTTGTTTCTCTTCCTCGCCGTGCGGAGCGTGGTCAGTTGCGATGCAGTCGATTGTGCCGTCCAGCAAGCCTTCGATCAAGGCGGCACGGTCTTCAGCGCCGCGCAATGGCGGATTCATTTTGTAGATTGCCGTATCCGACGGGATGGAACCATCCACCAGAATCAGGTGATGCGGGGCGACTTCGGCTGTGACATGGATGCCTGCGCGTTTGGCATCGCGGATGACGCGCACGCTTTCCTTTGTCGAAACATGGCAGACATGGTAGTGACAGCCTGTCGCTTCCGCCAATAGCACATCGCGGGCGATTTGCGTGGATTCCGTCACGCTCAAGATGCCAGGCAGTTCCAATTCGTCGGAACGGGTGCCTTTATGCATAACGCCTCCGAACAACAGGGAGTCGTCTTCCGTATGCGCTACAAGAGCAACATTGTTCTTGGCTGCTTCCTTCATCGCCAAATACATCGTTCCGGCTGTCTGGACTCCGACACCGTCGTTGGTGAAGGCAAAAGCACCGGCTTCCAACAGTTGCTTCTGATCGGTCAGGACGTCACTGCGCAAGTTTTCTGTGATGGGCGCGTACTGTTTGACTTTGATGATGGCTGTATCTTTGATCAGCTGTTGGATAGCAGCGAATTTATCGGCTGTGTCCGGAACTGGATTCACGTTCGGCATCGCACAGACTGTTGTGAAGCCTCCGCGAGCGGCAGCCTGCGTTCCGGTTTCGATGGTTTCTTTGTAGGTGAAGCCTGGTTCACGCAGATGCACGTGCACGTCGACCAATCCCGGAGTGACCAGACCGCCCTTGGCATCGACAATTGTCGCATCTTCAGCCGTTACCTGCAGATCCTGGCCGATTGCGGCTATTTTATCGTCTTTCACATATATTTCTACGGGAATAAGTTCCTCTTTTTGACCCAACATTTTCGCATTTTTTATCCAAACTGACATGTGATCCCTCCACTGGTGAATTGTTATTATTATACGTTTGCTTCTTTTCTTCCGTGCACGATGGCTTCCAGGATAGCCATTCTGGCAAAGACGCCATTTTTCATTTGCGTCACGATCCGCGAGCGTCGGCATTCCACTAGGCTGTCCGCCAATTCCACGTCGCGGTTGACAGGAGCGGGATGCATAATGATGGCCGTTTCCTTCATGCGGCCTTCCCGGGCGACCGTCAGACCGAATTGATCGAGATACTCGGCTTTTGTATAGCGCATCGCTTTGCCGCCGTGGCGTTCCGTCTGGACGCGGAGCAGCATCATGACATCGACTTCGCCGATGATGTCATCGATTTCCATGTGTGTGCCGTATTGATCGAAAGAATAATCATACCATTCTTTCGGACCCGTGAAATAGACGGTCGCTCCCAGTCGCTGCAGCATCTGCATGTTAGTCTTGGCAACGCGCGAGTGCGACAAGTCGCCGCAGATGGCCACCTTCACACCGCTGAAAGTATGGAACTCTTCGTAGATCGTCAATAGGTCAAGCAAGCATTGGCTCGGATGCTGACCGGCACCGTCCCCGCCATTCACGATCGATGCGGTAATCCCCGGACTTTCGATCAACTCTTTGTAATAGGCTTCGGCGCTGTGGCGGATAACGACCACATCCACACCGATCGCCGACAAAGTCAGCACCGTGTCGTACAGTGTTTCGCCTTTGCTTACGCTGCTGGTCGAAGTGTCAAAATTGATGACTTGCATCCCCAACTTGTGTTCCGCCATTTCGAAACTTTTGTGTGTGCGGGTGCTGTTCTCGAAAAATAAGTTCGAAGCGTAGACTCCCGCAGTCAGAGCTTTGTCCGGCAGAGCGCCGCTTTTGAATTCGGACGCGCGCAGGATCAGGGACATGATTTCCAGATTGGTGAGTTCCTCGACACTTACAAAGTTTTTTAATGCGATCTGATTTGTTGTCTGAATCATTTTAAAGCCCTCCAATTAGTTTTTTTGTGAATGGAGGCAAAAAGAACCCGAAGATTTTGTAAGCTCTTCAGGTTCTAGGCCAGCCGCTCCCGGATTTGGATACAGAGCGGCCTTCTAGTGACCTTGCGGGCCTCACAGGACCCCCTTAAAGTCTCACATTCGCTATGAAATTGTGCGTTAGGATAAATCTCCAGAAAAAAAGCCCATGGTCAAAGAGACAATGGGCATAAAGTCATGATGAAGGCGCAATACGCCTGATATGCTCCTTAGTAGTCTCTCTGGACTCTCGTTAAAGGAAATTCATTCTGTTGCTAAAATAATAACGCGCATAAGCGCTTTTGTCAATGCTGGCCAAGCGGATGCCCTGTTTTTTCTCCAGAACACACAGGGCAAGGCGCAGCTCCTTCAGCCGATGCGGATCGGTTTGGAACGGTCATCGTGTCCGATGAAGGCCGTTTCCCATACCGGGAACCCGTGCCGAGAGGCGTAATCTCGGCACACAGCCAGGAAAGCCGCTCTTTTACCATCTTTCTCAATCTGCGTGAATTGCCCGATCAGCAGGCCGCTGATTTCGTCGAACGCACCCAGCTGTTCCAGCTGCGCCAAGCCGCTGGACATCGCTTCGTATCTGCCGCCTGCCGATTCGAGGATCAGCACTTTGTTTTCCAATTCCGGCCAATAGGGGGTCCCTGCCAGCTTCAGGAAGCAGCGCAGGTTTCCGCCTGCAAAAACAGCTGATGATTGCGTAGCGGCACGATTTCCGCCTAATTCGAACACCCCGGCCCAGTCCGCTTCATTGCTGTTGAATAAGTCACGGAGGGCCAGTGTCTGGAAAGCTTCCTCCCGGCTCACGAGCACTTTCGGGTTATAGAGGACATTCTGGATGCCGGTTTTGGCTTGGATCGCATTCACGATCACGCTGTTGTCGCTGTAGCCGAAGTAGGGTTTGGGATTTTTTTGAATGAGTCCGAAATCGAGGTAAGGCAATATTTCGTTGGCCAAATCCCCGCCGGATAAGTCGAATATCGCTTTTACGCTCGCATTGGAGTAAAGCGACAATAAAGCCCCCGCACGGGATGCAGGGGCCTCGGTTTGCTGTGTCACTTCATTCAGGAAAAGGACGTCGCTCATGACCGTCTCAAGGCCAAAACAAGCCTTGAGTTTCCGGCTGAGCGCCGCAACGATTTCCCGCGAGCGATCATTATTCGTCAATCCGTTCGAACAGCTGATGAAGCCGATCGCATCTCCCGATTGCCACATAAAGATCACTACCTTTCTCAGACCAACATGTCTTGGATGGATAATTCCTGAAGTTCGGCAAATATTTTTTCTGGCGTCAATGATTTTTTCATTTCCTCGTCATAGTCCTTCATGATCTGACCGTGATGCAGCACCAGCATGCGGTTTCCGTACTGGATCGCATCCTGCAGGTTATGGGTGATCATGATGCTGGTCAGGTTGTTGTCGATCACTTGCTGGTTCGTCAATTCCAGCACCAATTTGGCCGTTTTCGGATCCAAAGCTGCCGTATGCTCATCCAGCAGGAGGATGTCCGGCCGTTTCATCGTTGCCATCAGCAAAGCGATGGCTTGTCTCTGACCGCCCGACAAAAGCCCGATTTCAGCCCCCATCCGGTTTTCCAGGCCTAAGCCCAATTTTTTCAGTTCCTCTTTGAAGAATACTTTTTCTTCATGCGAAGTCCCGAAGCGCAGCGTCCGTTTTTGGCCCCTGCGGTATGCCAATGACAAATTTTCCTGCACCGTCATCCGCGGAGCAGTGCCCATTTTTGGATCCTGGAAGACCCGGCTGATGTAAGGCGCGCGTTTGTCTTCTTTAAGGAATGTGACATCTTGTCCGTTCACGATGATGTCGCCCGTGTCAGGCAGGAAGTTCCCGGAAATGGCATTCAACAAAGTTGATTTGCCGGCTCCGTTACCGCCTACCAAAGTGATGAAATCGCCTTTCCTGACCGTCAGATTGACGTCCTGCAGTGCGTTGACCTGATTGGGTGAACCAGGGTAGAACGTCTTGGAGACATGTGACATCGTCAACATCGCTTCCTGATTAGTCATTTCGCTTCACCTTCTTTCGCAATGAGTACATGTAGTAGGTTTCCTTGATTTTCGGCAACGCCAGGAAGAATGTCAGCAATACAGCCGAAATCAACTTGAAGTCATTCGGGTTCATGCCTGCTTCCAATACCATCACCATGATCAGGCGGTACAGCACCGAACCCAGCATCAGGCAAACCAAGCGAATTTTGAAAGAAACATTCGTGAACAAAACTTCACCGATGATGATCGAAGCCAGACCGATGACGATCGTTCCGATACCCATGCTGATGTCGGCATAGCCGTTGTCCTGGGCGATGATGGATCCGGCCAAAGCGACGATACCGTTCGAAATCATCAAGCCGACGATTTTCATCGTGTTTGTGGAAATACCCAATGAGCGGGCCATCGCTTCGTTGTCACCGGTCGCGATGACTGCTTGACCGAATTCCGTTTTGAAAAAGATGACGTACAGTCCGATGATCAGGACGACTACCAGCGACCCCAGCGCTATCGTGTCGAAATGTCGGGGAAGGTTCATGTTTTTGAAAACAGTAAAAATCGTATCTTTCCCCAACAGACTGATGTTTGCCCTCCCCATCACGCGCAGGTTGATGGAATAGAGACCGGTCATCGTCAAAATCCCTGCCAGAAGGCTGGGGATCTGCAATTTTGTGATCAAGAAACCAGTAATCAGGCCAGCCGAGCTGCCGGCAATGATGGCAAAAATGATGGCAAGATAAGGATTGGCCCCTAAAGTGATAGCTTGAACGGCCACAGCCGCACCGAGGGGGAATGAGCCCTCGGTTGTCATGTCGGCCAGATCCAAAATGCGGAAACTTACAAATAAACCAAGTGCCAGAATACTCCAAAGCAAACCTTGGGAGACGGCGGAAATGATCATATTCAATAAAATCTACTCTCCTTCTCCTACAATGATGGCATTCTCTGCGACGTCATCGGGAATCTTGATGCCCAACTGGTCGGCTTTCGCTTGATTGACGACCAACTGGATCCCGGTCGCGTATTGCACAGGGTATGCAGCGGGGTCTGCTCCTGCCAGGATATCGGCAGCCACAGCACCGGTTTGTGTGCCCAACGCATATTGATTCAACCCGATCGTCGCCAACCCGCCTTCTTCCACCATTGTGTCCACGGCAGGGAACACAGGGATATTGTAGGCATCCGCAACCGGGATGAGTGTCGCCAAACCACTTGCGATGGTGTTGTCTGTCGGTACATAGATGGCATCCACTTCCGATGCCAGGCTTTCAGCGACTTGTGCGATGTCATTCGTGGATGTGACTGTTTTTGTGACTGTCTTCAAACCTAATGAAGCGGCAATTTCTTCGGCCTCTTTGGCGGAGCTGATCGAGTTGTCCTCTGCCGATGAGTAAAGGATACCGATTGTATCGGCTTCAGGAAGCAATTGCTGGATCAAAACAAACTGATCGCGGGCCGGAGTCTTGTCACTGACGCCGGTGATGTTGCCGCCCGGTTTTTCCATTGAATCCACCAGATTGGCGGCTACGGGATCCGTGATGGCTCCCAAGATGATCGGAATGTCGCTGGATGCATTCGCCAATGCTTGTGCGGCAGGGGTAGCGATGCCGATCATGATATCCGCATCATTCGAAACGAACCGCTCCGCTATCGACTGCATATTGGACTGGTCGCCCTGCGCATTCTGGAAATCGATTGTTGCCGTTTCACCGTCCACGTATCCAGCTTCCTCCAATTGATCGATGATGCCTTCCCCGATCTGATCGAGCGCCGGGTGGGTCGTCAATTGCATGATGCCGATGTAAGGCAAATCGGGATTGATGCTTTCGGACGAACTGGCAGCGGAACCGTCCGAAGAGGTGCCCGAGTTGTTGGCATCCGAATTGCCGCATGCCATCAGTACAGTCGCTGCCATAAGGGTCAAAATGCTTGTGCGTGCTCTGAATAATTTTTTCATTGCTGATTCCTCCAATTTTTCTGCTTCTTATTTTGTAAAAAGTGATAAAAAAAGCCGCCATCTGAACCAAGTATGGCGGCTGAATACAGAAAACGCCACACAGACCGATATTGTCTATGTGGCGGCTTAAATATCTTTAGTAATCCACATAGATACTGTTCAGATGTTACATCTGAGGCTGTATCTACGGACAATCAATACGTCACAAAGAACAACCTACTCCACGTGGCTTTGCCAATCGAAAAAATTCACTTTGGAAACGCGCGTAAATGCTGCCATGAATGATTGCCCCTTTATGATTGATAATTCAATAGTAACCAATGCGAAAAATAAAGTCAAGAGTAGGATTAGAAAAAGATGAGGCAATCTCATATTCCCGTCCCTCCGCTACAGAATCAACAAAAAAAGCAAAACAACAGGAGGTTCCCGTGCCTTGCTTTTTCGTCATGCCATTGATTCCCGATAACGGGTCCGAAGATCCATTTTATCGGGACTACAAAATGGCTGCCCCATAGCGTTAGGTGTAATCGGTGTGCAGAAAACAAGACGGATATCCATTGGATAATGGCAGTATAAGTTGCGGATACAGTTTAGGACAAACTGAGCAAATCACCCTGCATAGCTGTGTGTTGATTCATCCATTACGTACTCCATCCCCCCAAGGCTAATTCTCTTCACTAAAGTGAGGAGATTGACGACAACAACATGCCCCCGAGATTTGCTGTCGCGATGGATTCTGATTCGTTATCGCTATCTTTCTTTCTGCACGACAGCATGTCGCCGAACCGCATAGTCCCTTCATGAAGTCCGAACACACAATGTACACTGCTCTTGACTAGGGAGAGCCCGTCAGGCAACGCTGTTTTTCGGAAAACCTCAATGCAACGAACTGTGAAATCGGTTACACGTTTCGATTACTTCCCTAGTATAAGTCACCGCCGCTCCAAATGCAACATTAAATATTAATTTATTTACTTTTTGTTTCCGGATCCGTAAGCCGGTCTGCTCGCTGTCCCGGATCGATTCCTTGTGACGGTACTTGACCGAGCGGATTTCTTTTGGATTTGTTTCTCGAACAGCCGGGATGAACACATCACCAATACTTATATATAAGCATTTCATCGGACTATTTTTACACTTTATCCATAAGTTCGATACGATTTACAAGAGAGTTATCGGACACAGTGTTCATAGGTGTTTATTAAAATCCGAGAAAATAAACAAACGGACCGAAATGTCATTATATTTATTGTTTCTTTGGAAAACTAACAGTATTTTGTTTCAAGCGCGATTTTGCTTCCCGAACATCTGAACGTAAGTTTTTTCGGGTTGGGTATTTGTGTTATAATGTTAAGGCATATTCAGACATGCCCATAGGAGGTGCATCCATGTCTTTTGATGGTGTTTTTACACGTGCGATGGTGAGTGAACTGAACCGGGAGTTGGAAAACGGAAGGATCGGTAAAGTTCATCAGCCTTTTCAGCACGAAATCATTTTAACAGTGCGCGCCAACAGAAAAAATAAACGCGTGCTTCTTTCTGCGCATCCTTCGTATGCGCGGCTGCAAGTCATCGAGGATTCTTTGTCCAATCCGGACTCGGCTCCGAACTTCTGCATGGTGCTCCGAAAGAAACTGGAAGGCGCGATCATCGAGGAGATCCGCCAACTGGGCAATGATCGGATCGTCATTTTCTCTTTCCGGAATTTCGATGAATTGGGCGACCAGCAACAGTTGGAGCTGATCGTCGAACTGATGGGTCGCCACAGCAACATCTTTTTGATCGATAAGGCATCAAGGATCATCATCGATTGCTTGAAGCACGTGCCTTTTTACCAGAACAGCTTCAGGCCCTTGCATCCGGGCGTAGCCTATCAGCTGCCGCCGCATCAGGATCGCTCGGATCTGTTTGCGCTTGAACCGGCAGAAATCGAAAAACTCGTTGCCCAATTCGATCCCGAAGTCCCGTTGCGGAACGCTCTGCAGCAAACATTCCAGGGGCTCGGGAGCGATTCGGCCCAGGAAATCGCGCATTACGCAGCCGATGATGGACTTGCTCCGGCTGCGGCAATCCAGCTGTTCAAAGAGCGTGTGGCATCGGTGTCGCCGACCTTGACGAACGAAAGCGAAAGGAAACAGCATTTTACGCCCTTCCCTTACACAAGCCTGCCTGGCGATAAGCAAGCATTCGCGACACTCAGCCAACTGTTGGACGCCTATTATGCGGAAAAGGCAACACGCGACCGCATCCATCAAGTCGCTTCCGACCTGCTGCAGATCGTCAGCACTGAACTTAAGAAAAACCAGTTGAAGCTGCAAAAACTCGATCAAACCTTGTTGGAAACCGAAAAAGCGGATGTGTTCCGGATCAAAGGCGAGCTTTTGACCGCCTATCTGCATCAATTCGAAAAAGGCCAGCAGGAGGTCGTGCTGAACAATTTCTACGACGATGAAAAACCGGTCGCCATCAGCTTGAACCCTTCCCTGACGCCTTCTCAGAATGCGCAGAAGTACTTTTCGAAGTACCAGAAGCTGACGACCGCCGTGAACCATGTCAATGAGCAGATCAGACAGACGCATGCGGAAAACGAATACCTTGAAACGATCGAAACGCAGATCCAATTGTCCGACCCGCAGGACTTGGAGGAAATCAAGGATGAGTTGAGCGAATCGGGTTACCTGAAGCGCAAGCAATCGCTGAAGAACAAGAAGAAAAAAACCAGCAAGCCGCATCGGTTCAGATCCGCGGATGGCACGAGCATCCTGGTCGGCAAAAACAATCTCCAAAACGACCAGTTGACCTTGAAAACCGCCAAAAAAACGGATATCTGGCTTCATGCCAAAAATATCCCCGGTTCTCATGTCATCATCGAAAGCAACAACCCAAGCGAGGAAACGGTATTTGAAGCCGCCAACATCGCGGCTTATTATTCCAAGTTCCAGAACTCCGCCAATGTGCCGGTCGATTATGTGGCCGTAAAACAGATCCGCAAGCCGAACGGAGCGAAACCCGGCTTCGTCATCTACGAAGGCCAGAAGACGGTCTATGTTACCCCCGACAAAGATCTGATCAAAGCGCTAAAAGCGGACTGAACCGCAAAAAAGAAGGTACCGACTCTCTACAACCGAGTCGGTACCTTCTTTTTTCGTTAATCATTATTTGATGATTCGGAGTTTGTCCGAAAACCGCAAGAAAGGACTTAGCCTTTGAACCAGTTCTCCGGGTCTTTGCTCCAGTCTTTCAAAAGCTCCAATTCTTCTTCGGAGATGTAGTTCGTTTCGTGGGCAACTTCCAGCAAGGTGCTGTAGTTGGACAACGTATCGATTGCCAATCCCGCGTCGGCGAAGTTTTTCGTTCCTTTAGACAATTCGTAAGTGAAGATCGCGACGCAGCCCAATACGTCAGCGCCTTCCAGTTCTGCTGCTTTGGAAGCTTCGATGACGCTGCCGCCTGTGGAGATCAAGTCTTCGACGACGACCATTTTTTGGCCCTCGCTGATTTTGCCTTCGATCTTGCGGCCAGTTCCGTGGTCTTTGGCTTTGCTGCGGATGTAGACCATCGGCAAGTCCAAAATGTCGGCGATCCAAGCTGCATGCGGGATGCCTGCAGTCGCGGTTCCGGCGATCACTTCTACGTCGGGATATTTTGCTTTGATCAGATCAGCCAAGCCTTGGGCGATCTGTTTGCGCACGGCCGGGAAGCTCATGGTGACGCGGTTGTCGCAGTAGATCGGGCTTCTGATGCCGGATGCCCAGGTGAAAGGGTCCTGCGGGTTCAGGCTCACTGCTTTGATGTCCAATAATGATTTTGCTACTTCTTTTGCTATCGTCATGTTATTCCGCTCCATTCCATTGGTTCTTGATTTCGTGATAAGCCGCAACTGGATCCGCTGCTTGGGTGATCGGACGACCGACTACGATGAAGGTTGAGCCGATTTCTCTTGCGCGACCTGGTGTCGCGACCCGCTTCTGGTCCCCAACCGCACTGCCGGCCGGGCGGATGCCCGGCGTCAGGCAGATGAAGTCTTCATTCGTGTGGTCCTTGATCATGCGCGCTTCCCATGCGGAGCAGACGACGCCGTCCAATCCGGATTTGCAGGTCAAGTCGGCGTAATGCAGAACGCTCTCCTGCAGGCTGACTTTGATCAACTGTTCCGTCTGCATCGCTTCTTCGGAAGTCGATGTCAATTGCGTGACCGCAATCAGTTTCGGAACGGCGCTTCCTGCCGGGGTGCCGGCGATCAGGCCTTCTTTGGCTGCTCTCATCATTTCCGAACCGCCTGCCGCATGGACATTAACCATATCGATGTCCAAGGCAGCCAAGCCTTTCATGGCGCGGTGAACGGTGTTCGGGATGTCGTGCAATTTCAGGTCCAGAAAGATTTCGTGGCCCATTTCCTTGATCCGTTTCACGATTTCCGCTCCGTGCTGGTAATACAGTTCCATGCCCACTTTTACATAAAGCGACTCGTCTTTGAACAGCAAAAGGAAATTTTTGATTTCTTCGCTCGTTGAAAAGTCCAACGCTATTATCGGTTTATCGTTCATTCAAGATGCCTTCTCTCACTTCTTTGATTAATTCCTGCAGGCTGTTGATGCCCAGTTCATCCATGCGTTGCGGAAGCTGTTCGATCAGTTTCGGGCAAACGAGCGGATCGGTGAAGTTGGCCATGCCGACGCCGACCGCGCTGGCTCCGGCCATGAACATTTCCAAAACGTCATCGACCGTATAGACGCCGCCCATCCCGATGATCGGGATATCGACTGCGCGCGCCACTTGGTAGATCATGCGGATCGCTACCGGTTTGATGGCAGGACCGGAAAGGCCGCCCGTTTTGTTGGCGATGATCGGTTTGCGCGTATGCAAGTCGATGCGCATGCCCACCAGCGTGTTGATCATCGAAATGCCATCCGCGCCTGCCGCTTCGACCGCTTTGGCGATCTCCACGATATCGGTGACGTTCGGGGACAGTTTGACGTAGACCGGAACCGTTGCGCCCTCTTTGGCCGCACGCGTGACGGCAGCCGCCATCTCCGGATCGGTTCCGAACTGAAGGCCGCCTTTATGGACGTTCGGGCAGGAAATGTTCAATTCGATGGCTTTGACGTTCGGCGATTGGGAAACGGCTTTGCAGACTTGGTAATAATCATCGACCGTATTGCCGGCAACGTTCGAAATCAAAGGCACATCATACTTTTCAAGCGCCGTGTGCTTCTGCGCGACTACGATCTCGACGCCAGGGTTCTGTAAACCGATGGCATTCAGCATGCCGGAAGGCGTTTCCGCCAAGCGCGGCGTAGCGTTGCCTTTGCGCGGCTCCAATGTCGTCGCTTTCGTCATGATGGCGCCCAACAGGCTCAAGTCATAAAACTTGCCGTAGTCCTCACCGAAGCCGAAACATCCGCTCGCTGGGATGATCGGGTTTTTTAATTCCAATCCGGGTAAACTGACTGCTAATCGATTCATAGTACTATCTCCTCTGCTCTGAAGACCGGTCCTTCGACACAGACTCTGTAATTGTCGTATGCTGATGTGCTGTTTTTCTTGTCGCAGACGCAGCCGTAGCAGGCTCCGATTCCGCAGGCCATCCGCTCCTCCAGCGAAAGGTAGGTAAGGCTCGGATCGAACGTTTTCGATACCGCCACCAGCAAGCCCTTCGGACCGCAAGCGAAGACTGCGTCCGGCACAAAGCCGTCCAGTTCCTCGAAGTATTGCGTCACGAAACCTTGCTTGCCGTAGCTGCCGTCATCAGTGGCGATGTTCACTTTGCCGAATGCCGCGAATTCTTCCTCATAGAAGACTTCCGCTTTGTTTTTGAAACCGAAGCAGCTGACGACATTGACGCCCTTGGCATGCAATTGTTTCGCCAGTTCATAAAGCGGCGGAACGCCGATGCCGCCCCCGATCAAGAGCGCATTCTGGCTCTCTTCAAGCATATCGATCGGATAGCCGTTGCCCAACGGTCCGAGGATATCCAATTCATCGCCTGCGGTCAATTGGCTGATGATGGTGGTGCCTTTCCCTTCGGTGCGGTAGATGATGACGCACTCTTCCTTCTCGGCATCGATTGAGGCGATGCTGATCGGACGTCTCAAAAGCAATTCATCCCCAGGGACGCGGATATGCAAGAATTGATCCGGGGCACCCATTTCTTTCACTAACGCCCCTTTCAGGCGCAATTCGAAAATATCTTGTGCGATTTCTGTCTGACTGACGACTGTCATCATAGCTTGACTCATAATTAGTTTCCTCCTTAATTTTGGCAAAATAAGGTGATCTCAAAAAATGCGATGGAGCAAGCTTCAAAGCAAATTCTTCTGTGTCTCTCGGGACGCAGTTAAAGAATCACCAATCTTTATTACGCTCTGATCAATGTAACTTTTTCGATGCCGTCGACTTCATCCAAACGGACGGAAATCTGTTCCGCCTGGGATGTCGGAATGTTCTTGCCGACATAATCCGCCTTGATCGGCAGTTCCCGGTGTCCTCTGTCGATCAGGACCGCGACTGTGATCCGTTTCGCCCTTCCGAGATCCATCACCGCATCCATGCCTGCGCGGATTGTGCGGGCCGTGAACAGCACATCATCCACCAACACGACATGCTTGCCGGCGACCGAGAACGGAATGTTTGTTTCGTGCAGGACAGGATTGGCATTCGTGTCGCGGTGCACATCATCTCGGTAAAGCGTGATATCCAATTCCCCGACCGGCACCTCGATGCCTTCAAAATCCTTGATCCGTTCCGCGATGCGCTTGGCCAAATAGATGCCGCGCGTCTTGATGCCCACCAAAATCAGGTTCTTGGTGCCATCGTTCTTTTCCAATATCTCATGGGTGATGCGGGTCAGCGCGCGTTTCATCGTCTGGGCATCCATGATTTCGATTTCTTCTGCCATCTCCACTACTCCTTTATCGTCAAAACGAAAAAATACCCTTATGCATTTGGGCATAAGGGTACAGTCACGTGACGCTATACAAAATGTGATGCACCTTTTAGCCTCTCTGGACTATTTTAAAGGTTCCTTCAATATTACAGTAATGATAACGAATAGCGGCGTTGCTGTCAATCAGTTTTTGCGCAGTTCGGCCAGTTTCTCGCTGTAAAAGTCCGGCAACGGTGCTTCAAAATGCATTTTTTCACCTGTCGTCGGGTGGATGAAGCCCAAAGTGGCTGCGTGCAGATATTGGCCGTGGCCACTAAGTGTATCAGCCGGCCCGTACATCGGGTCGCCAGCCAGTGGGTGGCCGATGTATTTCATGTGGACGCGGATCTGGTGCGTCCTCCCGGTCTCAAGCCGCAGCTTCAGCAAGGTGAAGTCGCGGAAGCGCTCAATCACCTCGAAGTGCGTCACTGCCCGTTTACCGCCATCAGCGACTGTCCTTTTTTTGCGGTCGACCATCATCCGGGCGATTGGCGCATCGATGGTGCCGTCTTCATGCGGGATGACGCCATGGACTAAAGCCAGATATTCCCGTTCCATTGTGTGGTTTTCCAGCTGCTCGGCCAATTTCTGATGCGCTTCATTCGTCTTCGCGACAACCAGCAAGCCGGATGTATCCATGTCGATGCGGTGCACGATGCCCGGACGGATAGTCGCCGTCCCATCGGACAACGTGTTTACGTGGAACAACAAACCGTTGACCAGGGTACCGGAAAGGTGCCCTTTCGACGGATGGACCACCATTCCTGATGGCTTGTTGACGACGAGCAGTGCATCATCTTCATATATGATATCCAAGTCGATGTCCTCTGGGACGACGTTGATCTGTTCCACTTCCGGGATTGTCAGTTCCAGCAGATCCCCTTCCTGGACTTTGTAATTCGATTTGACAGCTTTGTCGTTCACCGTCAGATTGCCTTCTTTTATCCATGCCTGAATCTGCGAACGACTCGTACCGCCCATGAAATCCGCCAAGACCTTATCGATCCGGCCGGATTGACCATCAATTTTAAACACAAATTTTTCTTTCATTTGGATCCCACTTTACTATAACTTATTTTTTTAGCTTACTTTTCGAAGCCGTCTGTTCTTCTTCTTCGAAGAAAAGGATATAGACCGCCATCAGGATGACACCGATCGTCAAACAGACATCCGCAACATTAAAAATCGGAAAATCGATAAAATCCAACCGGAACATGTCCACCACATATCCCAGACGCATCCGATCGATGAAATTCCCGAGAGCGCCGCTCAACAGAAAAGCGTAACTGATGCCCACGATTTTTTTGTCGAATCCCTGTTTATGAGCGTTATATACCATCGCGCCCACGACAACCACGGTAATAACGAAGAAAAAGAACATTCTTCCTTCGAAGATTCCCCAGGCGGCACCCTCATTCCGGATATAGAACAAGGACAGGATGCCCGGAAGCACTTCCTTGACTTCATGCAATGCAAAATTATTTACGATGGCAAGTTTGCTCCACTGGTCCAAGGCCAAAAGCAAGATGGCCAATATATAATAGATAATCATCCGATAGCCTCACTTATTCTGAAATAAACGTCATTAGTACCTTTTGCCTCTATCTATTGTAAACTAATTTTTCAAATTGTATAGTCATTCCGCTCAGTTATTATCTGCCACAATAAGGAACATGCAGCTATCCAATTCGTGAAGAAGTGACAATTTTCTGCTGATAGGCTGAACAACCTTGATAAAGAAGCGCTATTTTCGGTATAATGAAGCTTGTATTGTTATATATTACGCAAAAAAAGGAGCTTGTTTATGTTGAGAGGTAAGAAGATTGCATTGGCTTTTGCCGGTGCGCTTGTATTGTCGGCTTGCGCAGATCAAGTGAAAGAAGCGTCAGAGACAATCACCCGGATCAAAACCGAGGAAACTGAGATTGTCACCCAATTGAATGAGCTGCAACAGTTGGAGACTGCTTTACAGAAGACGTTCGATGAATCGTTGGCCAGCGATGAAGAATTAAAAACGTTCCAGGACGGCTCGGCTGCCGTGTTCAGCAACCTTGAAGACCGCCGTACTTTAGCCGACTCGATTGAAAGCGCTTTGGAAGGCCTGAACGAGACCAAAGCCGACTTCGTTGCCCTGGACGAAGAAACCTTGCCGCTGGATCAGATGAAAACGGTCGGGGAAACGTTGGACCTGTTCAATGAAAACACACTGGCTTACCTAGCTGCTTATCGCGAAAGTTTGGATAAGGAAGAGGAACTATTGACCGGTTTCGGGGCGGATGATGCCACCTTCGATACGTTTTTTGCCGGCATCGAAGCGATCAACCTGAATGCCGAAACAAACCAAACCAATCTTACTCCTGTCGCTGAGAATCTGGCGACATTGGATGCGCAATTGACTGAACTGGAAGCGGCTATCGCCGCAATCGGCGAGGGAGCATCCGCCGCCGAAGAGGCTTCAACGGCTGTCAGCGCCTCTTCCGACAGTGCCGCTGCTGCGGATACGAAAAAGAAAGCTGAACCCGTCAACTATGAATATCGCATCAATCCGGAAATTTCCACCGTCCAACCGATCGCGGAGGATGGCGATACGCAAGTTGCGTTGCTGACCTTCGATGATGCACCTCAGCAACCGAACAGCTACACCGTGGAAATAGCCGAAACCGTTAAATCTAAGGATGCCAACGCCATTTTCTTCGTGATGGGACAATTCCTTACAAATGAACAGGCGTGCGCAGACATCAAGGCCGTCTATGATATGGGCTTCGAAATCGGGAACCATTCGTATTCGCATCCCGACTTCCAGACTTTGACCTATGACGAGCAACTGGAGGAGATCAAATCAACAAACGACCTGATCGAGGAGATCACTGGCGAGCGTCCGCGCTTCCTGCGTGCCCCGTATGGACAGTACAATGAGGACACCATCGCGATTGCCCAAGCGGAAGGCATGACGATCATGAACTGGACCTACGGCTACGACTGGGTGGAGGAATTCATGGAAGGCACTGCCTTGGCCGATGTCATGGTCAATTCAAAATACTTGGGTGACGGCGCAAACTTGCTGATGCACGATCGGCCATGGACAAACGATGCGATTGCCGCCATTATCGATGGTCTGCGTGCGAAAGATATCACCATTGTCGATCCGAACCTGATCGAATCGCCGGAACGGGAGGAAATGTAATGACGAACTATTTTAAACAGACACTTGCAGCCGCCAGTTTATTGCTGTTCCTGTCGAGCACGACAGTCGCATCAGCCAGCGAAACCGCCAACTCTGCTGCCAGCGACAGCTCAGAAGCGACTGCCACCGCGCTGAAGCTCCGCCAAGGTGCCCTTTTGAAGACACCTACTGCCAAAGAACTTCCGAAAAAATTCTTCTACGACAGCGGCGTGGAAATCGCTTATCCAGCTGACGGCGTCAAAGGGATCTACGTGACGGCCTACTCGGTCGGCTATGAAGAAAAATTCAACAAGCTGGTGGATTACGTCGATTCGACTGATCTGAACGCGATGGTCATCGACATCAAGGATGACATGGGCGTCGTGACGGCAGATTTCAAATCCAAAGATACCCATATCCAGGAAAATACGGAAGAGTATATCCCTGACATCAAAGAACTTATGGACGTGATGGAAGAAAAACAGATCTACCCGATCGCCCGCATCGTAACCTTCAAGGACACGCTGCTGGCCAACGAACAGCCGGAAATGTCATTCACCGAAAGCGACGGCTCCGTCTGGGTTGCATCGAACGGCGAATCGTTCATCAACCCTTTCCTGAAGCAGACTTGGGATTACGCGGTCAACGTCGGCATCGAAGCCGCCAAAGTCGGCTTCAAGGAAATCCAGTTCGACTATGTCCGCTTTCCTGAAGGCTTTGAAGTCTGGGGTGATACGCTGAACTACGGCATGGGCGACTATGCCGGCTTGGACATGACCGACGACGAGAAACGCGTGCAGGCCATCACTGATTTCACCGCCTATGCGAAGGAAAAACTGATGCCTTACGGTGTGGATGTATCCGTCGACATCTTCGGTTACACAGCCTCTGTCGTCGAAGCATCCGGCATCGGCCAGAACTTCCCGCAGATTTCCGAGAATGTCGATGTCATCTCCTCGATGATCTATCCGAGCCACTGGGGAACCGACTACTTCGGCATCTACAAACCGGATCTGTATCCGTATGAACTGGTAACGGAATACATGAAAGTCGAAAACGAGTTGTTGGCATCGCTGGAAACGCCGCCTGTGACCCGCCCATGGCTGCAGGATTTCACCGCCTCCTACCTAGGTTCCGGATTCTACCAAACCTACGGAAAAGAACAAGTGGATGCGCAAGTACAGGCGTTAGCCGATGCCGGCGTCCACGAGTTCCTGCTGTGGAACGCGCTGAACAACTACACTTATTAAGGAAGTTGGGGCAAGCCCGCCTTACCTCGATTTAGAAAACCCGGCGAGCCACACAGTCTGGTTTCCGTGAGGCAGACTTGGACCGTTGGACAGCGTGAAATCTTGTGAGACTTTTTTGAATAGCCTAACGAAAAGTTCGGCCGGGAGAATCTCCCGGCCGAGCTTTTCGTTGCCATCATCGGCTATTCTGTTGAAATAATCAAAGAAGTCTATTCAGCAATAGGAATTCCCTACACAATTCGTGTTCCGTGAACTTCAGTGAATTCCAGAACTTTTTCAAGATCGGCGAGATTGTCTTTCGTGATGCCGCCACCAGGCATGATTGTCATGTCTGGACTGATTTTCGCGAGTTCGGCAATGTGCGCTGCATTTTCGAAAATCGTATTTTCAGTCGGTCCACCATGCGTCAAAATTCGTGTAAAGCCGATTTCTGCCAACCACAATAATGCGTCTCTTTGTTTGTCTTCCGGTATTTGATCAAATGCCATATGGAAAGCAAGTTCTGTTCCATTAGCGGTGGCTAACTTGGCGATTTCCTCCAAAAAAGGTTTATCCAATCCGTTCGCTGCGGTTAAAGCTCCTACCGCTATACCATTAGAATGCAGTGCACCAATTTCGGCTAAATCTTGCATCATGATGGCCTTTTCCGGAATGGAATAAACAAAATTTCCGCCTCGTGGTCGCAGCATCACAATAATGGATGTATCTTTGTCGAAACAGTACTCCGTTGCAATTTTGATGACGCCAATGCTTGGTGTTGTTCCCCCTACTGCCAAGTTGTCACACAGTTCAATCCGTTTGGCCCCGCGCTCGATGGCTCCTGGGACATCCGTGAAATTTTCTAAACAGACTTCTTTTAGCATGCTGTCACCTCATGGAATTACCTTTGCTGGAATTCTTCCTGTTCATTCGGCGCTCACGCCAGTCCTTCTTTTTTCAGCACTTGCATGAGGTCCAATTTATTGTCGGCGACGACCTTCCGGATATCCAAGTGGATGCCCTTGAAGTTCAAATATTCAAAAGCCTGAATATCGCGTTTATCAACCGCAACTGCGTTGGTGATCATCTTTTTTCCATCCGAATAGCTCATACTGCCGATATTGACGGAATCAATTTGAACGCCCCTTTGCACGATTCGTGCGACATCGATAGGATTCGTAAACAAGAGCATCGCCCGAAATTGATTATGCGCATCATCGAAGTAAATTTCGACAAACTTATCCACTGGAATCACATTGACCTTTACACCTGGCGGGGCAACTTGACGCAAGAGCGTCTTGCGCAGATGATCCTGCGCCACCTCATCACTGATGACAATAATCCGCTCCGCTTTGCTAAGCTTTGTCCACACGGTTGCCACCTGACCATGAATCAAACGATCGTCGATTCGTACTAATCGAATATCCATTACCACTCTTGCATCCTCCTTGAAATACTCATCCTACAACCGCCGACCGTATGCACCTTGATTTCTGCCGCAATTCAGGATGCTTTCTTTTTGAACATGTGCTTGAAGGCATTCTTCAGAACATCGAAGAAACCCAATGATTGAACCATATGATCTGGGCTTACATAGACGCGGATCGCACGCAGCACGTCCTTGGGATTTTTTGCCGAAAAAGTATACGTACCGTCTTTTTTTGTCTGAAGCGCAAAACGTGGAATCCATTTGCCTTTTAACATCACGGATGCCAGGACATAATCGACCTCTTCCCAAGGAATTTGAATGAACTTGCGCGGATCGCGATGATGATAAAATTCAAACGCATGGTCTCCGATCATAACTTTCCCGTAGTCCGTCAGCCCCATATAAGATGTACCATCCACTACCATATCAACCTTTGTATTCAGGGATTCAACCATTGTATATGCCCCTCTCTCTTTCTGTCTGAATTGAGTATAATATACTCCCTTTACCCTTTACAAGAAAAAACAAGGCTCAGGCAGGTTTGCCTGAGCCTCACACTCATCTTTTTTCCGGATATATCCGAAGACTACAGCAATCCGATCAGGCGTCCGCCGATACCGACAACGAACAGGCCAAGAATGATCACGATTGGAGAAACTTTCTTCTTCAACAACCACATGCAAAGCAATGTCAACAGCAATGCTGCCAAGCCAGGGATCAGTTGATCCAAGTTGTTTTGCAAGGTTGTAACTTTTGTATCAGTCAGTGACAAGCCTGAAGTATACTGCGTCAGGGCTTGCTGGATGCCGGCAGTGCCGCTTGGCAGGTTTTCCCAATCGATAAATGCACCTTCCGAAAGTTTCACTGAAGAAACGGTTGGAGCAAACGAGATGGACACCCAACGTTGAACCAAGGCAGCCAATACGAACATCCCCAGAATGGAAGCTCCTTTTGTCAGGTCTTGCAGTATGCCGCCGGACAAATCTTCGGTGATTTTTGATCCAGCCTTATAGCCGAATTCTTGGGTATACCACATGAATGCCCAACGGATAGCGTTCCATGCAACAAAGAACAGGATAGGTCCTAAGATATTTCCTGACAAGGCCAGTGATGCGCCTAAAGCCCCCAGAATTGGACGGACTGTAAACCAGAATACCGGATCACCGACACCGGCAAGAGGTCCCATCATTCCGACCTTAACCCCTTGGATCGTAACGTCGTCAACTGGAGCTCCATTTGCGCGCTCTTCTTCCAGAGCCAGCGTTACTCCTAATACGGGAGATGCCACATAGGGATGTGTATTGAAGAATTCCAAGTGGCGTTTCAATGCTAGGACGCGATCTTCCTTAGCTGGATAAAGTTTTTTGATTGCTGGAATCATTGCGAAAGCCCAGCCACCGTTTTGCATCCGTTCATAGTTCCATGATCCTTGAATGAAGGTAGAACGCCAAGCAACCGCTAGCCGATCTTTTTTAGATAATACAACTTTTTTATCGAGCGTATTTTGTGCCATGTTTGCAGTCTCCTTTCCTAATAGTCATTGAGTATCGAATCAAGTGGATCGCCAGTATTGCTTGAACCGCCATTACCGGAACCGCCCATTTTGGAAAGGTTCAAGTAAATCAAGGCCATTGCAACACCTAGGGCTCCTAATGCGATCAACGTCAATTGAGATACAGCAGCAACAACGAAACCAATGATGAAGAATGGCCATACCTCTTTGGTGGCCATCATATTGATTACCATTGCATAACCAACGGCTACGACCATGCCACCACCGATTGCCATACCATCAGTCAACCAAGCAGGCATTGATTCCAAACCAGACTGTACAGCTTCTGCTGGGATGAACATAAGCAAGCCAGCAGGAATTGCAATCCGCAAACCTTGCATGACAATAGCTCCAATTTGAAGCAGTTCAATCTTGCGGTAATCGCCTTCTTCTGCAGCTGCATCCATCATATGAACGATTGGAACAGCCAGGGTACGAACGACCATCGTCAAGAATAATCCAGCTACAGCCAGAGGGATCGCAATGGCAATAGCGGAAGATACGCCTTTTACGCCTTGACCACCTAAAACCAAAATAATTGCAGATGCGACAGATGCGAGTGCTGCGTCAGGTGCTACAGCGGCTCCGATGTTTGCCCAACCTAAGGCGATCATTTGTAATGATCCACCAAGAATAATACCAGCTTCAAGATTGCCTGTGACCAGACCGATCAGTGTACATGCAACGAGCGGTTGATGGAATTGGAATTCATCCAAAATACCTTCCATACCGGCAAAGAATGCCACGATGAGAACCAGAATAATTGAAACGACTGACATAATATACCTCCTCTTTTCTTGTTATGCCTTTGCTAATTCTTCTTTAGCTTTTTTCAACAACGCGTCCATTTTTTCCGGTGAATCATTCGGAACTTTCCGGACATCAAATTTAACGCCTTTTGTTTTCAATGTTTCAAATGCCTTCACATCTTCAGGTCCCATTGACAAGACCTTATTCACGACAACCTTGCCGACTGAGTGAGCCATTGACCCAACATTCAATTCCTCAATCTTCACGCCGCCATCAATTACGCGAACGACATCTTGCACATTTTCAAAAAGCAAGAGTGCATGCGTGTTCCCAAAACGAGGATCCTTGGCAATTTCAATCATTTTTTTGATCGGAATGACATTGGCTTTGACTCCTGGAGGAGCTGCTTGCACAATCAGGTTTTTACGCAATTCATCTCTTGAAACATCGTCGGAAACCACAATGATCCGATTTGTTCCGGCTGATTTCGCCCACGTTGTTGCCACTTGACCATGAAGCAAGCGGGAATCCAAACGAACTAAAGATAACTTGATTTTGCCATCGCCAACGACTGTCCCTACAGGAAGGCTGCCTTTTGGTTGCTGCACTACAGAAGCCGCTTCCATTTTCTTCGGTTCAAGGCTTTCTGGCTTAGCTTTTACGCCATCCTTCGCTGCTGGAAGAATTTGTGCAGCAATCTTTTGAGCTGAGTCCATGCTCAGACGTGCAGCGTACGCTTCGATAACCATCGGAAGGTTCATTCCGGCGATAATCGCCCATTTGTCTTTATGTGCTTCAAAAAGACTGTTGGCTTGGTTGAACGGTGTACCGCCCCATAAATCGACTAAGAACAGCACTTCATCTTGGTTGTCAAAGGATGCGATCGCCTCTTGCATCTTTGCTTTGACATCGTCCGGTCCTTCGCTAGGCGCCAAAGTCACTGCTTTGACATTCTCTTGTTCGCCGAAAATCATTGAAGCAGATTGCAGAATGCCTTCAGCGAAATTCCCGTGACTTGCTAGGATAATTCCTACCATCTGTATACCTCCTATTGAATATATTTTTTTGACTGTTTGGATAAATAGCTCGGCAGGCCATTCCCCACACACTAAACTATAAGCAAAAAGCGTGCCAACTTAGTGTATGGCTCAGTCCCTTGGAGAAAAACGCAAAAACAATACACTAAAACCCGCAGTGTTTTAGTGTATTGTTTTTGTTTGTCGTTAGTGTATGCAACACTGTATCGCTATTCTTGATAGGCCAACGCTTGCTGCAAATAGTAAACTTCATCTTTCGGCATTTCAATTTGAAAGGTGTGGCTCAGGAGGTTTAAGGACTGTTCCAATTGCTTAAATGTTTCCGTCTGTTCGGTCGTTTCCAGTTCTTCTTGCGGCGCGATCAATGTGTCTTGCCGCAATGCCCGCTCAAACATTCCCGCGATATGCATCAAAAGATTGATTGCTTGGGAATAATTTTCCTCATTTTTCAATAAGGAACGGCTGAATTTCCATAAAGGTTCGATCAGCTTTTGCGGATTCAGGAAAGTGAAGCTTTCTGTCATGTACTCCACGCAGATCTGCTTCGCCTTTTCCAATGTCAACTCACTATCATCATAGGATTCGGCCTCATCTACCACATAGTCCAATACTTTTTCGGCATCTCCGGTGAAAAACTGTTCCATTGGAATGTAAACGGCATCGATTTTAGGTCTGACGATTCCCGTTGTCGCCAGAATTTCATACTCCTGTTGCAAGATTGCCAGCTGCTCGTCCATATCGATCACCGAAATCGGCAGTACCTCGATTTCCGCATCAAAATATTTCTCTAAATGCTTGTCGATGATCTCTTTCATCTTTTGTGCT
Organism: Trichococcus ilyis; assembly: GCF_900109135.1. GTDB lineage: Bacteria > Bacillota > Bacilli > Lactobacillales > Aerococcaceae > Trichococcus > Trichococcus ilyis. The sequence continues at coordinate 194,897 of NZ_FNYT01000001.1, read as the reverse complement.
GTTCCTTCACCCGAAGCGCAGATCGCAATGATTGCCTTTTTGCGCTTCAAAGAGTGCCCGTTTTCTTCTCTCGTGGTCACGTTACTGCCTGCATAGCCACGAAAAGATTGGAGCGATCGATAAATTTCATCAAGTGTCGCATCCACAAGATCTGTCTTGCGCACCGTCTCCAAAACAATCGGGGTCGTGACCATGTCGATCGTTTTGACCTCGATTCCTGTTTTTTCGGTGATTTTTTCCGAAAAGGTCATCAGTGATCCCATATCGACCAACAAAATGACGCCGCTCCCTCGATCGATTTCTTTGACACAATGAATGATTTTTTCGAGGGCCACTTGGGGTTTCATCTCAAGTGGCATATCGACAGCGCGGATATTGTCGACCCCCAACAATGTCGTCACAACCTCCGCCATGCTCGTGGCTGTACTTCTGCCGTGGGCTGCAATCACAACACCCACTCGCCCTGTGTCCTTGTCTTGCCTTAATGATACCAGCAGCAAAGTCAGATAATAGGTCTCCACCTCAGGGATTTTAATGCTGTATTCTTTTTGCAGCTCTTGCTTCATCCATTTAGCGACCGCAAACTCTTGGGGATAATCTTCCACCATATTTTTGATGCTTGCATGGAGCGTGCGGCTGCTTTCCCCTAATTGAATCCGCTTTAAAAACGAACTGATATGCAGACTCATCGCATAGACGAAATTCCGTTGGAAGTGATAATCCAAATGATCTTGCGCATACTCAAACATATTTTTTGCAAAACGAATAATTCGTTGATCAATGATTTCGGAAAGCTTTTTCTCCGTATCAAAGGTCAAACCCGTATCACGATAAAAGGACTTCAGATGGACATTGATGTCGGTCGTAATAAAGCGATTGATCGATTCCTGATCAAGCCCATCTTCCCGCAGCAATGCGGCCTTATTCCCGATAATTTCATACAGATTATAAGGAAGATCATAGGAATCGCTTATCAGAGGGCTTTCCAGGCTTTCATTCGGCACCACTGTCAGCACGGGTTCCAGTATCCGAGTGAGTTCATTCAAGCGCTCGCGATGGTTATTGGCCAGATTGAGCAGCCCGTTTTGGATTTCTGGTGTGAGCTCATCCAACGTAATCGATATTTCACTGGAGTTCATATAGTTCAAAAAGGCCCGCGCACATACAAGCTGGACATTCGATTTCAGCTGCCCGACATTTCCGTAGGTTACGCTGCCGATCAGAGCCTTCACCGCATCCTGCTTCACATGGATACTTCTTTGGATTCGATTGGCTTCGATCGCAACCATCCGCTTCAACAAATCCACCTGTTCCGCTATCGGACGCTCCGAAAATTGCGGTAATTTAATGACGATCGGGATGCGCCGCACAAAGGTCTGGAGCAAACTGGAAGCGGGATCCTCCGTCGTTGCACATACAAGACGGACATTGACTTTATTGGCTTTATCGGTTTCGCCCAAGCGATTATAGGTACCATGATCCATGAGATAAAAAATCATTTCTTGCCCTTCAGGCGGTAGGCGGTGCACTTCGTCCATAAAGAGCATGCCTCCGTCTGCCCGTTGGATCAATCCGTCCGTCGTTTCCGTGGCTCCTGTAAAAGCACCCTTGCGATATCCGAACAAATGAGCCATCAATAATTCGGGATTGTGCGCATAGTCGGCACAATTGAACACAACCAGCTCCTTATCGGCTGCAAAAACTTGATTGGCTTGCGCGAAACGAAACATTGCATGAACAAAAAAAGTTTTCCCGCTTCCGGTCGGTCCAGTGATTAAGCAGCTTAATCCCTTAGGTGGATAGAGGATCGCCGCCTTAGCCTGATCAACTTGAGTCCGCATACTGTCATTCGATCCGACTACATTCGCAAATCCCTCGTTGTTTTTTTCACGGCTGCCCGCATTATTTCCTTCCCGTTTTGCGGGAACACGAGAAATTTCAGCCGCAGGAAGGCGGGTTTTGCTGGTTGGTCTTGCTGTGGGTTTGGGTTGGTTTTCGTTAGGCGCGTACATCTTTGTTTGCGGCTGCTGAGACCCTTTTAAAGAGTGGTCCGCATATCTGACCGGCCGTCCAGAGGATTTGACCAGCTTACCCTGACGCACGAGCTCATTTAAGTCGCTGCTTGCATTGGGACGTTTGATCTGGAGCTGCATCACGACTTCCTGAGTCGTCACACCTTCGTTCTCTTGCTCAAAAGCCGCTTCTGTCCACTCCTGCGAGCGGATTTTGACATACTCGTAGATACGGTCAATTCGTTTCATCCAGATTTCTCCTTTTCTTTCATCACCTTAAAAGTACCATAGTCCCGAAAGAAACGAAAGTGAAAGCTTACGGAAAGTGCCGTTCCACAGCCTCAGTTTTTCAGTAGCTGAAAGGTATAATTGCGGCACACCCAAACAGATTGATGAACAAAAATAAGGAGCAGAAAGATTATCTCTCTGCTCCTAAATAGTTGCCGAAGGAATCCTTGGATTGCTTCGCGCTTATATGGAAATATTCATATGGTTCGAAAGCAGCGCAATGTATGCCGCACTGACAGGTTTCTTCCGGATAGTCTCAAGGCCCCTCTTGTACAAGTTCATCTGGCCGCGGTATTTGTCGACGATATTCTCGGGCAACACCGGCACGCGGTCGCCCACGAAATCGGTCTTGAAGTCATAGAGGACAATATGGTCGTCATACTCAATGAATCCGTCGATGATACCATGGATCAGCAGGTTGTCGCCGTCCTCTTCCCGGATTTCCTCGAAGATCCGGCCGGCGGGAATCAGCAGTGAAAACGGCATTTCCCGTTTCACCTTGTCGGCGTTCGCCTGGATTTCCTGCCCCAGTTCGGTTCCGAAGAACTGGGCGATCTGCTCCGCATCAATTTTCTTGGCTACGGCTTCCTCCAGCAGTCCTTCCTCCGTCAATTCGGCTAACAGTTGTGCGATATAGGCTTCCGTGATTTCCACCGTCAGATCCACCGCCTGCATGACGAAATGCGTCGCGGTCCCGATTTCGGCGCTTGTCGGCATCACCGTTTCCTGCATGAATCTCGGGCGCGGGAAATCGGGTTCGACATAGCGCGAGACGCGCTTGGTGTCCGCCAAGTCCAATTTCATCATGTGCGTCTCATCCGGGTCCTCGAACAAACGCTTGATTTCCGAAACGGACTGGTAGCTGGTCGTCGTCGTGGCCGCCTGGTGGGGATATTCCGCCTCCATCAGCGCAACGGCCAAGCGCATGTCTTCCGCAAGCGAATGCTCATGCGCTTCGACTTTGCCGTTGGCGAGCTTCTCGATTTCGTCCTTCCATTCCGATTCGTTGATTTCCTCCAACGCTACCGGAATGTACGACAGCAGATCCTCCTCGCGGAAAGTGTTGACGCTGAAACGGACCGGGTATTGCGTCAATTCGCCGCGGTATTCGCGGGCGAAATAGTCGTTTTCGGCATCCTGATGGCGGTAGAGCGACATGCCAAGCCACTTCATCAGCGTCGAAGACTGCAGGCGCAGGTAATCAGGCAGCAGCTTGCCGCGCGTTCCGTCCGCCACTTGCCAATCGGCCCACATTTTTTCTTCGGATTTGTAGGAGCCGACCAGGAAGAGTTTCTGCTCCGCCCGGGTCAAGGCTACGTAGAGCTTGCGCATCTCTTCGGCCAGCAGTTTCTTTTTCTTCTCGATCGCCAATGCCTGGCGCGCCAAGGACGGGTACTGCACCCGCTGCTGGACGTCGAAATAATCGGTCCCGAGTCCATGCGTTTCGGAGAAGATGTATTTGCTCTGGGTGTCGCTCAAGTTGAAGCGTTTCGACAAGTCCATCAGGAAGACGACCGGGAACTCGAGTCCTTTGCTGGCGTGGATGGTCATCACCCGCACCGCATCCTCATCGTCGCTGAAGGAAGTCGGCTCGGCCAAATCCTTGTCGCGCTGCTGGATCTTCTCGATGAAGCGGATGAACTGGAACAGGCCTTTGTAGTTCGTTTCCTCGTACTTCTTGGCCCGCTCGTACAGGGCATGCAGATTGGCCGTTCGCTGTTTGCCGGCGACCAACCCTCCGACATAGTCCAGGAAATGGGTGTCGTTGTAGATCGTCCAGATCAGCGTGACCAGGCTGCTGCGTCTGGCGAGGCTGCGCCATTCGTTCAGCTGGCCGAGGAAGTGCGCAAGCTTGCCGGAGATTTCCTTGTGCTCGCCGGTCTGTTCCAGTGCCCCGCTAGCGTAGCTTTTCAGGAAATGCTGCACGGCGTCATAGAAATCGCCGTTTTTGTGCTGGATGCGGATCAGCGCCAACTGCTTTTCGTCCAAACCGACGATCGGCGAACGCAGCACGGCGGCAAGCGGGATATCCTGTCTGGGGTTGTCGATCACCTTCAGCAAGGAGAGGATGATCGAGACTTCGGTCCGCTGGAAATAGCTTTCCGTGTCGTTCAGGATGACCGGAATCTGGAAATCCTTGAAAATTTCCAGGATGACGAGGTTGTTCTTCTTCGTCGGCGTCAGCAGCACGATGTCCCGGTAGGAAAGCGGCCGTTCTTCCTTGGTCTTCTTGTCATAGATCGGGAACTTCTCGTCGATCAGCGCCTTGATCTTCTGCGCCACCATCGTGACTTCCCCGGCCGTCTTGTCGTCGATCGTCAAGTCGGCTTCAAGATCGTTCTCCGGCGTCAGGGCTTCCTCGCCGTTGTCGGCGTCCTCCGAAAGATAGATCAGCAGTTCCGTCTGGTTGCGCTCGCTCTCCGGGAAGGACTTGTTGCCAGCCTGGAGCTTCGCGGCTTCGTCGTAATCCATCTGGCCGACTTTTTCGTCCATCAGCTGCTCGAAGATGAAATTCGTGAAATGGATGACCTCTGCGCGCGATCGGAAGTTTTCGGCCAGAATGATCCGTTCCCCGCCGTTTTTGTCGGCAAAAGCCGCGTATTTGCGCAGAAACAGGCTCGGGTCAGCCAAGCGGAAGGCATAGATGGACTGTTTGACATCCCCAACCATGAACAAGTTCTCGGTTTCCGGCTGGTGCCGCGTCACCCAATAGAGGATGCTCTCCTGCAGTTGGTTGACGTCCTGGTATTCGTCGATCAGCACTTCCGCGAATTTGCTGCGGTAGTAGGCGCTGGCGTCGCTCATCCTGCGTTCCCCGTCCTCGGCAATCGGGGCCAGGATCTGCAGCGTCAGATGCTCCAGGTCGTTGAAATCGAGCACGTTGTCTTCCAATTTCCGTTCCCAGTAGGCTTCGGAGAAGCGTTTCGTCACCCGGGCCATCTCTTCGGCATAGGGGTGGATGCCCTTCAGCACTTCCTCCTGTTCAGCAAGCGGCCGGCTGAGGTACTGCGCGCTCAATGCGGCGAAATCCTTCTTGTATTTGTCGCGCAGGTTTTTCAGAAGCGCCTTTTGATCCTTCACTTCATCCGGATCGGCTTTCTTGGCGCTGGGCCAACGCGCAAACTGCAGCTGTTCGTTTGCGATCGTGTAGGCCAATTCGTAGTCATCCTGTTGGACAGCTTCCAAAAGGCGTTCGGCATAGCCCTGCTCGGTTTCGAAAATTTCCCGTTGGGCTGCCGTTTCCACGTCTTCCCCGGCCAGATGCCTAGCTTGTTCGATGTCGTAGCGGATGCCCTCGATCAGGCTCAACAGCTGCGGCTTCAGCAATTCCTGGTAGAGCAAGCTGTTCGTCAGGCCGGCCTCGGTGTTGTAAAGGGATGGCAAGGAATCGAGCCAGCGGTAAGGATTCGGATTCGCGCGCGAAAAGTCGTAGAGCGAGAAAATCAGCTTCATCAGATCGTCGTCGCTGCGGTCCTTCGAATAGGCCTTGGCCAGATTCTTGAAATACGTATCCGGCTCCCCGTAGAGCTCCTCCTTGACCACTTCCCAGACGTCCTCCTTCAGCAGCTCGACTTCGATCGTGTCCGCCAGCAAGCGGAAGACCGGATCCAGATCGATCAGATAGAAATAACGCTGGATGACCTTCAGGCAGTAGGCGTGGATCGTCGAGATGTTCGCCTGCGGCATCAGCGAGAGCTGCTTGATCAGGTGCAGGTATTGTTCCTGCGACTGCGCTTCGTTGATGGCGGTCTGGATAGCGCCCGTCATCCGCTCCTTCATTTCCTTGGCTGCCGATTCGGTGAAGGTCACGACCAGCAGCTCATCGACGTTCGTTCCGCTCTTCACTTTTTCGATGATCCGCTGAATCAGGACCGTCGTTTTGCCGGAGCCTGCCGAGGCGGAGACGAGGATGTTGTCCCCGGTCTGGTAGATCGATTGCCATTGCGTTTCCGTGAATTTTTCATTGGGTGTGCGTGCCGGTATGCCCGTCATCATTGCTCCTCCCCTTCCTCGTTGGATTCTTGCTTATTTCCGTCCAATTCTTCCTTGATCTTCGCAAACACGTCTTCCCTGCTCAACTTGATGTATTTGCGGTAACGGTTCTCCGGCAGCGTGTTGTCGAACTGCGAGATGGCGCGGTACGGTCCGCTGACGGTCGGCGTATACGGCCGTTCCTTGATCGGGTCGAGCTTCAGGTCGCCTGACAGGATCTTCTCGCCGGCTTCCACCATGTTTGCCCGGTTCTTGGCGATCAGGTGGTTGAAATCGTCTAGCGTGATCAGTTCGTCATTTTTGCCCAGATTGCCGGCCTTCAGTTTTTTGAAAGGGAAGATTTCCGAAGACTGGCCGCTTTCGACAGCCGGATCGATCAGGTCCAAAACGGCCGTGTCGTTCAGCAACAGCCCTTTCAGCTTGTAATCGCTGATGATCGTCTTCTGGTAATCCTCGAGCGTCATGAAGCTGTTCTGCTTGATGAACGGGTTCTTGACGTGCAGATAGAAGGCGCCGGCCGGCAAGGTCTTCCCGGCCAGCAGCTTGTCGGCGTTCAGCAAAGCCACATCCAGATAGGTGATCATCTGCATCGCCAACCCGTAGTAGGCATCGGCGAAGTTGAAGCTGTGCGCGCTCGATTTGTAGTCGAGGATGGTCAGGTAATTCGCTTCCCCGGCATTGACCAGATCGATCCGGTCGATCTTCCCGCGGATATGCAAGGTGCCGCCGTTGTTCAGCGGCATGTCCAGGCCTTCCAGCATCTGTTCGCCACCCAATTGCCCGAAGACCGCTTCGGTGCGGATGTTCTTCAGCGCCGTCCGCCGGCTGTGCTGGTTGAGCACCCAAGCCATCTTCTGGATCGTTTCGCCCAACTGGTCGCGGATGAAGGCCATCCGGTTCGAGGTCGACAGGATTTTGTATTTGTCATTCCCGTAGATATTCTGCAGCACGGCATCGGCAATCTGCTTGACCGTCTCCTCGCTGAGATCAGCGGTATCGATGAGCCTGCTCTTCAGCTGGTTGACGATCTGCTCCAAAGCTTCATGGAAAAATTCGCCCGTTCCGGCAGCGGACAGCTCGTATTTCGCCCGTTCCTTGAGCTTCAAGCCGTATTGGAGGAAATGGCTGTACGGATCTTCGAAATAGCGCTCGAGCTGCGAGACCGACAAATACAGGTCTTTCCCGTAGAGCTGCTCGGCGACAGGTGCCGTCAGCTTGCTCGGCACATTCTTGTGCCAGAGGCTGGAGAATACCTGCTGCATCGTCCGTTTGGCCTGCGGATCTTTGGAGATGTACGCCAAAATGTATTTCCACAGCTTCGGCACCGGCTCATTCGTCGCGCGCTGGTGGCGCAGCAAATGGACCAGCTGGCTGATGTTCTGCTGTTTGCTGCCTAGGAAAGCTGTCGTATCTGCCGCATCGGCGATGTCCTGGTGCTTGATTTCGACAGGGATCTGCAGCGCATTGGCCACGCGCGACACATACGGCGAAATCTTCGGCGATTTCTTGCTGTCGTCGGCGCTCATCGGATAGCTGAAGATGACCTTCTCCGTCCCGGAAAGGAAAGCCTGGTAGGCCACGTACGGTTCGGCGGCCATCGATTCGGCGGTCGTCGGGTGCAGGTATTTCTCTTCGTTATTGTTCAATGAACCGCTGAGCCGCTCGCGGTCCTCTTCCGTCAGAATCGATTTGTTCTCTTTCTGCGCAGGCAGATGGTCCTGGGTCATCCCCATCAGGAAGACGACCTTTGCCGGCTCGAAGCGCGCCCCCTCGATGCTCGAGAAGACGACCTGGTCGATGCTCGGCGGCACGAGGCTGAAGGTCGCGTTCTGGAAACCGGTCAATAGGATCTCGTGGAAAGCTGCCGCCTGGAAAGGGCTATCCCCCAGAATTTCGACGTATTCGTCCAGCAGATTCAGGAAAACTTTCCAGATCTGTTCCTGCTGCCGCGCCTGGATCAGGTCCCCCTGCGCCAAGGCTTCATCGCGCCAGAAGAGCATCTGTTTGTCGACTTTGGCGGCGATCAGGAAATTGTACAGGTTCTTCGCGGCTTCTCGGCCGGTCTTGGCCTTCGCCATCTTCTGGAAGAACGGCAGCAGCAGCTCCCTCAGATAATTGCGGACCTCGTTGGAGGTGTCCTGCATTCGTCTGTCTTCAGGGCTCTGGTTGCTGTTGCCGTTCTCGTCCCTGAATGTCGCGAAATACCAGTCGTCCTTCGAAAGCCAGCTGTTGCCTTCATAGCCGTATGCCAGCAAAACATTCTCGATCACATCGACCTGTTCGCGGAAATGCAGCACGGCTGCCGACGTTTCCTCAAGTCCAGCCGGATTGTCATGGTTGGCCGGCGTCAACAGTTCCGTGCGCAGCAAGCGCATGATGTCCGGATAGCGCCAATGATGGCGGCGGATGCGGAACAATGCGTCGATGAAATCCATGAACGGATGGTGCTTCATGGCGTCCGCTTTGTCGTAGAAGACATCCATCCCGTCCTTATCGAAAATCGGCTTCACGATCGTTTCGTATTCTTCGACCGTCCGCGCCAAAATCAGGATATCTTTGTAGCGGTAACCGTCCTCGGCGACCAATTTTTTGATTTCGTTGGCCACATGAAAGACTTCCGCCTGTTTCGTTTCGCAGCCCCAGACGCGGATAGCTTTCTTTTGGTCGGCCGTCAGCTCAAACGTACCTTGGACTTTGTTGGCGGTCGCATCGGTGGACGCGATCCAATAATTCTCCAGGGTCAACAACGCATCCTTGTAGCCGTCCGTGTCCTTGGCAACCCAGTGGTCCTTCATGACCGGAACGCGCATGCCCCTAGCCAAATGATAGAGCGTGTGGTAAGTCGATCCGGCCGTATAGAACAGCTGATGCATCGCCGGCGGTTCACTGACGTAGGCTTTATCCAGCGCCAACGTGATCGTGACTTGTTTGGCGGAACGCAGCAGCGTCGTGACGATCTGCAGCTCGCGGGCCGTAAAACGGTAAAAGCCGTCGATGAAGACATAGGTATTCTGCATATCCAGTGTTTCGATGACACCGGCCAGCGCCTCAAGGATGACCTCTTTTTCGAGGTACTTGTCCAGCAGCGCTTCATTGAAGGCGCGGTAAAGTTTCTTCAGTTCCGTCAACTTCAGCTGGAAATCGGCCTCATTGCCGGATTCGGCTTGGTTCGCCAAAATCCCCTGCAGGTCTTCCTCTTCGATGCGCCCGCTGCGCAGCTCCAGAAACAGATCGGTCAGCTGTTTGATGAAGCCCTCCTTGTTGGCTTCCCGGCGGAAAAGGATCAGCTCCTGTTCCTTCTCCATCAGAATCTTCCGCACCAGCATGCTTAGGCCGGCTTCCGACAATTGCTGCTGCTGGAAAATCGGCGACTTCTTCAGCAAATACCAGGCCAACCGGCTGAAACTGAACGTCTGCAGATTCATCGAGCCCATCATGTCCTGACCGCGGAAAGCCTCGAATTGCCAAAGCTTTTCCAGGATCGACATCTCCGCCTCGAACTTCGCATGCTCCGGAACCAGCACAAATACCTTCGCATCCGGCTCCTCCGTCATGATCCCCGAAATCCGCTCATATATCGCTTGTTTCTTGTCCGCCGATTCCTTGCCTAAAATAAACTGCAACCCCATCGGATCGCCTCCTGTTCGTGTAAGTCAATATGGTTATTTTACCATAAGGGGGTGAGGAAACATTGGGTTTAAGGGCAAATAAAAAGCGGAACTCCTCAAATTAATCGGGATTTCCGCTTTTTATATAGGTGGTACAAATTTTTCTAAACGCCTATTTTTTCACAGTTCAAAAATTTTTTGTCAATGGTATCAATTTGTTTGAAAATCTCTTCCAAAATAGGTACAACTATACTATTTCCGGCTAGTTTATACAATTTAGAAGGACTTAAAATACTTCTGCTCTTTGTAATTAAGGAATTATTCTCCAATAATAAATCATATGATTGTTCATTAAAGCCCATTAGCAAGAAACACTCTCTTGGAGTAAGATTTCTATACTTCGCTCCATTAACTAAATTAATATCTCTGTATTCGATAAGACCTGAGTTAGGATTCCGATCCTGTTTTGTAGTCACAGTATTCGCAATCATCGTGTCGTTTGAAACATTATCTACAGCCAATATTTTATTGGTTTCAAAAATCTTTACTCTTGATGGTGTATAATTCGGAGTACTTTCAATCGCTTCTCGTTTATATGTAGCATTAGAATAGTCCAATCTTAAAAATTTTCCAATAGGATGAATTTCGCTATCATCCAAATAAATATTTTCAACCTGAATTATTCATACTACCCGAAACTTTGACATGAACAACCCTAATTCAGCTGCAATATTGGATTTTTGGCAGAGTTGTTATTTTTACACTTTCAAAACGTCTCTTAGAGACGCAAAGAAGCACGGAGTGCGATTGATATTGTGTTTTTGGGCATACTACCCCCTTTGTTCGAACGGAAATTTTAAAAAATGGGACGGCATCACCAAGATAAGGACTGAATCTGCCGCAGGATATGAAAAAATTCGTCTTGGTAGACATGATGGGTGCTGAGTTTTAGCATCATGCGTCTTCCGCTGTGAATCAGTTTCCCAGCAATCTTGAAAAACCGAAGACGGATACTCTGTATCTGTAGGCCTTTGGCCTTTTCCGGGAAAGCTAGTGTACGCATGAAATTGTTGATGTTGTAGGAAAGCAAGCTGACCATCATGCGAATGGCATTCTCCAAGAAATGAGAGCTGTCTGTCTTATCAAAGAAGAAGCCACTCTTAGCTTCCTTGATGAAATTCTCCATCGTACCTCTCTTCCAATATGTTTGGTAGATTTGTTCAGCCGAGACCGCATCGGATAGATTGGTGATAATGAACTCATGGTGGAAAATCAGTTCATTAGCTGCCCTGACGGAACGGATGCAAATCCTACGGTCATGCTTCCAAGTGCCGGCTTGATAGCGAGTCGAGTAGAAATGTTCTTCTCGCTGACCCCACTCGGTCTCATCCCCAATTTGAACAAACGCTTCCGCTATCTTGAATAAGCGGCGATTTCGCTTGAGTCGAATGACGTACTGATGCTCTTTTTCTTCACAGAGATCATACAGTTCCGGCGCTGCAAAGCCACTATCTGCGCGAACAAGAATGGTGCTGACTGGAGCAGTCTGATTATAGTGTTCAAGAAGCGGATTCAAAAAATCGGCTGCTCCGGTTGAGCAGTATGTGTTTCCGGAACGTAGTTCCGCCTTCAGAAAGTCCTTGGTCAAACCATCGAATGCAACGAGCGGATGATATCCGGTTGTTTGATAATGTGTGTTGAAGGCCGTTTCTTCTTGATCGCCGTAAGTGTCACTATATGTGGAATCCAAATCCAATACCATTTCTGTTGCATTACGTTGTATACGTACCTTATCCAGCATCGCTTGATTGAGCGCTTGTAGCTGCAAAAGTGCATCGGGACTCTCACTAATGCGATCCCAAAAACGCGAAAGCGAAGGTTGTGAAGCCAATGTGCTCTTTTCAAGCATCTGCTGGAAGAAAGGATCATGACGTAAGATGTTGGCAGATGCATCGGTATTATAGCCTGCAATTAATTGGAAAATCAGTTGTTCAAGAATGGATTCATTCGAATGGGTAGGTGAAAGGCGAGAGTCTTCAAAATGAAGCTCTTTCTTCATCAACTGTTCGAATCCGATTGAATGAAGGAATTCTTTGACCAGAATTAGGCCAGACTCTGTAGTCAAATTACCTCCGGTATTTGTAACCGTCATTTTTGCATTGAAATTTAGAGTGTTTTCGTGTAAAGTTGCCATTGAGAGAACCCCTTTCTTTGGTTGTTGGTCGTACATTAACCATAACAGATAGGGGTTCTTTTTTAACACCTTTTGGGTGTGAACTGGAAAGATAAAATATGTTGGAAGACTAACGTTTCAAGATGTTTTCTGAAAATATATGAATAATTCAGGATTTTTTGTATCTTTCAAAATCAAGCGACCCTCTGTAACTGGACATATGCTAATACAGGGAACAATCCAGTTTTTAATGTAATTATATTTATCCGAACCAGTAAATATCGCTTTCATTTATGCGACATAATTCACATATGTTTTCATGTGAATGCTACATTTCGGGTAGCCGACAAATCGCATCAGACTGATTAACTTTGTTGCATGGATTCATTATCAGAATGCATCCAAACCAACATGATTCATTATAGAGAGTTCACTTGGCATGTCAAACAGGAAAAATTGGACGGAAACCGTCTTCAACCTTGTTATTACGGAAATTTTCTGAAAAGTTGTCCAAAATTCAACTTTTTATTGATAACGAATTAACTTTCATTACCATTCACTTTATTATCTGTTTTTAATCATAGTTTCACGAGATTATTTTCACAGTATCCGAAAAGACACAAAAAGGCCGGAACCGAAGTCCCGACCTTTTTCTGTAAGCGAATATCTATTTAGTTATCGAATATGAGGTTTGACCGTTCAGTGTAAAGTTAGCGTCTCCAATAGTTACACTTTCGACTACAAACGTGAAGGTTCGTTCTTCAGTCGACTGGATTAATTTTTCGGAGGCGAATGATGCCGTCCCGTTGGCTCCGGTGGTCCCGGAATTCAGGCCTGTTGTCGCCTCTTTCCAATGACCGGTGACAGTTGCATCAGCCACTTGGGCACCCGCTTCCATGACCTTCACTTTAGCTGTAGCCCATACATAATTTATTTTGTCTATTTTCCTGGTGGTGGCGCTCATCTGGACAACCAAATCAACCGTCCTTGCAGCCGCATCTGTCGGGGCAACATTTATGGTCACTGTTGCGGTGGCGGTCGATCCTGCGCTGTCTTTCACTTCATACGCAAATGTATCCGTACCCGTGAAGTTGGTGTTCGGTGTATAAGTGATTTCCGGTCCTGTCCCGCTGACTATTCCGTTTGCCGGACCTGATGCAATCGCATAGGTCAGCGGATCGCTGTCTGGATCTGTGGCGACGAGCGTGATGGCGACAGAGGTGTTTTGCGTTGTTTCAACTGTTTGATCGTACGCGACAGGTTGATTATTTGTGCCAGGCAAAAGCCCCAGTGCTGAGGAAGCATCCACCAATCCGTAGCCGTATAATTTATCCCTACCCGCATCCCCCAAATCTAGAGCCGTCGCATTCATTTTGCTGCGGACTGCCTCCGCGGTATAGCTCGGGTTGGCTGCCATCAGCAAAGCTGCGACGCCTGCAACATGTGGGGAAGCCACTGATGTTCCGCTTGCTTCAATGAAGTATTCGTCTGCGTAGCCTGCGAACGAAAACGGCTGTGGGCCCGCTGCATTGATACCGTCTTTCCACGTCGAAAGCACGGCTACCCCAGGCGCAGCTATTTCAACATCTGATCCCGTGCTGGAAAAACTGGCCCGTTGATTGTTTCTATCGAGCGCTGCGACTGCCACTACCGATGCATATCGAGCGGGATAACCGACATTATTGCCATTTCCAGCCGCACTCCCCTCGTTTCCTGCTGAGCCTATATGCAGAACCCCGGAGTTGGCCAACACATCAAACGCCGCCTCAAGCTGAGACGAATTGGACCCGGTGCCATAACTGTTATTTGTGATGCGGATTGGCGAATCCGGATGCGCAGCGTTATAATTTTGAATCCACTGCAGCGCTTCAATGATCCTGCTTGCGGTGCCTTCCCCGTTTTCATCCAGAACTCTTAGTGCCACGATCTGCGCTTTCGGGGCAACGCCGACAATCCCAAATCCGTTACTCGCTGCAGCAAGTGTTCCTGCCACATGGGTACCGTGCCCATAGACATCCTCAGGAATGAAATCATCCATCACGAAATCGTAACCTAATTCATTTGCGGATAAGTCAAAGTTATCCCGAAGGTCAATGTGATTGAAATTCACGCCGGAATCCAATACGGCAACCTTGACCCCCTCACCAGCATAGCCCGCTGCAAGAGCAGCATCGGCGTTGACATGATCCACACCCCAACTATTGCCGAGCTCGTTTGCTGACGAATATTCAAGCGCATGCACAACGGAATCCGATTCGACTACTTCCACTTGAGGATTATTCTTGAGGGCTTCGATGGCTTTCGCCGGTAGCTTTCCGGAAATCGCAGGGATTATGGTGAAAACATTGGTGACATCACCGCCCTGGCCATTGAATGCATGCAGTTCCGCTTGCCCCGGTTTGTCTTTGAACCTGACGATCACATCCTCAAAATCGGCTGCGTTATTTTGGGATATACTTGCTGCAGTACCTATTGATGCATGGCTAAAAATGAACAAACATGTGAATAAGGCTGTATACAATCTTTTTGAAAACATATTATTCCACCTTTCTGGATATCAAAAATCGACCAGGGCTGATCGGTTACGCCACGAATTAAGAAAATGAAAAATGAGCCTTGTCTGACTTGCTTTTCAGCGCTACTGACAATAAATTTTTAAGTGCGCTATTGTTTGATTGTATACCGTTACATTGATGCTTTACAAGAAGAAGTTACTTTTTATCCAGAATAGTTTATTTCAATATTTTCAATAATTTCTGAGCATTCCAGTCAACAAGTCGTGGCTAAAGCTGTATGCTTGTCGCGACACCAACATATGGGATAGTACTTTCGATGCTATTCTCTTGACTGGCCTCAACCGCAGGAATAATATGAAATGGACAGAGGATATTTAGCGTTAGATTTTTATAGGAAAATAAAAAGGAGATCAGACTATGGACTTCGATTGCGGCGACTCACGTTTCTACAAAAACGACGAAAACGAAAATTTGATATGCGAAATACTATACTCGATTGAAGACAGCGGCATAATCAGCATCGACAGCACCTTCGTGAATGACGATTACCGTGGCCAAGGAATCGCGGCGCAACTGGTTGATCGCGTGGTGGAAATGGCCAGGGCGGAAAACAAAAAAATCATCCCGATCTGCCCTTTCGCCAAGGGCATCTTCGAAAGGAACAGCGCGCTTTACGCTGATGTCATCAAATAAGATTTTCCTCTCATTCAAATTAAAAATAGCAAGAAAAAGCGGAACGACTGTTTCTACACACAGTCGTTCCGCTTTTTTACTCATTCCCGAAGACCTCGGCAATTTCATAAGCCATTCCCAAATCTTATTTCAAGCTCATTTTCCGTTCTGACGCGACAGATTTCACCTCCGGTTAAGCGGTGCTCCCCGGAGGACAGCGGTAACTTTCAGCCTCTACTCCGCTGAAGCCGAGCCTACAGGAGAACGCAACTATGAATGTGGGATGAACTCCGGCGAAGCCTCCGTTCACCGGAGGAGAACCAAATACTAAAAGTCTGTCCATTCATCTTGTTCGGTATTCTTCCTTCTTCTCTATGGCTTTTCGAATTTTTCAACCCGAAAAGGGCCATCTCTTGTGAAACGGCCCTTTCGATGCAGCAACAAGTTGCGGGTGTTTTAGTTTACTTGCGTTCGCGTTTCTCCCGTTTCTCCACTTTCTTCCCGACAGCTGCCAGGAAGATCGTGAATTCGTCTTCGCCGTCCAGATGCAGCAGTTCGTCGACCATGTCCTGATCGTAAATGCCCAACGCGCAGGTGCCGGCATCGAGCGATTCGCTCGCCAGGTACAGGTTCTCCATGACCGCGCCGATGTCGATCAGGATCTTTTTGTGCGCGGTGATGTCGTACTTCCACTCCGAACGGTACGGGATGCAGCTCCAAGAGAAGATGACCGATGCGCGTTTGGCGAAGTTCGGCACGAACGGCTGATCGAGCGTCATTTTGTCGACCTGCGCATCGATGTCGTTGACTTCGCTCAGGTAAAGCAGTTTGTGGCAGTCCGCCAAATAGCGATAGACGCCCTTTTTCAAGCCCTCCACATTGAGGATGAAAAGATAGGTCTCGAAGGAATGCGTGCCGCCGCTGCACGGAACGGTGCGGAAAGTGATGCCGGAGCGATTGGTGCCGGTGATGGCCTGCGTGCTCCACAACAGGTAGGACAATTCGTCCAAGCTGAGTGCGTCTTTCGCATAGTGGCGGACGCTCCTTCTATCCTTGATGATTTCGTAGATGTTTTCCTTTTTCACGACCCCGCCATCGACGGCAGGCAAATCGATGATTTCCGCATCCCCATCATAGGCTTTGACGTTGGGCGGCTGCGGGATCCCTTTTTGTTTGTCCGTTTCGATCGCGCTGAATGTTTTGAAATCCGATTTCAGGAAATTGCGTTGTTCTTCATATCTGGACATGGTAAAACCTCCGTTGTTTTTTACCATTTTACCACGTCATGTGAATGATCGCACTATTCCGGACTAAGGGATTCCCCTGTATTTTGGATCATTTTATTTGGTCCACACTGGCGCAGATCCGGTCATTCCTCATCGGCCCGGTATTCGAGGATGTCGCCGGGTTGGCAGTCGAGGGCCTTGCAGATTGCCTCCAACGTCGAGAAGCGGATCGCCTTGGCTTTTCCGGTTTTCAGGATCGACAGATTGGCCATCGTGATGCCGACGCGCTGCGACAGTTCAGTGACGCTCATTTTTCGTTTTGCCAACATGACGTCTATATTGATGATTATTGCCATTTTGCGCACCTCATATCGTATAGTCGTTTTCTTGCTTGATTGCGATCGCATTTTGCAGGAGTTTCTCTAGGACCGCCGCAAAGACCGCGATCACCATGCAGGCGAAAATGATGATCAGGCCGATCAGTACGAGGCCTGGTGCATCATCAAGATCACCCATCATGAAAATGAGCGGCATGAACAAAATGAACAAGCTGCCGATCGCAGCTGCGCAGAATTTGATGTTCTTCAGCACGTGCACCGTCAAATCGGAAAATGCCAGGTCCTGATCGATGAAGCCCAGCAGCCTGAAGACTTGGTACAGAGCAAAAAAATAGATGCCCGCAGATGCATACAAGCCGATCATGAAGGGATACTGCAGATAGGCAAGGCTTGGGACCAGTTCGACCAGGAAGGCCGCAATTTCCGGGATGATAAAAATGCAGAGCGCCAATACCGGCAGTCCCAACAGGAAGACGATCGTTTTCAAAAAGAGTGTTTCTCGTTTCATTTGCACAACACCTCGTTTGGATTTGTTACTGTTATTTTAGCTTTTTATTTATCGTTTATCAATAATTAATTATTCTTTTAAACAATTCTTAACGAAATCGCCCACCACTATGGACGCGAATTACCGGTGAGGAAGGCCTCACCGGTAATTTTAACGCAAGCGTATTGATATTTCCCGGTGAACGTACTCTCACCGGGAAATCCGATAGCATTCGCTTGCTCAAATCCGGCGAGGAGCGCCTCACCGGATTTCCGCCCCTTTTCCGCCAAAAAAGCCAGATCCGCAAAAAGGCGGATCCGGCTTTTAGTAGGTTTTTCTACAGATATTTCTCCAGATTCAAAATATTTGCTTCCATTTACGGTCCCTTAACCCATCATTTAATCTCAGATCGTAATTTCGATTCTGTTGCCTTCCGGATCGCCGATGACGGACTCATAATAGCCGTCGCCGGTCACTCGGCACGGGCTCAACAAGGGATAGCCTGCATCCACAAGTTTTTGCGTCAATGCGTCCACTGTTTCTTTGCTGCCCACCGAGATGGCAAGATGCGCGAAGCCCAATATTTCATTGGTTTGGGACCCTTCGATGACATCTTGGCGATGCATGATTTCCAACCTGGCGCCATCCGCGAAAGACAAGAAGTAGGATTGGAATCCCGATTTCTGATTATGGTACAATTCCCCAGCTGTCGCTTTAAAATATTCACAGTAGAAGGCTTTCATTTTTTCCAGATCCGCAGTCCAAAGACCGATGTGCTCTATTCTCATATTGCAATTCCCCCTTTTATCATACTGTCAGTATACCGTCTTGACCATGAAATGACAGGCGATAGGCTTCGATTGAAATAAATTTGTCTAGACTATTCGTCCCGGAGGCAATTATCTGAAAAAATCCTTTCAAAATCTCCGATTGCCTCCTGCCGGCAGGGTATGGTACTTTACAGATAATAGGATTTTTGATTGGAGGCGAACCGCATCAACATCGAAAAAATCAAATACACGCCGATGACTTCCAGGTCGGCGAACGGCATTCGGAAGATAAATAATACGAGAAAAGAACGTGGTCGCCTCGATGGCAATGTCATTAACTTAAGCGACTTGACAACTGTAAAAAAACGAGGATGCATAATTCAGCCTCGCTTTTTTTGACTGCGGGGCCGAGATTGTCGGATGTCGCTCGCGTATTCGACAATTCCAGTGCGATGCGGAAGCAATTAATCGAATGTTCCTCACCTATTCGACAATTTCAATCCACTGTGCTGAGCGGTTTGCTTTCCTGGTATTATTCGATTGTCAGAAAAGAAAGAGACAGTGGAAATGGGAAAGAAATTCTCTCATTTCCACTGTCTCTTATTTGTCAATACCTTCCGGATCCAGAGCTGGCCAGCATAGTCCTATTATGTTACGCCATGCGCTCCAGTTCACTCAGCCAAAGTTCATAGCTTGCATCACTCGGCATGCGCCAATCACCTCGGGGGGAAAGGCTGACCGAACCTACCTTCACGCCGTCCGGCATGCAAGAGCGTTTGAATTGTTGGGTGAAGAAACGTTTGTAGAACACCCGGAGTTGATTGATGATCGTTTGCCTATCGCTGTCCTCAAAGGCGTGCTCAGCCAGGAAAACGATCTTGGCGGGCCTGAAGCCGAACCGCAGCACATAATAAAGGAAAAAGTCGTGCAGATCATAGGAGCCGATAGCCTTTTCCGTCATCTGCTGGATGTTCCCGGCCTGATCCAGCGGAAGCAGTTCGGGACTGATCGGCGTATTGAGGATATCTTCCAGTACCGTTTTGATATCGGGCTCAGCCGATTCCGCAACCCATGCCACTAAATATTTAACCAAGGTCTTCGGCACGCTGGCGTTGACGCCATACATGCTCATATGATCGCCATTATACGTGCACCAACCCAATGCCAACTCCGACAAATCGCCCGTACCGACCACCAGTCCTGCCTCCTGGTTGGCGATATCCATTAAAATTTGGGTCCGCTCCCTCGCTTGGAGATTCTCGTAGGTGATATCCTTTTCATTTGGATCATGGCCGATATCCTCCATGTGCTGGATGCAGGCGTCCCGGATGGATATGTCTTTAGTCGTGATCCCCAACGCCTGCATCAGTGATGAGGCATTCGCGTAGGTGCGATTGGATGTCCCGAATCCCGGCATGGTAACCCCGATGATATCTTTGGCTGGGCGCTGAAGCTGTTTATACGCATGATAGGTCACCAGAAGGGCTAAGGTGGAATCGAGGCCACCGGAAATCCCCAACACCGCCTTCTTGATTCCTGTCTTGTTCAGACGTTGGGCCAATCCGGTTGCTTGAATGCTGAATATGTCGGAACACGACTGCTCACGAGTCTGTTTTTCTGCCGGGACAAAAGGTTTAGGGTCAGCCTTGCGGCGGAAGTCGGTCGTTTCATTTTCCGCTTCTCGAGCTGCTGCCGCGTGATCCAGCTGGAAAATGACGGTTTGATAGTCATGGCGTTCCACATTGCCCATGAAGGAATTGATTTTTCTGCGGTCATTCATGAGACGCTCGATATCGATATCCTGGATGAGCAGGGTTTCCTGCAGGTTCATCCTGTCTTCTTGCAGCAAGATTCCGTTTTCTGCGATGATGGCATGCCCGCCAAAAACCAGATCGGTGGTGGACTCGCCGGAGCCGGACGATGCGTATAGATAGGCTGCGATACATTTCGCGGACTGCCCCACCACGAGACTTTTCCGGTAGGCTGCTTTGCCCACCACTTCATTGCTGGCCGATAGGTTGAGGAGCAGGTTGGCCCCGTACAGCGCATGGTTGGAACTGGGCGGAATCGGAACCCATAGATCTTCGCAAATTTCCACACCGATCACCAACTCCGAACCGGCATCTTTGAACAACAGATTCTCGCAAAACGGGACCTCCTGCCCGCAGAGGCTGATTTTGTCGGAAATGCGGTGAACGGATGAAGAAAACCAGCGTTTCTCATAAAATTCATTGTAGTTAGGGATCAAGGTCTTTGGGACGACGCCTAATATTCTGCCTTTGAAGAAGACGACAGCGCAATTGAACAGTTGATTGTCCGCCCGCACAGGCAGCCCTGCCGCAATCACCATTTCAAGAGCTTTTGTCCCCTGGAGCAATTCCGCCAACTCTTTCTCGGCCGCTTCCAGCAACAGACGCTGATGGAACAGGTCTCCGCTGGTGTAGCCCGTAATGCTGAGTTCAGGGAATAAAAGCACGTTGACCTTTTGAGAAGCGGCTTTGAGGCTTATATCCAATATTTGTCGACAATTGAAAGTTGGATCCGCAACCTGAAGTTTTGGAACGGCTACTCCCGCCCGGATAAAACCGAGCTCGTTTATAGAAACCACAAATAATCCACTCCTTTTCCGAACGCAACCGCAAACCAAACAACGCTTTTACTTATGAGAAGTAGCCACACAGATGCATCTTGGTGCTGTTGTAGCCGATCTGACAAATTCCAACAACTTTCCGTTGTTCCTCTATGCTCAAATTGTATCACACCGAAAGAGTCAACCGTTACTTCAGCGCCTGACCTTCTCCGCTTTACGAATCCTTAACTCAAAAGCCGCTTTAAAGCTTCGGAAGGCGCATCCTTTTATTTTTCAGAGCATCGTTTGTAACGGAAATGTTGTCATCTTAAAGTAATTATTGTTCCCGTTCTGTCTCAAGCCGAATAAATACCTCTGACGGGCAATCTGTGTTATAAATATATTTGAATGATTTTTCCAAGGAGGTACTCATGCTAAAACGTTTTTTCAGCTATTATAAACCGTACAAGCGGCTGTTCCTGATTGATTTTTGCTGCGCCATCCTGGCGGCCGTATTGGAGCTGTCTTTTCCGATTGTCGTCAACAGCGTCATCGATTCGATTTTACCGTCGGGGAACTGGAATCTGATCCTGTTGGTGTCTGTCGGTTTGTTGTTCCTTTACATCATCAATACGGCGATGCAATACATCGTTGTGTTCTTCGGCCACGAACTGGGCGTCAACATCGAGACGGACATGCGCCGCCAGCTCTACGGCCATCTGCAGAAACAGCCGTTCAGCTATTACGACAACCAAAAGACCGGAAAATTGATGACGCGCCTCACTTCGGATCTTTTCGAAATTTCCGAAGTGGCCCACCACGGTCCGGAAGATGTCTTCATCACGATCATCACCTTGTTGGGCTCTTTCCTGCTGATGCTGAACATCCACGTCCAGTTGGCTGTCGCCACTTTCATCATGATCCCGTTCATCACCGTCGCTCTGGTGTTCTTCAACAAGCGCATGACGAAGGTGAACACACGCATCTTCGAGGATCTGGGTGAATTCAGTGCCGGCATCGAAGCATCCGTCGGCGGCATCCGCGTGGTGCAGGCATTTGCGAACGAAGCATATGAAGCCAAGCGCTTCGAGGGCTGGAACCAAGCCTATCGCCGTTCGAAACTGTTGTTTTATAAAATGATGGGCATCAGTTCAGCTTACAATTACTTTCTGATTCGGCTCATCAACCTGTTCGCGCTCTTCTTCGGCGCCTACTACACAATCCAGGGCCAACTTTCCTACGGCGAGTTCATCGGTTTCATCCTCTTGTCCAATATTTTTGTCCGCCCGATCGAAAAAGTGAACACGATGATCGAAAGCTATCCGAAAGGGATCGCCGGGTTCAAGCGTTTCATCGAAGAGCTCGACCGCGTACCGGCGATTCAGGACAACCCTGGCGCACTGGTCGTTTCAGGCCTGAAGGGTGACATTGTCTATGACGATGTTTCCTTCTGGTACGATGAATCGAAGAAGATATTGGACCGCGTCAATTTGACGATCCGTGCTGGCGAGACCGTCGCTTTTGTCGGTCCGAGCGGGGCCGGCAAAACGACGCTGTGCAACCTCCTGCCCCGTTTTTACGAGATCCAGGAAGGCTCCATCACGGTCGACGGCATCGCCATTCAGGACATGACCATGCATTCCCTGCGCAACCAGATCGGCGTTGTCCAACAGGATGTCTTCCTCTTTCCAGGCACCATCCGCGAAAATATCGCCTACGGCAAACTGGATGCGACGGATGCCGAAATCGAGCAAGCAGCCCAGATGGCCAATCTGGATAAAGTCATCGCCGAGATGCCGAAAGGCTTCGATACGGTCATCGGGGAACGCGGCGTCAAACTTTCCGGCGGCCAAAAACAGCGGCTCTCGATCGCCCGCATGTTCCTGAAGAACCCGCCGATCCTGATTTTGGATGAAGCGACTTCCGCCCTCGATACCGAGACGGAACAAGTAATCCAGGAATCGCTGGACTCCCTTTCGAAGGGCCGGACGACCATGATTATCGCCCACCGCTTGGCGACCATCAAACATGCCGACCGCATCATCGTTGTGGATGAACAGGGAATCTCCGAACAGGGCAGCCACAGCGAGCTGATGGCGCACAACGGCACTTACCGCCGCCTTTATGAAGCCCAATTTTTGACCAACTGAAAAGAATGGCTGCCTTCAAATATCAGAGGCAGCCATTCTTTTTTTGTGTGTGCCCGCTGACCGGAGGAAAGCGGCGGAAACGCTCATCAACTCTGGTGAACGCTTCACCCGCCGGAGGACACCGGTAACAATCAGCCGCAGCTCCGACGAAGCCATTCTCATCGGAGGAGGCAAGCAAATGTAGGGCGAACTCCGGCGAAGCCTCCGTTCACCGGAGGAGAGCGGGATTATTCGTCGTTCGCTTTTTGAATGATCACGGCTGGAGAGTCTCCCTCGGCAGCCCCACCTTTATTGACGCAAAAACAAGCGAAAGAGCCATCTCATTTACGAGACAGCTCCTTCAGTAAATTGATTCAGTTATTATTTTGCTTGGACGTAGCTAGCGGATTGTACCCCTGCTTGGCGTCCGAAGACGATGATGTCGGCAACGGCATTGCCGCCGATACGGTTGCTGCCGTGCACGCCTCCGGTCACTTCGCCGGCAGCGTACAGGCCTTCGATGACGGTGCCTTCGGTATTGATGACTTGCGCGTTGGCGTTGATCTTCAATCCGCCCATTGTGTGGTGGATGCCAGGCGCAATCTGGATTGCGAAGTAAGGCGCCGTCGCCAATGGGTTGTTCAAGGCTGTAGTACGGTTGAATGCGCCATCCGCTTGGGATGCGACCGTTTCGTTCCATGCAGTCAATGTTTGCGCCAAAGTCGCGCCGTCCATTCCCAATTGACCAGCCAACGCTTCGATCGTTTCATCCGATTGGACAAAACCTTTTTCGATGTAGGTGTTGACTGCTTTGACGCGGTCCTTCACCCCAGCATCAAAAATCAGGTAGGCATAGCCTTCTTCAAGAGCGTTGATGGCCGCTGAGACATTGTCGCGGGTTTCCATTTCATTGACGAAACGTTCGCCTTGCTGGTTCACAAGGATGGCGCCCTCTCCGCGGATCGCTTCCGTGATCAGGTATGAAGATTCCTGATGTACGGTCGGATGGATCTGAATTTGATCCATGTCGACGACAGCGGCTCCGATGGCTTGCGCCATTTTGATGCCGTCGCCTGTCGATCCCGGTTGGTTGGTGGTGACATAGCCTTCCAGTTGCGGCGCCAGTTCTGTGACCATTTCCAAATCAGCTCCGAATCCGCCGGTTGCGATGATGACTGCATCCGATGAAACCGTGATTTCACCTTCGTTGTTGAAGTCGACTTTGACGCCGCTGGCTTTATCGTCAGTCATGACGACTTCAGTCACTTCCGAATTCACGAACAATGGAATCTCGCGTTCCATAACATTCGCATATAACCCTTTGACCAAGTATTGACCGACCGCGGAACCATCAGATGGCCGATGCGTACGATTTACACTCATTCCGCCGGTAACGGTGATATTGTTCAGTGTGATTCCCATCGTGTCCAACCAATCGATAGCGGATGCCGAATTGTCGACAAGATAATGCAATAATTCTGGATCGTTGGTATTTTTCCCGCCAGCCAATGTTTCTTCATAGAAGAGTTCATTTGAATCTTGGATGCCTTGTTCCGCTTGGAATTTCGTCGCGGATGCGTTCATGCCTGCGGAAGATTTCATTGTATTCCCGCCGTGAACCGGCATTTTTTCGAAGATGACCGGATTCAGACCGGCATCCTTCGCTGAGATCGCTGCTGTCATGCCAGCGCCGCCGGAACCGATAATGATGACATCATAGCTTTCTTTCAGTTCTTCCGGGTCCGTGTAGGTAACCTCCGATGCGCCTGTCACAGCTTCCACTGATTCAGAACTTGCAGCGACCGATTCCTTGCTCTCGCTAACAGCGTTTGAGTCTGCTGTGCTGTCCGTGTTCGCTCCGCAACCGGCTAATAACATAACGATGCTCAATGCGGATAATAGGCCAAATCTCTTCTTCATTTTTACTCCCCCATTCCATTGCTTACTTTTATATTGTAATTATTTTAACAAATTTTGTATAGTGATAAATACACAAATACAGCTTTATGATAACATTCTAATCTACAACCTGTTCATATTTTCAGATACTTTTATATTTTATGCACAATCTTTTTGTAGTGAAGCTGGGTTTTGTTCCAGCCTCTCCTGTTTCATTTCGGAAATACCGCAAGCCGGTTCTTTGACATGCGGATCGTCTGCACCGGTTTTTCGTAGAAAGCATTCAGCACCTCTTCCTGCAGCAAATCGGCAGTCTTGCCTGTTTTGTGGATGGAGCCGTCCTTCAGCAGCATCAGTTTCTTGAAACAAGGCAGAATTTCCTCGGTATGGTGGCTGACATAGATCATCGTCGGGCCTTCGGGATCGTCCGCGATGCGTTGGATATCCTCCAACAATCTTTCCTTCGCGAAGAGGTCCAGGCCGTTGCACGGCTCATCCAGGATCAAGATTTCCGGTTGCGCCATCAAAGCGCGCGCGATCAGGATGATCTGCTGCTGCCCTTGCGACAGGATGCCGTAGCGGAGACCGATCAGCTCCCTTCCGCCGCATTTGACCAGCAGTTCCAGGGCCAAGGCTTTTTCGGCTTCAGTCGGGATTGTCCAGACGCCAATCGAGGCAAATTTGCCGCTCAGGACGATATGTTCCGCAACATCATGCGCATGCAGCTGCTGCTGCAGCGCCGAGCTGACCCAACCGATGCGTTTGCGCAGCTCCGGGATGGCTGTTTGCCCGAATGTTTCGCCCAACACGATCAGTTTGCCGCTGCTGGGCCAGAGATAGCCGTTCAGGAGTTGCAGCATGGTCGTCTTGCCGGAGCCGTTCAAGCCGAGTATGGCCCAATGCTCGCCTTTTTTGGCATGCCAATTGATGTCCTTCAAAATTTTGCGGTTTTCGCGCGTGACGCTTACGTGGTCGAATCTGATCATTACATCACCCCATCTTGAGTTTTGTGGTTCGGTATCATTTAAAGCGAATATATCATATTTGCCCCGTCCGGAAAAGGCTTTCGCCATCGAGTGCCTCAAAGGGCCAAATAATCAGAAAAGCATCGCATCACACGGCAATGTCATCTATACTATAGAGTGAGGTGGAAATTGTATGGAACAAAATAAAGAAAAAGTATCCCTGATCATTGAAGGCGGAGCCATGCGCGGCGTCTTTTGCGCAGGGGTCATCAGCACGCTGTTGCGGGAGCAGATCTATTTGGATTATGTCATCGGCGTTTCATCCGGATCAGCCAACGGCATCAATTATGTCAGTCAAGACCCTGCCCGCGCCAGAGACTCCTTTGTGGACATCGCCGCCAACCCGGCTTTCTCGGGCATGAAATACTTCCTCAACGGACAAGGGTATTTCAACACCAAATATATTTATGAAGATGCGATCACGAACGACATCCCGTTCCGGTTCGATTCCTTCACACAAAATCCTGCCACGATGAAAATCGTAGCGACAGAAATGGAAACCGGCAAAGCCGTGTATTTCGATAAAAATGAAATCGCCACAAGCGCGGAACTGGCGCGCAAAGTCAGGGCTTCATCGACTGTTCCGTTGGTGATGCCCCCTACAGAGATAGACGGGAAATACTATCTGGACGGCGGCATCGTCGACTCGTTGCCGATCGAAAAAGCGATTGCGGACGGCAACCGAAAACATGTCATCATCCTGACGCGTCCGCGCGGATACATCAAGGAAAAGCAGCGCTTCAATGCCATCATCAGACGGCAGCTGCGGGCTTATCCCGAAATCGTAGCGGCTATCGAACAGCGGCATATCAACTATAACCGCTCCATGGCATTGATTGAGCAAATGGAAAAGGAGGACAAAGCCTTCGTTTTTGCACCCGATCAGCTTTCCATAGGCAGGATGGAACGAAATGTGCAGCGTCTGGAAGCCTATTACCAATACGGCGAACGCGCTGCCGAAAGACAGCTTCCCGCCTTGCAAGCCTTTTTGTCAAGCCGCTGATTCGAACAAAAAATTCATCCGGCATGTCCATTGCGGATAAACATTAGAAAAAAATGAAAATAATGTGAAAATTCCCGTTGACACTCTCATGTAAATCTTATATGATTATATCAATCACTTGAGCAATAACAAATCCATATAGAAATCAGGTATCCCATATGAAAACAATGAATCCACTAAACATTATTATCGTCTTAATGATCTAGGAGTTAAACACTGTAGAAATTTTTTACAGATTGTTTAAGTCCTATTTGTGGTAATCAAATGGGATGAAGCATCCCATCATTGATTGATGAGGATGCTTTTTTTTATCCATATTGCGAACAGTCATAGGAAAACGAGAAATGGGGAGATTAACATGGAATCGGAAATGAAAACTAAAACAAAAAAAGGCGTAACCCTTCTTGTTGAAGCTTTGAAAAATGAAGGTGTCGAGGTTCTGTTTGGTTACCCAGGCGGCGCTGTCCTGCACATCTACGATGAGTTCTACAAGTCTGAAGCGAATCATATTTTGACTAGACACGAACAAGGTGCCGTCCATGCGGCTGACGGGTATGCCCGCGCAACCGGCAAACCGGGTGTCTGTATCGTTACCAGCGGACCGGGGGCAACGAATGTTTTGACCGGGATCGCTACCGCACAGATGGATTCGATCCCATTGATCGTGATCACTGGTCAAGTGCACGAAGCCGGCATCGGCAAAGATGCTTTCCAGGAAACGGACATGATCGGGATGACGACCCCTGTGACGAAATACAACTATCAGATTCGCGATGCCAAAGATATTCCGCGCATCATTCATGAAGCCTTCTATCTTGCTAATACCGGCAGGAAAGGACCTATCGTCATCGATATTCCGAAAAACATCGGTGTCCAGGAAGTCGCCTTCGAAGACTACAACCAACCTGACAAAAATCTGCCTGGCTACAATCCGGAATGCTTGCCTGTGCCGGAGCAGATCGCGAAAGTTAACGAAGCGCTTGCCGCAAGCAAAAAACCGGTCATCTTGGCTGGGCAAGGTGTCATCCATGCGCAAGCCGAAAAAGAACTGCTGGCCTTTGCGGAATATTACCAGATTCCAGTCGTGAATACGCTGTTGGGCTTGGGCGGATTCCCTGTCAAGCATGACCTGGCATTGGGCATGGGCGGCATGCACGGCTCCTATGCTTCGAATATGGCTTTGATGGAATGCGATTTGCTGCTGAACTTCGGTTCCCGCTTCGATGACCGTGTTGCCAGCGACCCAACCAATTTTGCACCGGAAGCAGTCATTGTCCATGTCGACATCGATAATGCCGAAATCGGCAAAATCATGCACACGCACATCCCGGTATTGTCAGATGCCCGCTTGGCATTGATCATGCTGAACGATTCCAAACTGGCTGAAGTACCCGACTATTCCGTTTGGTTCAGTCACGTGATGGACAACAAAGCCAAACACCCTTTCCGTTACGAAAAATCCGACACCTTCATCAAACCGCAACACGTGGTCGAATACATAGGCGAATTGACGCACGGGGATGCCATTGTCGTCACGGACGTTGGCCAACATCAAATGTGGGCGGCCCAATATTATCCGTTCACTTACGGCAAACAATTGCTGACAAGCGGCGGGCTGGGAACGATGGGCTTCGGTGTGCCGGCGGCGCTTGGTGCGCAAATGGCCTATCCTGACAAAACGGTAGTCTGCTTCGTCGGCGACGGCGGTTTCCAGATGACCAACCAAGAATTGGCGATCCTGAACGCGAACAGACTGAATGTGAAGTACTTCATTCTGAATAATGAAGTATTGGGCATGGTCCATCAATGGCAGAACAAATTTTATAAAGGCCGTTACGCTCATTCCGAAATTCCGGATTCCCCTGATTTCGTCAAACTGGCCGATGCTTACGGCATCACAGCTGCAAGAG
Source organism: Trichococcus ilyis (assembly GCF_900109135.1). Lineage (GTDB taxonomy): Bacteria > Bacillota > Bacilli > Lactobacillales > Aerococcaceae > Trichococcus > Trichococcus ilyis. Next base: position 166,279 of record NZ_FNYT01000001.1, on the reverse strand, counting down.
TATCCGATCCGGATAAAGTCGATGAAGCGATCCGGACAGCCTTGAATTATCCTGGCCCTTATGTTCTGGATATCCTGATTTCCAAAGATGAATTGGTATTTCCTATGGTCGCCACCGGCAGGCCAAATAATGAAATGGAAGGTGTGTAAGCCGATGCTAAGATTGATCCAAGCCAAAGTCGTGAATAAACCCGGCGTATTGAACCGCATCACCCAGGTTATCCTGAAACCGCAATACAACATCGATACTTTGACGCTGACCGGCACCGAAGATTACGATGTGTCGCTGATCACTGTCGGCATCAACTTCGATACATTGGAAGCAGCCGAATTGTTGACGAAACAGTTGGACAAACAAGTCGACGTCATCAGCGCAACCGACATCACCGAAAAACGTCTGGGCTTAAGAGCCTGATTCCAAACAACCGCATTACCCTATTGACCGAATCAAATTGCTTAAAAAGCATTGAGAATATAAAAAAACTAAGGAGGTCATTTCAATATGACTAAGGTATACTACGATCAAGACGTAACAGTAAAAGCACTAGAGGGCAAAAAAATCGCCGTTATCGGATATGGTTCGCAAGGACATGCACATTCACAAAACCTACGCGACAACGGAAATGACGTCATCATCGGAATCCGTGCAGGAAAATCTGCAGACAAAGCTAAAGAAGACGGATTCGAAGTATTCTCTGTTGCTGAAGCAACTAAACAAGCTGACGTAGTAATGATCCTTATCCCTGATGAGCAACAAGCTGACGTCTATGCAGCTGAAATCGCTCCTAACCTGGAAGCAGGAAATGCGATTGCATTCGGTCACGGATTCAATATCCACTTCGGTACAATCACACCTGCAGCAGACATCGACGTATTCATGGTCGCTCCAAAAGGCCCAGGCCACATGGTTCGCCGTCAATTCGCTAAAGGCTCTGCAGTTCCTGCATTGTTCGCGGTCTACCAAGATGCAACAGGCAACGCAAGAGATATCGCGATGGCTTGGGCACAAGGAGTCGGCGCAACACGCGTAGGCGTTCTGGAAACAACCTTCAAAGAAGAAACTGAAACGGACTTGTTCGGCGAGCAAGCTGTATTGTGCGGCGGAACGACTCACTTGGTTCAAGCTGGTTTCGAAACTTTGGTCGAAGCTGGATACCAACCAGAAATCGCTTATTTCGAAGTATTGCACGAATTGAAATTGATCGTTGACTTGATGTATGAAGGCGGCATGGAAAAAATGCGCTACTCCATCTCAAACACAGCTGAATTCGGCGACTATGTTTCCGGACCACGCGTCATCACTCCGGATGTTAAAGACCGCATGAAGGACGTCTTGACGGACATCCAAACAGGCGCATTCGCTAAACGCTTCACTGATGATTACAAAGCTGGCTTCCCTGACTTCCACGCAATGCGCGCTAAGCAACAAGGCCACCAAATCGAAGCAGTCGGTGCTGAATTGCGCAAAATGATGCCTTTCGTGAATGAACAACAATAATGAATCAGATGTAGGTTGAGAGCATCCTTATTTTTAAGCCTTCTCTCTTCATCATTGTATTCAATAGATTAGGAGCAGACAGAATGACGGATGAGTTAGTGAACAAAGAAGACGTGCTGAAAGCATATAAAGTACTGCGCAACGTGGTCAAGCAGACCCCTTTGCAGCATGATGCGTATCTATCGCAGAAGTATCATGCCAACATCTTTTTGAAGCGGGAGGACCTCCAGATCGTCCGCTCCTTCAAATTGAGGGGCGCTTATTATGCCATTTCGCAGCTGAGCGAAGCCGAGACTGAATACGGGGTAACCTGTGCTTCAGCCGGCAACCATGCCCAAGGGGTAGCTTATACCTGCAACCATTTGGGGATCAAAGCGACCATCTTCATGCCATCGACAACCCCTTCCCAAAAAATAGACCAAGTCCGTTATTTCGGAAAGGACTTTGTCGAAATCAAGCTGATCGGCGATACCTTCGACGAGTCAAATGAAGCTGCCCACGCTTATGCGGACGAACACAATCTGACTTTCATTGAACCTTTCAATAATCGCAATGTGATCGCCGGCCAAGGCACTTTAGCGGTGGAAATCCACCAGGATCTCGTTGCCGAGGGCGAAACGGCTGACATGGTCTTCGCCGCTATCGGCGGCGGCGGCTTGATTTCCGGCGTCAGCAGCTACATCAAGGAAGCCATGCCCGAAACAAAAATCATCGGCGTTGAGTCCTTGGGCGCCCCTGGCATGAAAGTTTCGCTTGAAGCGAATAAAGTCACGACTTTGACTGATATCGATAAATTCTGTGATGGGACAGCCGTAGCGACTGTCGGCGATTTGACTTTCCGGCACTGCCAGAAAAATGTCGATGACATCCTGGTCGTGCCAGAAGGACAAGTCTGCGGCACCATCATCGATTTATACACTAAACAAGCTATCGTAGCGGAACCATCCGGCGCCCTTTCGGTTTCTGCCTTGGAACAGTACAAAGATGAAATCAAAGGCAAAACGGTCGTCTGCATCGTCAGCGGCGGAAACAATGATATCAACCGAATGGCTGAAATCGATGAACGTGCCCTCCTCTATCAAGGTCTGAAGCACTATTTCATCGTGAACTTCCCGCAAAGGGCAGGCGCGCTGAAAGAGTTCGTGAACGACATTCTGGGCGCAAACGACGATATCACCAAATTCGAGTATACGAAAAAGGTCCACCGCAGCGAAGGACCCGTATTGATCGGTATTTTGTTGAAGGATAAGGATAATCTCGAAGGCCTGCTTGCAAGGCTCGAGAAATTCGACCCACATTACATATCGGTGAATGAGAATTCCAAACTTTACTCTTTCCTGATCTGACGCATCCTGATGCAAAAAAACTGGCGCAAGCTCCTTGTGGGGGCTCGCGTCAGTTTTTTTGTAGCGCGGAATTTGTTGGAGGGATATCCCCGGAGGCAATTGTTTCACGAAAGCATGGATAACCGCAAAGCACCCATATTCCCCGCACCCTCTCGAAACACGCAAGAAGGGCCGACTCTCAACTAATTGAGTCGGCCCTTCTTGCGTGTTCTACAGATTATTATTCTTCGATATAAGCTCTGCTCAGATCAAATTCATTACCCACCGAATTGAAGATGATGCCCTTCACTTTCGGGTTTCGTAACTGCGTTTCTGCTTCTTGGTAAAGCGGGATGATCGCTGCGTCTTCCATGATCAGTTTGTGGGCAGCCATCAGGTCGGCCCAGCGCGCTTCAGGATTGTTTGCGTCTGTGGTTTTTGACAAGTCGATCAAAGCATCGAAGGCTGCATTCGCATATTGCCCTTCATTGTAGGCGGATGTGCTGTACAGCAGGTCCATGTAGTTGATGGCATCGGCAAAGTCCGCTCCCCAGCCAGTCTGCAGCAAGTCGAATTCATCCTGGTTCGCCAATTCCAAACGATTTTTCTTTGGTACATTGCGTAATTCTACAGTGATGCCTTCCAAATTGTTCTGGATTTGGCCTTGGATGTATTGGCTGATTTTTTTGTTCTTCTCATCATCATCCCCAACTAAAGAGAAAGTGATTTTGTCTACGCCTAATTCGGCTTTTGCTTCAGCCCAAAGTGTTTTGGCTTGTTCCAGATCATAATCCAGGTAAGAGCCGGCTTCGGCTGCAAAGTCTTCGCCGGTTGTCGGATTGCTGACAAAATCGGCCGGCAGGAATCCTCCGATAGCTGTCGAGCCGTCGCCGATGACGCTGTCCACCAATTCATCACGGTTGATGACAAGTCCGATGGCTTTTCTCAGCTTCGCGTTCTGCAGATAGACATTGTCGTGGTTGAATTCGATATAGGCCGTGCGGGCTTTTTTCTGAACGACAACGTTAGGGTCGCTTGCCAATTGTTTAACCAATTCGCCAGTGACTTGGGCATTGTCGACTGATCCTTGTTGGAACAGATTCACGACCGTGCTTGTTTCTTTGATTACTTGGACATCGACTTCGTCCAATTGGACTTCTTCTGCTGCATAGTAGTCTTCATTCTTCACAAGATCCCATGTCAAGCCAGTGCCGTCCCAGTTCTCGATTGTGAATGGTCCGTTGGCCAAAATGTTTTCGCTGCTCGTTCCGTATTTGTCGCCTTTCTCTGTCACGAAGGCTTCATTTTGCGGGAAGAATGCGCTGAATGCCAACAAGGACTCGAAGTATGGGGTCGGCTGCGTCAATTCGATTGTGATTTCGTTATCGCTGACTGCTGTCACGCCCAACTCTTCAGGCTCCATTTCGCCGGCCATGATTTCATTCGCATTTTTGATGGTCTCAGCCAAGTAGGCGTAAGATGCGCCCGCTTCCGGATCCACCAATCTTCTCCAAGCAAAGACGAAATCGTTCGCCGTCACAGGCTCGCCGTTCGACCAGACAGCATCCTCGCGGAGCTTGTATGTGTACATCAGGCCGTCCTCAGAAACCGTTCCCGCTTCAGCGGCGATTGCCGGAACAGGCTTCCCGTCTTCGTTGATTTTCAGCAAGCCTTCGATTGTGTGGCTGATGTAGTTAGAGCTGTTGATGTCGGTCATCAGTGTCGTATCCAAGGTCGCCAGTTCAGTCGGTGCTGTGTAATGCAGCACTTGACCGCCTGCCCCCGAACTCGCAGTATTTGTTGCGCTGTCGTCCGTTGCTCCGTCTCCTCCGCAAGCTGCCAAGATGACGGCCGTTGTGGCCAAAATGAAAGAACTCTTCAATCTCCTCATGCAATTATCCCCTTTTTCTTTTCGTATTTTAATATTATACTACAAAAAATGAAAATATTCTATAAAAATCCGGAATATAAATCATATAAAATTCATCATTTCTTCATTTGATTAATTTTTAATGGCAAAAAAAGCCCAGAACAAGTTCTGGACTTTCAGTATCAATATTTTTCGTACTTTTCTTTCAGTGCCGGAACATCAGATTCACGGCAGTACACAAAGTGGCCGGGCACGATTTCTCTCAGCGCTTCTGGTTCGCCGTTCTCTTCACGGGGAACGTAAGTGAAGCGTGTGCGATTGCGTTCATAAACCGGATCCGGCAACGGAATGGCGGATAACAAGCTTTCCGTGTAAGGATGCAAAGGTTTGTTGTAAACGTCGTCCGCAGGCGCCAATTCTACCAGTTTACCGAAGTACATAACGCCGATGCGGTTGCTGATGTACTTGACCATCGACAAGTCATGGGCAATGAACAAGAATGTCAATTTTTGTTTCTTTTGCAATTCCATCAGCAGATTGACCACTTGCGCCTGGATGGAAACGTCCAAAGCGGAAATCGGTTCATCGGCGATGATGAGTTTCGGATTCACGGCTAAGGCTCTGGCGATTCCGATACGCTGTCTTTGGCCGCCGGAGAACTCATGCGGATAACGCGAAGAATGGTCTTTGTTCAGTCCGACCAGATCCAGCAATTCCGCAACCCGTTCGTCGATTTCCTTCTCGCTAGTCGCAAGACCATGGATCTTCAATCCTTCCGCAATGATATCGCGGACCTTCATGCGGGGATTCAAGGATGCATACGGATCCTGGAAAATCATCTGCATATCCTTGCGGAACGCCAATTGCTCTTTTCGGTCATGCAGCGAGTGAATTTCGGTGCCGTCAAAGTAAATTTCGCCGGAAGTCGGATTGTACAACCGGATGATCGCACGACCAGTTGTCGTTTTGCCGCAACCGGATTCCCCTACCAAACCAAGTGTTTCGCCTTCGTATATGTCAAAGGAAACATCATCAATAGCGCGGACTTCATTTTTTGTCCCGACATTGAAATACTGCTTCAGGTTTTTTACTTCAAGAATCTTTTTCTTCCCTGTTGTGTCATGCATTACATCAGTCCTCCTTTCTCAGTTACTTTCGAATCGATGTCCGGACCGCTGCCGTGTGGCAATACAGCCGGTTCCTTGTCTGCTGTATCCATCACTTTCAGTTCATCGGAAGGGGCCAGATTCATCCTTGAGAATGTCGCCCGGCGAGTGATGATGCCTTCTGGAGGGTGCACGGATGGCGCATCCGGATGCAACAACCAGGTGGCAGCCTGATGCGTCTCGGAGACTTTGAAGAATGGCGGATCGTACAAGGTGTCGATTTTCATCGCATATTCGCTACGCGGAGCAAAAGCATCCCCTACTGGAGGATCCAACAAATCCGGAGGTGTTCCCGGAATCGCATAAAGCGTTCCTTGCGTATCCAATGTAGGCATAGAGCTCAACAGACCCCATGTATACGGATGTTGCGGATTGTAGAAAATTTCATCGACAGTCCCGACTTCGACGATCTTTCCGGCATACATGACGGCTACGCGATCGGCTACGTTCGCCACGACGCCAAGGTCGTGGGTGATGAAAATGATCGATGTCTTGATCTTCTGCTGCAGATCTTTCATCAATTCCAAAATTTGGGCTTGGATGGTAACATCCAAGGCTGTCGTCGGTTCATCCGCGATCAGGATATCCGGGTTGCAGCCCAAGGCGATCGCGATGACGATACGTTGGCGCTGGCCGCCCGAAAATTGATGCGGGTATTGTTTCATTCTTTTGGCAGGGTTCGGGATGCCTACAAGCTGCAACAGTTCTTCAGCTTTTTTGTAGGCTTCCTCCTTGCTGATATTTTGGTGCTTGATGATCGGTTCAGCAATTTGCTTGCCGATTTTTTGGGTCGGGTTCAAAGATGTCATCGGATCCTGGAAAATCATTGCGATTTCCGAACCACGGATTTTCTGCATTTCTTTTTCGGTTTTGTGGACCAAATCTTCGCCTTTGAACAGGATCTCGCCATGTTCAATGTTGGCATTGTTAGCCAATAGACGCATGATGCTGCGGCTTGTCACTGATTTACCAGAGCCGGATTCACCAACGATGGCTAATGTTTCGCCTGGCTTCAGGTCAAAACTGACGCCACGGATAGCTTTTACTTTACCTGCATAGGTATCAAAAGTAATTTGTAGGTCTTTTACTTCCAATATATTTTCCATCTGGTTACCTCCTAATCTCTCATTTTTGGATCGAACGCGTCACGGAGTCCATCAGCCAATAAGTTGAAGCAGATCATGATGACGCTCATGATGCCGGCTGGATACCACATCAAGTGCGGCAAGAAACGGAATGTCTTGTAGCCATCGTTGATCAACGTACCAAGCGATGCATTCGGAGCAGGAATCCCGATTCCGATGAAGCTCAAGAAGGCTTCGAAGAAGATAGCCGATGGGATCGAGAACATGACTTGGATGATGATCACCCCTGCCAAGTTAGGCAGTATGTGTCTGAACGCGATTTTCATCGGTGATTGACCCAATGTGCGGGCCGCCAGGATGTATTCCTGATTTTTTAGTTTTAGTGTTTGCGCACGGACGACACGCGCCATCGAAAGCCATTCCGTCAAAGCCAAAGCGATGATGATGGAACTGATGCCGGGCTTCAATACAAGCAGCATCAAGATAACGACCACCAAGTTAGGCACACCGGAAAGGATTTCCAGGATCCGCTGCATGATGTTGTCGACTCTTCCGCCCAACCAGCCGGATGTCAGACCATAAACGACGCCGAGCGTCAGATTGAACAAAGCTGCCATAAAAGCAATGAACAGCGATACGCGCGTGCCGTACAGGATCCGCGACAACAGATCGCGTCCGAGGCTGTCGGTACCAAGATAGTAGTAAACGTCCTCAGGAACTTTGGATGTTTCGTACTTGTCGATGACGACTCCGTTTTGCTTCACAGTACCGTTCAAACCATTGATGTCGACTCCAGGGATCTTCGGAGGCAAATTCGCATACTGGACGGTCTGTGCATTCGGATCATGCGGTGCGATGACAGGAGCCAACAGACTGGACAGGCTGATGATGATCAGGATGATCAAACTGATCATCGCCACTTTATTTTTCTTCAGGCGACGCCAAGAATCCGCCATGAAGCTCAAGGAAGGCGCTGAGATTTTTTCTTTGTCCTGCATACTTGATTTGGCTGCTGATTCAAAAAGATCTTTTGTGATTGTCGGCATAGCGGTTGTGTTGCGCAATTCATTTTCGCTCATTCTTATTCCCCTCCTTCTGTAGCGACTCGGATGCGAGGGTCAATGATGCCGTACAAGATATCCACCAACAAAATGACGACTACCAACATTGTGGAATACATCATTGTGACACCCATGATTGTCGGATAGTCATTAGTCAGGATCGATTTTACGAATTGTTCGCCGATACCAGGGATGGCAAAAATATTTTCGACAACCATCGAACCGGTCATCAAACCGACTGTCATCGGGCCGATGATGGTCACCAAAGGAATCAATGCGTTACGGATACCGTGTTTGAATGCCACTTCCCAACGGCTGAGGCCTTTCGCTCTCGCAAGTTCTACATAATCACTTCCCAAAACGTCAACCATTTCGGTCCGCATGAATCGGGCCGAATCGGCCAACGGCGATATGCTCAAAGCGATTGTTGGCAGGATCGAAGAACGGAATCCTTCGTTCCATAAGGCGATAGGCAATACTTTCAGCCAAACCCCGAATACCAACTGCAGAATCACCGCAAACACAAAGTTAGGGATTGAACGGCCGATGATGGCCGTCAAGGTGGCGGTTGTATCGACCCAGGTTCCCTGTCTCATCGCGGCGATCACACCCAGCACAATGCCGAGGATAGTCCCGACAATGACGGCTTGAAGCCCCAATTGCATGGAGGGTCCGATTCTGCTGCTCAACAGGTCCGTAACAGGCGTGTTGTTGAACTGGAAGGATACTCCCATGTCTCCGCGCAATAATCCGAAAATGTAAACTCCGTACTGGACCAAAATCGGTTTGTTCAGTCCATACTTCTCATTCATGATAAAAATTTGTTCCTCAGATAACTTGTCTTGGTTACTATATGGTGTACCCGGCAAAGCTTTCATCAGAAAAAAAGTTATCGATGCAATCAAAAACAAGGTAATTGCCATATATAAAATACGCTTGCCGATGTATTTTGCATAACTTTTCATCGTTTGTCATCCTCCATTATTTAGTTATTTTGTAAATAGCACCTGATAGTATATCATATTTAAATATACAAAAAAGAAAATGAACACAAAATCAAATCATATTCTAATTGAGTTTTCTTTCTTTTTTTTGTACATTTAAAATTGAGAAACCAAAAGGGAGCCAAAATAAATGAACTTCACAAAAAAAAACACAATCATTTCTTTTTCCATTTTATTGAGTGCAGCAGCATTCCAAATGATCAAATATGAAACCCTAAGCTGGATTGAAACTTCAAACATCCTCTTTATGATCGCCGGCGTATTCCTGATTATCGGACTGTCCGGCCTCATACTGGCTTCCGGATCGTTCGATTTTTTTCACTTCAGCCTCCGCAAAACGTTGCGAAGGGAAAAAAAAACTTTGGACGAGGAAGAGCCATTGAATCCGCATGCCCTTTCGGCATCGATCGGAAAAAGTTATCGGAATGTCCTCACAATCGGATTGATTTTGTTGCTGATAAGCATCTTCTGCCTCTGGGATTACATCCTATAAAAAAATAAAACATCCATCTGGCATTCATGTATGCCAGATGGATTTTTTATTGCCTTAATTAATCCACGTTCTGTGCACCAGAATTTGAGGCCCATTTGTATGAGTAGTCAGCACCGACTAAGTGCTCGCCCAAATCTGTGACATACGGTTTTTGCAGAACTGCATAAGAACGTTGGTAAAGAGGCGCGATACCCGCATCTTCCATCAAGATCTTTTCAGCAGCGAGCAAGCTAGCCCATCTTGCATCAAGGTCAGTTACGTTTGTGCGCGCTTCATCGATCAAAGCATCGTATTCAGCGTTCGAGTAACCGGATTTGTTGTTGCCGTTTTCGGTCTGGAACAATTCCAGGAAGTTGATCGGGTCAGCATAGTCAGCTCCCCATCCAGCCAATTCGATGTCGTATTCGCCGGCAGTGTCAGCTTCAAGACGGACTTTGAAAGGTACATTGCGCAATGTTACAGTCAAACCAGGCAAGTTGGTCTGCAATTGGCTTTGCAGGAACTCAGATGAACGTTTTGCGTTTTCTGTGTCATCACTCAACAATTCCAATGTGATGGACTCAACACCCAATTCAGCCAAGCCTTTTTCCCAGTAGGTTTTAGCTTCTTCAGCATTGAAGGTCAAAAGATCGCCGTTTTGCTTGCGGTAATCTTCACCTGTTGAAGGATCCAAAGCAAGTTTTTCAGGAACCAATCCGTTTGCTGGAACGGAACCGTTTTGCAACACAACATCAGCGTACGCTTGTTTATCGAAAGCCATCGCTAAAGCTTTACGGATATTAGCATTTTGCAAAGGCGTGCCTTCTCTTTGTTGGTTGAACTTCAAGTAGAACACGGAAGAAGTCGGCATTGTGTGCATTTCAGCATCGCCGGTTCTTTGCGCTACATATTCACCTGTCAAGATCATACGGTCGATTGCGCCAGTATCATAAAGATTCAATGCAGTGGAAGTCTCTTTGATGACTTCTACATTGATCGCATCCAATTTGACTGCGTCTTTATCCCAATATTCCGGATTCGGTTCATACGTCCAAGACAAGCTTGCTGCGTCCCAGTTAGCTAGTACAAATGGTCCATTGTACAATAAAGCATCACTGCTTAATGCGTATTTGTCGCCTTGTTCTTCAACAAATGCTTGATTTTGAGGGAAGAACATAGCCAATGTCAAAAGATCTTTGAAGTATGGCACTGGAGAAGCCAGTGTGATTTCCAACGTTTTATCGTCGATCGCTTTGATGCCCAGTTCTTCAGGTGCAACTTCGCCAGCAATGATTTCAGTTGCGTTAGCGACAACACCGTCCATCATGTAAGAATAAGAAGCAGCTGATGCAGGGTCCACCAATTTGCGCCATGAATAGACAAAGTCTTCTGCTGTCACAGGCTCACCGTTCGACCAGTTCGCTTCATCGCGGATCGTGAAAGTGTAGACCAGACCATCTTCGCTGACTGTCGGATCTTCTGCTGCGATACCCAATTCAACCGTTCCATCCAAGCCTTGGCGATACAGACCTTCGTTTACGTTGCTTAGAGCTGTAAACGCCACTGTATCTGTAGCTTGCACAGAATCCATTGTAGGGATTTCAGCGCTTTCAATCAGATTAAGCACCTGATCGCTGCCGGCCGCACCTGCAGACTCTGATGAATCGGCTGTGCTTCCTTCTCCACCACAAGCAGCTAATACAAGTGCGGAGCTTAAAGATAATAACACTAAAGATGAAAGTTTCTTGTTGCCCATATTTCTTTTCCCCCATTCCCTCTGTTTCTATAGTTTCTATAGTAAGCTTTATTATAGTTCTGACTGAAATTAAAATCAAGTTTGCGATTTTAATAAATTGGTTAAAATTAGATGAATAAATTCATATATTGGCGTTTATTGCCACAACATACCGACTCTTTAGGTATATTGAGTATCTGACACGCCATGTCAGAAGCATAAAAAATCGGCGAAAGCGACGTCAAACGTTGTCAAACAGGCATTTAACAAAGATGAACATTTGTTTATTAAGAAACTTTGATTAATTGTATAAATGTTGATGCATTTCTGTCAATGTGCGTTTTTTATCGCATCCTTTCGCTGTACAGTACTGTAGCCGTATGGGCTTTGACAAGAATTTCTTCCATGAGCGTCGGCTCCGACTTTCTTTCGAGAAAGACCTGGTTATCCGCAACAATTACGGCGTATTCCCCTTTCTCCATGCGGAAGGTCGTATCGTTCCGGTTGCCATTGAAAATGACGATGTATTGCTTGTCTTCATTCCGCAAGGAAAAGGCCACAATGTTGAAATTTTCGCTGAGCGTTGTGAAAAAGGCATCAATCTCTTCGTGCGTATGCAAACGGAACAGGTACTCGCTCTTGCGTAAAGCGATCAGACCTTTTATGTAGGCTATTGATTTTTGGAAGGTTGTCACCCGCTCCCATTCGAATTGGTTGATTTCATCAGGGGACTTGTAACTGTTGGCCACGCCTTCTTTCGTCCTTAAAAACTCTTGTCCGCCATGGATGAACGGGACACCTTGCGACAAAAGCAGAACACTTGTCGCAAGCGTATGACGTTTTATGCGCACTTCCTCGCTGTCTCTCGGATTGGATCGCAGCAACTTGTCATAGAGTGTCAAGTTGTCATGGGCTTCCACGTACTGGATGACTTGTTCCGGGTCGATATAAGTGCTGTGGCTGGAGAGATGCATGGCTCCTTTGATATTGCGGAGCAGCAGATCTTCCTGATAATTTTTCCCACTGATGAATCCCTTGTCGGTCTCATCGCCAAAATCACTGCCTTTCAATGCGACCCTGATTGAGTCATTGAAATGGGCTATTCTTGGCATTGCTTGCGCATTTTTCTGGGAAGCTTTCAAGTCCTCCGAAAGCGGTGTGCTCATTTCCCATCCTTCTCCAATGATGATGATGGATGGATCGATTTTGTCCAACGCTTCACGGACTGCGTTCATCGTAACGGAATCATGAATCCCCATCAGGTCGAACCGGAATCCGTCAAGGTGATATTCCTTGGCCCAATACTTCACGCTGTCGATGATGTATTTGCGCATCATATGCCTTTCGGATGCCGTATCATTCCCTACCCCGGTGCCGTTCGACAGCGAACCATCCGCATTGTAGCGGTAAAAATAACCAGGAACCGTCCTTTCCAAGGCTTGATCTTTCGGGTCATACACATGGTTGTAGACCACGTCCATGATGACCCGCAAGCCGTTATCATGCAACGTTTGGATCATTTGTTTCATTTCGGTGATCCTGTTGAATGGATCAAAAGGATCGCTTGAATAGGAACCTTCCGGCACATTATAGTTCAACGGATCGTATCCCCAATTGTATTGCGGTTTCGCCAAGTTCGCCTCATCAACCGTAGCGTAATCGAACATCGGCAAAATCTGGACATGCGTAATGCCTAAGTCGATCAAGTGATCCAAGCCTGTGCTGCTGCCGCTGGCGTTTTTTGTGTCCCTCTCAGTCAGGCCAAGGAATTTTCCTTTGTTGACGATTCCGCTCGTTGCGGAGATGGAAAAATCCCGGATATGCAGCTCATAGATGACCGCTTCTTCAGGTAAGCCAAATGCCGGCAAGCGCTCGGCCCACCCTTCCGGATTCGTTCTCGCCAAGTCTGTGATGACCGATTTGATGCCGTTCACGGTTGTTGCGCGGGCATAGGGATCAACCGTCACGGATTCGCGGTTGTTCAGGAAGAGAATCTTGTAAACATAGACGGTCCCGTGCTGATCACCGGACAGGAAGGCTTCGAAAACCCCCTTCGGTTTCTGCACCATCGTCATTTTTCGGGACGGAAAAGCGGCGGCGCTGTCCGCATATAGCCAAACCTCCACTGACTTTGCAGTAGGCGTCCAAACCCGCAACAGTGTTCCTTCTGGTTTGTACAAGGCCCCCAATTCACCGTCAAAAGAAAAATAGGTGTCAAAATCATCCGATCTGACAAACAAAAACATTTCCTTATCGATCGTTTCCTTATCCCTTTTATCGCTGAAAAGTTTTTCCAGCTCATAAATCTCAAGCCAACTCTGGAAATCCTCGACCATGTCCTGCCACCTCCCAAATACAGTATACCAATCCGCAATAGCTTCCTGCACCACTAAGCCATCAAAAAAAGCGCAACCGGCATTTCTTGCAGCCGATTACGCTCCAGTTTGACCTACGCAACCAACTGCCGGCCAACCTCACCGCCCAGGATGATGTCGGAATTGTTCCTCAACACGATGGTCAGAAGTAGTCTTTTTTCTTCAACCAATAGACCGTCAGGAAGCAAATCAAAATGGTGATCAGACTTGTGATCCAGAAGGCGAATGGATGATCTTCAAAAGGCAAATCGACGTTCATGCCCCAAAAACCGGCCATGATGGTGGGTATCGTCAGCACGATGGTGATTGACGTCAAAACCTTCATGATGTTGTTCAAATTGTTGGCGATTACGCTGGAAAAAACTTCACTCAGCTGGTCGATCATTTTGCTCGATTCCGTCACCATTACCTCGGCCTGATTCGAAATGTCGATGATATCCCGCAACAATTCCTGGCTTTGGGCATCGCCGCCAGCAGCCTCATGGATGGACTGGGTGATCAGGGGGTGGTTTTTGGTGATGGATGTCTCAAAATACACCAGGCTCTTGTGCAACGCAATCAACTTATAAAAATATTCATTGTGGGTGGCGCTAGTGATTTGGATCTGCAGGTCTTCGATCGTTCCGTCGATTTCCCGCAGATGGTGTATGAAGCTCTTGGTCAATTCCCACAATATGTATAGTATGATGTGGCGTTGGGTTGTCGCAGGCTCATTTTTGAAAGCTTCGTTCTTCATGATCCGATTCAGAAAAGCCGGTGTTTCTTTGCAAACGGTGATCAAAGTTCCGTTGATTGTGATGATCGATAAGGGGAACGTGTGATATTCGGTATATTTTTCCTGCACCGACCGCAGTTTGGGGAACAGGACGATCAACAGTCTGATTTCATCCCCCTGCTCATTATGAACCTGCTCTTGTCTAGGCACTTCATATTCATCCAAAGAATCCAGGATATAATCCTTCGGGATGCCGAAAGTAAGCACCAATTCCGCCACGTCATCGTGGTTAGGGTTTTCCACATGGATCCAATCGGCTGCTCTCCAGTTCTTGGTTTGCGTATATACGCCTTTGTCCGACAATTCGAACGCTTTCATCCATCACCGCTCCTTCCTGACTGAATGCTGTTGCCTACAAGACTAGCATAACTTATTTTTGTCAAAAGGGAAGTGATAAGCCCTTCAGATGTCCAGCTTAAATTCTTCCATAGTATAAGCCAATTCTGTGTAAGGATCTTCCGTGTACCAATGGCGCGCGTTGCCGAGGCAAGCGCAGTAGTAGGTCGTTTCCTGCTCGTGCAGCAATTTCCGGAAGTGGACATGTCCCATGATGCTGTGCGCGATCGGATAGCGCTCGTAAAGTTCCGTGTAGCTTTCGCTCCCGAGGAAAGCATTGTAATAGTCATAAACGGGATGCGGGAGCGGGATGACAAATTGCGGATGCGTCACCACGTGCGTCATCATGATTATTTTCCGGCCGCTGACGGCATTCAGGTCGTTTTCCAGCTCTTCCAGCATCGCTTGCGCAACCGCACGGTCATCCTTTTCCCAATGGACGTACAGGCGATCATTCCAGCCCCCCACCTTCAGTTTTTTCCTGGAAAATTCTTCCGCTGTGTAGCGCGGGCTGGCGAACCCATAATCGTACCACCCCGGATTCCCCGCCACCGCCCACTCATCCCCTATCAGATACGGATTTCCGACCGGATTATCTTCCCTTTCCTTGAACAGCTTGTAGATGCGGTCCGTATCCTCCTCGTGATTGCGGATGGACCAAAAATCATGGTTCCCGGGCACAAATTGAATTTTAGAAACGGAGTGGGCGCGCATGCGGTCCAAAAAGGAGAAAGTATCGTGATAGTCGGAAGAGACATCACCTGCCAACAACAGCAAATCGATTTCTTGATTATAGAGCAGTTCCGCCAAAAGATAGTCATACGTTTGGCCGGGAGCCAATTTTTTGGCATTTGAATCGATATGGAGGTCCGACAATACCCCAATTTTCACATTCTCACCCCCTTCAGGTGTTTTCTCGATCGGAGCGAAGACAAAAACAGGCGGAGACGCATTTCAGTTTAACTGAGTCGCATCGCCCGCCCGTAATGAATGATTATTTAGAGAATGCTTCCGTCAATGGCGGAACCACTTGCTTTTTGCGTGAAACAACGCCCGGAAGCAGGGCAACATTTTCTTCCAAGGTGACACCGAAAGCCGACGCCACGACATCCAAGTGCGAACCGACAGCCAACAAGGCAGAATCGCTGTCGATGATGTTCGTAACCACCAACAAGAAGACATCATAGACCTGCGTGCGGTTCTCTGCTTCCATAGCCGAAACCAATTCGGCTTTTCTTTTCAGTACATCCTGCACGTCAACGGTGTTTACTTGTGCGATGCGCACATTTTTATCGCCCATAGGGAATGATTTGGCATCCAAAGTCAAAAGCTCCGCAATCGATTTGTCGTCCAGATTCGTTCCTGCTTTCAGCATCGCAAGTCCATATTCCTGCATGGAGATGCCGGCGATTTCGGCTAAAGCTGCGGCGGCAAGTTCGTCTTCCTTTGTGCAAGTCGGGGACTTGAACAGCAAAGTGTCAGAAATGATTGCAGACAGCATGAGACCAGCAATATCGGCAGGGATCTCGATGTTTTTTTCATTATACATCTTATAAAGGATCGTATTCGTGCATCCCACAGGCTCGGCACGGTAAAACAACGGGTTGGCTGTTTCGAAGTTCGCGATGCGGTGATGATCCACTACGGCGTAAACTTCCACATCCTTGATGTCGCTGACGCTTTGTTGCGCTTCATTATGGTCCACCAAAGCTACCGTATCCGTTTCGTTGGCTGCAGTCGCGATGACGCGCGGTGCTGCTGTATTGAATTGATTCAATGCATAGGCTGTTTCTTCACTCGGTTGGCCAAGCGCTACAGCCTCAGCTTCGATTCCGTTTTGATTCAGGTAGTGGGCGTATGCGATAGCTGACGTGATCGCATCCGTATCCGGATTTTGGTGCCCAAAAACTAACATTTTGCTCATTACATTCCCTCTCTCTTACAATGTCTAAAAATATCATATTAAAAAAAGAAGAAAAGAGCAATGGCAATTCTCTTTTCTTCCATGAAAATTATGCTTCTACAGGTCCAGATAACCTTTGTAGTCTTCTGTATGCAACAATTTTTTCGCGTTTTCGACCCGTTCGGCGGTAGGCGGATCGATTCCCTCCAACTGATAAGGGATGCCCAAGGTTTTCCACTTGTATACACCCATTTTATGGTAGGGTAGGATTTCAACTTTGACGATGTTCTTCAGCGTTTTCAGGAATGCGTCCAAACGGATCAGGAAGTCATCGTAATCGGTACGTTCCGGTATCAGCACATGGCGGATCCAAACCGGTTTGTTGATGTCCGACAGATATTTCGCCAGCTCGATGATGCTTTCGTTCGGCCACATAGTCAATTCTTTGTGTTTTTGGCTGTCGATGTGCTTGATGTCCAACAAAATCAAGTCGGTCACCGCCAGCAACTTGTTGAACTGGCTGAAGAAAGGCTCATCATACGTGAACGGCAGGCCGCAGGTGTCCAAAGTCGTATGCACGCCCTGTGCTTTGGCTTTCGTGAACAGTTCGATCAGGAAATCGATCTGCAATAACGGTTCGCCGCCGCTGACGGTGATGCCGCCTTTTTGGCCCCAGAACGGCTTGTATTGCAGGGCCAAGTTGAGCAGTTCATCGGTTGTCATCTCATTGCCGCCTCCGATGTTCCAGGTGTCCGGGTTATGGCAGAATTGGCAGCGCATGCGGCAACCTTGCATAAATATAATAAAACGGATTCCCGGTCCATCAACGGAACCGAAACTCTCTGTTGAATGCACAAATCCTTTTAAGGGTTCAGTCATTTCAAAAACTCCTCTGTCGTTTATTTCTTACTCTTATTGTATCTCGCATAAGGAATATTTCCTATCAAAAAGAGCGAGCTTTCGCTCCCTTTGATAGAAAACGGATGAATCAAATGATCCATCCGTTTAATTTTATACAATTGTCATGCAGGTTGAAGCGAATTACATCATTTCGTGCATTGTACGGTTGATTACGTCCAATTGTTGTTCGCGAGTCAACTTGATGAAGTTAACAGCGTATCCGGAAACGCGGATCGTCAATTGTGGGTAGTTTTCTGGGTGATCCATAGCGTCAAGCAATGTTTCACGGTTGAAGACGTTGACGTTCAAATGGTGGCCGCCTTTAGCGATGTATCCGTCCAGCATTGCAGTCAAGTTTTCTTTTTGGACTTCTTCTTCACGTCCCAAAGCTTTAGGGATGATTGAGAATGTGTTGGAGATACCATCCAATGAATATTTGTAAGGAATCTTAGCTACTGAAGACAAGCTTGCCAAAGCGCCGTGTGTATCTCTTCCGTGCATTGGGTTAGCGCCTGGTGCGAATGGTTCGCCGGCTTTACGTCCGTCAGGAGTGCTACCAGTTTTCTTACCGTAAACCACGTTTGAAGTGATTGTAAGGATAGAAGTTGTCGGAATTGAGTTGCGGTATGTTTGGTGTTTCTTAACTTTGCCCATGTATTGTTTCAACAAGTCGATACCGATTTGGTCAGCGCGATCATCGTTGTTACCATATTTAGGGAAGTCGCCTTCGATTTCGAAGTCGATAGCAATGCCGTTTTCGTCACGGATCGGTTTAACTTTCGCGTATTTGATAGCTGAAAGTGAATCGACTGTAACTGAGAAACCAGCCACACCAGTTGCCAATGTGCGGACAACATGCGTATCATGCAAAGCCATTTCCAATGATTCGTATGAATATTTGTCGTGCATGTAGTGGATAACGTTCAATGTATTCACATACAAAGCTACGATCCAGTCCATCATTACATCGAATTTTTCCATAACTTCATTGTAATCCAGGTATTCTGAAGTGATTGGTTGCAATTTAGGTCCAACTTGTTTTTTCTTCGTTTCGTCAATCCCGCCGTTGATTGCGTAAAGCAATGTTTTCGCCAAGTTAGCACGTGCTCCGAAGAATTGCATTTGTTTCCCGATTCTCATCGCGGATACACAGCAAGCGATACCGTAGTCGTCGCCCCATTCAAGGCTCATGATGTCATCATTTTCGTATTGGATAGCGCTTGTTTCGATGGACATTTTAGCACAGTATTTTTTGAAGCCTTCAGGCAATTTAGTTGACCAAAGAACTGTCAAGTTAGGCTCTGGAGCAGCGCCCAAGTTAGTCAATGTGTTCAAGAAACGGAAGCTTGATTTCGTAACCATTGAACGTCCGTCATGTGCCATACCAGCGATTGATTCAGTAACCCATTGTGGATCTCCTGAGTACAATTCTTGGTATTCCGGCGTACGCGCAAATTTGATCATACGCAATTTCATTACGAAGTGGTCAACGATTTCTTGAGCTTCTTCTTCAGTCAAGACGCCGTTATCCAAATCGCGTTGGATGTAGATATCCAAGAAAGTTGAAGTACGTCCCAATGACATAGCAGCACCGTTTTGTTGTTTAACAGCAGCCAGGTAACCGAAGTATAACCATTGGAAAGCTTCTTTAGCGTTTGTTGCTGGTTTGGAAATATCGAAACCGTAGATGTTTCCTAATTCTTTCAATTCGTTCAAAGCGCGGTATTGTTCGCTGAATTCTTCTCTCAGGCGGATGACTTCTTCAGTCATCGTGCCGTCGCCGATTTTAGCGAATTCTTTCAATTTGTCTTTCATCAGGTAGTCCACACCGTATAAAGCTACACGACGGTAGTCTCCGATGATGCGTCCGCGGCCGTATGCATCAGGTAAGCCAGTGATGACGCCGGTTGTTCTTGCTGCACGCATTTCTGGTGTGTAAGCATCGAATACGCCTTGGTTATGTGTTTTTCTGTAATCGCGGAAGATCATGGAAATTTCTGGATCAACTTTGTAGCCTGCTTCTTCACAAGCCTGTTCACTCATGCGGATACCGCCGAAAGGCATCAAGCTGCGTTTAAGTGGTTTTTCAGTTTGGAAACCGACGATTTGCTCTTTATCTTTGTTCAAGTAGCCCGCTGCATGGGAAGTGATTGTAGATACAACCTTTGTATCCATGTCCAATACGCCGCCAGCTTCTCTTTCTTGTTTTGTAAGATCCATAACTTGATCCCATAGTTGAGTTGTCGTTTCTGTAGGACCGGCCAAGAAGCTTTCGTCGCCAGTGTATTCAGCGTAGTTGTTCATGATGAAGTCTCTTACGTCAACTTCTTCTTTCCAAGTTTTACCTTTAAAACCTTGCCATTGTTCCATTATATGTTCCTCCTATAAAGTGCTTTCACATTGTGATATGTGTAACAGGTTTCTACATGAACATTATAACACGTACACAGAAAAGTGCAACAACTATCAAACTTTTTTTGAACTTTTTGTTAATTATTCATAAACGCCAAATAAACATTGATATATCAACGTTTGAATTCCTCCAAAACGAAGTTGAGCTTCCGTTTTGTTAGTGAAGGCTTTATTTTGACTGAAAATCTGTTTCATAAAAAAACGGAAACTGTTTTATTACACAGTTTCCGTTTTGATATTTTGTTTATAACAGTTCATTAGAAAATTCTAATTTGTGAAAAATCAAACTCTTTTTCGACGTCCATCACTTCACCGTCTGTCTTTTCGTTGATGGCGAAGCTGCCGTTGGAATAACGCGGACTGAACGGTATTTCCTTGCTCTCAGTCACGATGCTCTTGTTGCCTGTTGTGCGGATCGTGTACCGGCTCGGGTGCACTAACTCGCAGTCCATAAAGACGATGCGGTGCGGTTTTGCCTTCAGTTCCTTCAAGAGCATCAATCCCCGCTTCGCTCGTCCCAAAATCGGGACTTCCCCGGATTTGAATTTTTTGATGTTCCCTCTCTGCGTGATCACAACAATCGGGAATTCTTCATCGCCTTCTTTGAAGGCCGCGCCTCCGACCACTGCGTCGTCGTCTTTCAGGTTGATGGATTTGACCCCGCTGGCCCGGGTTCCGATGATGCCGACTTCGCTCACTTCATAGCGCAAACTGAACCCGAAATGGGTCACGAGCAGCACATCATAATTTTGTTTGTCTTCCAGCCGTTGGATGGAAACAATCACATCCGTCTCGCTCTTCATCTTGATGGCGACTGCTTTTTTGTTACGGTAGCCCCGGAAAGTCCTGAAATCGCTCATCAGCGTCTGTTTGATGTATCCTTCTTTGGTGATGAAAAGGATCGTTCCGGTCGGTTCACTGTTGCTCGGCACAATTTCCGCATGGATGATCCTTTCTTCGGGAGCGAAGGGAATGTGTTGCGAAATGTGATGACCGGTATCCTTCCATTTCAATTCCGGCAATTCGTGCACCGGGAAGTGAAGATAGTCCCCCTTATTGGTGAACATTACGACGGCATCCAGCGTGGAGGCTTTTCCGACATAAAGTGGCTGATCGCCTTCGCGCAATCCGATTTCTTCAATTGTGGAAGCCCCGTAGGAACGCAGGCTGGTGCGTTTGTAATACCCCTCTTTGGTGATCACGACGACGACTTCCTCTACCGGAACCAGGATTTCCGTATCGATCTTGATTTCCTCGATTTCATGTTGGATCGTAGTCCGGCGCGGATTCGCGTATTGTTTTTTGACTGCGGCAAGTTCCGACTTCATCACAGCATACAGCGTTTTTTCCTGCTTCAGGATTTCATGGTAGGTTGCGATTTGTTCGTTCAGATCCAACTTCTCATTTTGCAGCGCCGTGATGTCCGTATTCGACAAGCGATACAATTGCAGGGAAACGATTGCTTCCGCCTGCGGTTCCGAAAAGCCGAACTGCTTCATCAGGTTCTGTTTTGAATCTTTTTTGTCTTTGCTGTCGCGGATCAATTGGATCACTTCATCCAGAATCGAAATGACGCGGATCAGCGCATCCACGATATGCAGGCGGGTCTCCGCTTTCTTCAGGCTGAATTTGGTCCGGCGCGTGATGACTTCCGCCTGATGACGGATGTACGCTTTCAGTATTTGGTGCAGACCGACCTGCATCGGGCGACGCTCATCGATTGCGACCATATTGAAGTTGTAATTCACTTGCAGATCGGTATTCTTCAACAAGTAGTTGAGGATCCCTTCCGCATTTGCTTCTTTTTTCAGCTCGACGACGATCTGCAGTCCGGTGCGGTCCGATTCATCCCGCACTTCCGCGATCCCTTCAATCTTGCGGTTAATGCGGATTTCGTCCATTCTTTTCACCAGATTCGCTTTGTTGACGTCATACGGGATTTCCGAAATGACGATCTGCTGTTTGCCGCCGCGGATGTTCTCGATGGACGAGCGGGAACGGACAACAACTTTCCCTTTTCCGGTCCTGTAGGCATCCTTCAGGCCATCCAAGCCCTGGATGATCGCCCCGGTCGGAAAGTCGGGGCCCTTTACGTATTTCATGAGCGCCTTCAGCTCCGCTTCCGGATGATCGATCAGATGCAGCGTCGCATCGATGACTTCCCCCAGATTATGCGGCGGGATGTCGGTCGCGTAACCGGCGGAAATGCCGGTCGCGCCGTTCACCAATAGATTCGGATAGCGGGCAGGCAACACAGTTGGTTCCTCATCGGTATCATCGAAGTTCAAAACAAAGTCAACCGTTTCTTTGTCGATGTCGCGCAACAGTTCCGCCGATATTTTTGAAAGCCTGGCTTCGGTATACCGCATCGCCGCGGCAGAGTCTCCGTCCATGCTCCCGTTGTTGCCGTGCATTTCGACCAATACTTCGCGCATCTTCCAGTCCTGGCTCAGGCGGACCATCGCTTCATAGACACTGGAATCCCCGTGCGGATGGTAATTGCCGATTACATTCCCGACCGTTTTTGCCGATTTGCGGAATCCTTTATCGGAAGTATTCCCGGCAACATCCATTGCATAGAGGATTCGTCGCTGAACCGGCTTCAGTCCATCGCGGATATCAGGCAATGCACGATCCTGGATGATGTATTTCGAGTATCTCCCGAAACGGTCCCCCATTACGTTTTCAAGCATCAGCTCTTTAATTTCCAGATTATCCACTATAGTTCACCACTTTCAAAATCTAACGAAATTTGTTCCATTTCCTGCGCGTTCTGCTGATCCACAGATTCCTTCTTCACTTGCTCCTGCAGATGTGCCTCCCCATTATCAGGCATCGGGGCAAGGTCTTGCTCCAGGATGCTCTTATCGTCGGCCATCGAAAATTCGACGTGCTTCTCGATCCATTTCCTTCGCGGCTCGACTTTGTTCCCCATCAGCGTCGTGACCCTGCGTTCCGCTTGGGCCTTGTCATCGATGAGCACCCGGATCAATGTCCTGGTTTCAGGATCCATTGTCGTATCCCAGAGTTGATCCGCGTTCATTTCCCCGAGACCTTTGTAGCGTTGCAGGATATAGCCTTTGCCGATAATGTCGATTTTTTCCTGCAGTTCCTTTTCCGTCCAGGCGTACTCGATTTTTTCGTTTTTGCCGAAGCCCTTGGATATTTTGTACAGCGGCGGCTGGGCCAGATAAATTTTCCCGGCTTCCAACAACGGCTTCATGTACCGGTAAAAGAAAGTCAGCAGGAGGATCTGGATGTGCGCGCCATCCGTATCCGCATCCGTCATGATGATGATTTTGTCGTAGTTGCAATCCTCGATTTCGAAATCCGCCCCGACCCCTGCACCGACCGTGTAGATGATCGTGTTGATTTCCTCGTTTTTCAAGATATCCTGCATGCTCGCGCGTTCCGTATTGATGACTTTCCCGCGCAGCGGCAGGATAGCCTGGAACTTGCGGTCGCGCCCTTGTTTGGCGGATCCGCCGGCGGAGTCGCCCTCGACCAGATACAGTTCGTTCTTTTTCGGATTTTTGCTCTGCGCAGGCGTCAGTTTGCCGGACAACAACGATTCGTTCTTTTGGCGCTTTTTGCCGTTGCGCGTCTCCTCACGGGCTTTGCGCGCCGCATTGCGGGCTTCCCTGGCTTTCAATGATTTTCTGGCAAGCATTTGGGCTATTTCGCCATTTTCGATCAGGTAAATGCTCAATTTTTCGCTGATGAGCCCATCAACGGCTGCCCGCGCTTGCGGAGTGCCCAGCTTTTCTTTCGTCTGGCCTTCAAATTGGAGCAGGTTCTCCGGTACGCGCAACGATAAGACTGCCGAGAGCCCTTCGCGCACATCGCTGCCCTCGAGATTCTTTTCTTTCTCTTTAATCAGGTTCATCTTCCTGGCATATTCGTTGAAGGCTTTGGTGATGGCCGTCTTTGCGCCCGTTTCATGTGTGCCGCCATCCTTCGTGCGGACGTTGTTGACGAATGACAGGATCGTCTCCGAATACCCATCGTTGTATTGGAAGGAAAATTCGATTTCGATCCCATCGGATTCTCCGCTGAAATAAACGACATCGTGCAGCGTATCCTTTTCCTCGTTCAAGTAAGTAACGAATTCCTTGATCCCTTCTTCGAAGAAAAAAGTGTCGCACTGTTCGGTCCGTTCATCTTTCAGCGTGATCGTCAGCCCTTTCAACAAGAAGGCTGATTCCCGGAAGCGTTCCGCCAGAACATCATACGATAGTTGCGCGGTTCCGAAAATTTCTTTGTCCGGCAAAAAATGGATCAGTGAACCTGAGCCTTTGCCGGTGCTTTTTGACTTGATCATTTTGCTGGCGGGTTTTCCGCCATCCTTGAATTTCATTGTATGGACTGTGTTTTCACGGGTGACGGATACTTCCAACCACTTGGATAAGGCATTCACGACGCTTGCGCCCACCCCATGCAGACCGCCTGACGTTTTGTATCCGCCCTGGCCAAACTTCCCGCCAGCGTGAAGCACGGTGAAAATGACTTGGATGGTAGGCACACCCGATGCATGTAATCCGGTCGGCATCCCTCGCCCGTTGTCTTTGACGCTGATGCTTTGGTCTTCATGGATCGTGATATCGATCCGATCGGCATAGCCTGATAAAGCCTCATCGACCGCGTTGTCGACTATTTCATATACTAAATGATGCAACCCGCGTGCATCGGTGGAACCGATGTACATGCCGGGCCGTTTCCTGACTGCCTCGAGGCCTTCCAACACCTGAATGGAGTCATCATTGTAATTGATCTCTTTGTTTTGTGCCATAAAAAAACTCCTTCGTATCTGTTCTGACCGAACATCTATTCTATCATACTGTATAACTTTGACTTTGAAAAGAATAAAAAATGCGGCAAGCGTTCGGCCTCCTATAGGAAAAATGCCGATAAAATGTTAAAATGGACTGGAATTATTTTTTTATTGGAGTATCAACATAGGAGTGAAGTGAGAATGACAGCAATCGTCATCATCCTGGCCTATCTTTTGGGTTCAATCCCTTCAGGCATCTGGATCGGAAAATATTTTTATCATACAGACATCCGCAAATACGGCAGCGGGAACAGCGGAACAACCAACACCTTCCGCGTTTTAGGCAAAAAAGCCGGAATCATCGTACTGATCATGGATATGTTGAAAGGATCCGCAGCCACCCTGTTGCCGCTCTGGCTGGGTGTCGCAATCCATCCTTTATTGGCGGGCATGGTTGCGGCACTCGGACATACTTACCCCGTATTTGCCGGGTTCAAGGGAGGCAAGGCTGTCGCCACCAGCGCAGGTATCCTGTTGGCCTACAATCCGCTTTTTTTCGCGGAAGCAATCGTCGCCTTCCTCATCTACTTGTACTTTTCCAGAATGGTCAGCTTGTCCAGCATACTGGCCTGTTTCACGGCGGTCTTCCTGTCGTTCTTTTTCAAGGACTGGCCACTGACGGTGGTCACGATTCTTTTGACGGTCTTCATCATCTACCGCCATCGATCCAACATCTATCGGATCAAAAACGGAACGGAAAGCAAAGTGCCTTTCGGCTACAAATCAAAAAGTGGGAATAAATAACGACAGAAGAAGGCGTGTCCGTAAATCACCGGTGATTTACGGACACGCCTTTTCTTGCGCAGAAGACCAAAAAAGCCGGACTTGCTGCTTGAGTTTCTTAAAAGAATGTGATCCGGTGGACGAAATACCGTTTGTTCCCGGATTCAAGCGATTGGATGGCCATTTTGCGCTGTAGTTCCCCATCCGCATCGGAGCGGTCCGCCAGTCCGCACCATGGTTCCAAGCAAACGTAAGCAGCATCCTGTTGCGGTTTCGTCCAGATGCCCAAGTAGTCGAAATCCTCATAGGACAGCGTAACCCCATGCGGCCCTTTTTCAGACGCAATCGTAACGGTTGTCGCTTCGGGCGTTTTGAAAATGATGGCATCATTCAGGAAAAGATTCCTTTCCAATGAGAAACGATTTTGTTCCACTTCGACCGTTTTGCCCGCCGCGAGAAAGGGTCCATCGAGGAATAAGCGCTCGCGGGGAATCTCAGGAGTCATTTTGATATAATAATCCTCGAACATTTCGCCTTCCGCCAGAGGAACATTGAAACCCGGATGTCCGCCGATCGAGAAGTACATCGTATTTTCATCGAGGTTCTTCACCTTGTAGATGACCGACAATTGGTTCTCGAACAACTGATAGGTCAATTGCAGTTCAAACGAAAAGGGATAGACATGCTTGAAGTCGCCATTCGGCGCCAAGATGAAAGTGATGCTGTCGGACAAACGTTCATGCACTGAAAATTTCGCATCACGCGCGAAACCGTGTTGTCCCATTAAGTAGGTGTTGTCGTTGTGACGAAAGCGATCTTCCTTCAATCGTCCGACGAACGGAAAGAGGATAGGTGCATGTCTGTTCCATACTTTTTCATCAGCTTGCCACATATATTCGATTCCATTCTCTTTGGCAATCACGCTGATGACTTCTGCACCCTTTTCTTTTACGGTTACCGTAAGGTGCTGGTTTTCGATTACAAATTCCATGACTATTCCCCCTAGATTGGCTTAACAACATTTCGCTTACTGATCATTTTTTGAATACAACGCCCTTTTTAAAGCGTCAAGCAGTTCGGCAGAAAAAACTCTGATGAATGTCCCTTTCATGCCGAGCGAGCGCGTCTCAAGGATGCCGGCTGATTCCAATTTCCTTAAAGCATTCACGATGACGGAACGCGTTATGTGCTTTTCTTCCGCGATTTTTGAGGCGGTAATGCGTTCCTCCAAAGTCGGAAATGTCCCGAAAATGGCTTTGACAGCTTCCATTTCACTGAAGGACAGCGATTTTACGGCAATCTGGATCAGTGTAGTCACCCGGGTAGCTTCTTCCATGCGCAAATTGATGGCGTGCAGCAATTCGATGCCGATAACAGTGGCCCCATGTTCCGCAAGGATCAGATCGCTGCTGTCAAAGGCAGGCTCCATGCGCGCCAAAATCAAACTGCCTAAGCGCTTGCCTGAAGCAAAAATCGGAACAATCGTTGTGACCCCTGTAATGAACAAGTCTCTGCTCTCGATCGGAAAAGCAGTGAAATCGGATTCGATACCGATGTTGGCGGTCGTCTGAAACAATGCAGACAGATTATGGGCATACTGCTCGGGAAATTTCTTGTCTTCCAGCATTTGCTTGATACGGGCGTTGTTGATATCGGTCGCCTCGCTGTAGCCCAATAAATTGCCGGACAGATCGATCAGATACGTGTTGGCCCTTAAGATGTCGCCAAGCACTCTCGCCATTTCCGTGAAGGGCAAGGCCGTCCCCTCGCCGGTGACAGCAACAAAGCCCCCTTCTTTTTGCAGCATATAGTTGATCCTTCTCAACTTTTCTAATAATTCGTCCATATTTCCCCCCATACGATTATTCATCAGAAAATATCCGCAAGGTTCATCCAGCCCAAAAGGAGACCCTTCCTGCCGCTGCAAATTTGTCATGCTTATAGGATATATCTTCTTAAGTCTTTATTCTCTACGATCCTTTCCAGTTTCTCATCCACATAATGTTCCGTGATCGTAATGTCGGTACCTGGTATTTCGGAAGCCTCGAACAGCAGATCCTCCAACAGTTTTTCCATGATTGTGTGCAGCCTTCTCGCA
This sequence comes from Trichococcus ilyis, assembly GCF_900109135.1. Lineage (GTDB taxonomy): Bacteria > Bacillota > Bacilli > Lactobacillales > Aerococcaceae > Trichococcus > Trichococcus ilyis. The sequence continues at coordinate 138,711 of NZ_FNYT01000001.1, read as the reverse complement.
CCGATATTATCGGTTTCCTGGTTGACTTCAGTCGCGATGACCGCCATTTTCCGGATGGCTTCCTGCGTGAAGGTGATGTTGACGTCCTCTGTTGCCAACAGCGCGGTGTATTGTTTCAGCATCGCATTTTTCGGTTCCGTCAGAATCCGGACAAAGTCATCCTCCGTGAGGTCGTTCAGCTCCACGCGGATAGGGAAACGCCCCTGCAATTCCGGTATCAGATCGCTTGGCTTTGAAATATGGAATGCACCGGAAGCAATGAACAGGATGTGATCCGTTTGGATGGCCCCGTACTTGGTGGAGACTTGGCTGCCTTCGACAATCGGAAGGATATCCCGTTGGACGCCTTCCCGCGAAACTTCCCCGGAATGCTGCGATTTGGAGGTTATCTTGTCGATCTCATCGATGAAAATGATCCCGTTGGTTTCGGCCAACTTCAAGGCTTCCTGCGAAACATCGTCTTTGTTGACAAGTTTGTCGGTCTCTTCCTGCACAAGCACCTCGATGGCATCTTCGACCAAAAGCGTCCGCAGGATTTTCTTTTTCGGCGTCATCGATTCGAAGGCCGACTGCAGCATCATCATCTGTTCGTTGTTTCCGCCGGCTCCCAGCGGACTCGCTTGTTTTTCCTCCACTTTGATGGAGACTTCGCGTTTGTTCAGGAGGCCTTTGCGCAATTGCTCAACGACTTCCTCCCTGCTTTTGGCGATTTCGGCAGTCATTTCTTCAGCGTCCTCTTCCTGGTTTTCCGGCAAAGGCATCCCCAGATTTTTGAACATGTTTTGCCAGTCATTCATGCCGTCCTGTTTCGGTTTGGCTTTTTTGATTCCCGGTTTCATGACTTTGGCCAAACGCTGCAGTGCGGCTTCATGCGCTTTGGAGTAGACGTCGCCCCGTTTTTGCTTTTCGACGATCTGGATGGCATTCTCCACCAGATCGCGGACCATCGACTCGACATCGCGGCCGACGTAGCCGACCTCCGTGAATTTGGTAGCCTCAACTTTGACGAAGGGCGCTTCGACCAACAGTGCCAAGCGTCTTGCCAACTCCGTCTTCCCGACGCCTGTCGGTCCGATCATCAGAATGTTTTTCGGAGTCACCTCTTTTTGCATCTCGGCATCCAAGTGCTGTCTCCTGTAACGATTCCGCAAAGCGACAGCAATCGCTTTTTTTGCCGCATCCTGGCCGATGATGTAACGGTCGAGCTGCTTCACGATTTCTCTGGGTGTTCTGTTCTGCTGTTCCTTCATTATCTTGGCCACCTATCTAAAATTCTTCAAGAATGATGTTGTCGTTCGTAAATACGCAGATTTCTGAAGCAATCTTTAGGCTTTCGTATGCAATTTCTTTTGCCGAAAGATCGGAACCCCGTCTCTTCAGGGCTCTGGCCGCAGCCAAGGCATAGTTGCCGCCCGAGCCGATCGTGAGGATGCCGTCATCCGGTTCGATGACTTCCCCGCTTCCGGAAACCAGCAGCATCTGCTCCTTGTTCATGACGATCAGCAGCGCTTCCAGCTTCTGGAGGGCGCGATCCCCGCGCCATTCTTTGGCCACCTCGATCGAGGCGCGCAGCAGGTTCCCTTTGTATTGATTGAGTTTTTCTTCGAATTTGTCTTCCAAGGTAAAGGCGTCCGCCACACCGCCGGCAAAGCCTACGATGACTTCATCATGATAGATGCGGCGGATCTTTTTCGCGGTCCCTTTCATGATGACCGATTGCCCCATCGTCACTTGACCGTCTCCAGCCATGGCCGACCGACCGTTGTGCTGAACTGCACAGATTGTCGTCATTTGTTATTCCCCCTATTGTTGCTTTCCCGTTTCGCCCGCGGATGGAATTGATTGTAGTTCCTTTGCAGGGCATCTTTCGTCACATGCGTGTAGATTTGAGTGGAGGACAGGCTGGCATGCCCAAGCAGTTCCTGGACGGTCCGCATGTCCGCTCCGTTGTTGAGCATATCGGTCGCGAATGTATGCCGCAGCATGTGCGGATGCAACGATCCGGTCAAGCCAGTCTTCTTCATTACCTGCTTCAGGATGTATTCAATTCCTCCCGCCGTGAGCGGATCGCCCAGCCGATTCACAAAAAGATAGTCATGGTGGCGTTGATATTTGGACATCAGTTCCGGCCGGGTCATTTCCAGATATTCCTGGATGGCCGCAGCCGCATAATGCCCAAACGGCACGTAGCGTTCTTTGTTGCTTTTTCCGAAAACCAAAATGACACCCAAATCAAAAGATACATCCTGCAGTTTGATGTTCTTGCATTCGCTGACGCGGATTCCGGTCGCATACAATAATTCGACCAGTGCCCGGTTCCGGTAATCCAAAATTTGGGTCCCTTCGGCCGCACCCAGCAGTTTTTCCAGTTCTTCTTCATATAGATACTGCGGCAGCCGCAACTGTTTTTTCTTGAATGAGATATAGGATAAAGGGTTTTCATCGACGTAGTCATTGCGGATCAGGAAATGATAGAACCCTCTTAAGCTGGACAGCGTGCGCGAAATGGTGTTCCGGCTCAGCTTTTGTTCATCCAGAAAGCTCAAATAGAGGCGGACATCGTACAATTGCACAGCCAAAAAATCGCTGTTTCCGCTTTCCTGAAGAAATGACTCGAATTTTTGCAGATCGAACACATACGCCTTTACCGTTTCATCGGAATAACGCCTTTCGACAGCCAGATAGTTTATGAATCGATCAACCAATTCTTGATTAGACAAAAAAATCCCTCCAACATCTTATGACTAAATTTATCACAATGTTGGAGAGATTTCAATGTAAGGCGGTGAACTTAAATCGTTTGCACGAATTCATCCAAAGCAGCCAACGCTTTGTCGGCGATCATTTGGTTTTTAAGCTGTTTGTCACGGATTTTCTTGCCTCCCAACGGTTCGATGATACCAAAGTTGGCATTCATCGGCTGGAAGTGTTTGCTGTCCGTGTTCGTGATATAGTGCGACATGGCACCGATCATCGTCGTTTTCGGGAAAACGACACATTCAAGCCCGCTCGCCATTCTGGCCGCATTCAAGCCCGCCAACAGACCGCTGGCGGCACTTTCGACATATCCCTCGACGCCGGTCATTTGACCTGCAAAGAACAGATCGTCGCGCTTTTTACTCTGATAGGTCGAGCGGAGTATTTTCGGAGAGTTAAGGAATGTATTGCGGTGCATCACGCCGTAGCGCACGATTTCAACATTTTCCAATCCCGGAATCATGCGCAAAATCCGCTTTTGCTCGCCCCATTTCAAATGCGTCTGGAAACCGACGATGTTGTACAAGGATCCGGCAGCGTTGTCCTGGCGCAGCTGCACCACAGCGTAAGGGATTTTCCCGGTCTTCGGATCTTCCAATCCGACCGGTTTCATCGGCCCGAAGAGAAGCGTTTTTTCGCCCCTTGCAGCCATCACTTCGAAAGGCATGCAGCCGTCAAAATATTTTTCCTCTTCGAACTCCTTCAGGGGTGCCACTTCGGCTGCGATCAGTTCGCGGTAAAAGGCTTCGAATTCCTCTTTTGTCATCGGGCAGTTCAGATAGGCGGCTTCCCCTTTGTCGTAGCGCGACTTCAGGTAGACCTTATCCATATTGATGCTGTCTTTTTCAAGCACCGGCGCAGCGGCGTCATAGAAATACAGTCCTTCCGTTTCGATGAAATCTTGGATCGATCGGCTCAGAGGTTCCGAAGTCAAAGGGCCTGTCGCAACCACCGTGATCCCTTCAGGCAATTCCGTCAGCTCATCGTGATGGATTGTTATATTGGGATGGTTTTCCAGGCTTTTCGTCACGTATTCTGAAAAGGTATCGCGGTCTACGGCCAAAGCGCCGCCTGCAGGAAGCGCGGTTGCATCCGCCGCTTTGATGATCAGGGAATTCAGATGGCGCATTTCTTCCTTGATCAAACCAGCGGCATTTGTGACTTGGTTGGCCCGCAATGAATTCGTGCAGACCAGCTCCGCGAAACCTGAAGTGTGATGGGCAGGCGTCATCTTTTTCGGTCTCATCTCGTAGAGATCGACGTGGATGCCCTGCTCCGCTATTTGATAAGCTGCCTCGCTGCCGGCCAGGCCGGCGCCGATTACGGTAACTGTATGTTTAGTCATAGTATGCCTCCATAACGTTATTTCTGTACATCTTCCTCGTATTCACAATGGCTGCATTTCACCTGGATGCCGCCTTTGACTTTCTTTTCGACCAGATAATGCTGGCATTTCGGGCAATCACGCCCGATCGGTTTGTCCCAAGAGATGAATTCACACTCGGGATAACGATCGCAGCCATAGAAGATCCGGTTTTTCTTGGATTTCCGTTCGATGACCTCGCCTTTGTGGCAGACTGGGCAGGTGACATTGATTTTCTTCACGATCGGTTTCGTATTGCGGCATTCCGGGAAATTGCTGCACGCATAAAATTTCCCGAATCTGCCGATTTTGATGACCATCGGATGTCCGCACAATTCGCAGTCGAAGCCGGCAGGTTCATCCTTGATCTCGATTTTTTCGATTTCGACTTCGGCTTTTGCAAGTTCTTCGGCAAAAGGTTTATAGAAATGATCGACTACCTTGACCCATTCCATTTTCCCTTCCTCTACGCTGTCCAGATCCTGTTCCATCCCTGCTGTAAAGGAGATGTTGACGATATCAGGGAAATAGGCTGATATCAGGCCATTGACGATCGTACCCAATTCGGTTGGCTCGAAACGCTTCGCGGTCACTTTCACGTAGTAACGCTTCTGGATCGTTTCGATTGTAGGCGCATAGGTTGAAGGTCTGCCGACGCCGTTTTCTTCGAGCGCCTTGATGAGTGTCGCCTCCGAATAACGGGCTGGCGGCTGCGAGAAATGTTGATTCGGTTCAATATCTTTCGAGAAGACCGTGTCCCCGACTTCCATTTCCGGAAGCAGATTATCTTTTTCTTTGGAGTTTCCTTCTACATATACTTTCCGGTAGCCGGCAAAATTTTCTTTGGATCCTGTCGCACGGAACAGGACGTCCTCATGCTTAAGATCGACCTTCATCGTATCGAAAACCGCCGGAGTCATTTGACTCGCTAAAAAGCGTGCCCAAATCAACTGGTACAATTTGAATTGATCCTTTGTCAAAAAGGCTTCGATTTCGCTTGGAACCCTCAAAACACTGGATGGGCGGATGGCTTCATGCGCATCTTGCGCCGATTGGGAATTCTTGTTCTCGCGCTGTTTCTCAGTGGCGTATTCCGGACCATAGGTATCCGTAATGTATCCATGAGCTTCTTCGATCGAACCGGCGGATACACGCGTCGAATCCGTTCGCATGTAGGTGATCAATCCTACCGAGCCTTCTTTTCCAAGGGGAATCCCTTCATAGAGTTCTTGCGCGATCATCATCGTTTTGCGTGTGCGGAAATTCAGTTTGTTGGCGGCTTCCTGCTGTAGGCTGGAGGTCGTGAACGGCTGAGCCGGATTGCGTTTTTGCTGTTTCTTCGTCACATCAGCGATTTCAAAAGCATTGGATGTGATTTTCGCGAAGATCGCGTCTGCTTCTTCCTTGTTCTTCAACTTCAGTTTTTTTCCGTTCAATCCGTAAAATGATGCCTGAAAAACATGCTTGTCCTTAAGGAAAGTGCCATCGATCGTCCAGGATTCTACAGGTTCGAAATTGGCGATTTCCTCTTCCCGGTTGATGATCAGATTGAGGGCAACGGATTGGACCCGACCCGCACTTAACCCTTTTTTGACTTTCTTCCATAATATCGGTGAAATCGAGTAGCCCACTAGCCGGTCCAATACTCTGCGCGCTTGTTGCGCCGAGACGAGATCCATGTTGATCGGTCTTGGATTCTTGAGCGCTTCTTTGACTGCATCTTTCGTTACTTCATTATAAACGACGCGGATATTATCTGAAGGATTCAAGCCCAACAAATGTGCGAGGTGCCACGAAATGGCTTCCCCTTCCCTATCCGGGTCGGAAGCCAAGTAAATTTTTTCTGCCTTATGGGCATATTTCTTCAATTCTTTAATCAGGTCGCCTTTGCCGCGAATCGAAATGTAATCCGGCTGGTAGTCATTTTCGAAATTGATCCCCATCCGACTCTTTGGTAAATCGCGCAAGTGGCCTTTGCTGGCTACCACTTTATAGTTTCTGCCAAGATACTTTTCTATCGTCTTGGCTTTGGTAGGTGATTCCACGATGACTAAATATTTATAAGCCAAAGAAACGACTCCTCTCAACGAAATATTTTGTATGAATATTTCTGTCATTTAAATCGTTTCCCATCTTATGCCATAAACTGGGTGTTTGTCAAATGGAAGTTGCTCCGCGCACGCTTCACTCCCGCAACATTCTCATTTCCGCCAACACGTCTGCCGCATTCAAAACGCACGCCGCTCCGGCCTTTATCAATTGATTGGTGCCGACGCTGAGCGGGCTGTCGATATTCCCAGGCACCGCAAAAACGTCCCGGTTTTCCTGCAGCGCCAAATTGGCGGTTATGAGGCTGCCGCTTTTTTCTCTCGCCTCAATCACCAATGTCGCCAGCGCGAGGTTAGCGATCAGGCGGTTGCGCATCGGAAAATGGTGCCGCTCCGGTTTGGTGCCCAAGGGATATTCGCTGATGACCAATTGCTCTGCCATCATTTTCCGCTGCAGCAACGCATTTTCCCTTGGATAAACAACATCCAGCCCGGTTCCGATGATGCCGACCGTAGCACCGCCGGATCCGATCGCACAGGCATGCACCATCTGATCGATTCCTTTGGCAAGGCCGCTGACCAAGGTGATTCCTTCCGCGGCCAATGGCGGAATCATTTCATTCAAGACCGTCTTTCCGTAGGCAGTCGGGCTACGGCTGCCAACGACACTCAGGCAAGGACGCTCAAGCAGACGGAGATCACCTGCACAGAATGCCACGATCGGCGGCAAATAACTGTTAAGCCATCCTGCCGGGTAGTCTCTATCCGCAATGGTCAACATTTGGATATTTTCGGTTTGATACTGTTGCTGCATTTCATCGTACGGAAATTTTAAGTACGCTTTCTCCAACACTGCCCTCGCATTGTTAAACGCCGCCCCAGTCCCCCTCGGATTATAGCTGCGGATTATTTCTTCCATTGTACTGGTTGGGTCGCGCGTCAAGGATTCATATAGATGTTTCATAAATTGCGGTGTGCAGACTCCCAACATGGCGTGATAAATCAATTTGTCCCGGATTGCCAGATCCTCGAGGTTTCTTCGCATAATAAAAACTCCTTTCGCACCATCTGTTAAGAGAGTACGCAAGGAGTCTGTTTTTGATTTATTTGCTTCTGGCTCTGCCGAACCCTTCAGGGCGAACGTCAACTGGCGGTTTTTACGTTCACAAATAAGGGCCTCACTGTCCGCGCAGCATGCTTTTGATCGGATCGAACGTCTTCCTGTGGATAGGGGTGATGCCGTGCATTTCCAGCCCGGACAAATGAACCGGGGTGCCATACCCGGCATTCTTCTCGAAGCCGTAGTGCGGATACTGCAGGGCATATTCGGACATCAGCCGATCGCGATAGACTTTGGCGACGATGCTGGCTGCAGCGATCGAGACTGATTTGGCATCCCCTTTGATGATGGACTGCTGTTCCACAGGCAACGGCAACTTCATGGCGTCGATGAGCAGGCTGTCCGGTTCCTGTTTCAGATTGGCGATTGCTTGCATCATCGCTAATTTCGTGGCTTCATAGATGTTCACCGCATCGATCGTTTCCGGTGGAACCAGACCGATTCCGACATCGGCAATGGCCATGATCTGATCGAAGAGCTCTTCCCTTTTCTTGGCTGAAAGCTGTTTCGAATCATTGACCGGCAAAAAAGGGAGTTCCGTCGGCAGAATGACTGCCGCTGCGACAACCGGTCCAGCCAAGGGGCCTCTGCCGACTTCATCGATCCCTGCGATGGCAATCCGGCCCTTTGCCTTCAGTTCGTTTTCGAAGGCCATCATCTGGAACTGCCTTTCTTTTAAAGCAAGTTCTTTCTCGTAGTTCCGTTCCCAGGACTTCACCGCTGTCTGGACGCCTTTTCGGGGGTCTGCTTTGATCGCCGGCCAACGCGGATCATCCAAAGACACGATCGCCTGCAACTGCATTTTGATGTCAGCAATGCTCAGCGGTTTGTTCATTTTGAGAAGCCCTCACTTGCATCCGTTGCCTTCACGGGCACTTGATCCAGGGTATAAGGGCCCAGTTTGCCGCCGCGGATATCAAAGATGATTCTTTCGCTGGCCCGGCTGTAGTCCTCGCCAAAGCGCAGTTTCTTTGTCAATTCCATCAGCATTTCCGGAACAGCACCTTCAAATTCGTTTTCGTCTATCTTGTAGAATGCCTGTAATCTGCCCGGATAATGCTGCAGGAAATAGCGCAACGCAAACAGAGCCACGTCATCCTTATGGAAAACAGTGTCCTTGATTGCCCCTGTCAAAGCAAGTTTTTGCCCGATCAGCTGATCCTCGAACTTGGGCCAGAGAATCCCCGGTGTATCCAGCAATTCGAAATCACTGCCGATTTTCAGCCATTGCTGCCCTTTTGTGACACCGGGACGATTGCCTGTCTGAGCGCGGTTCTTCTGCATCAGTTTGTTGATCAAAGTGGATTTACCGACGTTCGGGATGCCAAGGATCATCAGCCGGATGGCGCGGGGTTTGACGCCTTTATCGATCATTGCCTGTGTTTTGTGGGCCATCATCGCTTTCAGTTCTTTTTTGATATTTTCAACATCCTTGGTATTGAGGGTGGAGATCGAGACAGCCCGTTGCGCTTTGCTGTCCTGTTTGAAATATTCAACCCATTCTTTCGTTGCTGTCTTATCAGCCAAATCGGCCTTGTTGAGGACGATCAATCTCGGTTTGTTTCCGATGATGTCGTCGATCAAAGGGTTCCGGCTTGATTCCGGAAGGCGCGCATCCAGCAACTCGATCACCAGATCGACCATTTTTAATTTTTCCAAAGCTTCACGTTTCGCTTTTGCCATGTGGCCTGGGAACCATTGTATTAACATATTGACACTTCCTTTTCTGAATGAATCCATTCGCTTCCATTTCAAGACAAAACACAAGTGCGCGAACACTTGTGTATGCTAGTTTTTTTATTCGCCTGCTCCGTTGTCATCTATGACTCCAATTTTGTTCAGCGGCCAGATTCTCAAGTCGGCCGTTCCTTCGATCTGGGCCGCCGGGATGAAGCCGAAGACGCGGCTATCCTTGGAAACACTGCGGTTATCGCCCAAAACGAAATACATGTCTTCAGGTACGGTCGCTTCTCCTGTCAGGCTGAAGAGCGTAAAATCTCCGGTCAACGCTTGGTTTGAGGCTTCCTTCAGCGGTTCCAGATAGTGCTCTTCGACTTTTTCGTTGTTGATGTACAATTCATCCTGGAAATAAGTGATTTCATCGCCCGGAAGCCCGATGATGCGTTTCACGTATTCCTCATCGGTTCCATCTGGAGCGGGGAACACCACGATATCAAAGCGATCGACTTCCGTCAACTTGTTCAGGATCAGCCGGTCCCCCGACTCCAACGTAGGCACCATGGAATCCCCGACAACTTGGAACGGATAGAACAGATACGTCCGGATGACGATGAAGAGCACAAAGGCGATCGCCACCGAAAAGACCAGGTTCAGGACTTCCCGCAAAAAACCGCCTTGTTTTTCCGGCTGATCCTCTTTCTTTTTATCGACTCCGAATCTTTCGTTCCTCGAAACAAACCCGGAGTCTTGGTCGTAATGATCATTATTTCTTATGGACATCGAATCACCCTTTCTCATGAATACAGCTGTTGCTTAATTTCCGATCAAACCGAAATCCTCGAACGGATAATACACCATCGCCGCTTTCCCGGCAACATCCGCCTGTGCGACAAAGCCGAAAATCCTGCTGTCCCTGCTGCGGACGCGGTTGTCACCCAGCACAAAATAGCTGCCCTCCGGCACCGTGCCTGTTCCTGTCAACGAAAGCAGATCGAAATCCGAAGTGAAAACTTCCATCCCCTGCTGCTTTTCGGATCCAAGAAAAGGTTCGTCGATGGGCGCGCCGTTCAGGTAGAGCTGATCTTCTTTATAGGACACCGAGTCGCCCGGCAATCCGATGACGCGCTTGATGAGTGTTTCGCCTTCCGCGTTACTGAAGATGATGACGTCGAAGCGATCGATGTCCGAAAACGTTTCGTACAGGATGTAGTTGCCCTGTCCCAATGTTGGACTCATGGAATCGCCGTCCACCCTCAACGGGAGAAATACATAAAAACGGACAATGACCACCAGCAGCAAGGCGATGAACGCCGCTTTCGCCCAATCCCAGATACCATCTTGTATTTTTTTGTCTACTTTCATAGGTATCAACCTTTTTGGTTATAGTGTGTGCCAAAAACAACACTCTAAGTTTAGCACATTTTGGGGATAAAAAGAATCGCAACCGTTGCGAATCCGAATCTTCCTTGCAATGCCAAAAAGGTTTGGCATTGCTCCAAAGCTGCCAAACCTCCTGGGTTATTCGTTCCCTGTCAGTAACTCTACCGCTTTCGCGTACTGCGTGTCATTCTCGGAAAGGACTTCACGCAATTTTTCGACCAGCGCCAATGAAGTGTCTCCCGTAACGATGCCGGTTGTTTCGAGTCCGTTGTCTGCTTGGAATGCAGTGACTTGCTCGACCGTGTCTTTGGCGTAATAACCGTCCGCTTCAACTTCGTAGCCGATGGCGTTCAGCATCGCTTCGACATTCTTGACTTCTTCCGAAACTGCCCCTTCCTGATAACTCGCTGTGGAGTCGATGATCGTCAGTGTGGCGTAATCCGGGAGAGCGACTTCATAGTCCACCGCAATCCCTTTTTCATGGATCCAGTTGCCGTTAGGGGTCAACCACTTCGCGACAGTCAATTTCAATTCGCTGTTCTCCGTTAACGGGTAAACTGTCTGGACAGTCCCTTTCCCGAAAGTCGTCGTTCCGACCAATGGTATCTGGGAAGACTCCTGCAAAGCGGCTGCGACGATTTCAGATGCGCTGGCGCTGCCTTCATCGACAAGCAGCACAGTGGGCTCGGTGATCTTGAAGTCTCCGAATTCGCTGTCGCTGGCGGTGATCTTGTTCGGTTGTGCGTCTTTTTCTTGCGTCTGCATGATGACGCTCCCATCACTGAGGAACATATTGCTGATTTTCAGAGCTTGGTCCAACAGACCGCCCGGATTCTGCCGGAAATCGAACACAAAAGACGTGGCGCCTTGCGTGCGCAATTCCGTCACGGCGCTGACGATATCGTCATAGGTCGGCGTGGAAAAGCTGGAAACATGGACAACGCCGATTTCCGGATGCTTCTCATCCAGTTCATAAGCCACCGTTTCGATCGGAATGGTATCCCTGATGATGTTCACCGTGAAGTTTTGATCGCCCCGGGTGATTTCCAGCACCACTTCGCTGCCCTTTTCGCCCCGGATCAGCTCGACCGCTTCACTCGCGGTCAGTCCATGCAGATCCTGTCCATCGGCACTGATGATGATATCATTAGGCAATAAGCCGGCTTTTTCGGCAGGCGAACCTTTGATCGGCGAAACGACGACGATCTGCTGATTCAGGGACATGATTTCAGCCCCGATCCCTTCGAAGGATGCCGAAATCGTCTCATCCAGATTGTCGCTTGCTTCTGTATTCAAATATTGGCTGTAGGGATCACCGATGGCCCCCACCATGCCGCTCAAGGCCCCCTCGATCAATGCTTCCTTATCCACACCTTCAACATAATTGTTGAGCAATGTCTGATAGACCGCTCCGATCCGATCGGCTGCTGCCGCATCCAAAGTCGAACTGTTTGTGCCCTGGATGATTTCGCCGGTTGACGGCAAGGTGACGCTTCTTCCGATCCATGCATACGTTCCGGCGATGGCCGAAGTTGCAACTACGATCAAGGAAAAGATATAAACGGATAATTTGACTCCGCGTTTTTTGCCGTTTTTTTGTTTATGCCCATTGTTGCCCATTCATGACTTCACCTCTGTAAGATTATAGGATAGATTCCAATGCGACGAGCATCATATCGTCGAATGTTGTTTCACGTTCCTCTGCAGTCGTTTCTTCCCCGGTCAGGATGTGGTCGCTGATCGTCAATAAAGCCAGCGCTTTCCGGTTATATTTGGCAGCAAGCAAGTAGAGCCCGGCCGCTTCCATTTCGACGGCCAAAACACCATAGTCAGCCAATTTTTGCTTATCGAGCTCTTCGTTGTAGAAGCGATCCGATGAAAGGACGTTGCCGACATGGACGGAAAGCTTCCGTTCTTTAGCGACAGTATAGGCACTATGCATCAGTTCAAAATTGCAGATTGGCGCAAAGTTTACTTGACCGTGGAAGGTGTTCGCTATTACGCTGGAATCTGTGGTCGCGCCTTGGGCAATGACGATGTCGCGCACGTGGATGTCTTTTTGGATCGCTCCTGCCGATCCGACGCGGATCAGCTTCTGCACGTTGTATTCCGTGATCAGTTCATTCGCATAGATCATGATGGACGGCAAACCCATACCCGTGCCTTGGACAGAAACACGTTTGCCTTTATAGGTGCCCGTGTAACCGAACATGTTGCGGACCGAATTGTACTGTTCGACATCCTCGAGGTACGTTTCTGCGATGTACTTCGCTCTCAACGGATCCCCTGGCAATAATACCGTTTCCGCGATTTGACCGGGCTTTGCTGCGATGTGTGTACTCATTTCATTTCCTTCTTTCTCGATTTAATTTTTGTTTCTCTCGACGTAGGTTTCGAACAAATCATCAAAAACGGACATGAATTCCGTGTACTCGCCGCTCAACTCCAGATAGTCAGCCAGTTCATGGTAGTCAGTCGATTGCTTCGGGAAGGCGATGTCATCAGCAACCCGATTCGCGAACGCTGTTTTTGAGTCCTTTTTGTATGGATCTTTGTACGTGAGGATGAAAAGATAAAATGATTGTCTCATAAAATTAGGCCTCTTTCTATTTTAACAAATTTTCTGTTGGTATGGTTACTTCAAATGCATATTCTTTAGACTGTTTGTCGATGGAAATTAAACGGATGCCACTTTCTTTCGGGAGGTCGATTGCGGAAATGGCGATCGTTGCCGTTTCCGATTCCGCATCCAAGCTGACGAATGCAGGCAACGTCAAAAATTGGGCCAACAGACTCAGGGCTTCTCTTTCGGGCAAAGACAATCCGCCCAGGGAAATGTCCGTCACCTTCAGCTGCAGATTGCCATCTGCTGTCGCATGCGGCTCCCCCGACAAAGCAAACGGGATCACAAGGCCCAGCAGAATTGTTTCACCTTTTAAAGTAACCGCATCCGCGATTCCCAGGGAATAGCCGGCGAGGCTCTTTTCGGACTTCAAATATTCATTGGCGATGAGCGCCAACTCGCTGTTGCTCAAGGATACTCCAATCGAAAGCCGATCCTCTGATTGCGTTGTGATTTGCGCATCAGTTTCAGCTGGACTGGGTCGTTCCGTCGTAATTTTCGAGAATAGCCAAACCACCGCTAAGACCAGTATCAGCGACAAGGTGAGAAAGGCGATCTTCCATGGATTCCGGTTTTTTTTTGCACTTCTTTGTTGATTGGTATCCATTCTGTACGCTCCTTTCAAAATATTATTTTCTAAATCTTACCATTTAATATGCTATAATGCATTCAGAAGGACGTTGTTGGAAACTGTTTTTTCGCTTGGCCAAAAAACATTTGCTGACAGGCAACAAGGAGGAATATAATTGACAACTTTTCCGCAGACAGACGGCAGACGCAAAACCATCGTCAATGAAGTATTGAATGCCGTAACACATGGGATCGGCACCTTGCTGAGCATCGTCGGATGCGTCATGCTGATCCTGAAAGGTTCCCAGTCAGGGAACGTCACAGAAATCGTCGCTTATGCCATCTACGGAGCATCGATGATTTTGCTTTTTCTTTCGTCCACTCTCTACCATAGCTTCAGCATGACGCGATTCCGGAAGATTTTCCGCTACATCGATCATGCAGCCATTTACTTATTGATCGCAGGGACCTATACGCCGTTTTGTTTGATTGCAGTCCGCAATGGCCAAAGCAAATTGCTGTTCATTGCCGTTTGGGCCATCGCGATCATCGGCATCATCCTGAAGATCTTTTTTGTCGGAAAATTCAACGGCATTTCCACCCTCCTGTATCTGGGGATGGGTTGGATGGCGCTGTTCATCATCCGCCCGATGTACCAGACACTCGGCCTGAACGGGATTGTCCTGATCGCCTTAGGGGGATTGAGCTACAGCTTGGGCACCATTTTCTATTCGAACAAAAAATACGGCTTTATGCACGTCATTTGGCACCTGTTTGTTTTGGCAGGAGCCGCGTTCATGTACTTCGGCATTCTGCTTTACGTCTGAGAACGATCAAAGATCCAAAAAAAAATTGAGAGCGGGACAGAACGCATTTAGCCCCGGACCACCGGAGCGGACAAGCGCAAGATGGCTGTAAGACATCCGAGCATTGTTCGTTAATTGGTGGCAGGGACTGCGTTCTGTCCCGCTTTTTCGCAAACTATGTTCGGATGCAGACAAAGAGGCCGGGGTTTTGCCCCGGCCTCTTTTCGCTTATTTCAACCGCTTGAAGACCTTGAATTCATGTTCGTACAAGTTTTTATCGTCGACAGCGCCCATGGTTGATGATGACAGTTCCCATGCCTCCCAATCGATTGTCGGGAAGTAAGTATCGCCATCAAAGTCGGCATGAATGAGCGTTTGGTAAAGTATGTCCGCGTGCGGCAGGAACAACTCGAAAATTTCGCTGCCACCGATGATGAACAGCGTATCCTCTTCGTTATCGAGCGCCAACACTTCATCCACTTCATGCAGGACCGTAACGCCAGCATGGCTGTAGTCGGTTTGCCTCGTCAAGATGATATTTTCTCTTTTCGGCAATGGGCGGGAACCCATCCCCTCAAATGTTTTTCTGCCCATCACGATTTTGTGGTTCAAAGTCATTTCTTTAAAATATTTCAGGTCATTCGGCAGGTGCCAAGGCAAGGTGCCGCCTTTGCCGATGATCCCGTTGTCGTCTTCAGCCCATAATAGTGCAATCATCTCGTATTTTGCCGCACGGACGGCCCGCAGCCGTACCGGTCTGGCTCCTGCGCGGAACCCGATTGCGGCATCCTCCTTTTCTTCGGTATGATGGTTACTGCTATACAGCGATCGGAGCCTTGATGCCCGGGTGGCTGTCGTAGCCTTCCAGGACGATATCCTCTTTCTCCATGTCAAAAATGGATTTTTCCGGGTGCTTCAACACCAACTTCGGCAAAGCGAACGGTTCTCTGGAAAGCTGCAGTTCGATTTGTTCGATATGGTTCAGATACAGATGGGCATCCCCGAAGGTATGAATGAACTCCCCGACTTCCAGCCCCGTTTCGTTCGCGATCAGATGCGTCAATAAGGCATAGCTGGCAATGTTGAACGGCACACCCAGAAAAATGTCTGCGCTTCGTTGGTACAGTTGGCAACTGAGCTTGCCCTCACTCACATAAAACTGGAACAGCGTATGGCAAGGCGGCAAGGCCATCGAAGGGACGTCTTCCGGATTCCAGGCCGAAACCATCAGCCTTCTTGAATCAGGGTTCGTCTTGATCATTCCGATGACATCGCTGATCTGATCTATGAATCCCCCTTGGGTCGTTTTCCAGTGGCGCCACTGCGATCCGTAAATGTTCCCCAATTCCCCGTGTTTGGCCGCGAAGGTCTCATCAGTCAATACGGCTTCCCGGAATTTAGCCATTTCGGTATCATAAGTCGCTTTGAAACCTTCTTCTTTAAGGACGCGGTGTCCGAAATCGTCCATATTCGGTCCCGTGTAATCCGCAGATTTCACATAGCGTTCAAATGCCCATTCATCCCAGATATGATTGTTGTTCTCCAGCAGATATTTGATGTTCGTGTCGCCCTTCAGGAACCATAAAAGTTCGCTTTTGATGAGGCCGAAAGCGACTTTCTTGGTCGTCAGGATCGGAAATCCTTCGGCAAGATCGAAACGCATTTGGTGGCCGAAAATGCTCTTCGTGCCGGTTCCGGTGCGGTCGTGCTTCGTCACGCCTGTTTCCAGGACAGTTCTTGCTAAATCCAAATATTGTTTAGTCATGTGGTCTATTGCTCCTATTAGCTTAATCTTTGGCGAACTGGCTGAGGTATTCCCAACGTTCCCATTTTTCGGCAAGCGCCGCCTCTGCATCATCCAGTTGCTGTTGCAATTGGGTCAGTTTTTCGAAATCCGAGGCGTTTTCGGCCATCGCGGTCTGCAGATTCTGGCTTTCTTCCTCGAGTTCGGAAATGTCATCTTCGATCCTGGCCCATTCCTTTTGTTCCATGTAGGTCCATTTGGTTTTTTCTTTTACGGAATCCTGAACAGGGCCGGCAGCTGCCGCTTTTTTATTCTCCTGTTTTGCGGCTTCGTTCTCCTTTTGGCTGGAGACAAGCAAGTATTCGCTCATATCCCCGAAGAATACGGCCGGTTTGCCTTCTTCGTTCAGGATCAACAATTTATCGGCCACTTTATCCAGGAAATAGCGGTCATGCGAGACTGTGATGACGGCTCCGCCAAAGCTGTTCAGGTAATCCTCCAGCACCGTCAGCGTATCGATATCCAGGTCGTTCGTCGGTTCATCCATCAGCAGCACGTTCGGTTTCGTCATCAGCAGCTTCAACAAATACAAGCGACGCTTTTCGCCGCCTGATAATGAACTGATCAGGCTGCCGTGCGTTTCGCGCGGGAAGAGGAATGTCTCCAGCATCTCCGTGACGCTGACGACGATGCCGTCGCTGCGTTTCACCTCTTCCGCGATTTCCTGCAGGTAATTGATGACGCGCTTGTCGTCAGGCAGCACTTCCGACAGTTGCTTGTAATAGGCTATTTTGACGGTCTCGCCGATGATCAGATTCCCGCCAGCGATCTCTTTTTCGCCTGCCAGCATGTTCAGGAAAGTCGTTTTGCCTGCTCCATTCTTGCCGACGATGCCGATGCGGTCGGTCGTCTGGAAAATATAGGAAAAATCGTCAAGGATCTGTTTTTCCCCCGCAAACAGCGAGATGTGCTCCAGATTGAACACGCGCTTGCCCAAACGGGAACCGTCCAATTGGATCTCCAGTTTGGCATCGTTTGTGCTTTGTTGCGTTGCCTTTTCCAGATCCTCAAAACGGTGGATCCGTGCCTGTTGCTTCGTCGTTCTGGCTTTTGCGCCTTTGCGCATCCACTGCAGTTCGCTCTTGTAGAGTTTCAGCTGCTTCTCGTCCATTTTTTGCTGGATGGCCTCGCGTTCGCTCTTTTGGGTCAGATACTCTTCGTAGTTGCCTGTATAGACTTCCAAGCCGCCGTTCTTCAGTTCCATGATTTTCGTGACGGCATTCTCCAGGAAGTACCGGTCATGGGTCACCAAGAGTACGGAACCTTTGTATTGGGCCAGGTAATTCTCCAGCCAAGTGATCGAATCCATATCGAGATGGTTGGTCGGCTCATCCAACAGCAACAGGTCCGGCGCTTGGATCAGCACTTGCGCCAAGCCCACGCGCTTGCGTTGGCCGCCGGAAAGCTCGCCCACTTTTTTCGTGATGTCATCCAACCCCAACCTGTTCAGGATGGATTTGATCTGGATTTCCGTCTGCCACGCATCCTGCGCATTCATGTCCGCTTCCGCTTTACTGTAGCATTGCTGATGGTCCGGATTCAGGCTGTCCTGCGCCAGCAATTCCAGCGCTTCCTCGTAAGCACGGACCGTTTTGATGATGGGCGCATCGCCTTCATATACTGCTTCAAACACGGTCGATTCCTTGTTCAGTTGGGGCTCCTGCGCCAAATAGCCGATCCGATAGTCGCTTGGAAATTCCAGGTTGCCCGCGTCCGGCGCATCGATTCCAGCGATGATTTCCAGCAGGGAACTTTTGCCGGTTCCGTTCTGGCCGATCAAGCCGATATGTTCACCTTCACGGATTGTGAAGGATATTTTATTGAAGAGCGTCTTCATCCCGTAGGATTTTTCTAGCGCGATGGCATTAAAGTCTTTCATGTGTGGCAATCATCCTTTGTTTTCAATCCATGTCGTTTTAGGTTCAGGGATCTTGATAGTCTCCTGATATTGTAACATATCGGGACATTGTGCGCCCAAAAAAAAGAGAGGGTTCCCCCTCTCTTTTCTAAAGTTTCTATGGAATTAGAACAATCCTGTAACGACTCCATCTTCGGTGACGTCCATCCGCAAAGCGGCTGGCTCTTTCGGCAGACCCGGCATCGTCAGGATATCCCCCGTCAAAGCGACAACAAAGCCGGCACCGATCTTCGGCACGAAGGAGCGGATGGTGATATCGAAGTTTTCCGGACGGCCGATTGCTTTTTGATCATCGGACAAGGAGTACTGGGTTTTCGCCATGCAGACCGGCAAACGATCCCAGCCGTGCTTCTTGAACTGGCGCAATTGGTTCTTGGCTTCCTTGGAATAGACCACATTTGCGCCCCCGTAGATTTTGGTGACGATCGTTTCGATTTTTTCTTCGATGCTGCTCTCCTCCGCCACGTAAAGCGGAACAAAAGCGTTGGTGTTGTTGTCGATCGCCTTCACGACAGCCTTCGCCAAAGCTTCTCCGCCTTCAGCGCCTTTGGCCCATACAGCGGTCTGGACACATTCGACTTCCTTAGCAGCACACAAATCGACGACTGCTTGGATCTCCGCCGCGGTGTCATTCGTGAATTCATTCAGCGCCACCACGACAGGCACGCCGTATTGCTGCATGTTCTCGATATGCTTCTCCAGATTGGCGAATCCGGCTTTTACAGCCTCAACATTCTCGCCGCTGTTCAAGTCTTTCACCAGAACGCCCCCGTGCATCTTCAAAGAACGCACAGTTGCAACGATCACGACTGCATCCGGGCTTTTGCCCAACTGCGGCACTTTGATGTCCAGGAACTTCTCGGCCCCCAGGTCGGCCCCAAATCCGGCTTCCGTGATGACGTAATCAGCCAATTTCAAGGCCGTTTTTGTCGCCAACACGCTGTTGCAGCCGTGGGCAATATTGGCGAACGGACCGCCGTGCACAAATGCCGGCGTATGATACAACGTCTGTACCAGATTCGGCTCCAACGCATCCTTCATCAATAAAGTCAGTGCGCCTTCCACTTTCAAATCCCTGACCGTCACAGGTTCGCGCTCGAACGTATAACCGATCACGATGTTCCCGATCCGGTTCTTCAGATCCGTTAACGAAGTTGCAAGGCAGAGGATCGCCATGATTTCGCTCGCAACCGTGATATCGAATCCGTCCTGGCGGGGAACGCCTTGGATCGGTCCTCCCAAGCCGATGACGATGTTGCGCAACGCCCGGTCATTGATGTCCAACACGCGTTTCCAGGTGATCCGGCGTTGATCGATGTTCAGGGCATTGCCTTGTTGGATATGGTTGTCGATCAAAGCTGACAAAGTATTGTTCGTCGCCGTGATGGCATGCATGTCGCCAGTGAAATGAAGGTTAATGTCCTGCATCGGCTGCACTTGCGCGTAGCCGCCGCCAGCCGCTCCGCCTTTGACGCCCATTGTTGGTCCCAATGAAGGTTCGCGCATCGCGATCATCGCTTTCTTGCCGATGCGGGTCAGAGCATCTCCCAAACCGACTGTGACGGTAGATTTGCCTTCTCCCGCAGGGGTAGGGTTGATGGCGGTGACAAGAATCAACTTGCCGTCTTCCGCTTCGTTCAAGGAATTGATTTTTTTGATGTCCACTTTTGCCTTGTATTTGCCGTACAATTTCAGATCATCTTCTGTCAGGGAAAGTGTTGCTGCTACTTCTTTGATCGGAAGCATCTCATTTGCTTGAGCTATCTCGATATCCGTCTTCAAAACTATCACTCCAAATTCTTCATGTTTACATACATTTTAGCACACAGACCTGAAGAAAGAACGTGTTTTATGGGCATTCGCGTGATAAAACCGCTTGCATTTCCGATAATTCAAAAAATCCGGAAAAGGAATCCAAATTGAAATCCCTTTCCGGATCGGAACTTATTGTCGGATCAAATGATCGAATGCGCCCAAAGCGGCGGTCGCTCCGGCACCCATCGAGATGATGATCTGTTTGTAGGCACTGGTCGTGCAATCGCCAGCTGCGAATACGCCCTCCAAGCTGGTTGCGCCATGGCTGTCGATGATGATCTCGCCGCGTTCGTTCAAGGCGACGCCGGAATCCTTCAACCATGCCGTGTTCGGAACCAATCCAATCTGAACAAAGACACCTTCCAATGCGATGGTATGCTCTTCATTCGTGGCGCGGTCCATATAGGTGATAGCTTCCACTTGCTCTCTGCCGGTGATCGCTTTCGTTGCCGCATTTTTGATGACCGTTACGTTCGCAAGGGCCTGGATGCGGTCCTGCAATACCTGGTCTGCCTTCAATTCCGGCAAGAACTCCAACACGTAGACCTGTTTCGCCAAGCCAGCCAGATCGATCGCCGCCTCGATGCCGGAATTGCCGCCACCGATGACAGCGACGTCTTTGCCGGCAAACAACGGTCCGTCGCAATGCGGACAGTTCGTCACGCCTTTCGTGCGGAACTCTTCCTCGCCCGGGACGTTGACGTTGCGCCAGTGCGCTCCGACCGCCAGGATCGCCGTCTTCGCTCTGAGCACAGCCCCGTTTTCCAGTTCGACCTCGATCAGGTCATTCTTGCGGATATTTTTGGCGCGTTGGCCTTTCATGATGTCGACCTTGTACTGATTCACATGCGCTTCCACTTGGGCCATCAATTTCGGTCCTTCCGTGTATGGGGTTCCGATCATGTTTTCGATGCCGACTGTATCCATGACTTGACCGCCGTACGTTTCGACAACCATGCCGGTGTGGATACCTTTACGGGCAGCGTAGATAGCTGCGCTGTTGCCTGCGGGCCCGCCGCCGACAACAAGCACGTCGAATACAGCTTTGCCGGAAAACTCATCCGCACTTGTCGGACCGGCGGCTTTCTCGACCAACTGCTCGATCGTCATGCGTCCGCTGGCAAATTCTTCACCGTTCAGGAAAACCGTGGGGACGGCCATGATTTTCTTCGCCTCGATCTCATCCCTGAACATCCCGCCCTCGATCATGACATGCGAGATTTTCGGGTTCAGCACGGCCATGATGTTCAATGCTTGGACGACATCCGGGCAATTGTGGCAGGTCAAACTGACATAGGTTTCGAAACGGAGCTCTTTATCGATCGCTTCGATGCGCTTGATGATGGCGTCATCCACTTTCGGCGCCCGCCCGCCTACTTGCAGCAAAGCCAAGATGAAGGATGTAAACTCATGCCCCAAAGGCAGACCGGCGAAGGTGATTCCGCTCTCGGTGCCGGGGCGTGTAATCGTGAAACTGGGTGTACGGGGCAAGGATCCGTTTTCCAAAGTGATCTTCGTTGACATTCCGGCGATTTCCTGCAAGAATTCTTTGACTTTTCCGGAATTTTCGTCATCGCTGAGGCTGGCTTTGAAAACAATATCCGATTCCAGCAACTCAAGATATTGGCCGAGCTGCCCTTTGATTTCTGCGTCTAATGCCATGGGAACCCTCCTTAAATTTTGCCTACCAAATCCAAGCTAGGTTTCAAGGTTTCGGCGCCCTCTTTCCATTTCGCAGGACAAACTTCACCTGGATGCGTGCGGACATATTGGGCAGCGCGGATTTTGTCGATCAGGCTGCTGGCATCGCGGCCGATGCCGTCCGCATTGATTTCCACTGCTTGGACGATGCCGTCAGGATCGATGATGAATGTCCCGCGTTGTGCCAAACCTTGGTCATCCAGGACATCAAATCCGATCGAGATCGCATGCGACGGATCCGCGATCATGATGTATTCGATCTTGCCGATTGCTGCTGAATGATCGTGCCATGCCTTGTGGGTGAAATGTGTATCCGTCGATACGGAATACACTTCCACGCCTAAGCTTTTCAATGTCGCATATTGGTCCTGCAGGTCCTCCAGTTCAGTCGGGCAAACGAAAGTGAAATCAGCTGGATAGAAACAGATGACGTTCCACTTCCCTTTCAGGTCTTCTGATGAAACTTCGATGAACGCTCCCTTGTGATAGGCATTTGCTTTGAATTCGACGATTTCTTTTCCGATTAATGACATATTAGCTTCCTCCAATTAGAATAATTATTTTAGAATAATCCCTATCAACAACTATATAGAATCACGCAATACCGGTCAAGTTTAAACACTCGGGCTACAGGATAATCTTCTATCGCTGGACCAGCAGCGTTTCCGCTGCCGCCGAAAAAGCAGCCGGTTCCGTATCTGGACGGGCCGTTTGGGACGGCCCGGGAAGCATTCCCTTCCGCATCTCCGGACGGATAGCCCAACCGCGCCGACAGGCCCGGCTGAGGAGCGCCGTCCGCCCTTCGTTCTCAATTAGGATATCCCATTCTCATTTGCGGAGTCATCCCGTAAACTCACGACTGCACTCTTTTTTGCCGATGGTTTCGCCTGCGGCGGCCGACGGTCACTCAATCAGGCAATCGTAGCGCTGATGATGCATCGATATCAGGCTGTTTCACTAAAAAACTTCCCACTATTTGCAACGCTTTTCCGCGGTGGGCAAATGGTGGGAAGTTTTATTATTTGTTGCTGTTTCTGATTATGATAAACGCAAATATGACAGCCTTCTAGTCTTCTTCCATCTTCAGAACGGCCATGAAGGCTTCTTGTGGGACCTCGACGGATCCGACCTGCTTCATGCGCTTCTTGCCCTCTTTTTGTTTGTCGAGCAATTTGCGTTTACGGGAAATATCCCCGCCGTAGCATTTCGCCAGTACGTTTTTGCGCAAGGCTTTGATGGTGGTCCTTGCCAAAATCTTGTTGCCGATCGTAGCTTGGATCGGAACTTCGAATTGTTGGCGCGGAATCAGTTCGCGCAGTTTTTCCGCGATCACTTTCCCGCGGGCATAAGCGAAGTCGCGGTGGACGATTGAACTCAGGGCATCGACTGCTTCGCCGTTCAAAAGGATGTCCATCTTGACCAACTTGCTCGGACGGTAGCCGATCAGTTCGTAATCCAACGATGCGTATCCTTTCGTGCTGGATTTCAATCTGTCGAAGAAATCAAAAATGATTTCCGCCAAAGGCATTTCATAGACGACATTCACGCGGAAATCATCGAGATAATCCATCGTGACAAAAGTGCCGCGTTTCTTCTGGGCGATATCCATCACTGCGCCGACATAGTCATTCGGAACCATGATGCTGGCCTTGACGTATGGTTCTTCGATGCTGTCGATCGTCGTGGCATCCGGCATTTCCGATGGATTATCGATCTCCAGGACTTCGCCGTCGGTTTTGTGGACGTGATAGATGACCGATGGGGCTGTCGTGATGATATCCAAATCGAATTCGCGTTCGATCCGCTCCTGGATGACGTCCATATGCAGCATGCCGAGGAACCCAGTACGGAAACCGAAACCGAGCGCTTGCGAAGATTCCGCTTCGAACTGCAAGGATGCATCGTTCAATTGCAGTTTTTCCAAAGCCTCGCGCAAGTCGTTGAAGTCCGAGGCATCCACTGGATAGATGCCGCAGTAAACCATTGGATTCATTTTGCGGTAACCGGCCAGCGGTTCGCTGGCGGGGTTATTGGCCAAGGTGATGGTGTCCCCTACTTGCGTGTCCTGGATCGTTTTGATGCCGGCCGTCAAATAGCCGACATCGCCGACCATCAAATAGTCGCGTTTGATCGGTTTCGGTGAGAAGATCCCCACTTCGATGACCTCATACTCTTTGCCTGTCGCCATCAATTTGATCTTGTCCCCAGGGCGCACAACGCCGTTTTTGATCCGCACGTTCAAGACGACGCCGCGGTAAGGATCATAGACCGAGTCGAAGATCAATGCCTGCAGCGGTGCTTCCAGATCGCCTTCAGGAGCCGGGATTTTTTCTACGATCTGCTCCAGCAACTCAGGGATACCCAAGCCGATTTTCGCACTCGCAAGAACCGCTTCACTGGCATCGATACCGATGACATCCTCGACTTCTTCCCTGACGCGCTCAGGATCAGCTGCCGGAAGATCGATTTTGTTGATGACGGGCACGATTTCCAAGTTGTTGTCCAAAGCCAAATAGACATTGGCAAGGGTCTGCGCCTCGACTCCTTGAGCGGCATCCACAACCAGGATGGCACCTTCACAGGCAGCCAAGCTGCGGGAAACTTCATACGTAAAGTCGACGTGCCCTGGCGTGTCGATCAAGTGGAAAATGTATTCTTCGCCATCGTCAGCCTTGTAGGTCAATTCGACGGCATTCAGTTTTATGGTGATGCCCCGTTCTCTTTCGAGGTCCATGGAATCCAGCAGTTGTTCCTGCATATCGCGATCCGCTACGGTATCGGTCTTTTGGAGGATCCTGTCCGCCAATGTGGATTTCCCGTGGTCAATATGGGCAATGATGGAAAAATTCCGTATCTTTTTTTGTCGTTGCTTCATCTCTTCTAAGTTCATTTTCGTTGCTCGCTTTCTCTAACGTCCATTCGTTCACTTGAAAATTATACCAATCTAAAGCATTTATGACAAGATGCCTACTCAGATTGCCGGGTGTATCTCGCCTCTGGTGAGGCTGTAGCCGAAAAAAGGAATCCGTTGGTTAGCCAGCGGATTCCTTTTTTGCTGATGCTCAGAGAGCGTCAATGATGTTTTGCAATGATTGGATGGCCTCATCCGGCAACGGAACGTTCGGATGGGCGGCATTGAATTCATCCAAGAAATCTTTCCGCAGTTGGATCCGTTTTTTCACCAATTCAGTGTAATCTGTGTCATCCAGTTCGGGATTGAATCCCTCGACCGGCAGATAACTGAGATGCGGCACATTCCCGAACGGCACGAACTCCGCTGTCCCTTCGACGACACTCTCGATAACGCCTAAGGAGATTTCTTTCGGTATTTTTTTGCCCATGAAAAATCCGGTGTTGATGATGTAGCAGTCCACTGTTTCATGCGCCAACAGTTCCTTGAAGCCGGCGTAATCCTCGACCAGTGGATAGACCCGGAAAGGATTTGCGAATGGTTCGATGACCAGCTTATCGGTCGACTCGCCTTTCTTCAGCGTTTCCGCGGTCGTGCGTTTCGTGGCCAACGTCGTGCCGAACGTCGCAGCCAAGACCGCTTCATCCACTTTCACCAAAGGCGGCAAAGCATCGTCCTTCATGATCCAATATACTGCATTGATCGGCTCTTCGAATTTATCCACACGGTTCGGAGTGGCATACCGGGATTTCACGGTTCGCCCGTTTCCGTTGCGGATATCCTCGGTCACCAGCACGACCTTACCGTCTACATCTTTCGTGACCCCCACATTCTGGACTGTCACGAAATAATCCTGTTCGGGATGGTCGGCGGGATAATCCTGGGTTTTGTCGAAGTAGGAAGGCTCCAAGGCAATGGAGGAACCATCCGTCAAGTCGATCAGAAAAGCATCGTCATGCAATACTTTGATTTCGTATTTATCATCATGCTTCGAATGGGTCAAGGTCGATTTGCCCGATCCCGAAAGCCCAAAGAAGGAAGCGACATAAGAACCGCCATCGTGCAGGCGGAAATGCTTTTGGCCGCCGTGGCAGGCTACGTAACCATTCCGATGGCCGGTCCCCCATGCAAGCGTCAGTGTGCCTTTTTTGAATTCACCGAAATACTGCATCCCCAGGATGCAGGCTACATTCTTATCGGGCTCGAAGACAGCCACTCCAAGCGGATAATCCGGATGTCGCCAATCGGGATCCGTATAGATGTAGATATCGCCTTCATCATACAGCTTCGAATTAGCGTACATCTCTTTGTATTCCGGGCTGTCCCACTGGAAATTCAGCAGCCAGGAGTAGAGGTTGTTTTCGTTCCCTTCCGGAAAGGCGATATGCGCCTTGATGATGAAATCTTTATCAAGGCCTACATACCCTGTCGTTTTATAATAATGGCGCAGTCGGTTTTTGTAGATGACATCCATGATGATGCCTTCGAGAAGTTCATCCTCTTCCTTGTTCTCTCCGATGATCCGTTTGGCGCGGGCAGTGCGGCCGATGATCCTCCCGCCGTTTTCGACCAGTACCTTGGCATCGTTGGGCAACCCCAATTCTTTTGTATGGAGTACTGGCAGATCGGTCACGATCACCCCTTCAGCGTTCAATGCGAGTTCATAGGCTTCCGTCATGTCTGTGACTTCCTGCATGTTGTTGCCATAAAAAGCTGTTTCGACCGTTGTCCGGAATTTCGTAAGCAATGGATTGGACTTCTTTAATTCGGATCTTTTGAACGATTCTCTAGTAGCCATTTACGTCACCTCTTTTATTTGATACTACCATTATAATCTTATTCCCCAGAAATGTAACCCCTTACAACAGGGAATTAGCGAATATTTATTAGTTTTCTATAAAAAAAGTGCCGCTCAGCCTCATGTTTGTTACAAATAATCTAACAGAATAGTATATGGACAAAAAAAAGGAACCGGTGCTTAGTTAGATTTCCTGCACCGGTCCGTTCAACTGATTTATTTTTTGTTTTTGAAGGCATCCTTGACTTTATCAAAGAAATTGGCTTCATCCTCCACAAGCGTATCGCCGCCTGCCGTTGCGAAAGCGCGGATTGCTTCCCTTTGCTTCTCGTTCAGGTTTTTCGGTGTGACGACTGTCACTTTGACGTGCTGATCGCCATTCCCTGTTCCGCGCAAGCGAGGAGCCCCTTTTCCTTTCAAGCGGAAATTCGTACCCGTTTGCGTCCCGGCAGGAATCTTCAACTTGACCTTGCCGTGAACAGTCGGCACTTCGATTTCATCACCCAAAGCCGCCTGGGCAAAGCTGATCGGCAGTGTATAGTAAATTTCCGTTCCTTCGCGATCGAAAATATCGCTCGGCTCCACCTGGAAAACCACATAAAGATCGCCGTATGGGCCACCGTTGCTGCCGACTTCCCCTTGGCCGCTCAGTCGCATCTGTTGGCCATCGTCGACTCCTGGAGGGATCGTGACGGCAACAGAATGATCGGTTTCGACATGCCCTTGACCGCGGCAAGTCGTGCATTTATCCGTGATCTCCTTGCCGGTACCGCCGCAGACGTCACAGACAGCTTGCGTCATCACGCGGCCGAAGGGTGTATTCCTTTCGACCCCGACAGCTCCGGACCCATGACATTTTGAACAGGTTTTCGGCTGTGTGCCCGGTTTTGCGCCTGAGCCGCTGCAGGTTTTGCATTCTTCATCGCGTTTGTAGCGGATCGTTTCTTTTTTCCCGAAGATGGCCTCCTCGAAAGTAAGGTGGATACGGTATTGCAGATCCGCACCTTGACGGGGGGCGTTCGGGTTCCGGCTGCGGCCGCCGCCTCCGAAGAAGGAATCGAAGATATCTTCAAAACCGCCGGAGAAGCCGCCGAAGCCGCCCCCAAAGCCACCGCCGGCGCCGAAGTTGGGATCGGTGCTGGCATGGCCATACTGATCGTAAGCAGCCCGTTTGTTGCCATCGCTCAAGACTTCGTACGCTTCAGCAAGTTCCTTGAATTTTTCTTCAGCGCCAGCCTCTTTATTGATATCCGGGTGAAATTTTTTGGAAAGTTTCCGGTAAGCTTTTTTTATTTCATCATCAGTCGCGTCCTTGGACACACCCAAGACATCGTAATAATCTCTTTTCGCCATTGTTTCGCCTCCATTGCTTGGCCTCATCAGAACATTTCAGCTCTAAACAGTGAGAGAAGCCAATGCTGTTAAGCGTTGGCTTCCTCTCCTTAGAGTTGACTATTTGTCGTCCACTTCTTCAAAATCGGCATCAACGACACCATCATCATTTGCTACGCTGTGTGCGCCTTCTTGTTGTTGCGCTTGAGCTGCTTGCTCATACAGTTTGACGGTCAAGTTTTGGACAACTTCATTCAAAGCATCACGCTTCGTTTTCATTTGTTCCAAATCATTCGCTTCGACTGCTGCTTTCAACTCATCTCTTGCTTCTTCGGCTTTCTTCACATCGTCAGCATCGACTTTGCCGTCAAGCTCTTTCAATGTTTTGTCAGTCTGGAAGATCAATTGATCCACTTCATTGCGCAATTCAACTTCTTCTTTGCGCAATTTATCCGCTTCAGCATTTGCTTCAGCATCTTTCACCATTTTTTCGATTTCTTCGTCTGTCAAACCGGAAGAAGATTTGATCGTGATCGTTTGTTCTTTTTGAGTGCCCAGGTCTTTCGCACGGACGTTGACGATACCGTTTTTGTCGATGTCGAAAGTGACTTCGATTTGAGGAACACCGCGTGGTGCGGCTGGGATATCCGTCAATTGGAAACGACCCAGTGTTTTGTTGTCGGCTGCCATCGGACGCTCCCCTTGCAGGACGTGCACATCAACAGCTGGTTGGTTGTCTGCTGCAGTCGAGAAGACTTGTGATTTGCTTGTCGGGATAGTTGTATTGCGGTCGATCAATTTAGTGAACACGCCACCCATTGTTTCGATACCTAATGACAATGGTGTTACGTCCAACAATACGATGTCTTTTACGTCACCGGAGATGACGCCGCCTTGAATGGCAGCACCCATCGCCACTACTTCATCCGGATTAACGGATTTGTTTGGTTCTTTGCCGGCTTCTTTACGGACTGCTTCAATGACAGCAGGGATACGTGTTGAACCGCCGACCAGGATGATTTCATCGATTTCGGAAGTCGACAGACCAGCATCCTTCAACGCTTGGCGGACAGGGCCTTTCGTGCGTTCAACCAAATCGTAAGTGATTTCGTCGAATTTCGCGCGGGTCAGCGTCAATTCCAAGTGCAATGGACCAGCTTCGCCGGCTGTGATGAACGGCAGGCTGATTTGAGTCGAAGTTACACCGGAAAGATCTTTTTTGGCTTTCTCAGCAGCATCCTTCAGACGCTGTTTGGCCATTTTATCGTTGGAAAGGTCGATTCCGTTCTCTTTTTTGAATTCTGCTACCAAGTAGTCGATGATCTTGTTGTCAAAGTCATCTCCGCCCAACTTGTTGTCGCCGGCAGTACTCAATACGTCGAATACGCCGTCGCCCAATTCAAGGATGGAAACGTCGAATGTACCGCCGCCCAAGTCGAATACAAGGATTTTTTCGTCTTTTTCGGTTTTGTCCAAACCATATGCCAAAGCTGCAGCAGTCGGCTCGTTGACGATACGTTCCACTTCCAGACCGGCAATTTTACCGGCATCTTTGGTGGCTTGACGCTGTGCATCGTTGAAGTAAGCTGGAACGGTAATGACCGCTTTGTCGACTTTTTCGCCTAAATAATCTTCAGCATACCCTTTCAGATATTGCAGGATCATCGCTGAAATTTCTTGCGGAGTGTAGCTTTTGCCTTCCACTTCGACTTTGTAGCCAGCGACGCCCATGTGACGTTTGATCGAGCTGATTGTGTTCGGATTGGTCACGGCTTGGCGTTTCGCAACTTCACCCACTTGGATTTCGCCGTTCTTGAAGGAGACGACTGATGGTGTTGTGCGGTTACCTTCCGGATTTGGGATGATTTTTGCTTCTCCGCCTTCTAATACTGCAACAGCTGAGTTTGTTGTTCCTAAGTCAATACCGATAATTTTGCTCATGATTGTATTCCCCTCTATTTGAAATTTTAATGTTTATCAGTGAAATTATTGTGCAACGATGACCATTGCGGGTCTCAAGACGCGTTCCTTCAATGCGTACCCTTTTTGAACAACCGCCACAACCGTGTCAGGCTCTTGGCCTTCACCAGCTGGCTGCAGTTGGATCGATTGATGGAAATTCGGATCGAAAGGCTGACCGATCGGGTCGATTGCAGTGACTCCCTCTTTGGCGAAAGCTTCCTTGAAGAGGTTCATGACCATCTCCAAACCTTTTTTCAGGTTCAGGGATTTTTCGTCTTCCACTTCAATCTCCAAAGCTCTTTCCAAGCTGTCCATTACCGGCAACAGCTCTTGCGCCAGTGACTGGGAACGGTATTTCGCCGCATCCTGTCTTTCTTTCGTATTGCGCTTCTGGATGTTGGCAAGTTCTGCCTGCAGACGCAACAAACGATCTTCCGTTTCCGCCAGAGTAGCTTTCAAGGCGTCGACTTCGCTTACTTCCGTCATTGTTTCCTCAGCAACCTCTTCGTTTGCTGATTCGACTTCCGGATCCCGCTTTTCAACTAATTCATCATTATTGTCCACTTCAAAATCTCCTTTGTCGTGCTTATTTGTTTAGATCATTCAAGTTATCAGAAAGTTCATAACGCATGAAATTCATGATGCTGATCATTTTTTGATAAGGCATGTTGGTCGGCCCCAGTAATGCGATCAGACCCTTCCCGTTGCCGGCGGTGTCATAAGTTGCCGTGATCAGGCTAAAGTTGTGCAACAGTTCGTTGTTCAATTCCGTGCCGATTTTCACGCCGACTCCGTCGTGCAGGCTGGAAAAAAGTGCGTGGATATCCGGAGACCCATTCAGCATGCTCAGGATGGCCTTCATCTTCTGTTTGTCCATCGTCGCATCCAAGTGGTTCAGCAGGTTCATGCTGCCTCCGACGTGGAAGCGGTCATGCTCCAACTTCGTGACGATGTCATTGAAGATGGCGGTGAAATCGATTTTTGCGTCGACGTACTTCCGGATGATCAGCGGGATGTCCGTTTGCAGCTTGATGAACACTTCCTGCAGCGTCCGTCCGACCAATTCCTGATTGAAGATGTTGACGATTTTTTCCATCTCAGCAGTAGAGAACCCCGGCGAAACCGGGAAAATCTGATTCTCGACGTAGCCTTTGTCTGTGACCAAGATGGCCATCACTTGGCTTTCGTTGAGCGCAACCAGCCGGAAACCGGTCAAACGGCTATCCTTCGTCTCGGGGCCGATCGCCAGAGCCGTATAATTCGTCAGATAGGATAGCATTTCTGCTGATTTTTCCACGACCTGCTGCACTTCCCGAAAAGGATTCCGGAAACCGTGCTTGATTGCCTGCTTGACATCTTCAGCCACTTCTTCGCTTTCTTTGCCTAAAATCTGATCGACATAGTAGCGATAACCTTGGATCGACGGTATCCTGCCCGATGAAGAATGCATTTTTTCCAGGAACCCCAGCTCTTCGATCCGCATCATTTCATTGCGGATCGTTGCGGAACTGAAGGCCAAAGAAGATTCCTTAAGGAGCGTCTTCGATCCGATCGGCTCCTCAAATTCGATGTAATGCCTGACGATTAAATCCAAAATTAGTAACTGTCTTTCCGTTAACAAGATTTTCACCTCACTTTAGCACTTGACCACAATGAGTGCTAACCATAAATAAATTTATCACGGGCAACAGGCTTTGTCAACGGATTACATTCATTTTTCAGAACAATGCAGGCAGGCGTCCGGCCACGGACAATATCACATCAGGAACGCGCGGAACACTTCATTTCCGAGGAAAATGCCCTTTTGAGTCAAACGCACCCTATCCCCATCAATCAGGAGCAGGCCTGCCGCAATCAGATCCGAAATCACTTCCTCGTACTGGTCCAACAGTGACGTCTGAAATTTATCGGCGAAGTGCTGTTGGCTGACGCCCGCCATTGTGCGCAAGCCCAGCATCATCTCTTCCTCCATCTTTTCATTCTTTGATAAAGTCTGCTGACGGATGATCGGCAACTGATCGTCGCGCAAGGGGGCCAGATAATGCTGGATCGGGCCATGATTGTGGTAACGGATTCCGTCAATGTAGCCGTGCGCCCCTGCCCCGAAGCCGAAATAAGCCTCATTTTTCCAATAGGTGAGATTATGCCTGGACTCATAGCCAGGCAGCGCAAAGTTTGAGATTTCGTATTGGTTCCTGCCGCTTTTTGCCATCGTCTCGATAGCCACGGCGTACATGTCGGCTTCAGTGTCTTCGGAAGGCAAGGGCAACTTCCCTTGGCGCATCAGGTTGTAGAACACGGTCTTGTTCTCGAGGATCAAGGCATAGATCGAATAATGCGGCAGATCCAGCTCCAAAGCCTTTTTCAGACTGTCTTCAAAATCGGCCATCGTTTGGTTCGGCAACCGAAAGATCAGGTCAATCGTCATATTTTCGAATCCGGCTTTGCGGGCATCGGCTACGGATGTGTAGACTTGCTCGGCAGTATGGATGCGGCCGATTTTTTTCAGGATGTCATTATTGAAAGATTGCACCCCCATGCTCAAACGGTTGACCCCATAATCATGCATGATCTTCAGTTTATCAAGCGAAACACTTTCCGGATTGGCTTCCATCGTGAATTCGGCGCCCTTCGGCAAGGAATAGATGCTGCGGATCCCGCTCAAGAGTTTGTCCAATTGGCGTTCGTTCAGCGTTGTCGGTGTGCCGCCACCGATATAGAAGGTGCTGATTTCTTCATTTGGATGGAGCTGCTTCGACAACCGCATTTCCTTTAGCAACGCCTTGACGTATTCATCGACCGGTTGGCCCTCTAGGAATACTTTATTGAAATCGCAATAGAAGCAGATATGTTCGCAGAAAGGGATGTGCAAATAAGCCGCAGTCATCTAGATGCTCACCTCATTCAATCGGTGATCCTGAAAGTAAGCGATCGTTTCCGCTTCATCTTTTTTCAGTTGGGCAATCAGCTGTTCGACACCCGAAAATTTGATTTCACTGCGGATAAAATGGTGCCACCTGACGATTACGTCCTCGCCGTAGATCATTTTGTTGAAGTCCAGAATGTAAACCTCCACCGTCTTGTCGCGATCGGCTTCGAACGTGATATTGTGCCCGATCGAGGCTGTGCCGCGATACCACGTTCCGTTCACTTTGATGCTCACGATGTAGACGCCGTTCCTTGGCAATCGTGTATGCTTTTCTGTCTGGATATTGGCGGTCGGAAAACCCAGCAGCCTGCCTCGCGCATCGCCGTGAATGACGGTGCCTTCAATCTGATAAACATAACCCAGATACGCATTCGCTTTTTCCATATTGCCTTCGGCTAAAGCTTCCCGGATGTGCGTGGAGCTGATTTTTTCGGCTGCATTCTTCAACTCCTCGACTTCTATGACTTCGAAGCGGTCCTTGGCATAATTCACCAATTGCTTCATGTCCGCTATTTCCCTTGGCCCATAGGTGTAATCGAAACCGGCCACGACAGCCGCAGCATGCAGGCCGCTGATGTACTGGTCGACAAAGTCCTGCGGCCTTAAGGAGGCGAAGGCAGATGTGAAAGCAATGACGAAGAAATAATCGACACCCAGACTCTCGAAAATTTCGGCTTTGCGTTTGACGGTAGACAAATATTGCATGGTGTCGGGGTTCATCTTTTGAAAAACGATGCTCGGGTGATGGTTGAAGCTCATGACCGCAAGTTTCAGCTGCTTTTGGTCGGCAACCTCCTTCGCTCTTTTGATCACTTCTTGATGCCCTCTATGGACGCCGTCAAAATATCCCAGCGCCAAAACTACCTGTTCGTCAGGTATTTGATTTTTATCATAGGGATGATGGATATGGATGATTTCCATTGCCTCAGCAACTCCTTGTTGATTAAGATAGAAACATTTTTTTTGGTTTGATCGAACCGGGTTTGGTCGGATGCGGTTCGTACATCGCTACAACTCTGTGCTGGTAGGTGAAGAGGAAAGGGGCGTCCATTTCTTTGAAGGGGCCCTCTTTCGGCAGAACCGCACCATTTTTGACCTTATCCCAGAGTTCATCATCAAGCGCAATCTGCTGATACGTTGCGAATACTGACTCGATTGGCTTCAGGTGGCCATCGATTTCGCCATTCGCCATTGCTTCGGCGACTTGCTGCAGGGTCAGGCAGTCCTCTTTGGTGAAGGATCCGCTCATCGTGCGCGTCAGGCTTGACATGTACGCTGGGTAGCCCAATGCCGCGCCCAGATCCACGGCCAAAGTCCTGACGTATGTCCCTTTTCCGCAGGTGACCCGAAAACGCCAGGACATCGTTTGGTCCCCCGCGTGATAGACGGGCTCAGAAATCCGTTCAAATCGCATGACCTGAATGGTTCTTTGCGGCCTTTCGACGGACAACCCTTTGCGGGCATATTCATAAAGTCTTTTCCCGTTCACCTTGACTGCGGAATACATCGGCGGAACTTGGATGCTTTCGCCTATCATGGCTTTCATAGCTGCATCGATCGTATCCGAGGACAACGCTTGATCGACCGCCGCCTTCGCAATCGTTTCGCCTTGGCTGTCCTCGGTCGTTGTCGCGACTCCGATCGTGATTTCACCTTCGTACGCCTTATCCGTATCCGTCAAAAACTCGACGACTTTCGTGGCCTTGCCGATGCAGATCGGCAACACGCCATCGACTTCCGGATCCAAAGTGCCGGTATGCCCCACTTTTTTTGTTTTCAGTATTTTTCTCAGTTTGAATACACAGTCATGACTCGTCATGCCGCGTTCTTTCCATAAAGGTAATATTCCATCCATATGTCTGTAACCTACTTTCTTTTGCAACTAATCCATTATAGCATAATCTATTTTAAACAAAAAAACATCCCGAAAGGAAGGATATGCTCACAAATCAAAAAGATAAGCGCGTTACTTTTCAGCTCAAATCTGCTATTCTTAGAGAAAACACGACTGTACTTAAGGAGAATCAATATGCCAAACTTCAAAATTGTGACCGATTCCACGACGGAATTGTCCGCAGGAGAAATTGACAAATACGGAATCACAGTGATCCCGCTTTCATCCATGATCGATAACGTACTGTATTACGACGGCATCACCATAACCAAACCCGAGTTTCTCGACAAAATGATGAACAGCAAGGAATTGCCGAAATCATCCCAGCCGGCCATGGGGACTTTTTTGGATAAATATAATGAATTGACAGCTGACGGCAGCGAAGTTTTGTCGATCCATGTGACGGAAACATTGAGCGGAACCGTGAATTCCGCTCACCAGGCAACTAAACTTGCTCACGGCAAGGTGACCGTCATCGATTCGAAGTTTTGCGCCCGGGCAGCCGCTTTCCAGGTACTGGAGGCCGCAAAATGCGCCGCTGAAGGATTAGCAGTGGCAGAAGCATTGCCCCGCATCGCTGCAGTCAGGGAGCGCACCCTTCTCTATATCTGCATCGTCAACCTGGAGAACATGGTCAAGGGAGGCCGGATCGGGAAAACGATGGGACGGATCACTACGCTGCTGAACATCAAAGCGAACCTGAAGATGAGTGACGGCGCCTTGACCACGGACATCAAAGGCCGTGGCACAAAGGCAATCGTAAAACGCTACGAAGAAATCATTGAAGAACTGAAACAAAATTACCGCGACGTTGAAGCGATCGGCATCACCCATGACGGTTTGTCGGACTATTCGAATCAAATCATCGACATGCTGAAAAGGGCATTCCCGGATGCCCAGGTGCATACATCCTATGCAAGCGCCAGCGTCATGACCCATGCCGGCCCGGATGCCGTATCTTTCCAATTCCTGGTGAAGAACAAATAAGAAAATGCCGCTATCTTCCGAATGGATAATAGCGGCATTTTTTTGTTCCCCTCAAAGAAAAAAACAGGATGCTAGCCCGCTCAAGAGCGTGCCCAAAACATAGACCAGCTTGAATCGGGGATGTTTCGTTTTATGGCGGAAATGGTGCATGCCGGACAGCCCACCCAGCCCGCCGCCGAACAATCCGAGCAGAAGCAAGTTGCGCTCGGGTATGCGCCAAGCGTTTTGGCGGGCTTTCTTTTTATCGATGCCCATCAAGATGAAAAGCAGGACATTAACCAAAACGAAGTAAATGAGCAGGGCATTTCTCATTGCTCGCCGTACCCTTGACTTTGTTTGATGATCTCCACGATGACCGCAACTGCTTTTTCCATTGATTGGACAGATACAAACTCATAGCGGCCGTGGAAGTTTTCGCCTCCAGCGAAAATATTTGGAGTAGGCAAACCCATAAACGATAATTTGGAGCCGTCGGTTCCGCCGCGGATCGGCTCGATGATCGGAGTGATCCCCAATGCCTTCATCGCTGCTTCCGCCAGATCGACCGGACGCATGTCTTCTTTCAGCACTTCGCCCATATTGTAGTACTGGTCGTGCATTTCGACAGTGATGCGTTTTTCATCCAGCTCGCTGTTCATGCGTTCCGCAAGCGAAAGCAAGGCCGTTTTCCTGTGTTCAAACAAAGTCTTATCATGATCCCTGATGATGTAGGTCATTTGGCTTTCTTCCACGTTGCCCTCGATGCCCATCAGATGGTAAAAGCCTTCGCGTTTTTCGGTCTTTTCTGGCACTTCATTTTGCGGCAATGCATTATCGTAAGCAATGGCCAATTTGATCGCATTCACCATTGTGCCCTTGGCAGTTCCTGGGTGCACATTTTTGCCATGGATCTTGACGACAGCCTGCGCAGCATTGAAGCTTTCGTATTCAAGTTCGCCCAAAGGGCCGCCATCCATCGTGTAGGCAAAGTCGCACCCGAATCCTTCAACATCAAAGAGATCCGCCCCTCGGCCGATTTCTTCGTCCGGTCCGAACGCCACTTTGATGTCTCCGTGTTCCAGGCCTTCCATTGCTTTGATTGCCTCCAAAGCCGTGATGATTTCAGCGATGCCGGCTTTGTCGTCCGCACCCAGCAATGTTTTTCCGTCGGTAGTGATCAGAGTCTGGCCGACATAGTTCTTCAAAGCCGGGAAGTCCTTGGGCGAAAGGATCACTTGTGCTTCGGCATCCAGAATCAGATCGTTGCCGGCATAATGGTCCCAAATCAGCGGATTGACGTTTGCGGCCTCGAAATCAGCTGTGTCCATGTGGGCGATGAACCCGATTGCCGGGAACGTTTTTTGGGAATTGCGCGGCAGGAGCGCTGTCACGAACCCATTGGCGGCATTGTAACGGATGTCCGAAAGTCCGATGGCTTCCAGTTCCGGAATCAAAATATTTTTGGCGAAATCCACCTGGTTTTGGGTGGAAGGCACTGCCGGACTTTTCTCGTCCGATCTTGTCTCGAATTTAACGTATTTCAAAAAACGGTCCACTAATTTTTCTTGCATGCATTGACTTCCTCTCACAATTGACTGTCGAAAATGAATGGATCTGTGTTGATTTCGGAGGCAATGACTTCCAGATCCCAATCATTTTCTTTTTTCCATTCGGTGAATAACTCCAATAGCTTCTGTTTGCAGATCTGTTCGATGTGATGGCCGGGATCGATGACGGTCAGTCCGTCAGCCTGCATATCATGGGCAGTGTGGTAGTAGACGTCGCCGGTGATGTAGACATCCGCTCCCTTTTTGATCGCCTTGCGGTAGTATTTGCCGGCATCCCCGCCGCAGATTGCGACGCGGCTGATCGTTTGGTCCAAATCGGCTGCGATGAAGCGCATGCCCTCGATCTGAAAAACATCCTTGACGTACTGGATAAAGGAACGCAACGACATCGGCAGAGCCAAATTGCCGACTCTTCCCAGACCGTATTCACGCTGGAAATTATTGATGGTATAGATTTCATAGATTGGTTCTTCGTATGGATGCGACTCGTACAGCGCCTCCAACACGTCAGCCAAGTATTTGTCTTCGACGATCATCTCGATTTTCTTCTCTTGGACTTCCTCTGGTTCATTGATATGGCCGATCGCCGGTTTTGCGCCTTCCATCGGCGTGAAGCGGCCGACTCCTTGCGCCTCATAAGAACAATGGCTGTATTCATCGGAAATGTTGCCCGCTCCCGCATCGGTCATGGCCAAGCGGACGCGGTTGCATTCCGCATTCGGCACGCAGACGGAAATTTTTTTCACGGGCACGCGCTTCGTGACGTCCATGATCTCCACATCCAACAGTCCAAGCGCTTCGGAGAGCCAGTCGTTCATCCCGTTGCTCGCATTGTCCAGATTCGTATGGGCTGCGTAGACGCTGATGTCGTGCTTCAGCAGGTCGATGTACATTTTTGTTTGTTTATCTGTTGCATCCAGATTTTTCAATGGCCGATAAATCGGAGGATGGTGGGAAAAGATAAAATCGACTTGCTTTTCGATGGCTTCCTGAACGACTTCAGGACGGACATCGAGCGTCACCAGAATGCGGCGGATTGGGCGGCTCAAGTCCCCCAGATGCAACCCGACCGGATCCCCTTCTTCCGCCAACCAAGTAGGAACATGCGATTCGAACAACTCGATGAATTCATAACCAGTAATGCTTTTCATGCCAGCACCTCTTTAATTTCATTGATTTTATTGATCACTTGCTGTTCTTTTTCGTTCAGCTTATTGCTTGCTTTTTGCATGCTGTCCAATATGTATTGGCATTTGTCGATTTCGGATAACCATTTTTTGCGGAAGGCCTCGTTTTTCTTCTGGAGCAAGAAACGGCCGAAGCTGTATTCCAAATCTGAGTAGCTTTCTGCGGTTTCTGCCTTTTCGGCTACGATGATTTCGTAGATCTTTCCGTTTTCTTCCAATATCGTTTCGTCGATTATTTTGTATTGGTGGGCGATCAGCCATTCGCGCAGTTTCTTTTCCCCGTTGTTGGGCTGAAGGATCAAGCGTTCCACCCCCGCCAATTTGTCTTTCAGTCTGCCTTTTTCCAGAATTCTGGAAATCAGATCGCCGCCCATCCCGCAGATGGTGACGACGTTGATATGATCAGCC
Organism: Trichococcus ilyis; assembly: GCF_900109135.1. Classification (GTDB taxonomy): domain Bacteria; phylum Bacillota; class Bacilli; order Lactobacillales; family Aerococcaceae; genus Trichococcus; species Trichococcus ilyis. The sequence goes on along the minus strand of NZ_FNYT01000001.1, from coordinate 100,171 downwards.
GGATCGATCACATCCATGCCATCGCCAAGTCTGGCGCTGACGCGATCGCCGACATCCGATGTCCGGATTTGTTCCGCTGCCGATTCGAAGGGGCCTTTCACAACTTCTCCCGCCAAAGCATAAGCGACGACGCCGCGCAACGCCAAAACACAAGGCAAATATGCGTGATCCGAGCCGATATCCGCCAGTCTCGCATTTTCCGGAACAAAACCTGCGACTGTCTCTAATCTTATTGATAATTGTTGATTGTTCAACCTCATCCCTCCCTTTCCATTTTTGCTCATGACTCTATTTTAGCATAATTCCATTTCATATATCCCACTAATCCTTCCATCATCCGGAAAATGGCATAAGAAAAACCCGAGTGCAATACCTCGGGTCGGGGTGCTTCTTACTCAAGAAAATCTTTCAACTGTTTCGAGCGGCTTGGGTGACGCAGTTTGCGCAAAGCTTTCGCTTCGATCTGACGGATCCGCTCACGGGTGACTCCGAATACTTTTCCGACTTGTTCCAAAGTCCGCACATTCCCGTCATCAAGGCCGAAACGCAGGCGCAGAACGTTTTCCTCGCGGTCTGTCAAGGTATCCAACACTTCTTCGAGCTGTTCCTTCAGCAGTGTTTGGGCAGTGTGCTCAGCCGGGCTCAATACTTCCTGATCTTCGATGAAATCGCCCAAATGGGAATCATCTTCTTCCCCGATCGGCGTCTCCAGGGAAACAGGCTCTTGGGCGATTTTGAGGATCTCTCTGACTTTTTCTGTCGGCAGATCCATTTCAGCGCCGATCTCTTCCGGTGTCGGTTCGCGGCCAAGGTCCTGAAGCAGTTGCCGTTGGATGCGGACCAATTTGTTGATTGTTTCGACCATGTGTACCGGAATCCGGATCGTTCTGGCCTGATCCGCGATGGCGCGGGTGATGGCTTGGCGGATCCACCAAGTAGCATAAGTGGAGAATTTGAATCCTTTCGTGTGGTCGAATTTTTCGACGGCTTTCATCAGACCCATATTGCCTTCCTGGATCAGATCCAGGAACTGCATGCCGCGGCCGACATAGCGTTTTGCGATGGAAACGACCAAGCGCAAGTTCGCCTCAGCCAATTGTTGCTTCGCTTCCTGATCGCCTTCCTTGATGCGCAGAGCCAAATTGACCTCTTCATCCGCATTCAATAGCGGCACACGGCCGATTTCCTTCAGATACATGCGGACCGGATCGTTGATTTTGACTCCGGCAGGCACGGCCATCAAGTCTTCTTCTTCCTCATCCTTGGCGGCTGCGGCCGTTTTTTCGGGCTTTGCCGTTTCTTTGGCAAGCTGACGGGCTGTGGGACCTCCGTCCGCGTCCACGACGCTGACTCCGCCATCTTCCATTTTTTGTATCAGTTTATCCATTTCATCCGCGTCCAATTGGAAGGGTGTAGCTATCTTATCGGCCAATTCGTCATAGAAGACGGATCCCAATAATTTATTTTCGGCGATCAACTTTTTGGTTACCTGTTCTAACGTTAAACCTTGATCATTTTTTTCGATTGCCATAAAATGATTCCTCCATTCGATGCGGGCTATTTCGGTGTTGCTTTCAGTTCTTTTGAGAGCGAAACAATTTCCGACATGATCGACTTCAGACGCTCATTGTCGTTTTTTTTGCGCGCTTCCTTCATTTCTGCCTGTTTTTTGGTCAATTGTTCCTGTAAAGACGACTTATCTCGGATGATATGGACGAGATCGCGGATTTCTTGGTACGTGACTTCCGAGTCCAATTGGAACCACTCGATCTGTGTAATCAAGTTTTGAAGGGCCGGATTGTTGATGCGGTCCAAAAATTGATCGATGTTCCCTACCGCCCCATTCTGCCTGAAGAACGCTTCGTACAAAATGTAGATGGTCTGATAATCATCATGGATGAAGTTGAAATCAGCATCAATTTCCTGCAGATACGACCATACCTCTTCGAAATGAAACAGGCGGTAAAGCAATTGCTTTTCGCTTTGCTCAGCCTGCGTCGCCTTGCGATTGTTTGTTTTTGGATAGGCTGCTTGAGCCAAGGCGCTTTGCGCTTCCGACCGCCGGACAGGTGCACGGTCCGGCTGTTGCTGCAGCACGTCCTGTTGATATCCCTTCAATTGCTTCTGCAGGATGTCGATCGGAATACCGAATTCCTCCGCAATATCCTTCATGTAAAGTTCTCTTTCGATTAGGGAGTCAAGGGAAGCCAATGCCTTCAGCATGGTTTCGATATAGGTGATCCGATTTTTTTCGGAATCCAGGTTCAGATTCATTTTTAGGTAACGCGAATAGAATTGGATCACTGTTTCCCGGTTGTTCTTCAGGGCCTTGGCAAATGCTTCCGGCCCTTTCTGTTGGATGTACTCGTCGGGATCCATCCCTGCTTCCAACGGAAAAACCGAAATGTCGAAATGCTTGTTGCGTTCAAGTATTTCGATGGCGCGCTTGGTTGCCTCGACACCGGCTCGGTCGCCATCATAAGCAATGACGATTTTGTCCGCTGTCTTGGTCAAGATCCGGTTTTGCTCATCCGTCAGGCTTGTCCCCATCGAGGCGACGCCATTTTTGACACCAGCTTGCCACGCGGAGATGACGTCCATGTAACCTTCGAAAAGCACCACTTCCGAATGCCTGCGGATTTCACTGCGGGCCTTATCGAAATTGAAAAGGAAATCCCGCTTGTTGAACAGCAACGTTTCCGGGCTGTTCAGGTATTTAGCCTCATGGTACCCGGTCTCATCGTCTTGGGAAGCATGCATAATCCGACCTGAAAAAGCGGCTGTCTGGCCTTTGGCGTTCCGCAACGGAAAAATGATTCGGCCAGAGAAACGATCGAAGAGTTCATTCTGCCCTTGTCTGTCCGTGAATATGCCGCTTTCCTGAAGAAGTCCTTCATCGAATTTCTTCGCTTTGAGCATCTGGAAGAGCGCCGTCCGGTTGGAAGGGGAAAACCCGATCTGATATTCCTGCATGGTTTGCTGAGTGAAGCCGCGATTTGTCATATAATCCAATGCAGCTTGACCGGTGACAGTATTCATCAGGATCTGATGGTAAAAAGCTGCAGCTTCCTCGTGGATTTGGACCAATTTTTCTTTTTTTGACTGCATCGGATTGTCCTGAGTGTGGTGATCATAGGTGAAATCCAACGGGATGTTGCTCAACTCGGCTGTCTTGATGACGGCCTCAACAAATGAAATACCCTCGACATCCATCAAAAAAGTAAAAACATTCCCGCCTCTTCCGCAGCTGAAACAGTGGAAAATCTGTTTCTCTTCGGCAACAGAAAAAGATGGGGTCTTCTCGTCATGGAACGGGCAAAAGCCGAAATGATTCTTGCCTCTTTTTTTGAGTTGTACATATTGGCTGACTACATCAATGATATTAGTTTCGTTTCTGATTTGCGCTAATTTTTCTTCTGAAATACGTTCTGCCAAATGTCTCCCACCTTGAGAAATGTCTTCATTCTATACAAATGAGCATAAAGATGCAAACTAGATTCTAACACATCTTCGCCACACATGCAAATATTTATTCGATCGTCAAATTCTGCGATTCGCCTTGCGCGTCCGGCACTTTCACAAAGGAGAGCAGAATCCCGCCGATGCTGAACAGAACGATCAAGGCGAAAACGCCGTCCAAGGAATTCCCTGTCATTTGCGCGATGATTCCGACGAGCAGCGGTCCGATAACGGCGGCAAATTTCCCGAAAATATTGTAGAACCCAAAGAATTCGTTCGCCTGATCTTTCGGAATCAGCTGGCCGAACAAAGAGCGGCTCAATGCTTGCACGCCTCCTTGGGCTGTGCCGACCAGCAACGCCAATATGATGAAAGCGGACAAGGAATCCAACTGCAATGCATAGATGCAGATAAAAACATAGGTCAGGATCCCTGTGAATATCATATTTTTGTTTCCGTACCGCTTTGAAGCGCGGCCATAGAGGATTGAGAACGGGAAAGCAACGAATTGGACGATCAGCATGACAAGGATCAGTTCATTCGAGGAGAGACCGATATCCGACCCCACCGCGGTCGCCATTTTGAAGATGGTTCCCACCCCATCGATATAGAAGAAATAGGCCGAAAGAAACAGGAAAGCTTGCCGGTGTTCCCGGACATGCTTCAGCGTCTGCCCTAAACGGATGAAGCTCTTGCGGATTACGCGTGGTTCCTTTTCGATGTAATAGTTCTGCTTGACGTTTTTCCAATAAGGGATGGTGAAGGCAAACCACCAAAGCGCAGTCAGGATAAAGCCGCCCTTCACGATGCCGCCAGTGCCGAGGGGCAAAACGCCGGTCAATTGGAAGAAAATGAAGAGCAGAAAAGGAATTGAACTGCCGATATAGCCCCAACCGAATCCCGCCGCTGAAACGCGGTCCATGCGCTCATCAGTCGTCACATCCATCAAGGAGCCGTCATAAAAGATGTTCGCTCCCGAGAAACCGACGACAGAAAGCATATATAGTCCCAACAAAAGCAGCCAGCTCCCCGAAGGCACAAATACGAAGCCGATCGTGGCAAAGATGCCGGCCAAGGTAAAGGCCGTGAACAGCGGGTTGCGGAAACCTTTGTAATCGGCGACCGCTCCCAGCACAGGCGCCAGAAGCGACACGACCAGCGTAGCCGCTGCGTTCGCATATCCCCAATAGGCGGTCGAGTCAGCATCCGACATGCCGCCGCCTTCCGCGACCGCTTTGAAATACAGCGGAAATACTGCGGTTGTGATCATGATGGAATAGGCCGAGTTCGCCCAGTCCTGCATGATCCAACTTTTTTCTTCAGTCGTGTAACGGCTGATTTTATTAGTCCTCATATTATCCCTCCCGTGTCCGATCCCTGCGATGACAAGCGACTTGTCCATCCTATCATAACCAACGAACGCAGAATGGGCAACATCCGATAGCAGGATGTTGCCCATAGAAATTTCTTTAATTATGCGGGGTTTGTTGATGCTCCGCCAGTATTCCCTCGATCAACGTCCAGGCTTTTTCGACGCCCTCGCCCGTTTCTTTCGAGAACATGATCAAGGACTCGTCACTCGGAAGATTCAGAGCTTTCTTGATGCGGTAAAAATGTTGATTCCATTTCCCCCGCGGTATTTTGTCGCATTTGGTCGCGATGACCGAGTATGGAAGATTGTAGTACTCGATAAAATCCTTCATCTGGATGTCATCTTCGGTAGGTTCATGCCTGAAATCAACCACCAGAAAGACATGCCGCAACGTGTCCCGTTGGGTAAAATAGGTCTCCAGCATTTGCCCCCATTTTGCCCGTTCCGTTTTGGAAACTTTGGCGTAACCATAGCCCGGAACGTCCACAAAATAAAACGAATTGTTGATCAGATAAAAGTTCAAAGTCTGGGTCTTTCCCGGTTTGCTTGATGTCCGCGCCAGGGCTTTGCGATTGATCAGTTTGTTGATGAACGACGACTTGCCCACATTGGACCTTCCCGCCAATGCGATCTCGGCAAATCCGGTGGCTGGGTACTGTTTGGGATCGACCGCGCTCATTACGATTTCCGCATCTTGTACATGCATTGATTTTCACTCCTTTTCAAAGCCGCCTGCAATTGAAACGACAGTTAAAACTATTCTTGTGTTCGCTCTTCATTCCTGAAGCGAAAAAGTCCGGAAATCAGATTGGAAATTGTCTGATTCGCCGGACTTCAAACGCAAGCTCATGTTCAGTTGATCAGTTTGCCGTCTTCATCGAACAGCAACGGCGCACCAATGCCATTCACTGTGTTGTCCGTAATGACGCACTTCACGATCTCATCTCTGCTTGGGATATCGAACATGATGTCCAGCATGATGTTCTCGATGATGGAGCGCAATCCGCGGGCGCCTGTGTTTCTTTCCAGTGCTTTTTTGGCGATGGAGCGCAGTGCATCATCTTCGAATACCAATTCGACGCCATCCAACTCAAGCAATTTTTTGTATTGTTTTACCAAGGCATTTTTCGGTTGTGTCAGAATATGAACCAAATCATCTTCCGTCAATTTTTCCAAGGCAGCCATTATCGGCAGACGACCGATGAATTCCGGGATCAATCCGAACTTCAAAAGGTCTTCCGGAATGATCTGCTGCATGATGCTCTTGTCCTCCAAGTGTTTGGCTTGCGGAGAGCCGAAGCCGATGACTTTCTCGCCAAGACGCTCTTTCACGATCGTCTCGATGCCGTCAAAGGCACCCCCGACAATGAACAGAATGTTCGTCGTGTCGATTTGGATGAACTCTTGCTGCGGGTGTTTTCTGCCGCCCTGCGGTGGGACGTTCGCAACAGTGCCTTCCAAAATTTTCAGCAGCGCCTGTTGGACACCTTCCCCGCTCACATCTCTTGTGATCGATACATTTTCGCCTTTGCGGGCGATCTTGTCGATTTCGTCGATGTAGATGATTCCCCGTTCAGCCCGCTCGACATCAAACTCGGCAGCCTGAAGCAGCTTCAACAGGATATTTTCGACATCCTCTCCGACATAGCCGGCCTCCGTCAAACTTGTCGCATCAGCAATCGCAAATGGGACATCCAGGATGCGCGCCAATGTTTGGCCAAGGAACGTTTTGCCCGAACCGGTCGGGCCTATCAAACAAATGTTGCTTTTTTGTAACTCTACATTATCTTCTTCTGACATCATGCTCATTTGGCCGATGCGTTTGTAGTGATTATAGACCGCTACAGAGAGCGTCCGTTTGGCTTTTTCTTGGCCGATCACATACTCGCCCAAAATCTTTTGGATTTCCTGCGGTTTTGGTACCTCGGTGAATACCGCTTCGCTTGGTGCATAGATTTCCTCTTCGATGATCTCTTTGCAGAGATCTACACACTCATTACAAATATATACATCCGGCCCCGCAATGATCTTTTTCACTTGGTCCTGAGATTTTCCGCAGAATGAACAATGTATTGTCCCGATACTTTCATCATGGAACACAATCATTCTCCTCTCTATATACTTACTTTCCGATCCAGCACAACACGCCAGGATCCGCCGGCTGCTGCGGCGTCTATACCCTGACCGTTTCAGAACGGTTTACATCTTAACACAGAAAGGAAAAGTTGAAAAAGAATATGATTCGTTTACCTATTGGGGTTATATTCCGAATATATCCCTGAGTATAAACAGAGGGGACACTGACTATGGAAGACAATGTCCCGATCTCTGTATTCTGTTTCAACTTTTCTTATGCTTCGACCGCTGAATCAGTGATGATGCTCATCGCTTTCTTCATTTGGATGTCGTTAGTCAGCATTTCAGCGCTGACCAATCCGCGGACACGGTCTGCGTCCATGTTGTATTGTTTCGCCAACTCTTCGATTTCTGCAGCGATTTCTTCTTCAGAAACGACGATGTTTTCGTCTTTGATGATTTGCTCCAACACAAGTGATGTCTTTGTGCGGACATCAGCATCTGCTTCCATTTGGACATGCAGATCGTGTTCAGTAGTACCAGTGATTTGGTAGTACAATTCAGGCGAGATGCCTTGACGTTGCATGTCGTTCAGGAACAGATCCATTTGGCGGTGCACTTCATCATGGACCATCACGTGCGGCAATTCTACGATTTCAGCGTTGTCGACTGCTTGTCTCAAAGCCAGGTCCTGCACAGCTTCGTCTGCTGCAGCGTTTTTGCTGTCTTCCAATTCCTTGCGGATTTTAGCTTTCAATTCGTCCAATGACTCGACTTCTTCATCGACATCTTTAGCGAACTCATCATCCAAAGCAGGCAATTGTTTGGTTTTGACTTCATGTACGACTACTTTGAAAGTAGCTTCTTTGCCTTTAAGGTTTTCTGCGTGATACTCTTCAGGGAATGTCACGACAACGTCTTTTTCTTCTCCCGCTTTAACGCCGACCAATTGCTCTTCGAAGCCTGGGATGAATTGTTTCGAACCCAATTCCAAAGAATGATTTTGATCTTTGCCGCCTTCGAATGCTTCGCCATCGACAAAACCTTCATAGTCGATTACGACTGTATCGCCAAGTTCAGCGCCTTCTTCTTTAAGGACCAATTCAGCTTGGCGCGCTTGTTTTTCCTTCAGGTTGTTTTCTACATCCTCATCGGTAACGACGCGGTCTTGTTTTTCGACTGTAAGGTTTTTGTATTCGCCCAGTATCACTTCAGGTTTCACTGTTACTTCAGCAGTGATGACCCAAGGTTGGCCTTTTTCCATGCTCTTGATGTCGATTTTCGGTTGAGAAACAGGATCCAATCCAGCTTCTTCAACAGCTTTTGAGTATGCTTCAGGCAATGCGCCATTCAGAGCATCTTCGAATAAAGACTCTTCACCGTAAATATTGTTGAAGACGTGACGAGGAACTTTCCCTTTGCGGAATCCAGGGACAGTAACGTTCTTTTTCACTTTGTTGAATACTTTGTCCATTTCTTTTTTGATGATTTCTTCTGAAATTTCAAATGTTAAGACACCGTCGTTCGTGCCTGTTTTTTCCCAGTTTGCAGTCATTTACTTTCCTCCAAAAATCTTGATTTTATTGCAATTAATTTGATATTGCACACTCTCCAATACTACACTAGAAAAACGGCATTGTAAACAAAAAGTGCTTAATTATTCCATTAGCGCGCAAAAATCGTGCCCGCTCCCAATGCTCCAAGCTTCCAGTTTAACGGTTTCTTAGATTTCTTTCACTGTCGGTTTTTGGTATAATCATTCAATGGGGGTGATCGCCATTGGCCGTAAATTATCCGAACGGCAAAAAGTTCCTTGCCGAGTCGCATATGCCAAAAACAACAAAAAAGAAAGATCTCATATACAGCAACCGTGGCATGACGCTTGAAGAAGAAATCAACAGCAGCAACGAGCATTACCTTTCTTCAGGGAGAGCCGTCATCCACAAAAAACCGACGCCCATCCAGGTCGTCAAGGTGGATTACCCGAAACGAAGTGCGGCAGTCATCAGAGAAGCCTATTATCGCCAATCCTCCACAACCGACTACAACGGCGTTTATAAAGGACATTACCTGGACTTCGAGGCCAAAGAAACCAAGAATAAGACGTCCATCCCACTGAGCAACTTCCATGAACACCAGATCCTCCACATGAAAAGATGTATCCTGCAGCACGGAATCACGTTTGTTCTGATCCGATTTTCTTTCTTCAACCGTGTTTTTCTGCTGAACAGTTCCTATTTGATTGACTTTTGGGAGGATACAATGAATAATGGCCGTAAATCGATCCCTTTGGCTTTCATTGAAGAAAAAGGCATCGACGTAGCATACGGATTCAATCCGCGACTGGATTATCTGGATGCAGTGGATAAGCTGCTCGAACACACAAACAAATAATTAAGAGGTGAACCAGATGCCGAATGAAGGCAATAAGACACGATCACGCGCAAACAACAGACAAAAGAACGGCAAACCGAAAGGCCCACGCAAGCCCCTTGCGAAAGCGAAGTCGGGCGGGAAAAAGGCAGGAACACCGCTTTGGAAGAAAATTTTCTTCGGTGTCCTGGCTTTAGGGGGCATCGGGCTCTTATCCGGAGCAGGACTCTTCTTCTATTATGTCTCCTCCGCTCCCGAACTGACCGAGGAAAAATTGGTCGGAACAGTGGCATCCACCATTTTGGATGCAGACGGAAATGAAATCAAAGAAATCGGCGGCAACGATCAGAACCGAACTTTGGTGACCGCCGAAGAAATACCGCAAGTCCTGAAAGATGCGATCGTATCGATTGAAGACCAACGCTTCTACGATCACAATGGCGTTGATCCGATCCGGATCATCGGCGCCCTGTTCGCGAACCTCCAGCAAGGGGGAATTTCCCAGGGCGGCAGCACCATCACCCAGCAATTGATAAAATTATCCTATTTTTCGACCAGTTCCGAAGACCAGACTTTGAAGCGGAAAGCGCAGGAAGCCTGGATGTCCATGCAGCTTGAGCGGGAATACACGAAAGACGAGATTTTGGCTTTCTACATCAATAAAGTCTACATGTCCAATAACGTCTACGGCATGGGTACCGCCGCAGAATACTTCTTCGGCAAACCCATCACCGATGTGACGCTCGCGGAAGCCGCCACTTTGGCAGGCATGCCGCAAGCCCCGTCCCAGTATGATCCGATCTACAACCCAGCGGCAACGCAGATCAGACGCGACCTTGTTCTGGATATGATGGTCGAAAATGAAAAGATCACTGCCGAAGAAAGCGCGGAGGCAAAAACGCTCCAAGTAGAAGGCAGCATCATTGATCACTCCGGCGACGTCAACACCTCACTGGTGGTCGATCCGTATATCCAACTTGTCATCGATGAAGTCTCTGAAAAAACCGGCTTGGATGTCTATGAAGGCGGCCTGACGATCACGACCAACATCGATATGGATGCCCAGCAGCGTTTGTACGATATCGTCAACACTTATGACTATATAGACTTCCCGGATGATCTGTTGCAGACAGGCGTTTCCATGGTCGATGTCAACACCGGCGCCATCCAGGCGGTCATCGGCGGGCGCAACCAGAATGTCCAATTGGGTTACAACCGTGCGTCGGAACTCCAAAGAAGCATCGGTTCTACGATGAAGCCGATGTCCGTCTACGGACCGGCCATCGAATACTTGGATTATTCGACCGGCACATTGGTCGTGGATGAAGCGTACAGTTATTCCGATGGGAGCGAAATCAACAATTACGACAACAAATACAAAGGCGACCAGACCATCCGTGAGGCTTTGGTCGATTCACGGAATATCCCGGCCCTGAAGACCTTCCAGGAAGTCGGCGCAGAAAACGCATTTTCATTCCTGCAAAAATTGGGCATCACGATAACGAACGATGGCCAGGAATATTTGGTGGAATCCAATGCCATCGGCGGCGAAGCAACCCCGATCCAGCTGTCTGCAGCCTATGCTGCCTTCGCAAACGGCGGCACCTATTACGCACCTTATACGGTCCAATCCGTAACCACAGCGGAAGGCCAGGAGTACACATTCGAGCCGAACGGTACGGAAGCGATGAAAGATTCTACAGCCTATATGATCACCGATATGCTGAAGGATGTCATCACCGAAGGGACGGCAACGAATGCTCAAATCCCCGGTTTGCCGCAAGCCGGAAAAACCGGAACAACCAACTATACGGATGATGAACTGGCTGCTGTCGGCGGTACAAACGTGCCTTATGCAGCCCCGGACGCATGGTTTGCCGGCTATTCGACCAGCTACTCGATTTCGGTTTGGGTCGGCTATGACAATTCCAAGGAATACGGCAACTTTTTGGACTATCAGACTCAAAGCCTGACCCGCGAAATCTATCGCGAGTTGATGTCCTACGTGTCCGAAAATACGGACTATTCGGACTGGACGATGCCTTCATCGGTCAGCAAAGTCTCAATCGAGAAGTACACCGATCCGATCATGAAGCCCGGCTCGAACACGCCGAGCAGCCTTATCGCAACGGAACTTTTCGTCAAGGGCACGGAACCTACATCAACGTCCAAGAAATACGGCGTGACTTTGTTGGCACCTTCCGGATTGAAGGCAAGCTATGATGCGGAAAAGGAAGAATTGACCGTCGAATGGGATAAATATGCAGCCAACGGCACCGATTCCAATGCGCAAACGCAGTACACCGTTACTGCAGGATCAGCTTCCGAGACGACAACCGATACTAAGGCCGTGCTCGACAAGCCCGGCAAAGGCACGATCACGATTTCGTTGGTGGCCAAGATCGGTTCAAACACGTCGCCTGCAGCTACCATCCAGTTGACCATCGCTGATCCGTCAAAAGATTCTTCCGAATCCGATTCAGCAGATGCTGCCAAGAAAGACTCCTCTTCAGCCTCTTCCAGCTCTTCGGCGGATAGCGATCAAGCATCCTCCGAGGTACCGGATGATGCCGAAGAAACTCAAAACCCATAAAAAAAACAGCCAGCTCCCTTTATTTTTAAGAGCTGGCTGTTTTTTTATGGGCTACCGGAGACATCATCTGCAGTCCTCCGCTTCACTTCAAGCCTAAACGCTTTTGGCCTTCTTGGCACATCCCGAGCAGCGGGCAAACATCACATTTCGGATTTCTGGCGGTGCAATGATACCGGCCGAAGAAAATCATCTGATGATGCGCATCAGACCAACGTTCCCGAGGAATTTTCTTCATCAGCAGCTCCTCCACTTCCAGTACCGATGCTTTTTGGGGTGCGATACGCAGACGTTTGGCGATCCGCTCCACATGGGTATCCACTGCGATTGCCGGGATATGGAATCCGACACTCATGACAACATTCGCCGTTTTGCGTCCGACACCGGGCAACTTGGTCAGTTCTTTCAGGGTGCTGGGTACTTCTCCGCCAAACTCTTCCAGCAGCATTTTACAGCATTTTTGGATGTTGGCGGCTTTGTTCCTGTACAGTCCGATTGTTCTTATCTCTTCCATGATGTCTTCGAGCGGCGCGGCAAGGAAAGCTTCAGGTGTCGGAAAACGGCTGAAGAGGGCTGGCGTCACTTTATTGACGGAAACATCCGTAGCCTGGGCACTGAGCAGTGTCGCAATCAGAAGCTGGAAAACGTTTTGATGCAGAAGTTCGCATTGCGCATGCGGAAACAAAGCCGCCATCGCATCCAACGCTTCAACAGTTTTTTTCTTCGATAACATAGTTCACCCCGCTTATGCGTCCGGATCGGTGTCCAGCCAATTGTACAGCGGCACTTCCATCGCCGGCTCCGTTTCGGGACTGCCCTCAAACTTGTCCAGCTTGCTTGGGGGACGCGTCGTTTGTTGCTGGATCAGATCCTTCACGGACTTGATGTTTTTCTTTTCCCAAGCCAACAGAATGCGGTCGATGTACTTCAAGCTGTAGACGCGATTCAATACCGCTTCCTTCAAAGCTGATTCAATCAGTTCAAGCGGGTAATGGTCCATATCGATCCAACTGGCGATTGTCTGCATCTCGATGGGCGACAAGTTCCTGCCGAATTCCTGCTCGAACATGGACATGATGTTCTTTTCCTGTTTCTGGACGGGCTGTTTTTTCTCGGAACGTTCCATCAACTGGAAGAGCCGTTGATAGAGCGGATCCAACGAATAGGAATCCTCCACCTTGCCGGAGAGGTCGTTTTTCGTCTCCATCAAGAGCATCTGTTTTTGCAGCAGATTATGCAGCAAGGAAAAGACATCCTTTTCGGCGATGCCCATATTTTCAGCTATCAACGCCAGATTCGGAAAAGGTACATTTTTATCGATATAGGCTTTCAGCTGCAGCACGAAGATGAACTCGGTATCCGCAAGCCCGATTTTTTTGTAGTTCTGCAGCAAGAGATTAGGTACCAGCGTCTGCCCTGATTCGATCCATCTCGTCAATTCATTGTAAGACATGCTCTTATTGAAACTCCTTTAGAATAAGAAAGTGGAACAAATAGTTGCTATTTGCCCCACTCCCGTTCTGTTTTGATTTAAATATATCCGGAATCGCGAGCCCCCGGATTAAGGGTAGATTCTGTTCAAAAGACGCGGGAACGGAATCGATTCGCGGATGTGTTCGGTTCCGGAAATCCAGGTCACCATCCGTTCAAGTCCCAACCCGAAACCGGAATGGGGAACTGAACCGTATTTGCGCAGATCCAAGTACCAGGAATAATCATCCGTGCTCAAGCCGAATTTCTCGATTTGTTCGCTCAGACGTTGGTAGTCCACTTCGCGTTCGCTGCCGCCGATGATTTCACCGTATCCTTCCGGTGCGATCATATCCGCGCACAGGACAACCTCCGGACGATCCGGATGTTCTTTCATGTAAAAAGGCTTGATCGCCTTCGGATAATTAAGGATGAAGACAGGCCGGTCCGATTGGTTGGCGATAAAAGTTTCATGCGGCGAACCGAAATCATCGCCCCAGACGATATCGTCAAAACCGTTTGCGTTCAATAAGGTGACGGCGTCATCATAGCTGATGCGATCATATGGCAATTGCGTATATTTTTTCAGCAATTCTTTGTCGCGATCGAGCGTGTCCAAGTAGATGTCACAATTGTCCAACACTGATTGGACCAGATAAGCGACGTATTTCTCCTGGACTTCCAGACTTTGATCCTGGTGCATGAAGGCCATCTCCGGTTCCATCATCCAGAATTCGATCAGATGGCGACGAGTCTTCGATTTTTCGGCACGGAATGTCGGCCCGAATGAAAATACTTTCCCGAAGGCCATCGCTGCCGCTTCCATGTACAATTGGCCGCTCTGGGACAAGTAAGCTTCCTCATCGAAATACTTGGTGTGGAACAGTTCGGTCGTCCCTTCCGGAGCACTGCCGGTCAAGATCGGCGGATCCACCTTGATGAACCCTTCTTGGTTGAAGAATTCATATGTAGCGCGGATGATTTCGTTCCTGATCTTCATGATGGCATGTTGTCTGGATGAACGAAGCCACAGATGACGATGATCCATCAGGAAATCTGTGCCATGCTCCTTAGGTGTAATCGGGTACTCGTGGCTTTCTCCCAACACTTCGATGCCGGTTACGAGCAGTTCGTACCCTAGCTTCGAACGGGTGTCTTCCTGGATGATCCCTTTGACGATCAAAGAAGTTTCTTGCGTCAACGATTTTGCGATGTCAAACAATTCTTCGCCGACATCATTTTTGAGAACGATCCCCTGGAAATAATGCGTTCCGTCACGCAGTTGCAGAAAAGCGATTTTCCCGCTGCTTCTTTTGTTGGTTACCCAAGCACCGATGGAAATTTCTTGTCCGACAAATTCTTTCGCTTGGTCCATTGTGATAAGTGTCAATCTAGTCTACTCCTTTTCCCTAAAAAACCGGATCATTTTTTATGGGTTTCGATAAATTTTTTGATGCGATCTACGGCTTCCGCCAGTAGTTCTTCCCTGACAGTATAACTTATTCTGGCATAATCAGGGTACCCAAAACCATCGCCGGAAACCAAAGCGACATTGGCTTCTTCGATCAGGGCCAGCGTGAAGTCTTTCACTTCCTCAAATCCGCACATTTCGGCGGCTTCCTTCACATTAGGGAAAAGGTAGAAAGCTCCTTGCGGTTTTGTGACCTTGAAACCGGGAATGCTCGCAACAAGCGGATAGAAGAAGTTCAGGCGCGCTTCGAATGCCGCACGCATTTCCTCAACGAAATCCTGCGGCCCCGTCAAAGCAGCCAGCGCGCCGTATTGGCTTGGTCCTGCCGGATTGCTTGTGGAATGGCTGGACAATTCGATCATTTTATTGATGATTTCCGCATTCCCGATCGCATATCCGATTCTCCAGCCTGTCATTGCGTAGGTTTTGGAGATGCCGTTGATGATGACAGTTTGGTTCTTGATTTCTTCGGACAGGGAAGCGATTGAGATGGCTTGATTGCCGTTGTAAGTCAGTCGGTAGTAAATTTCATCGGCAATGATCAAAATATCATGTTCAACTGCCCACTCGCCGATCGCTTTCAGTTCCTCCGGAGAATAAATCATCCCTGTTGGGTTCGAAGGCGAATTCAGCAGCAAAGCGACCGTTTTTTCGTTGCGGTGTTTCTCCAGATCATCAACGGTCAGTTTGAAGCCTTTTTCAGGGGCTGTTTCTACCAAAACGTTTACGCCGCCGGCCAGTTTGATTTGCTCTGTGTAGCTTACCCAGTAAGGGGCAGGGACGATGACTTCATCTCCGGGATTCAGAATGACTTGGAATAGCGCAAACAAAGCATTTTTGGCACCTTCAGTCACGATGACCTGATTGACAGCGAAAGTGACTCCGTCATATTTCTGATGATAATCCACAATCGCTTGACGCAATGGCAGGATACCGGCAGTCGGTGTGTAGTGGTTCGCTTTATTTGATTGGATTGCCTCTACCGCAGCGTTCAGAATTGAAACGTGGGTATCGAAGTCCGGTTCCCCTACGGTCAAGTTCAGGACGTCCTTCCCTTGTGCCTTCATGACGTTGACTTTTGCTGACGTGGCCAATGTCGGGGATTCGCTAATTTTTTTCATTCTTTCAGAAATTCTTACCATCTCAATCACTCCAATTTATATGTTTTCTATATCTTTGAGCCATTTACCAGAAATAGCGGATATCAAATAGTAACCGATCGTATCGTTTGTATTTTTGTAGGTGACTTCCCAAACGGGCTCTTCATTTTCCATCCCCAGCCTTGCCTCTAAAATCCGTTCCGGACTTTTATCCGCCTGAGTGATTGACTTCGCTTCACTTTCGGTGATGACTTCCGCAGTGTTCAAGATTGTGGTTTCACCGCCGTCTTTTTTGATGATGACATACAATTCTTCATTGTTGTCATCGATGCCAGCTATTGTGAAATACGTCTCCGATCCGTTGAACCAATAAAAATCCTGGACTTTTTGGATATTCGCATTTTCTTCCGCGATGGCGGTAGCTTCCTTCTGCGCCTGCATGATGGGCTGCTGGCTCCGGTAAAATATCGTGTAGGAACCGACGATCATCAGGAAAAGGATCACAATCGCCCCTACAATGATATTCTTCTTCACATCTTTCACTTCCCCTTATCTTTCTTTGAAAGTTAATCGCAATCTCACCTAATTATTAATGATACCTTAAACTTCAGGCTGATGGAATATCCTCCCGCATTATTTTTTCAGAAAAACTTGAATTTCATCTTTTATTTCAGTCAGATCGGCTACTTTGATCGCCACGCCTGCCGGAAGCATCTGCTGCATCCGTTTGGAGTAATTGCTCGTTGTCAGTCTGTCATCCAGGCAAATCACGACGCCCTTCGCATCTTTCGAACGAACCAGCCTGCCGACACCTTGTTTCAGACGGACCATCGCCCGCGGGAGAAACTCTTCATAGAAGGCCTTCTTGCCCCGATCGAGATGATACGCTTGGAACGCGGCATTTTCAGGACGGTGAGGCGGATCGAACGGCAGCCTGGTGATCACCAGGATTTCTACGGCCTGATCCGAAAAATCGATACCCTCCCAATAAGAAGCTGAGCCCAGCAAAATGGCCGTCTCCGCTGACATGAAACGATTGTGCATCCTTCTCCGGCTTCCGGAAAACCCTTGCGCCAGGATTTCCGTCCCCGGGAATCCGGCAGCTACAGCAACCTTCAGCTGGTTATGGACCTCCTCCAGCAAACGGTTGGAGGTGAACAGGATTAAGGTTTTCCTCTGGAGGGGCAGAGCTGTTTCCAGCAGCGTCGAAACGATCTGTTTAGCCGCTTGCTTGTCCTCCAGCCTCGTGATGTTCGTGATGCCGCGCGGAAGAAAAATCCGCAACCGCTCTTTCAGGTCATAGGGCGAAGCAAAGATCGCTTCCTGCAATTCAGTTTCGCCGATTTTGCTTTTGAAATGGTCCAGGCAATCATCCACCCGGAGTGTCGAACTCAAATAAATGGCTCTGGCGAAGCGCTCATTTATTTTGGAATGGATTTCTTCGGAAAAATCGATCCGGTTCAGCTCGATTGCCAGCGTAAGCAGATCATGCTCCCAGGCGTATTGCAGGACATGGTAGCTGCCTTCGCGAGCCTCCAGAAAGTGTTGCAGCTCTTCTTGGACCGCAGCCAGATCATGCAGGAGCGCCTTTGCACGTGGGCCCACGACCGCATCAGCACTCAGATTGGCTTTTTCCATGCACCGCAGACCGGCAAGCCTTGTCTCCTGGAGATACTGGTGCATTTTCCTGAAGATTTTCTTCAGCCCGTTTTCCACCAGAAAATGCTCATCCAAATACACTTCGCCCTTTTCGCCAATTTCCCGGATCAGGGCTTGCACAAGAAGCTCTTCTGATTCCGCGCATGCCTGATGCGACCGATCAATCGCGAATTCAAAGTTGAATAAATCGTAGTCCAGGGATTCCGCAGCCGGATCCTTCTCCGCAGCCTCGCGGAAATCCTTCAGGAAATAACCGAACCGCCTCAGCCTCCGTTTCAGGATGGACAAGGCGAACTTTCTTTTGTGGGCATCCTGATAGATGCGAGGGAATTGGTGCGCTTCATCCAGAATCAGCGTCATAGCGCTGCTTTGGCCAAAAACAGCCGGATCATCGATGTGGTGACTCAAAAAGGAGTGGTTCGTGACGATAAGGCTGGATTTTTCGGCTTTCTGATTGTTGAAGGCGTAGAAATCGTCATCGGCCCACCTGCCTGTTAAAGGTGGCTCCTGGCTTTCATACGTCAATTTCTCCCGCAAGAAATCAAAATTTTGTGCTTGGCTCAGTTCACTGACATCGCCGGTTTCCGTTTCGGTCAGCCAGACAAAGATGCTCATCATGATCAGTGATTCTTTTTTCGTGAGGCTTTCGAGCACCAACCCGGCCAGCTTTTCCAGTTGGATGATGTTCGTCTTCCCTTTCAAAGAGCTGACCTGCAATTCGAACGGCACCATTTTTCGCAAGCGGGTCAGCTCGTTTTCCATTATCTGTTCCTGCAGCAGGAGCGTGGATGTGCTGACCATAATTTTGCTTTCCGGCGTCGCCCGAAATGCGGCAGGCAACAGATAAGCCAAGGTCTTCCCGATGCCCGGCGCAGCCTCGATCGCCAAGTTGCGGGAAGTGCCGGCATGCTGAAAGTCAAAAATGGTTTGCATCATCTCGACCTGCTCCGAACGGATTTCCAATCCGCATTCTTCCAGCAAGTGTTTTGCGACCTCCGGAAAATCGGAAATTTCTTTTTCCCGGTAAGCAGTCTGTTCCGATCGGATTTCCTTTTCCTTCAGCGCCAATCCGTTTTTGACGTAGAGTTTATCCGGGAGCGGCAAGCGCAGCTCTTTGGCGGCTTCGTAGCTTTCATAGAAAAAGGAAGCGTTGTCCACTTGACAATGCTCCGACAAAAAAGTGAGTTTCTCCAAAGTGACAAGCGGCAGTCTGTCCGCTTTCTGCCTCAGGTGCAGGAAGAGCTCTGCCGTCGCATGGGCATCGCTTGCTGCGTCATGGGCACTGTCATGTGTCAGATCGAAGTGGTTCGACAAGTCGCTCAACCGATAACTGGATAGGGTCGGGAAGAGGACTTTTGTCAACTCGACCGTATCCAACGCGCGCAGCGAGAGTGCCGGCATCCCGACTTCCTGAAAGGAACTGTTCAGGAAGTGATAGTCGAAATGCACATTATGCGCCACGAAGACGCAGCCTTCCAGCATATTGTAGATGAAATCGCACACGTCTTCAAAATAGGGTGCATCTTTGACGTCCTTGTTTTTGATTCCTGTCAGTTTTTCGATCAGCTCCGGTATTTTCCTCCCGGGATTGATGGTTATGTTGAACTCCTGAACTATTTTGCCTTCCTGAAGCAAGCTGCATCCGAATTGGATGATCCGATCGCCTCTTTTGAAACTGGATCCCGTTGTCTCAAGGTCGACAATGGCATATGTTTTCTTCATACAAATAATCTCCTAAATAAACAGAAGCTTCTCCTGTTCCGGTATTTCTATTTCTCCAAGACTTCCCCTGAAAACAGCTGAATCACAAACAGGAGCACTATGGGCCAATCTCTGTATCATTTACAGCTGACCCCATTATATCCTATGCAGACGCTGTTGTTACCGAAAAACCGGTAAATTCGGGAATAAATTTGAACGCCAGGACGGTCCATCGGGCCGACAGCCAAGCAAATGGGCCCGCGCTTTAGCAGCACGGGCCCATTTTTCGGATCCACTAAACGATGTCTGGATAAATATCTTTGACATCTTTTTCTGGATCGATTACGATATACAGCTTGTTTTCGGATGAAACGAATGAAGATTGATGTTCATTGTCGAATCCGTCCGTATCCAAAGCTTTGTAAGGGAAGTAGATGCGGTCCACTTCGACGATGACGTCGGATTTAGGATGGTCCTCGTCTTGATAAAGGATATCCATTTTTTCGATGTCCTGGTGGCTCGCCACGCGATCGAACATGCCTTGCTCGAGGCCGCCCAGATTGATGTCGCTTGTGTTGACATGATCCGCCTCTTGGTGGATTTCGATACGCAAAGACTCGCAAGGGTGGATTTCTTGGAAATCACTGTTGCCGATCCGACCGTAGCTCGTCGTGACCTGTTTGATCCACAGATCTCCGATATATTCACGCTTGATCGTCCATGTTTCGCCATTTCTAAAAATAAATCTCAAACCTGTCATTACTTTTTTCATCGAAATCACTCCTGAAATATTTACTTTTTGAATATGAAACTATTTTAGCATATTTTTAATCAGGTGGGTACCAATACACATCCGCCGACCGGAAGGAAAATCCGCTAGGCCGTCAGGCTTTCCCCATGAATTCTTCGGCAGCCACGATGGCCCGCGTATGCTTAGCTGTGGCGATTTCTTGCCCGCCCGAATGTGCGCTGCATTCGAAGAAATACTTGTTCCCTCTGTGTTCCGTCACTCGGACGGTGACGGATATGTCCGCACCGACGCGCGAAGCTTTTTTGTGGTGGATATCGCAATGGATCCCGACGGTCGTGTCCCCTTCGGAAAGATGGGCTTTGACAACGCCCATGCAAGCATTTTCGATCATGGCCAGCAACGCCGGCGTCCCCAAGACAGGCAAAGTGCCGGAGCCAATTTCGGACGCCAAATCTTTTGGGGCAACTACGTAATGGGCTTCGAATGTCTCATCCAAATAAATCATCCTTCTTTTCTTTATGAAATCCTTGATTGCAATGGCGCTGTTCTCCAGTTTGTTTGCCAGGACCAAGGTTTTCAATTCTTCGAATATCTCGCCCACGAACGGGCCGCCGCGTTTGATGCCCAACAACGATAATAATTCCTTTCCGTCCAACGCCAAGTCTTTCAGCGTATGGATCGGCATGGATTCGTTCAGTTCGATCAGATTTTCGCTTTGGTTCGGCAGGCCGAAGCCTTCTATGATTTCTTCGATCTGCATAG
Source organism: Trichococcus ilyis (assembly GCF_900109135.1). Lineage (GTDB taxonomy): Bacteria > Bacillota > Bacilli > Lactobacillales > Aerococcaceae > Trichococcus > Trichococcus ilyis. The sequence continues at coordinate 79,387 of NZ_FNYT01000001.1, read as the reverse complement.
CGATTTCGATTCCCGTTTCGAACAGGAGCGGATAGTCCCAGAATTGCTGCAGCCGTTTATTGAGTGCCTGCGCTCCGATGCGGATGTCCATGATTTCCTTGCGGGAACACTTCCATTGCCGCAAAAACGGATCGATGGCTTCGTCCTTCAAATCAAGGAAATGGACCAGCACAGTCCAAGCGATTGTCGTGCCTTTGAACTGCAAGGGAAACAACGCCAGATCGATCAGAGCATCTTCCCGATTCTGGAAACCCGGGCACATCTGGAACAGCCGTGTTTCCACAAAAAACTTGACGCCGCCCTTGCGGTTTCTGCCGATAAGCAGCTTATTCCACTCTTCCCGGACTCGCTCCACCGCAATTTTTGAAAGGAGCGGATGGTACTCGATGATCGCCTCTTTGGTTGCTTGTTCGATTTCAAAATCCAGCTGGCTCACGAATCTGGCTGCCCGCATCATCCGCAGAGCATCTTCCCTGAAGCGCTCTTCCGGATTGCCCACCGCGCGAATCAATTTGTTCGCCAAATCCGCTTGCCCGTTGAAGAAGTCTTTGATGTTGCCGTGCCGATCGATCGCAATCGCATTGATCGTGAAGTCGCGTCTTTTCAGGTCATCCTGGAGGCTGCGCACATACTGGACTTTTTCAGGCCGGCGGAATTTTTCATATTTTGACTCTGTCCTGAAAGTGGTTATTTCATATGTCTCATGCTCGAATAAGACCATCACCGTCCCATGTTGGATACCAACATCGAAAGTGATCGGGAAAATCCGCTGAATTTCTTCAGGCATAGCGCTCGAAGCGATATCGACATCCGAAATATCAAGATGCAACAGCGTATCGCGTACACTTCCCCCAACAAAGTAGGCTTCATATCCGGCCCGTTCGATGGCTTCGATGATCGGTATCGCTTTTTGAAATTCCGGTGCCTCGATGATCATAGGAAGTTTTCCAATCCATAGACCAGATGATCGATTGCCATTACTTTTCTGCAGGAAAGAGCCACTCCGCTCATGAATGAGTCGCGGTCATAGGAATCGTGGCGGATTGTCAGCCCTTCCCCCGGACTGCCGAATTGCACTTGCTGATGGGCGACAAGGCCTGGCAGTCGGACGCTGTGGATTTTCATGCCGTGGAAATCGGCCCCTCTTGCGCCTTCGATCAGTTCCTTCTCGTCAGGATGCCCTTGTTGGTGATCACCTCTTACTTCATAGATCAATTCGGCTGTTTTTATCGCAGTGCCGCTCGGTGCATCCAATTTGTTTTCGTGATGCAATTCCATGATTTCCACATCAGGGAAATATTTGGCCGCTTTTGCTGCAAATTCCATCATCAGGACTGCCCCGATGGCAAAATTTGGCGCAATCAACCCTCCCAGCCCCAAACGTTTGGATAAATCGGTCAATTCTTCCAGCTGTTCAGTGGTGAAGCCGGTAGTGCCGATGACGGGGCGCATACCGTTTTCCAGGGCGAAACGCGTGTTGTCGTAGGCTGCATCCGGTCTGGAGAAATCGATCCAAACATCGGCATCAACCTCCTTGACGAGTGTGGCTTTGTCACGGAATACTTTCACAGGATGTCCCGCATATTGCGGCAGTTCATCCAACCGTGTTTCTGTTGCGAAAGGATCATAGACAGCCGCCAAAGTGAAGCCTTCCTCCCGTAGGACCATATTGGTGCAGGCCGTCCCCATTTTGCCTTTAAATCCCGAAACTACAATTTTCATTCTGCACGTTCCCTTCTGTTTTACGGTGCCGGCATGGGCATGCCGCGCCAACACCATTTTTTAAATCGTATTTTTTTCTTCCAACTCTTTCAGTTCTTTGGTGAACTTCCTGAAGCTGGCCTCATCGTACTGGATCAGCGCAGTGTCGATCTGCTTTTTCAAGTAGTGGATGCGGTCCTTCACCGCCAACTTTTCCAATGATTTTTCGACGATCTGCTCCAACTCCTTATCGAAAATTTCGGATTCCTGGATATAAGGATTGTCTTCCAGAACCCCGAAAAATGACAGCACTTGGTAGGACTGGTCAAAAAATAATTCCAAATAAAAATCTTCTTTCCAATTCAGGCGCAAATCATGGAATGCCTGCTCCGGGTCCTCAAAGGTCTTTCCGTCTTTGTAATACATGAAGGCTTCTTTCGGATTTCCTACTACCGCAAATCCCATCCCTCGGTTCGTTGTATGGACGTCCTCGATCAAATGGATATTCTTCAACAAAATCTCATGGTTTAGCAAATAATTGAGTATCCAAAGGGATTCTCTGCGCTTCAATTGATAATTCTGAATAAACCAGGATATAAAATTTTTTTTCTCCTCCAAAGTAGGGTTCATCATTTTAAAGCCTCCTATCCGATGGGATGATGATTACTGATCGAAGTGATGAAGATCATCATGGAGTTGGATCAAATCCGGGTTGCCCGGAAAAAGCGCCAAGCCTTGGTGAATCACTTCACCCAGCTTATCCCAATCGCCTTCCTCTCGCAGGAAAGCTGTGTACTCCAGCAAAAACGACTCGTTGTCCGCAAAATGCGGGTAAGCCGAAGTGTAAGACGCGTGGGCCGAGTCATAGTCCTCCAGCGCATGATAGCTTGTCGCAAGCAACCAGTTGTATTGCGGATCCGTGTCCTCCTGCTCTGCCCGGTCTGCAATATAGGCGATCAGCTCTTCGTGTCTCCCTTGTTTGAGCAACAAGTTTCCCAAAGCCAAATGGATGCTCGACAGATCCGGTTCCAGCGTTGCTGCCTCGCGCAAATTGCGTTCCGCATCCTCTACTTTGTTCATTTTCAATTGCAGTCTGGCGGCCGCTGTATAGAATTCATGTTGGTATGGGTTGCACGCGATTGCCTGCTCCATCACAGCCAGGGCCTCTTCTAGCTCGTGCTCTGCCTCAAGCGCATTGGCCAAATATAAGTAGGCGCTAAGATACTCGCTGTCCGCTTCGAGCAATTTCTTGAAAATGGTGATGGCGCGCGCGTATTCCTTGAGTTGGAAATACGTGAAACCGAGTTGGAAATAACTGTCCGGGAAATGTTCGTCCGCAGGAATCTTTTCCAGATACTCCAGCGCCGTTTCGAACTCGCCGATCGCGTTATGACAGTCGCCCAGGAAAAAATTCAGCTGGGTGCCGGAGGCAATCTCGCCGTTTCCGTACAAAAGTTCCTCGTAAATCGGGATCGCCTTCTTGTATTCTCCGATGGAATGGTACAGTTGCGCCAATGCATAATCCAATATCGGTTCATCCGGCAGCAGTTCCATCGCTTCGAATATTTTTTTCTCGCTCACTTCGTACATTCCCTGAACCTGATAGGCATCCGCCATCGTCAGCAACGCCTGTGGGTACACATCGCTCTCTTTATCGATTGTTAGTAGGATATCCAAAGCTTGATCGTAATCGTCTTCGTCGATGGCGATTTCTGCCAAAGCGATATTCCATTCCTGAACATGCGGGGCTATAACGTTCAACGCCGAGAAAGCCTCCTTCGCTTCGCTCAAGAACCCCAAAGCGTGCATGGTTTCAGCCAATTCGGCTAAGTCGGCGCTGTTTTTTTGAAGGACGGACTGCTCCACTGATTGTTTGAACAGTTTGACAGCCGCCCCCAAATCATTCTGTTGTATGGCTTCTATCATTGCCTCTGCTTCTTTATTCATTCGTCTGTTGCTCCTTTAACATACACTCAGCTCGCTGGTGCTCTTCCATTCCATTTTATCATAAAGTTCAGCATCTGTATCTATTTGTATCTCGCCCTTTTGCCTCTAAGAAGTCACAGTGCAGACGTCTGCAGAGCGTCTACATCATTTCCCCCAAAAAAATAAAGTTGGAACCCCGCAAGGCTCCAACTTCATTTTTAAGAATTATTTAACCGCATCTTTCAATGCTTTACCTGGTTTGAATGCAGGAATTTTGCTTGCTTCGATTTGGATTTCTTCCCCTGTTTGAGGGTTGCGTCCTTTACGAGCTGCACGGTCACGAACTTCAAAGTTACCAAAACCGATAACTTGAACTTTCTCGCCGTCTTTCAATGCTTCTTGAATCACTTCAAATAATGCATCAACGCTTGCTGTAACATCCTTTTTGGTCAAGTTTGTTTTTCCAGCAACTCTTTCGATCAATTCAGCTTTGTTTGCCATGTTGTCCTTTCACCTCCTTTAAATAAAGAAGAATACATGCTTTCTTTGATAACACAACAAAACATGGAATAACTATTTTTGAGTGGTCCAAAAACAGTCCTGAAATACCGCAGTCGAATTGAAAAGATATTTCTAATAAAGAATAGCACACAAACCGTGCTACTGCAACGATTATAGTGGATTTAATGGCTTCGTAACGGTATTTATTGATTATTTTTTCTGTCTGGCAATCAAACGGAATGGCGTCCCTTCAAAATTGAACGAATCGCGGATTCTGTTTTCAAGGAAACGCTCATACGAGAAGTGCAGCAATTCCGGATCATTGACGAAAACCACAAATGTCGGCGGTTTTACGGCCACTTGCGTCATGTAGTAAATTTTCAGACGACGGCCCTTGTCTGTCGGCGTCGGATTGTGCGCAACAGCATCCATCAAAACGTCATTCAGTAAGGATGACGAGATGCGGCGGTTTTGGTTCTCACTGATTTCCTTGATTTTTGCAGGGATCTGGGACAGGCGCTGTTTCGTCATTGCGGAAACGTACAGGATCGGTGCATAAGAGAGATACTGGAATTCATTGCGGATTTTTTCCTCGAATTCCTTCATCGTATGATTATCCTTTTCCAATGTGTCCCATTTGTTCACCAGGATGATGATCCCTTTGCCGGCCTCATGCGCGTACCCGGCAACTTTTTTGTCCTGCTCTTGGATGCCTTCTTCGGCATTCAGCACGACCATGACGACATCCGAGCGTTCGATCGCACGGATGGCACGCATCACGCTGTACTTTTCAGTCGATTCGTAAACCTTGCCTTTTTTCCGGATTCCGGCTGTATCGATCATTCGGAATTTTGTGCCTTCCGCATCCACGAACATCGTATCGACCGCATCGCGGGTCGTGCCTGCGACATTTGATACGATCACCCGCTCTTCACCCAAAATGGCATTCACCAAAGAGGATTTCCCGACATTCGGACGTCCGATGAAGCTGAAATTGATGATCTGTTCCTCATCCGCAGCTGCGTCTTCGGAAGGGAAATTCGCCACAACCGAATCAAGCAGATCCCCAAGACCGAGGCCATGACTGCCGGATACAGGATAGGGATCGCCCAATCCCAGGCTGTAAAAATCAAAGATTTCGGCGCGCATTTCCGGATTATCCACTTTATTGACCGCCAAAATGACGGGCTTATCTGATTGGTAAAGGATGCGCGCAACATTTTCGTCGGCATCCGTCACACCTTCCCTGACGCTTGTCAAAAAGATGATCACATCGGCTTCCTCAATCGCCACTTGCGCCTGCAGCTTGATTTGGCTCATGAACGGCTCATCCGTTATGTCGATTCCGCCTGTATCGATGATATCGAATGTTTTGCCGAGCCATTCTCCTTTCGCATAGATTCGGTCGCGCGTGACACCTGCGACATCATCGACAATCGAAATTCTTTCTCCTGCCAGTCTGTTGAATATTGTTGATTTCCCTACGTTTGGTCTGCCCACTATGGCTACTACTGGATTTGGCATCTAACCTCCGCCTTTCTTTTCCTCTACAACAAAAATCTTTTTTGTTTATTCGCTCTCTGTGTATGGTCTTCTCAATGTTTTCGTCCATGTCATTTATAACATACATCCAGCGGGAATAACAACAAAAAAAGGGCATGGATGGAATTCCATGCCCTCACATGTTCATTTTCCTTGCTGATTAGGCTTCAGAGTCGTCTTTCAAACCAGAAAGCTTTTCACCTAATAAATCTGCTAATGTGAAGTTTGCGTCCGAATCATCGGCCACATATTCTTCGATTTTTTCCTCTGCTGCCGCTGGCGCTTCAGTCGCAGCTTTTTCCTCCAAAGCTTTGATGCTTAAAGATAAGCGTTGCTCATCTTCTTTGGCATCGAGAACTTTGACTTTGATTTCTTGGCCTTCCTGCAGCACTTCATGCGGGGTCGCAATGTGTTGGTGCGAAATTTGGGAAATGTGGACCAACCCTTCAACGCCCGGGAATACTTCCACGAAAGCACCGAAGCTTGTCAAACGTTTGACGACACCCGTCAAAACAGCACCAACCGGCGCTTTCTCAGCGATTGCATCCCAAGGTCCAGCTAAAGTATCCTTGATGCTTAAGGACACGCGGCCGTTTTCCTTGTCGATGGACAAAATTTTCACTTTGACTGTTTGGCCGATAGACAAAACGTCTCCCGGATTCTTCACATGTTCGTGGGCAATCTGTGAAATGTGGACCAAACCGTCCACGCCGCCCAAGTCGACGAAAGCGCCGAAGTTGGTCAGACGTGCAACTTTGCCTTCCACGATGTCACCTGCAACCAATTCATCCATCAATTTGCCTTTGTTGGCTTCCTTTTCGGATTCCACAACCGCTTTGTGCGATAAGATCAGGCGATTTTCGCTTGGTTCAAGTTCAACAATCTTGAAGGTCATCGTTTTGCCTTTGTAAGAGCTGAAATCTTCGACAAAATGATCTTCAACCATGGAAGCCGGAACGAACCCTCTCACGCCGACGTCAACGACCAATCCGCCCTTGACGACGTCTTTGACAGGCGCTTCGATGATTTCGTTGTTTTCGAATTTATCTTGGATTTCTTTCCATACGATTTTGGCATCGACACGACGCTTCGAAAGTAAAAAGCTTCCATTTTCTTTGTCTTTTATTTGTTTTATGACAACCAGATCCACTACGTCACCAACGTTTAGGATTTCAGTAACTTCGTCGAATGGTTTTGCAGATAGTTCGTTGTAAGGGATTACTCCTTCAACGCCGCCCCCAATGATTCCTACGATGGCTTGTCTGTCCTGGATGCTCAAAACCTCACCTTTGACAGTATCGCCCACCTCAATGGATAATGCTTCATCCAGCACATCTTGCATAGTCTGCTCGACGTTGTTGGACTCTTCTTCATTTAATTCTGGGTTTTCAATGTAATCTGACATGTAGCTATTCCTCCTAAAAGTCTGCGGCAACCGATTGGCTAGTTCCCTTAACTGCTCCGCCTTGCGACGAAGCGATTAATGCTTGACTCTATATTTTTGAAACCGTAATACTGCATATAATCATTCTAACATCTTTGCTCAAAATCGTCTAGTATTGTTAATTCAATGTTTGTAAGGGGTTTAGACGTTCTTTGATAATACTCAGGATCCTTTCCACAACTTCTTCGATATCCAGATGGGTAGAATCCAGGACGATGGCATCTTCCGCTTTTTTCAACGGCGAAATCGCCCTAGTGCTGTCCAAATGATCGCGGAGCTTCATATCCTCCGTCAACTCCTCCAAAGAAGTGGTCATGCCCTTGGCCAGGTTTTCTTTGTACCTCCGTTGCGCTCTTTCTTCCGCTGAGGCTGTCATGAAGATTTTGACCTCGGCATCCGGCAAGACTACGGTGCCGATATCCCGACCGTCCATTACGACGCCGCCGGAATGTGCGATTTTTTTCTGACGGGCAACCATCTCTTCACGCACCTTCGCGAATGAGGAAACCAAAGAGACTTTTTGGGTCACTACTTCCGATCGGATCGACTCAGTCACATCCTCATCGTTCAGAAACACGCGTTGACTTTCATTCCCGGCTGTCGAAAAGGTGATGCTGATTCCTTTCAATAACTTGCTCAGCGCCTCTTCGTTTTGGAGATCAGTCCCGTTGGATAGCGCCGCATAAGTCAACGTCCGGTACATCGCCCCTGTATCCAGATAGATGTATCCTAATGTTTCCGCAACTTTCTTCGCGATGGTGCTTTTCCCTGCCGATGCGGGACCATCAATGGCAATCTTCATTTTTTTCACAATAACCCTCCGACTTCATTCTATCCGATTTCATTTGAAAAAGCCGTCTTGTCAGACGGCTTTCGTTATTTGACGTTCAATACCATGCCGATTTGTGCTTCCGTGCTGCTCAACCCGTTAGCCTGCATCAATTCATCCAACGTCATCCCATGGTTCAAAGCGATCCGGTAAAGGTTGTCACCGGCTTTGATGGTGTAGGAATTATTGTATTCCCCGGTGGTTGTTTCCGGTTCTTCAACCGGCGCAACAGGCGTTTCGGCTACTGCTGGCGCATCGCTTGAACTTGGGGTTTCCGCAATCGATGATTCTGGTTCCGTGGCGCTCTCAGCGACTTCCGGGGATGCTTTAGTCTCTTCGGAAGACACTTCCTCACTGCTCTCGACAGAGGAACTGGCCACTCTTTTGTTGATCATCACTTGTTCGGCACTTTTTGGTGCAGGAGTATTTTGACTTTGTTTGTTGAAATAGATGGTTGCAAAAGGAATGATCAGAATAGCCAAAAAGAGAAACAGCAATACTTTTAATAGAGGTGCTACTTCTTTATTTTTTGTGTTTCTGGCCGATCGTGAGTACTGCCGGCTCTTCAGATTCTCATCTTCGCCGAACTTACGTGACCAAGGCTCTCCATTATTGCGATTGCGGTTCTTTTTATCCATTCGGGTTCCTCCTATAAGTGATTCACAATAATTGTAGCACATTTCCGCGAATTTGGGGTTAAATTTTATAAAAGAAAAAGGTCGGACAGGATTTTTTCCCACTCTTTCATCATTGCCTTTGGAACCGCCTTCCGGCCGCTCTCTGCCATTGCCGTCAAAGGGTCGCCGTTTCCGCAATTGTCGCAGCAGTGTGTCGGCTTGGCAAGGGTGTTTTTCCCGAAATAGGCGGAGATGTATTCACGTCGGCAAGTCTTGGTTTCGGCGAATCCCTTCATGCGTTTCAGCAGATCGCTTTTCAGCTCATGGCGGGCCCCGACGAATCGTTTCGCTTCCTCTTTTGTGAATTTCAGCCTGAGGATGTGCTCCAGCAACGTCTGTTCTGTAGGTGTCCCGTAATCGGGATTGATGGCTTTGTTTTTGATGGCACTTTCAATCGCATGATCATTCGGGAAGTCGTTCTGCAACATCTTCAGCTTGAAGTTGAAATCCGTTTCCGAATACAACAGGACTGCCATGCTTTGCCGGCCATCCCGCCCCGCTCGCCCGATTTCCTGTACGTATTCTTCAAGCGAATTCGGCAGATGATAATGGATCACATAGCGGATGTTCGGCTTATTGATCCCCATTCCGAATGCGCTTGTAGCGCAGACGACATCCAATTCATCCTGCAGGAACTGATGCTGGATGGTGATCCTGTCTTCATTCGTACGGTCTGCATGATATGCTTCTGCGCGCAAACTTGTTTTTTGGCGGATTATGAGAGCTACAGCATCAGCTTGCGCTTTACTTGAAAAGTAAATGATGCCCGGTGATGGGAATCTTTCCAAAAGCTCCAGCAAGTGTTCGCCTTTCTCTTCCGGCAGTAATGCGGTAACTTTGTAATAGATGTTGGCGCGGTCGACTCCGCCTTCAAAGACACTCAGATCATTCCCATCGATCTGAAGGGATCCGATGATGTCCTTCATCACAACAGGTGTCGCCGTGGCGGTCAATGCCAATGTCAATGGCTTGCCTAACGCTTTTCTGGCCGCACCCAGAAAAAGGTAGTCCGCGCGGAAATCCAACCCCCACTGCGAAATGCAGTGCGCTTCATCCACCACAAACAAAGCCAACGGGATTTGCTTGAGCTTGTTCATGACGGCTTGGTTCTGGAGCATCTCAGGTGAAAGAAACAAAAATTTGATCCGATCCAACTTGTTCAACAACTTTTGTCTTTCGTCGAACGACAACAGGCTGTTCAATGAGGCCGTCCGCTTTTCGCCCATAAATTTCAACTGTGCGACTTGATCTTCCATCAAAGAGAGCAGGGGCGAAACGATCACGACGATCCCTTGGGAAAGATAACCGCTCAACTGATATATCAAGGATTTCCCTGTCCCTGTAGGCAAAGTGGCTAGTGTATTTTTGCCCGCCAACAACGCCTGGATCGGTTCCAGTTGGCCGGCTTTGAAAGCAGTGTAGCCAAAGTATTTCTGAAGTGCCGCCACCAATTTTGCTTCATCCATTTTTGGCTTTCACCTCGCTTCTGATTTGGATCAAGCGCGACTCGAAAAAGTTGATAGCCGGGAATGCTCTCTGGATTTCCCGGTAATCGACCCGTTCCAGCCTTTCCTCCAGCTGGTGGAGATAACGCAATTTTTCCGCATCCAAAAATCTCTCCTCAGGAAAATGCGCATAAATGAGCGCGCTCTCGGCAAGATGATCCTGGATTGTGCTCTGTTTCAACCCCCGCATCGAAATGATCTCCTCGATGCCGTAACCCTGCAGGAAGTACCGCATCGTCGTTTCTGCGCTTGCAGAAGCCAAGCCGTTTTCGGCAAGCGTCAGTTGCATGACCCTCCCAAGTGCAGGAAAATTTTCCGGTTCCGCCTCCAGTGCAGCATACAATCTCAGCCAGTTTTGGTGCAGCAGTATCCGCACTTCCGCCTCATCCAGCGAGAAGAGCGCCGCCATTTGGCCGGTTGTTCTCCTTAGTTGTCGGTTTCCTTCAAATTGAAGCGCAAACAGCCCTGCCTCTCTTCCTGGCAACCGCGACAAGTACAGATACCATTCCTCGCCGTACCTTTTCGCGAAGGCCGACTTATCCTCAGGCTGCTGCGCCAATAAGCGTTTTATCCAATTTTGCTCTTTCGTTTCCCTTTCGATGGGATCGTATTGTTTATTTTTGTGCAGCATTTCCGATAGGACTTGGACAAGGAACAGCAGCCGGCGTCGCAAAATGCCTTGAACAAGCGCAAACTTCATTTGATATGGTAATGCAAAGTGCGCGTGCTCACCAAAAAAAACGGCCTTTTCCCCGCGTCCGGCTTCTGTAAGCAGATAGCCTTCACCAGCATCGCCGGCGATCAATCCCTGCGAGCGCAAGCGCTCCAACCCTTTCTTCAATACCTCCGGCTTCATGCCCGGCATCACACTGAAGTAGGCCTCAAGATTGTATTGCCGGCACTGCAGCATGGTCGACACGGTCCGCTTCCCGATCAGGACATAATAAAGAGTCGCTTCCTTGACGGGGCGTTCGGTTGAAATGCAATCCAAAAAAAGATACTCTGTATAGGTCAGATCTTTCATTTATTCACCACCAAATTTTTGTAAAGAAGGTACTTTCATCATGTATTATACCAAAGTAAATCAGGATAGCTGCATCGCTTGCGGACTTTGCCAAATTATTGCACCGGATCTTTTCGATTACACGTCCGATGGCTTGGCCTTAACTAAAATGGACAATAATGCAGGAACCCTGCCGGTACCTGCCGAACGTTTTGACACGTTTCTCGATGCCTACCGCAAATGCCCCACTGGTGCCATCCTGCGTTCCGATCGGCCATTCCCTCCTGCAGAGCAATGACGGAGGCACTGTTGCCCGCAAGCAATGGAACCGAAAAAGGCCGCACCCGAATCAATGATGATTCCGGTGCGGCCTTTTTCGTCAAGCCGACCCATTCTTTCCTGCCGCTTTCGATTATGCAAACGGGACTTTATTGTGTGCCAGCCATGGTTTCAATTTCGGCATCACCAAGAGGATAACCGCGCTGACGACAAGTCCTTTGATGATGTTGAAAGGCAATACGCCAGCCAAAACCAGTTCTTTGATCGGGCCCATTTCAAAGTTCAACAGGTACATGTACAACGGCGTGATGATGAACCAGTTGGCTACCGACAAGACAACCGTCAACACCAAAGTACCAGTCAGCAGTGCCAGCATGACAGCAGTCTTTGTTTTTGCTTTTTTCAACAGATAATAGACCGGCAATGTGTAAGAGAGCGTCGCCAGCAGACTCGCGAAGTCCCCGATCGGATATCCCATGTCTCCGCCTGTTTGAACGTAGTGCAACACGGAGCGGATGACAGCTGAGATGATTCCGCCGGCTGGCCCGTAAAGGAATAATGAAAGCAAAATCGGTAAATCGCTGAAGTCGATCTTCAGATACGAAAATGCCGGGATAACCGGGAAAGCGATGAACATCAGCACAAAGGCCAAGGCTCCGAACAGTGAAATGCCTACCAATCGTTTTGTTTTGTTTTGTTGCATGTTAATGAATCCTCCCTGTCGACTGTCTCAGAGATGGGTTCCTTCAAATCAAAAAAAGACCCTATTTTTATCATCCTCTAATGGACACGTAAAAATAGAGCCTTTGAAATTGCAATCCAAAGAAACCCCATCTTCTTCCATCCAGACTGTACTGTCGGTACTGGAATTACACCAGTTCAGCCCGCAACGAAACATTGCGAGGTCGTGGACTATCACCACCGGTCGGGAATTTCACCCTGCCCTGAAGACGAATCTTATTTATATTTGTTATATACAAACTATAAGCGATGCACGCCCGGATGTCAAGCAAATTATTACGGTTTCGAGATAATTGTTTCAGGAGTATTCCGCGGACGCTTTTCAGGCCGTCCGGAAAGGGAATCGAATCAAGAAAGTCGTCCCCACTCCCGGTTCACTGTGGACCTCGATTTCTCCATCGTGCGCTTCGACAACGGTCTTCACGATCGAAAGGCCAATGCCGGTTCCTTTTTGTTTCGAATAGGTCCGCGATTTGTCGTTTTTGTAGAAACGTTCGAATATGAACGGCAAGCTATCCGCCTGGATGCCGATTCCGTTATCGCTGATCTCAAAGACCACCTTATCCAACATATCATCCAAGCGGACGGTTATGTCGATGAACTTCTGGTGGCGCGTGCCGATCTCCGCGGAATAACGGACTGCATTATCAATCAGGTTGTAAAAAACCTGATTCATCTTTTCTTCGTCGAAAGGATAGGTTTGGATACCGTCGGTCAGTTCGTAGGAGAATTGGATGGCAGCCTCTTTGAAGCTGTTTTCGAATCTGCCCGACAAATGCGTAAAGAATGCCGCGAGATCGATCGGCTGCCTGTTCAGTTCAGCATAACCTGCCTGCATACGCGACAAATCCAGCAAGTTGTTCACCATCTTGTTCATTTCGGTCGTCTCATCCAAGATGATCTGGGCCATTTCGATTTTTTCGTCATTGCTCTCAGCGATATTGTCGATGATCGCTTCGCTGTATCCTTTGATCATCTGCAACGGGGTCCGCAGGTCATGGGACACATTCGTGATGAAATCCCCGCGGATGATATCCAATTGCCGTTCGTTCGTTACATCCTGCAACACAACCAGAACACCGGCTGTCTTTTGCAGCTCGGTTTGGACAACCGGAGTCACTTTCACATTATAATGCCGTTGTGCCCAGCTGAAGTCCGCTTCATTGCCGGCTATCGTTCGGAAGGCTTGCTGAACCATTTCCTTGAACTGGCGAGGAATCATCTGGCCTTCCGCATTTGTATCGACCCTCTTCCAGAAATCCAAAAATTCTTGGCCGGGTCCGTTCACCAACTTCAAGTGAAAGTTCTGGTCAAAATAAAGGATACCTGTCGGCAAGGAATCGAACAGATGGTTCAGCAATTCCCGTTCATCCCTGTTCATCAGTGTTGTGGCTTGCAGGGTCTTCCCGAGCTTGTTCATTGCGGTACCCAACCCGGAAATCTCATCGTAGGATTCGAAGGTAATCCTCTTGGAAAAATCATTGCGCGAATATTTGAAGGCTATATCCGTCATGACCTCAAGCGGCTCGGCCACATTCCTGATGAGATATTGGTAGTAGATGATCGTTCCCATAAGGTAGACGGTCAGCAACAACAAGGTGATGCTTTTTGCGTTCAGGCTATAAGCCTGAAATTCATCCAGATCGTAGTTGAGGATGAGCATTCCTGGTTTGCCTTGAAACTCAAAGCGGTGCACGAAAACCATCAGCAACAAGGAATTGTTATCCTCGTCATCGATGGTGATCCGGCTGAAGTCATCTTCTCCACCGGCGATTGCATCCAAAACCTGGTCATTCGCCATGATGTTCTCCAAAAGAAGTCCCGATTGCCTTTCCAATTCAGGGTTTTGCACAACAAATCGGCTCTCTTCCCCAATCTGGATATAATAGGACAGTTCCGGGGCCATCGTCTGATCCGCGGCCTCTCGCGTGAGATACGCTTCCGGATCCGAGACAACCTTTTCCTTGAATTCGACGATATTGTCCTGCAGAAGCTTGGTGTAGGTGTCTTCTATCGAGTTCACGCTGATTATGGCATGGCCGATGTACATCAAAGCCATGATGGCAACCGTCAAAAATGTCAACAGGATCCATGATTTGAGGAATATGCTCTTCCTTTTCATTGTCTATCGTCTGCCGCCTGGCCATCCGTCGGAGAGAATTTGTATCCCATCCCCCAAACGGTCACTATCATTTTTGAAACGGGTTTTGATTGCTTCAATAATTTTTCCCGCAATCGCTTGACATGGGTGTCCACCGTGCGCAGATCGCCAAAAAATTCATACTTCCATACTTCTTTCAGCAGAACTTCCCTGGTGAATATTTTTTCCGGGGATTTCGAAAGATAAAGAAGCAACTCAAATTCTTTTGGCGTCAAGTTGATGGCCACATCATCCACCAACACTTTTCTGGCATCCGGAAAGATTTTCAACATCGGGTATTCGATCGTGCTGGATTCGGTTTCTGAAGGTTTCGTCCGCTTCAGAATGGCCGCGACCCGCAGCATGACTTCCCTCGGGCTGAAAGGCTTCACAATATAGTCGTCTGCCCCCGATAGGAATCCCTCTACACGATTATTTTCTTCGCCCCTGGCAGTGATCATCATGATCGGTATTTCCTTCTCTTTGCGGACAATTTTAGCTACTTCAATGCCGGTCATGCCGGGAAGCATAATATCCAGCAGCACCAAATCATAATGGTTATTCAGGATCATTTCCACCGCGGTTGTGCCGTCTTCCGCCTCTGCCGTTTCATAGCCATCCTTTTCCAGGTAGAGTTTCAGCAATCTCCGGATGCGTTCTTCGTCATCCACAATCAATATTTTCCCGCCGGAATTTGTCATTGTGATCATCCTCTCTGATTCGATACAAATACTACCTTTTTGATGCCTTCTCGTTCGAAAGAGCCATGTTTTTCAATTTCTCGATCTCAAACGCTTTTAATTCCCGGTATTGCCCTGGCTTCAGATCACCCAGCGTGAGGAACCCGAATGCTTCCCTTTTCAGCTTTTCGACGGGGCAATTGATTTTCTCGAACATCTTCTTCACTTGATGGTTCCAGCCTTCATGGATGGTCAATTCGATGATGGCTGTATTTTTCTGAGAATTGGCAGAAATCAGCTTAGCCCTTGCCTTGGAAGTTTTTTTGCCATCGATCACGATGCCGTTCTCCAATTTATTGAGATCGGAACGGGTGGGGATGGAACCGACTTTGGCGACATATGTTTTATCGATATGGTACTTGGGGTGCGTCAACAGATTCGCAAACTCGCCGTCATTCGTCAGCAGCAGCAGTCCAGTCGTATCGTAGTCCAACCTGCCGATCGGATAGATCCGTTCCTTCACGTTGAAGAAGTCAGTGACGACCGTCCGATCCTTGTCATCCTTCACCGCGGAGAGGGTGTTTTTTGGTTTGTAGAACAAGTAGTAGACGGGCTGTTCCCGATAAATCGGCAAACCATTCACTTCCACTCTGTCGTTTTTTGAAACTTTGACGCCCAATTCCGTCACAATCTTTCCGTTTACGCTGACTGCTCCTGCAGCAATCAGTTCTTCGGCTTTCCGGCGTGACGCAACTCCGGCATGAGCAATAACTTTCTGTAATCTTTCCATTTATTCACCTATTATTCTTATTTGTTTTTGTGATTCATTCTTGTTCCGGCAGGATCAAATCGTCCTTGAAAAAAGCAAGTTGCCCGTCCGTTTCGTCATCCGATGGGAAATCAAAAAGATCGAAAGACTCATTATCCTGCATCTGGAACAATTCATCAACATTCGGCAGATCATCTATCGTGGTCAAGCCGAAATAATTCATGAAATAATCCGTTGTGCCGTAGATGATCGGTCTTCCCGGCGTTTCAGAACGGCCGATTTCCTTGATCAAGCCCCTCAGCAGCAGCCTTTGGACCAGGCCTGCGGACTGCACGCCGCGGATCTGATCAATTTCCATCCGCGTCAATGGCTGCTTATACGCGATGATCGCCAGCGTCTCCAAGGCAGCTTGAGACAGATGGGTCGCGAACGGCGAAACAGCATACATTTTGACGAGTTCGGCGTAATCCTTTTTGGTGGCCAGTTGGAATCTTTTGCGGGTTTCGATCAGCGTCAAACCGGACTGGCTATTTTCATTGTGGCTCGCCCGCATTTCGGCAAGCAAATTCTGCGCTTCCAATGTGGTGACTTCCAACAAGGAAGTGATTTCATCCATGCTCAGGCCATCATCCCCGGCAACAAACAGCAGGCTTTCCAGTGCCCCTTTTTTATTCATTTATTAAAACTCCCATATTGCGTATTAGGAAAATGTCCCCATATGTTCCTTCTTGAGAAAAGTTGATTTTCCTTTCCTTGACCAATTCCAGCATCGCCAAAAAAGTATTCACAATCTGCGATTTGGTCTGCACTTCAAAGAAATCCGTGAAGGGCAAGCGGCAGTCCGAATCAGCCGGCAGGTTCTCCAACTTTTCCAGGATCCAGGTCATTGTCTGATCGACCGTATACTGTTCCTGTTCCATTTTTGCCTGCAGCGGTTTTTTCTTCTGCAGTTTCTGGTACATCTTCTGAAGCGCCGCTATCAAATCCGCAGCAGAAACCTCACCTGGAGCAAGCGGGATGGCTTGTTGAAGGTCCTCCAAGTCCGTTGCCGGCTTGGTGAAATACAATCCGCGTTCTTGTTCCATCGTTTTCAACGCCTTGGCCGCTTCCTGGAACTGTTTATATTCCACAAGTTGCTGGATCAACTCTTCCCGTGGATCTTCGCCCTCTTCGTAGAACTCCTCTTCGAACGTCACTTCTGGTTTCGGCAGCAGCATGCGGCTTTTTATCTCCAGCAAGGTCGCCGCCATCAGCAAGTAATCGCCGGCAACATCCAATTTCATCTCTTGCATGGTCTCCAGATAACGCAGGTATTGGAAAGTGACTTCCGCAATCGGTATATCGAAAATATCAACTTTCAGCTCCTTGATCAGGTGCAAGAGGAGATCCAACGGACCCTCAAAATCCGGCAAAATGAGGGTGAGTTCATTTTGTTCGCTCACACTGATCCACTCGTTTCCTCATCGGCTCGGGCTTGCTGCTTTTGGTTCCATCTGGCGATGAAAGCCGCTGTCTCCAACGTCCCGTTGATTGCGCTCGCCGGATATTGCTGCTGCAGACCGTCCAGCAAGCGGTGGACGATGCCTTCCTTCCGAAAAGAAGGCGAGACAGCGATATGACGGACCAGCACCACGGCTTCGCTGATTTCTATGCCTATCAAAGCAACAATATTGTCTGTCTCTTCGTCTTTCCACAAGAATAGCTTCCTGTCGGCATTTTCGATGTAGCTTTCCATTTCCGCCTTCAGCCTCGCTACATTTTTTAGATCCGTCACATAAGAAAGCAGTCCCATAGCTATTTTTTCACATGATTGATTATAAGAAATGAACACTTCTATCTCCTTCTCACTTTGTATTTGCTTTGATATCCGCTCTAAGGACCAACATTCCGAACGGATATGCCTCTTCGCAACAACGTGATACGAGAGAGGTCCTTTCTTCCACAATCCTTTAGAGGGCAACCAATACATTCTTCAATAAAGCTTTGAATGTTTCTTTGACACGGGTAGTCGTTTCGACCACTTCTTCATGATTAAGGGTCGCTTGCATACCCGATGCTAAATTAGTTATACAGGAAACACCAAAAATGCGCAATCCCGCATGACGCGCTACGATAGCTTCCGGCACCGTGGACATCCCGACTGCATCCGCCCCCAGCACCCGGCACATCCGGATTTCCGCCGGTGTTTCATAGGTCGGCCCTGTCAACCCAAGATAAACGCCTTCCTTCAGATCAAGACCCATCTCGACAGCGACCTTTTTGATGGTTTCCTGATATTCGGCATCATAGGCTTGACTCATATCCGTGAAGCGCGGGCCTTGGGCCGGATCGTTCGGACCAATCAACGGATTCTGTCCCGTCAGATTGATATGATCATTGATCAGCATCAGATCCCCAGGTGTGAACGCATAATTGATGCCCCCGGCCGCATTTGTCAGCGCCAAGGAATGGACACCCAATTGTTTCATGACCCTGATCGGAAAAGTGACCGCTTCGAGTCCGTAACCTTCATAGAAATGAAAGCGTCCTTGCATGGCGATGACTTTTTTCCCGCTCAGATTCCCGTACACGAGTTGGCCTTTGTGGCCTTCGACTGTGGATACAGGGAAATAAGGGATTTCCTCATAGGGGATCGCGACGGCATCGGTAATTTCTTCGGCCAATTCGCCTAAACCTGAACCCAGAATCAACCCAAATTCGGGTTCCAATAAGCCTCTTTCTTCCAAAAATTCGGCGGCTATGCGCACGTTGTTTTGGTCATTTGTCATATCTAAGCACCTCGCTAGTTCAATTGTTCTAAAAAACTCTGGCCGATTTGAGTGGAAGCCACCTGAAAATTATCGGATACAGTTGCGCCGATATCAGCAAATTTGCCTTGCTTCAGTTCACCCCGCTCCTGCATTTGTTTCGAGTAGGCCAATAAGGGTACATATTCGCGCGTATGATCTGTCCCCGGGAAGGTCGGATCATTCCCGTGGTCCGCGGTAAGCAGCAGCAGATCGTCCTCCTGGAGGCCTGCCAATATTTCAGGAATCCGCGCGTCAAAAGCTTCGATAGCCTCAGCGTAGCCTTCCACATCTCTGCGATGGCCATACAAAGCATCAAAATCGACCAAATTCAGGAAGCTTAAGCCATGAAAATCTCTTCCCATGACAGCCAACAACTGGTCGACGCCGTCCATGTTATTTTTTGTGCGCACATACTCCGTGATGCCTTGGCCATTATAGATGTCATTGATCTTGCCGATCGCAATGACATCGTATCCGCCTTGCTTCAAGTAATCCAGTGTCGTTTGCCCGAACGGATTCAGGGCGTAATCGTGCCGATTGCTCGTGCGGGTAAAATGGCCAGGTGTGCCGATATACGGTCTGGCAATGATCCTTCCAATCATATAGGGATCGTCCAGCGTAATCTCCCGGACATACTCGCAGATTGCGTACAATTCTTCGAGCGGAATGATTTCTTCGTGGGCAGCAATCTGCAGCACCGGATCAGCCGACGTATAGACGATCAGATCCCCCGTCCGCATTTGGTGCTCACCGAACTCGTCAATGATTTCAGTTCCGCTGGCCGGCTTGTTCCCGACAATTTTCCGACCTGTGTGGTTTTCGATTTTCTCGATCAGTTCCGGAGGGAAACCTTCCGGAAAAACACGGAACGGCGACTGGATATTCAGCCCCATGATTTCCCAATGCCCCGTCATCGTATCTTTGCCGACCGACTGTTCCTCAAGCTTCGTATAGTACCCAATGGACGCGCTGTCCGGCTTCACGCCGCTGAGTTCACGGATATTGCCTAGACCCAGTTTTTCCAGATTCGGAACCTTCAAGCCCGCAACCTCAGCGATATGCCCAAGCGTATCCGCCCCGGCATCGCCATACTTCTCGGCATCAGCCGCCTCGCCAATGCCGACGGAATCCAAAACGATCAAATGGATGCGGTTATATTTCATGATTGTTTTCCTCCCTTATCCTCGGCTTCAGGATGGGCCCTGCCCGGTCCGGATCAAGCACGAGGATGATATTTTTGATAGATTTCTGCCATTCTTTCGGTCGTGATGTGCGTATAAATCTGGGTTGTGGAAATATCGGCATGTCCCAGCAGTTCTTGCACAATCCGCAGATCCGCTCCATTTTCCAGAATATGGGTTGCAAACGAATGGCGCAGCATGTGCGGAGACACATTTTTTTTGATGCCGGCGTTCCGCACAGTCTGCTTCAGATTTTTCCAGATTCCTTGGCGGGTGAACCCATTCCCATGGAAATTCAGGAACAGATAAGGAGTCTCTTTCCTCCCTTTCGCCAAAGCGGGGCGGCTGTCCGAAAGGTATTCCGAAATCCAAAAGGCCGCCTCTTCCCCTAGCGGCACGATCCTTTCCTTGTCGCCTTTGCCTATCGTCTGGATGAACCCGATATCCAAATGGATTTCGCTCATGGTTATCTGTATAAGTTCGCTGACCCGAAGGCCAGTTGCATACAGCAGTTCCAGAATGGCGCGGTCGCGTAAGCCAAGCACCGTTTTGACATCAGGGGCGGCAAGCAACCTTTCGATTTCATCCATCGAGAGCACTTTCGGCAACTTTTGCTGTTTCTTCGGCATTTGGATCGTGATCATCGGATCGTTGTCCATCAACCCTTCCTCCTTTAAGTATTGATGGAATCTCCGCAGGCTGGTGAGCATCCTTCCGATTGAAGCTGTCGCTAATTTTTCCTCATTCAAAAACTGTAGATACAACAGAATATCCGGTTTGGTGACTTCCCCGAACGCCCGAATCGCCTGTTTTTCCAAAAATTGTCTGTATTTTCTGAGGTCCCTCTGATAACTGATGATTGTATTGTCGGACAAGCCCCGCTCGATCCGCAAATACCGCCCATAGGCATTGATTTCTTCTTCCATGTCCCCCGACCCATTCCGTCCTGTATTAGCCTATTTATTCCTTAATTTTTGTTGGCAGTCCCGGCAGATGCCGTGAAAAGTCAACCGATGGTCTTTCACCACGAATTGGTAGCGGGCTTCGACATCTTTTTCGACTTCCCCCAACAGATCTTCGTGAATCTCTTCGATATTGCCGCATTCGATGCACAAAAGGTGATGGTGGAAATGTTCGTTGCTTGTCCTTCTCAAATCATAGCGCGATAATCCATCCTCAAAGACCACTTTGTACGTGATGTTCAGTTCCGTCAAGATTTCCAAGGTACGGTATACTGTCGCCAGGCCGATATCAGGATGCTTAAGGCGCAACAACAGGAAAATCTCCTCCGCACTCAGATGCTCCTTTTCCTTTTCCAGCAGCACGCTGACAGTCGCTTCCCGTTGTGGAGTGAGCTTGAATCCTGCCTCCTGCAATTTTTTTTTGATGGTGTTTAATGACAATTCCGTCACTGCTGTCGGCTCCTTTTAGGATCAGCTGAATCGCCTAATCCTTGTTGATTAATTTAGTGTGCCCATCTTGCTGGACGACCAGTCTGGCTTTCAGCAAGTGGCCTAAGGCTCTTTTGAATTGCGCTTTGCTGATGCCAAAATATTCTTTGATTGCTTGCGGGTCGCTTTTGTCTCCGTAAGGCAGACTCTTCGTCGGGCTCTGCTCCAACAACACCAAAATCATCGCCGCATCCTCACTGATGGCTTCATGCGCACGCGGTTTCAAAGACAGGTTCAGCATGCCATGTGGACTGATGCCGATAACTCGGCCGCTGACGACTTCGCCCAGACGCGGTTCGATTTCCCGCTCAGAGGGGTGAATGAAGCCGATATAATAATCGTCGGTCAAGATGAAGGTTCCTACCATCTTCAGACGGAAGACGGTTCCGGTAATATCTTTGTTCTTCCATTCCTCTCCTGGTTTGCGGGATATGGAACGGAAAACCGGTTCATCGGCAAGGATACCCCAAAGCCGGTCTTTGCTGTCCTGTTCCAGAGCGATCAATAGGCGATCGCCTTTTTTGGGCCAGAGTGATTTGATGTCCGGCAGGTTATCCAATGAAACCACGATTTCTTTATCCTTAAGGCCGATATCAACGAACACGCCCAGATCCTTGCGCACAGCCACTACTGTTCCCCAGCCATAGCGACCCACTTGACTGGCCGGCTCTTTTAAAGTCATGCGCAGTTGTTTGTTCATCCCTTCATACACAAAACCTTTGACTGTATCCCCAAGCTGCAATGGAGCTTCTGACTCTTCCTTATCCAATCGATATGTGATGCCGTCTTTTTGAACGAAGACGCTCTTCTCGTTCTCGTCCACGATCACACCTGTGATGATTGTACCTAATCGTTTACTCATATTTCTCCTCCAGACGGTCTTTCCGTCGCTGTATTTCTTTCATTTTACCATATACCAATTTGATTTCCAAAACGTCGGTGACTTATGCAAGCCGATATTCGGATTATTTGCCCTTGCCGTCTGCGGCGACTGCCCCATCCAGATCATCAGGAAAGCAAATGGGCCCGAGACTCTTGTCCCAGACCCATTTGCTCTCTAATTTATTTAAGCTTAGATGGTAGTTGTTGCGCCACGGTAAATGATGCCGCGGCGAGAATCGATCGTGATCAATTCGTTGTCTTGCACCAATGCAGTCGCATTTTCAGCCCCAACGATCACCGGAATGCCGCTTGCGATTCCGACGACAGCAGCATGACTTGTCAAGCCGCCAGCTTCAACGATTACAGCTGCAGCTTTTTCGAATGCAGGCGTGTAATCTTTATCGGAGTTCTTCAACACCAAAATGCAATCTTCCGTCGCTTTAGCGATTGCTTCTTCAGCCGAAAGCGCCACTACCGCTTTACCGATGACGGATTTGTCGCCGATACCTTGGCCTGAAGTCAATTTTGTTCCGATCAATTGGATCTTCATCAAGTTGGTAGTGCCGCGTTCGCCTACCGGTACGCCGGCAGTGATGATGATCAAGTCGCCTTCTTTAGCAAAGTTTTGTTCTTTGGCAACTTTTGCAGCCAATTCCATCATCTCATCAGTCGAATCCGGTTTTTCGGTTACGAAAGGATAGACGCCCCATGAAAGTGCCAATCCACGTCTTTGACGTTCCGAGAATGTGACCGCAACGATGTGTGATTTCGGACGGTATTTAGAGATCATGCGCGCTGTATGTCCAGACTCGGTAGCCGCAACGATTGTTTGGATGTTAAGATTGCGCGCTGTGTGTCCAACCGATTGACCGATTGCTTCAGCCATATCCGTGTTGCTGTATGCTTTCAAAGCAAATGCATCCTGACCGACAATCGCTTCTTCCGTACGGATGGCGATTGTTGCCATTGTCGTAACAGCTTCAACCGGGTAATCCCCAGCGGCCGTTTCTCCGGACAGCATGACTGCATCTGTTCCGTCAAAGATAGCGTTGGCTACGTCCCCTGCTTCAGCACGGGTAGGACGCGGGTTGCGTTGCATGGAATCCAACATTTGTGTTGCTGTGATGACTGGTTTGCCTAATGCGTTACATTTTTTGATCAACATTTTTTGTGCGATCGGAACTTCCTCAGTCGGGATTTCCACACCTAAGTCACCACGGGCAACCATCAAACCTTGAGAAACTTTCAGGATTTCGTCGATGTTGTCGAGACCTTCTTGGTTTTCGATTTTAGGGATGATTTGGATGTGGGTTGCATTGTGTTTTTCCAAAATTTCAGTGATCGCCAATACGTCACTTGCGCGACGCACGAAGCTGGCCGCGATGAAATCGACATCATTTTCGATACCGAAGATGATATCTTCAGTATCTTTTTGTGTGATGCCCGGGAAGTTAGTTTTGATTCCTGGAAGATTGACACCTTTTTTGTTTTTTAGGATGCCTGAGTTTTTGACCAAAGTAACAATTTCATTGTTCGCTTTGTCGATTTCAGTCACTTCCAAGTCGATCAAACCGTCATCCAATAGGATATGGTTTCCAACTACGACGTCATTGATCAGTTCAGGATAAGTGATGGAGAATTTATCTTTCGTGCCTTCAACTTCTGTCATGGAGATTCTGACTGTTTCGCCGGCGATCAAAGAAACGATGCCGTCCTTCATGTTGTTTGTACGGATTTCAGGCCCTTTTGTATCCAAA
Source organism: Trichococcus ilyis (assembly GCF_900109135.1). Lineage (GTDB taxonomy): Bacteria > Bacillota > Bacilli > Lactobacillales > Aerococcaceae > Trichococcus > Trichococcus ilyis. The sequence goes on along the minus strand of NZ_FNYT01000001.1, from coordinate 55,590 downwards.
AGGATTGCACACATTTTGCCGGTGATTTTTGATGCTTCGCGAATGTTGACGATACGTGCGCCATGTTCTTCAAAGTCTCCGTGCGAGAAATTCAAGCGGGCGACATTCATACCGGCGTTTATCAATTTGACGAGTGTTTCCACTGATTCACTGGCAGGTCCGATCGTACATACAATTTTTGTCTTTTTCATAGAAAATAAGCACCTCATTTTATATTTTGTAAAACGTGAGTAAACTTTTCGTTAGAAAGAAATTTCCTTGTTGATCTGGTACAACGACAATAAAGGCATGTGTTTTTGGTTCTCGAGCGTGTCAATGATGTCATTGAAGACAACTTCATCGCCCTTGACGCCAACGCAGATACCGCCTTTGCCTTCTTCCAGCATTTTGACGGCGTTGTAGCCGAAGATGCTTCCCAACACGCGGTCTTTAGCTGATGGGGATCCGCCGCGTTGAACGTGGCCCAAAACGGTGACACGTGTATGGAATTCTTCAAATTCGGAAAGTTTCGCAGCAAACTCAGTCCCTGACATGACGCCTTCAGCCAACATGATGATCGTATGTTTTTTGCCGCGTGCTCTGCCTTCCTGAATTTCAGCAACTACTTCTTCCATAGTGAATTCTTTTTCGGGAATGACGATGGATTCCGCGCCGCTGCCGATGCCTGTCCATAGGGCGATGTCTCCGGCGTTTCTGCCCATAACTTCAACAACGAAAGTACGGATGTGGCTTGTTGCGGTGTCTCTGATTTTGTCCACCGATTCCAATACTGTATTGATCGCAGTATCAAATCCTAGCGTGTAATCTGTTCCTGGAATATCATTATCGATTGTTCCTGGGATACCGATGGTCGGGAAACCTAGTTTAGTAAGAGCGGCTCCTCCACGATAAGATCCGTCTCCCCCGATTACGATCAGGCCATCGATGCCGAATTTCTTCAATTGCTCGATCCCTTTACGTTGTCCTTCAATTTTGGCGAACTCAGGGTAGCGCGCAGAATATAAAATTGTGCCTCCGCGGCTGATTGTGTCACCGACGTCATCAATCGTCAGACGACGGAAATCTCCGGCTACCATGCCTGCATAGCCATAATTGATGCCATATACTTCCAAACCGTCATAAATCCCTTTGCGCACAACTGCGCGGATGGCCGCGTTCATTCCTGGCGCGTCTCCACCACTAGTCAAGACTGCAATACGTTTCATTCGACTTCACCTCATCAATAAAGTTAAAAAATCTCAATTTTCAAAAAAATTCATGCGTTAAATATTTTTTGAATTTGTCCTTCACTATCTTATCATCTTTTTATGAAAATGTCTTTTAATTTCACGTTTTTTTGATTGTTAAAAAGGAAACAATGAAAAATAATCGCTTCTTGTCCGGAATATCGCCACATTTTGGCAAATTGTTATTACTACCGCTCAGCTCAAGCAAATTTGTTGCCGACAGCCCGGTCAGAATTGTCCCGGCTTGTGTGTGCAGCTTTTGCTTTTATGAAAACAGTATCCGGATATCAACTTTTCGTTTTCATTTCACGGCAACATTTCCGCTCCCGAAAATTTCTTTCAGCGCATCCAGCAGGGCGGGCGAAATCGAAACCCAGCTTTCCGCCGCCAAGCGGATGGTTTGCTTGGTCGCCTCATTGTAAAGGATGACCGGGTGGGCACCCTTTTGCTTGTTCAGTATCTGATACATTTTTCCGAACAATTCCGGAGTGTTGTTTTCCGCCGTCAATCGGATGAAGACATTCTCTCTTTTTTGATCCAACAGTTCCTGATAGGCGCCGGCTTCCCAGATATGCGTAACCAAAAAATTGACTTTGTCGGATTGTTTCGAGCGTTCCAGCTTGCCCTCAACGACAAGCAGTTGGTTTGCCTTGAGCAATTTCATGAACCGGATATAGTACTCCGGGAAAATCGTGAGGCTGATTTCGCCTGTACTGTCGGTCAAGTTCGCGAAAGCCATCGGGTCGCCTTTTTTCGTCTGGATTCTCCGGATGTCTTTGATCAGCCCCATTGTGCGCATCTTTTTGTCGTGGGCCAGTTCAGAAGCGTACACGACTGAGCCGCTGCTGTATAATTTTCCGAATTGATCGATAGGGTGACCTTTCAGCGAATGGCCCAGTGCCGCTTCCTCCAAATCCAACAGTTCCAACAGGGGCAGTTCTTTCGTTTCGACATATTTCGGTTCCAGCACCGAAAACAGGTCGATGTTGTTTCCGCTGTAATCGATGCTGTTCAGCATTCCCGGCAACGATTGCAGCAGCGTAGCGCGGGAATGCCCAAAACTGTCGAACGCCCCACTGTAAATGAGCGGTGTGATATTTTCCTTTTTGAGCCATTTGGCGTGGATCCGCCGCAAAAATTGGACAAAATCCTGATACTGCCCGTGTGCTTGCCGTTCTTTGATGATTTCCTGGATGAAATCCCGCCGCAGCCCTTTGATCCCGCCCAAACCGAACTGGATCGCCTGCTGATGCAGCGTGAATTTCCAGTTGCTCGTGTTGATGTCCGGGTAGGAGACGCTGATGTTGCGCCTTTTCAGTTCGATGAAGTATTCCTTCATCTTATCCGAATGTTGGTTGACGGAATTCAGCAGCGCCGCGAAAAAGGCTTCCGGAAAGTGCGCCTTCATGTAGGCGAGTTGGTAGGCTATGAATGAGTAGGCAAACGAATGCGAACGGTTGAATCCGTAATTGGCGAACCGTTCGATGTAATCGTAAACCTGTTCGGCCGTCTGCTCGGAATAACCTTGCTGCAGCGAACCTTCGATGAAGTGCCTTCTTTCTTCGTCGATGGACGCTTTTTGCTTTTTGCCGATCGCTCTCCTGAGGATGTCCGCTTCCCCCAAGCTGAATCCTGCCATTTTGGATGCCACTTGCATGACCTGTTCCTGATAAACCATCACGCCATAAGTGACCTCAAGGATCGGCTGCAGATCCGGATGGGGATATTCGATTCTTGCCTGCCCTTTTTTGCGCGAAACGAAGAGATCGATTTGTTCCATCGGGCCTGGCCGATAGAGCGCATTGACAGCGGCGATATCCTCGATCGACTCGGGCCCGAGTTTGCGCAAGACATTTTTGATGCCGGGCGATTCGAACTGAAAGACCCCATTCGTATCCGCTCTTCGGAATATATCGAGCGTCCGCTCATCGTCCAGCGGTATCTCCCAAATATTGATGCTTGCTTTGTGCGCTTCGCTGGCCAGTTGCACCGCATCGTTCAGTATCGTCAGATTTTTCAGCCCGAGGAAGTCCATTTTCAGCAAGCCGATTTCTTCGATGTTGCCCATCGTGTACTGCGTCAGGTACAGCTCGCTGTTTTTCTTCTGCAAAGGCACAATGCCCCTTAACGGTTGGTCGCTGATGACGACCCCTGCCGCGTGCGTGGAAACATGCCGCGGAACGCCTTCGATTTTTTCGGCGGTTTCGTACAACAGGCGATTCACTGCAGTCGCACTGATCAGGCCCTGCAAGTCTTTCGATTTCTGCCTTGCCTCCGCCAGGGTGATGCCCAATTGATTCGGGATCGCATTCGACCATGCTTGGGACTCCGCGACTGTGAGTCCGAATACCCGGGCCGTATCGCGCAAGGACATTTTTGCGGCCAGCGTCCCGAATGTGGCGATTTGGGCGACATGGTCCGAACCGTATTTATCCCGGACGTAATGCAGGACATCATCCCTGCGGTTGTCCGGAAAATCCAAATCGATATCCGGCATGTTGTAGCGTTCTCTGTTCAAAAACCGCTCAAACAACAGGTTGTATTTGATAGGATCGACATGGGTGATCCGCAGAACATATGACACAAGCGAACCGGCCGCAGAGCCGCGTCCGGCCCCCGGCATGATCTTCGCCTTTCTCGCGTATGCCATCACGTCCCAAACAATCAGGAAGTAATCCTCGAAGCCCATTTCATGGATGACTTCCAATTCGTACGCCAAGCGTTTTTCGTACTCCGGCGCGGGCGCGGCAATCCGCTGGCGCAAGCCTTCCTCGCAGAGTCTCCGGAGGTAAGCCTGGGGAGTCGTCCCGGCAGGCACCGGATAGCGCGGCAGCAACGATTGATGCAGCGGCAGCTCGATTTGGATCTCGTTGGCAATTTTCTGGGTCATCTCAGCGGAATCCGCCAAATCGGCTTCCTGAAATTTCCGTTCGATTTCTTGGCAAGAAGGCAAATAATACATTCCATCCAGCGCTTCCGATTGCAGATCCACTTTTTCGTTCGCTTCGATCGCCTTCAGGACCCGGCAACTGAAATTGTCGCTCGGCTCCAGATATCTGACGTCATGCAGCGCTGTGATCGGGGTGTTCGTTTCCTGCGACAGACGCTTCAATCCTGGGATGATCGGTTTCATTTTTTCGTGGAGCTGAACTCCTAGATAAAAATTCCCGGAGTTGAAGATTCTTCCCCATGCCAAACAGGCAGCTTGGGCGTTCTGCGGATCGTTTCCCAGCAAAAAATTTTCGATTTCGCCCTTTTCTCCCGGCGTGATCGCGATGATGCGGCTTGGGTCATTCTCCAACAGAGCGAGCAATTCTTTATTTTCAGCATCCTGATTCCTCACGGTCGACAAAACCATCAGCTTTTGGTAGCCCGCGAAGTCCTTCGCCAGCAATACCAGCGGAAAGGTGCGCTCTTTATTGATGATTCCGGGCAGATCCAGTTGGATCCCCAGAATGGGTTGGATCTCATATTTTTTGCAAAGCTTGAAAAAATCGACTTGACCGTAAAGAACATTTTGGTCCGTCAACGCGATGGCCTGATAGCCTTTTGTCTTGGCGCTGCGCACCAGATCCTCTATCCGGGTAGTCGTCTGCAACAGAGAATAGGCACTGATGACCTGCAAATGCACAAAAGACACGTCTGAGCCCTCCTTTTTTAATCATTACTTTCATTATAGCGTACCCGCACTGATCCAAGAAGCGAAAAAGTCGTTTGCCAAGTAATGCTTGTCATCTCCAAAAAAAGTGATAAAATGAATTGCGAGAAGAGGTGTAAACGACATGAAATATATTGCAATCATTTTTTGGGGATTTATCTTAGGGCAAGTATCTGTTTATCTGGGCAGCGCCCTATCCGGCGGCAGCTATGACTTTATGATCGCAACCATGACAGGTATCTTTACCGCGCTGATCGTAGTGCTTGTTTCTGCGTTGATGCCGAAGACAGCACCCCATAAATAACCGACAGTTCGTTTTGAGGACGGCACCCAACAAAAAACCTTCAGGAAATGGTTCCTGAAGGTTTTTTTGTACTAAAAAGTGCATCACCATAGGCGATTCGCAAGTTTACAAAATATTCCGGGCACCCCAAAATGATGTCCAGCTTTTCTGTCTATTTGATGAACATGGCGTCGCCGAAGCTGAAGAAGCGGTACTTTTCTTTGACGGCGTGCTCATAAGCGGCCAAGACATTGTCCCTGCCGGCAAAAGCGCTGACCAGCATGACCAAGGTCGATTTCGGCAAATGAAAATTGGTGATGATTCCCTGCACAACCTTGAAGGAGTAGCCCGGTGAAATGAAAATTTTCGTCCAGCCGCTGTCGGCCTTGATTTCGCCGTCAAATTTCGTGCCGATCGTTTCCAGCGTCCGCACGGAAGTCGTGCCAACCGCCACTATTTTGCCTCCGTTGGAACGGACGTCATTCAGCGTTTGCGCTGCCTCATCCGTCAGCTGGTAGAATTCGGAATGCATTTCATGGCTGGCGATGTCATCGACCGATACCGGCCGGAAAGTCCCCAAGCCCACATGCAACGTCAGGTAGACGATTTTGACACCCTTATTGGCTACCTCCTGAAGCAGTTCGGCTGTGAAATGCAGCCCTGCTGTCGGGGCAGCTGCCGATCCGACTTCTTTGGCGTAAACCGTCTGGTAGCGTTCCTGATCATCCAGCGTCTCCTTGATGTAGGGCGGCAAAGGCATTTCGCCCAGCGATTCCAGTATCTCCAAAAATACGCCATCATATTTGAAATTCAAAATGCGGCCCCCGTGTTCCAATGACTGCGTCACTTCCGCAGTCAAGCGTCCATCCCCGAAAGAGATGACTGTCCCGACTTTGACGCGTTTTCCCGGTTTGACAAGCGTCTCCCACTCATCCCCTTGGATATTGTTCAGAAGCAGGACTTCGATATGCCCGCCGGTATCCGGTTTGACGCCATGCAGTCGCGCCGGCAACACGCGTGTATTGTTCAGCACCAGCGCATCGCCTTCCTGAAGTTCCGCCACTATGTCGGTGAAATGTTTGTCCATGATTTCTCCGGTTTTGGAGTCCAGGGCAAGAAGCCGGGATGATGACCGATCCAACAGTGGTGTCTGCGCAATCAGTTCTTCCGGCAAATTAAAATCAAAATCGCTTGTCCTCATTAGATAAAATACCTCGCTTATTATTCTGTATCATACTTGATTCCCAAATGGTCATAAGCCATCGGGGTTGCTACCCGGCCGCGCGGTGTGCGTTGCAGGAAACCCAGCTGGAGCAGATAGGGTTCATACATGTCCTCTATCGTTTCCATTTCTTCCCCGATATTGGCGGCGATTGTCGAAAGACCGACGGGGCCGCCATTATAGAATTGGATCATCGTCGTCAATATTTGTCGATCCAAGTCATCAAGCCCCCTGTTGTCCACGCTCAAAATGGCTAAGGCTTTGTCGGCGATTTCCTTTGTGATCAGGCCATCGCGGTAAACTTGAGCGAAATCGCGCACACGCCGGAGCAGCCGGTTGGCAACACGCGGGGTTCCCCTGGATCTCAAGGCGATTTCGACAGCTCCTGACTCGTCGATTTTCGTCGATAAAACATCCGCAGAACGGTGGACGATTTGCCTGAGATCCTCCAGGCTGTAATATTCCATCCGCGAAACGATTCCGAACCGGTCACGCAAGGGGGCCGACAGACTGCCGGCCTTTGTCGTTGCTCCGACCAGCGTGAACGGAGGCAGCGTAAAGTGGACCGGGTGGGCTGTGGGACCTTGTCCGATGATGATGTCCACATAGTAATCCTCCATGGCAGAGTACAGCACTTCCTCCACAATCCGCGGCAAGCGATGGATCTCATCGATGAAGAGGACATCCCCCGCTTCCAGTTCATTGAGCAACACCATCAGATCGCCCGGCCGTTCGATAGCAGGCCCGCTTGTGCTGTGGATCCGGACATCCAACTCGTTGGCGATGACCATCGCCAATGTCGTTTTCCCCAATCCTGGCGGCCCGTACAGCAATACGTGATCTAGGGCTTCGCTGCGCGCTTTTGCGGCTTGGATATACACTTTCAGTTCATTTTTGACTTTGTCTTGCCCGATGTACTGCGCCATCATTTGCGGCCGCAATGTTTTTTCGATCAGATCTTCGGTCATGTTTTCCGTATTTCCGGAAACGATTCTGTTTTCAGCTGTCATCTATATCACCCTTTTAAAAGTAGCTTGAACGCCGTACGAAGCACCTCTTCTGTGCTGGCATAGTTTTCTTTTTCTAATGTCGGCAGTATTTTCTTCACTTCACGTTCCGAATAGCCCAAACCAGCCAGAGCCTCCAGGGCTTCCGTCAACACAGCGGGTTGTCCGTCTGCTGTTTCATGGGCGGGATGTTCTTCCATCCAATACGTATCGGGCAGCAGTTCCCCGAGTTTGCCTTTCAAGTCCAAAATGATCTGCGAGGCAGTCTTCTTGCCTACACCAGGGAATTTCACCAAATAGCCCACATTATCTGTTTCGATCGCTTGGATCAGGCCCAGGTGGTCATCGCTTGCCAAAATCGACAGGCCGCTCTTCGGCCCGATCCCGGAGACGCTGATCAGTTTCAGGTACAGCTGCTTTTCCGTGTAATCCTTGAAGCCGAACAGTGTGATTGCATCCTCCCGGACTGCCTGATAGATGTAAAGCGTAAGCTCCTGGTTCAGGCTTCCGGAAAAGCGGAAAGGATTGGCAACCTGCAACTGGTAGCCGATGCCGCCGTTCTCCAGCACCACATATAACGGTCCCACATGGACTAATTTACCTTTTATGTATTCGTACATCATTTTGCTCCTACTCTTGTTTTCCTGATTGTCATTCGTTCTCTATCATAACATAAAACAGATCGGAAATGACAGCCACTCAGCCAGATATGCGGGAACAATCGTTTGGTCTGCAAAAGCAGCAAAAAAATCCCAAAGCCGATAGCCACGGGATTTATCTTTGCTCCTTATTCGAATAATTGTTTATATTCAGAGTAACCTTCCGCATCCAAGCGATCGTAAGGGACAAAGCGCAGAGCTGCCGAATTGATGCAATAGCGCAGTCCGCCCAACTCTGCCGGGCCGTCCTCAAAAACATGCCCTAGGTGGGAGTCGGCTTGGGAGCTCCGGACTTCCGTGCGTTTGCGCATCAGCTTGCGGTCTTCCAATTCTTTCAGAGTGGAAATCGGTTTAGCAAAAGAAGGCCAGCCACAGCCTGCATCGTACTTGTCGGCAGAACTGAACAACGGCTCCCCGCTCACGACATCCACATAGATGCCTTTTTCGTAAAAATCATCATATTCGCCGGAAAAAGGTCTTTCCGTCGCTTCGTTCTGTGTCACTTCATATTGTAAAGGCGTCAAGCGCTTCAAACGTTCCTCTTTATTGTCCATCCTGATATCGGACCCCTTTCTTTTCATTTTTTCAGTATAGCAAAGAATCCAAAAAAGCAGAACAAAAAAGGCTTGTTCTGCTTCGATCGCTCCTGGTCAGGATGATTCAGAATAGATTCCCCAAAATGCTCCCCAGGATGCCCCCCAAGCCGCCCGTTGCCGATGGGGTCGCCGTTCCGGATTGCTTAGGGAAAAGATCGGTGATGTCGAAATTGTTCGTGGCGGTTTCTTCCGCCTGTTTCGAGAAGATGTCGGTCTGTTTGGCCACACCGTCGGCATCCAAGCCATCAGCATCCTTTTTGTCCGCCAGCATGCCCAGGATCATCGGCGCCATGGAAGCCAAAACTTTGGTAACCTCCGCTTTGCTGATGCCGGTTTGGGCAGCGATCTGATCCACGACCTTGTCCTTGTCGCCGAAGGCATGATCCAATATTTTATCACCATCATCCGTATCGACTTTCTTGACCACGTCTTCGATCGAGGATACATCTTTGGTCTTGCCTTTGTGTTTTTCCAATGCATCTGATAAGGAATCTTTTCCTGCTTTCGACTCTGCGTTTTTGCTTAATGCCCGAAGGATCAAAGGGATTGCAACGACAGCCAATTTCGGCAAAATGCTTGCATCAACGCCCGTTTTGCTGCCCAAGGCCTGAATCGAACTTTCTTTGTTCAGTTCGCCCATCATTTCGGAAATATCATTGATTTGCACCATTTCTTCCACTCCCATCTGCTATTTAACTATCCTGATTTTACAATAAATAAGCAGAAATAAGAAATGATACGCTCTCAGTGTGGGTCCTGGATCCGCTTGAATAGCTTCTCCATATCCTGGTTGGAGAATTGGATCAGCACCGGTCTGCCGTGCGGACAATTGTAGGGATTATCCGTTGCTGCCAGATCGGCCAACAACTGGCGCGCTTCTTTCTCGCTCAGGAAATGATTCGCCTTGATCGATCGCTTGCAGCTCATCATGATGGCAGTGGCTTCCCGAAGTTTTTTGATGGAGATGTCCCCTTCCGTCAAAAACATCTCCACCAGTTCCTTCAGGATCTCTTCCTCCTCACCCGGCGTGAACCAAGCGGGATGCTTTTCGACGATGAAACTGTTCTGGCCGAATGGCTCCAGGAAGAGCCCCATCGCTTCCAGCACCTCACGGTTCTCCTGGATCAGATGAAATTCATTCGCGGGGTAATCCAGCATGATCGGTATCAGCAACCCTTGGAGGTCGGCGGAAACCTTGCCGATCTCCTCACGATAATATTCATATTTGATGCGTTCCTGCGCAGCATGCTGATCGATGATGTACAGACCCTTTTCATTTTGAGCGAATAGGTAAGTACCGTGCATCTGGCCGAAATAATGCAAATCGGGAAACGGCCGGATGCCGGCCGCCCCCGCTTGGGTTTCCGCCTCAACCTTCTGGACGGTTCTCATGATCGGTTCTTCATGAGCCATCGGATTTTTTTGTTCGTCGGACAGGCAAACAGCGTTTGAGTCATTGCGGCCCTGTGCAGACTGGTCAGCAGGCCGAACAACGTCCGCTTCTTCCTCCATTTCCGAAGGAGAAAATTCTTCCGAAGGCGCGGGTCCCACAGAATCGGTAAGCTCCGGCAGGTTTTCTGCATCTTCATGGCGGTCCGGCCCGTTGTTCCGTGATGTTTCCAAGGATCGGAAATCCTCGTCATCGCTCGCCGCTGGCAGGTCCACTGGCGCTTCTTGCACAATTTCTTGATCGAACTGCTGGAAAGAGACGCTCAATTGCTCGGTTCGGACCGGCCCAACGGAGTTTTGTCGCTTGAACTTCAGATTTTCGATGCCGCTCGGGATGCGCTCTTCGGTCCGCAGAACAGCCGCGACTGCGCGTTGGATCAGCTCCCCGAGTTCCTTTTCTTTGCTGATCCTGACTTCTTTTTTCGAAGGATGCACATTCACATCCAAAAGCAATGAATCCGCCTCGATCACAATGACCGCGAGCGGGTAGCGCCCGACCATCAGTTTGGATCCATAACCATCGATGAGCGCTTTGTTCAAAGCATAATTTTTGATGAACCGGCCATTCAATATCAGCGTGATGTAGTTGCGGCTTGCGCGCGTCGTGTCCGGCAGGCTGATGTAGCCGCTGACTTTGAAGTCCAGGTTCTCATTCTCGATCAGTTTCATCTTCTTGGCCGTCATCGTTCCGTACACGCCGGCGATGGTCTGGCGCAGGTCGCCATTGCCGGCCGTCCGCAAAAGCTGGTTCCCCTCATGAAGCAACCGGAAAGCGATCTCCGGATGGCTCAGGGCAATCCGGTTCATGATGTCGGTGATGTTGGACAATTCGGTCTGCAGGGAGCGGATGTATTTCAGCCGGGCGGGCGTGTTGTAGAAAAGGTTTTCGACGATGATCGTAGTGCCCTTTCGGGATTTGTTCGGCCTTTCCTCGCCGATGACGCCGCCTTGTATGGTCAAGTAGGTGCCGCTCTGATCAGCGACGGCCGTTTCGATCGTAACTTTGGCGACCGAGGCGATACTGGGCAAAGCTTCCCCTCGGAATCCGAGCGAGTGGATGCGGAAAAGATCATCCTGCGTATAGATTTTGCTGGTCGCATGCCGCGTAAAAGCAAGTTTCACTTCGTCCGCCGCGATGCCGTCGCCATTGTCCGTGACCTGCACCTTCCTCAGGCCCGCCTCTTCGATGAAGACATCAATTTGCGTACTGTTCGCATCGATCGCATTTTCCACCAATTCCTTAACGACCGATGCCGGGCGTTCGATTACTTCTCCTGCAGCGATCTGGTTCGTCAATATTTGCGAAAGCTCCCTGATTTTGGCCATCTTTTCCACCTACTTTTTTTGTGATTTCAGCAACTTTTTCCAACCGTCCAGCAGCAGCATGGCTTGCATCGGCGTGCAATCCTCCAACGCCAGATCCGACAACTCGTCCAGAATGTGTTTTTCGTTCGGATGCATCGTGTTTTCCTGGAACAGCGCCAATTGTTCGACTGTATCCTCCAAAGCCGGCACGCTCAAGCCGGAATGCAGCTCGTGCTGTTCATTCAGTGAATTGAGGATGACTTGCGCTTCGGAAATCAGTTCATCCGGCATCCCGGCCAATTTGGCCACATGCAAGCCATAGCTTTTGTCTGCCGGTCCCGTCATCAGCTTGTGCAGGAACACCAATTCGCCGTCTTTTTCGATTGCCCCGACATGGACATTCTTCGTCCCCGCCAATTCGGCTTCGAGTTGGGTCAATTCGTGGTAATGCGTCGAAAACAGCGTCTTGCCTTTGATCGTGCGATCGATGTAGCGCAAGATCGCTTCGGCCAAGGCCATGCCGTCATAGGTGGCTGTCCCCCTGCCGATTTCGTCGAATAAAATCAAACTCTTGTCGGTGGCGAAGCGCAGCGCTTGGTTCGTTTCGACCATTTCGACCATGAAAGTGCTCTGCCCGGAATAGAGGTCGTCCGCTGCACCGATCCGGGTGAAGATTTGATCAAAAATCGGCAGACGGGCTTTCTCGGCCGGCACAAAGCAACCCATCTGGGCCAGGATGACAATCAGGGCTACCTGGCGCATGTAGGTGCTCTTTCCGGACATATTCGGCCCGGTGATCAGCAGGATATGATTGTCCTCATCCATGGAGATACTGTTGGGCACGAATTTGTCTTTGCCGATGACACGTTCCACAACCGGATGACGCCCTTCCTTGACGGTCAGATTCCGGTCGCTGTTGCTTAATTCCGGCTTGGTGAAATGGTAGGCTTCGCTGACGTGCGCGAACGCCTGCAGGACATCAATCTCCGCCACCAGTTTGGCCAATGCTTGGAGCTGGCGGCTGTATCCTTTGATTTCTTCCCGCAGGGCGATGAACAGCTCATGCTCCAACTGGACCGACTTCTCCTCCGCCTCCAAAATAAGCGTCTCTTTCTCTTTCAATGCAGGTGTGACGAAGCGTTCGGCGTTGGCGAGCGTTTGCTTGCGCTCGTATGTCCCTTCCGGAAGCGCGGCCAAGTTCGCTTTCGTCACTTCGATGTAATAGCCAAAAATGCGGTTGTAGCCGATTTTCAGCGTTTTGATTCCGGTCTTTTCTCTTTCCTCTTTTTGCAGCATCGCTATCCAAAGCTTCCCGTTGTTCATCGCATCGCGGTAGCGATCCAACTGCTCATCATAACCGTCGCGGATAAGGTTGCCTTCCGTAATTTGGATGGGCGGATTATCCGTGATCGCTCGCTCGATCAGTTCAGTGACATCGGGGTAAGCTTCCAATTTATCGATGACATCCTGCCAAATATCCGGTTCGTCGATTGCGGCGATTGCTTGAACCAATCCTGGAATCTGCCTCAAAGAGGTTTTCAGCTGAATCAGATCGCGGCCATTGACATTTCCGAGCGCCACTCTGGCGACCAAGCGCTCCAGATCGTATACCGATGTCAAAGCGTCATTGATATCCATCCGTTCAAAGTAATGGTTGACCAAAGACTCCACTTTCCGTTGCCTTGCGAGTATGTCACTCAGATTGATCAGCGGCTTTTCCAGCCATTGTTTCAGCATGCGCCCGCCCATGGCTGTTTTGGTCTCATCCAGCGTCCACAACAGGCTGCCTTTCTTTTGCTGCGTCCGGATCGATGTTGCCAACTCAAGGTTGCGCCGCGCATAGGTATCCATCTTCAGGAAGGCATCCGTTTGATAGGCGGCAGCTTTCTGAAGATGGGACAGGCTGCGTTTTTGGGTATCCGAAAGATAGCTCAGCAACAGAATAAGCACATCTTTTTCGGCCTGTTGCGGCAAATCCGCAACCAGATCGCGGAAGCTTGTTTCCTGAACCAGTTCTGTTTGGATGGAAACCAGAATGCCGAACTGTTTTTGCAATTTTTCCGTCAATCCATCAGCCGTTTTTGTATCCAAAACGATTTCCTTGAACGGCAAAGTTTGAAGCTCGTTGAAAACAGCGTCTTCGTTGGCCAGAAGGGTGACTTTCAGCTCTCCCGTTCCGATATCGACATATCCCAAGGCAAAACCGTCCGCTTCGATCCGGATGACGCTGGCCAAGTAATTATTTGTCTTGCTCTCGCTGCTGTTCTCGTTCAGGAATGTCCCAGGCGTGATGACCTGGACGACTTCCCTGCGTACCATTCCTTTTGTTTGCTTGGCATCCTCCATCTGTTCGCAGACGGCGACCTTGTGCCCCATCTCAACAAGCCTGCGGATGTAATCAGCGGCGGCGTGGAAAGGAACTCCACACATTGGAATTGGTTCATCGGCATTTTTGTTCCGGCTCGTCAGCGTGATTTCCAATAATTTCGCGGCCTTCATGGCATCATCATGGAACAATTCGTAGAAATCACCCAAACGGTAGAACAAAAACGCATCGGGATACTGTGCTTTTATGGCTAAATATTGCTCCATCATAGGCGTATGTTTCGTCTTCTGTGGCATTGTTTCACCTCAATCTATGTATCTATGTCTATCTCTGCGGCTCATCTTTTTCGATAGCGGCATCAACGCCTTGCTGGATGATGCCAATGATAGTTTCCAGCAAGGCGTTGGCATCCCATAAAGCTTCCCGATACTGCTGGACCGCTATACTCTCTTTTAACTGCCTATTGAGCTGCGCCAATTCGGCGGCTGTTTTTTCGGCGGCTGCCGGTTTGGCGTAATGCTCGAAGGCTGCAGCTTCTTTTTGCTTGCTTTTGATGGCTTCGACCAATTGTTCCAGCGAATGATTGTTTTTTACGTTTTTTTCGATTTCCTGGTAACGGGCGATCACTATGTTTTTTTTCAACAATTCGATCAGAGTTTCCAATTCTGCCTCTGCCGAATCTTTCAAAGGCTGTGCTTCGCTCAATAGAATTCCCCTCCAAATGGGCGGTCTTCATTGATCAGGATATTCTCGATTTTGACGCACTTCCCGGTCTGGTCATTGATTTCGATAAAGCAGCCGGAGAGCAACTTTCTGCCTTTTTCGGGCACTTCATGCCGAACCGGCATTTGCGTCAAAAATTTCTGGATGATGATCTCCTTCTCAACGCCCAAAATGCTGTCATAAGCGCCGGTCATTCCGGCATCCGTGAGATAGCCTGTCCCGGCAGGCAGGATGCGGGCATCATTTGTCTGCACATGAGTATGCGTTCCGACCACAGCGGAAACGCGTCCATCCAAATACCAGCCCATTGCCTGTTTTTCGCTGGTCGTTTCAGCATGGAAATCGACAAAGATGCAATTGGTTTCTTTCCGGACTTCCTCCAGGATGGCATCGGCCTTGCGGAACGGATCATCAAGGCTGTTCATGAAGACACGGCCATGCAGATTCAGCACAGCCAATTTAAGCTGGTTCACTTTTATGATCGTCCACCCGATGCCGGGAGTCCCTTCCGGGAAATTGGCCGGACGGATCATCTTGTTGGCGGTCCCGATGAATTCGAATATTTCGCGATTATCCCAGGTATGGTTTCCCATCGTGAGGACATCCACACCTGTCTGCAAAAATTCTTTGTAGATTTTTTCCGTGATCCCTCTGCCCCCTGCAGCATTCTCGCCATTCACAATGGTTACTTGCGGACGGTAATGCTTCTTTAACTGCGGGAGTGTATCCTGCAGCATCTGCCTGCCGATCGAACCTACAACATCACCAATAAACAATACTTTCATTTTCAGCCTCTTCTCTAAACTCTAGTCTTCTCATATTACCATATTTTGTCTGTTTCGATAAGCCGTTGCCCCGCTCCGGTCGGACCGAATGTCCTGAAACAGCAAAAAAACGGGACAATAGGCTGTCCCGTTCGGTTTTTTCATTATTTGGCATATTCAATTACTCTTGTTTCGCGTATAACCGTAACTTTGATGTGTCCCGGATAATCCAGTTCTTCTTCGATTTTCTTTCTAATCTCACGAGCTACACGAATAGCTTGAGAATCGTCAAGTTGGTCTGGTTTGACCATCACGCGGATTTCTCTCCCGGCTTGGATAGCAAAACTGCTTGCCACACCCTCAAAACTGTTTGCGATTCCTTCCAGTTTCTCCAAACGGCGGATGTAGTTTTCAAGCGATTCGCTTCTTGCTCCAGGACGAGCGGCGGATAAAGCATCAGCAGATGCGACCAATACGGATATGATTGAGTTTGCTTCAACATCACCGTGATGGGATGCAATCGCATTGATGACAACCGGATTTTCTTTGTATTTTTGGGCGACTTCTGCGCCGATTTCAACGTGTGAACCCTCAATTTCATGATCGAGAGCTTTTCCGATGTCATGCAGCAGACCTGCTCGTTTGGCCAAATTGATGTCTTCGCCAAGTTCACCAGCCATGACGCCGCAAAGTTTCGCGACTTCGATGCTGTGATTCAGGACATTTTGTCCGTAACTTGTGCGGAAATGCAGGCGTCCCAAAATTTTGATCAAATCAGGATGCAAAGAATGGATGCCAACTTCAAAAGTTGCTTGTTCACCGATTTCTCTTATGCGTTCATCCATATCTTTACGGGCTTTCTCAACTGCTTCCTCAATTCTCGCAGGATGGATGCGTCCATCTTGAATTAATTTCTCCAAAGCCATTTTCGCGATTTCTCTTCGGATAGGATCAAATCCGCTCAATACGACAGCTTCAGGCGTATCATCGATGATCAGATCAATACCTGTCAATGTCTCCAATGTCCGAATGTTTCTTCCTTCGCGGCCGATGATCCGGCCTTTCATATCGTCGTTAGGCAACGTGACAACCGATACCGTCGCTTCCGAAACCAAATCGGCGGCGCTTCTTTGAATCGCCTGCAGGATAATGTTTTTCGCATTACGATCTGCTTCATCTTTCGCTTTTTGGTCGGATTCTCTGATCATGACCGCAATTTCGTGCGAAAGCTGGTTTTCCGTTTCGTCCATGATGATGTTTCTTGCTTCATCGCGGGATAAGGTAGCGATTCTTTCCAGTTCGTGTTGTTGCTCTTCCACCAATGTTTGAATGCGATTTTCTTCAGAAACTAAAGCGTTCTGTCTTTTGACAAGATTATCCTCTTTTGATTCGATAGATTGCTCACGTTTTGATAGGCTGGCATCTTTCCTATCCAAATTTTCTTCTCTTTGGATTAAGCGATTTTCTTGTTTTTGAACCTCACTGCGTCGCTCGCGCAATTCTTCTTCTATTTCCGAGCGGTATTTGTGGTTCTCATCCTTCGCCTCTAACATAGCTTCTTTTTTCAGGGTTTCTGCTTCTTTGCGAGCATCATCAAGAATTTGGGAAGCGGTATTTTTGGCACCAGCTATTTCTTTTTCGTGATTCGATTTTCGATAGGAATATCCGATAACGACACCAACAATTAAAGCTATGATAGCGAAGGCTAAAGTCCATATATCCATAGTTTCACCTCCGTATCTATTTAATTTTGTTGTCAAAAAAAATGAATAAAAATTAGTTTTACAATGTGCAGAATGAAGCGATGCACATAATTTCATTCTAAACGTAGAATGCTGACATGTCAACGATAAAACGGTAACATAACCAAAATACATTTTTTCCTGTTTCGATATTGCCTTCTGTGCCGATGCTGAAAATAACGAAAGAGGCCGGATTTTTATTCCTGGCCCCTTTGGATGCTCGCTTTTATTCGTCCAGCAGATCGATCGGTTCGATCTGCTCGTCTTTTTCATCCGCCTTTATTTCGGCGGCATTTTCGTCGCCTATCCCGTATTCGTTCCGGACAAGCTTCTCGATCTCGGCTCTCATTTCCGGATGCTCGATCAGGAATTTTTTGGCATTTTCACGCCCCTGACCGATGCGTTCCCCTTTGTAGGAATACCATGCACCACTCTTGTTGACGATATCCTTTTCTGAAGCCATATCGATGATTTCGCCGACTTGGGAAATGCCTTCGCCGTACATAATGTCCACTTCAGCTGTCCTGAACGGCGGAGCGACTTTGTTTTTGACTACCTTGATTTTGGTGCGGTTACCCATGATATCGGTTCCGCTTTTGATTTGTTCCGCTCTTCTGACTTCCAGTCGGATAGTGGCGTAAAATTTAAGCGCTCTTCCCCCTGGCGTCGTTTCCGGATTTCCGAACATGATGCCGATTTTCTCGCGCACTTGGTTAATGAAGATTGCGATCGTTTTTGTTTTGTTGATGGATCCGGATAGTTTCCGCAACGCTTGGGACATCAGGCGCGCTTGCAGACCCATGTGTGAGTCTCCCATCTCGCCTTCGATTTCAGCGCGAGGGACCAATGCGGCTACAGAGTCGACCACCACGATATCGATTGCTCCGGAAGACACCAAAGCATCAGCGATTTCCAGCGCTTGTTCGCCTGTATCGGGCTGCGAAAGCAACAACTCATCGATGTTGACGCCCAACGCAGCGGCATATTTGGGATCCAAAGCATGCTCGGCATCGATAAATGCGGCAACTCCGCCTTGCTTTTGCACTTCTGCAATCGCATGCAGCGCAACCGTCGTCTTACCTGATGATTCAGGACCGTACACTTCAATGATGCGGCCACGCGGATAACCGCCCACTCCCAAGGCGACATCCAGAGCCAGCGACCCGCTGGGTACAGTGGATATTTTAGTGTCCACTTTTTCGCCAAGCTTCATGACAGACCCTTTGCCGAAATTTCTTTCTATCTTCTTCAGAGCCTCATCCAAGGCTTTTTGTCTGTTCTCATTCAAATTAGCCATCTATTGTTTCCTCCAAGCTTTCATTTGCATACATTAACGCCACAACGTAATACTATCCTTTTCTGGATAAAAAAGCAAGAATAAAGTGAACAGATGTTCGTTTTTTATTCCGCGGATCCAGAATCCTGTAAATTCCGCCTGATCATGTCAAATCCCTGCATCACCGCCTGCTCCCTGTTCCCGAGGCGGTCTCTTAAAAAAAGGAATCCTTGAACTGCCGTTGGGCCGTTTTTTCGGCTCAATGCGATCCACACCGTTCCGGCCGGCTTGCCCTCCAGGCGGTCGGGTCCTGCAACACCCGTGAAAGCAATGCCCAAATCAGTGTCGAAAAGTTCCCGTGCCCGTTCCGCCATCGCAACCGCACATTCCGGGCTGACCATTCCGTACGCCTCGAGAATGTGCTCCGGAACGCCCAGGACATGCTGTTTGGCGCCTTCCTGATAAGAAACTATGCCTCCCGCGAAGACTTCGCTTATCCCCGGAACCTTGACCAGCTCCGCTTGAAAAAGCCCGCCGGTCAGACTTTCCGCTGCACTGATGGAGCATTTTTGAGCCAACAGTCTGTTGCCCACCACCTCGGCAAGACTGGACTCGGCCCCATCGCCATAATGATAGTCGCCGACAATCGCCAAAATCTCCGCTTTTTTCTCCTCCAAAAGCTCCCTGCAGATCGCTTCTGTTGCAGCATTTGCAGTGAGTCTCAAGGTCACTTCGTATTTTCCGGCGTACGGAGCTATCGTCGGGTTGGTCTGGTTGCGGATCAGATCGTCAAGCATGGTTGTCAGTGCGGATTCGCCGATTCCGAAAAAGCGGAGTGTCGTTGACGAGATCACTTGCTGATCTTCGTACTTTCCCGAAAGGAACGGCTTCACAAACTGCAGGAACATCTGCTCAAGTTCCCGCGGCGGGCCCGGCAACAACAAATAGCCGATCCCGTTCTTTTCGATGTAGCTACCCAACGCTTGACCGACGGGATTCGCAAAGGCGATTCCGTTCTTGAACACTAAGGCTTGAAGCTCATTATTTTTCGTCATATCCCTTCCCGAGCGTTCGAACCAGCGGCGGATTCGCGCCAAGCCTGCCTCATCCATGACGAGCGCTTCCTCGAGGTGATCCGCCACAGTCTGTTTGGTCAGGTCGTCATGGGTAGGTCCGAGGCCTCCTGTGAAAATCAGCAGATCGCTTCGCGATTCAGCTATTTTGATCACTTCTGTTATTTTCCCCGGATTATCGCCGACAACCGTCTGAAAATAGGAATCGATGCCCAAACCGGTCAACTCCTTGGCAATGAATGCCGCATCCGAATTCACTATTTGTCCCATCAGCAATTCCGTTCCGACTGAAATGATTTCTGCGTTCATCGTTAATCCCTCACATCCATAGTATTCGCTTAAATTTGACAATACCTTCTTCTCGAAAAAAAAAAGAAAAAGAAGGGTACAAAAGAATCACTTTCCTTTTGTTCGGGTTGCATCCTGATGCAACCCAGCCCTCCTTATTTATGAAAACTACATGGATCCCACAAAGACATGTTTATTCTTGACGAAATAATCCGCACCTGAGTAGATGGTGAAAATCAGGCAGAGATACAGCATGATGTCCGCAACCGGGATGCCGGTCGCCTGAAAAGGATAATTGTCCAAGAACAACAGAATGATGGCGACCATTTGCGTAGCCGTTTTGATTTTTCCCGGCCATGCCGCTGCCATGACTTCGCCTTCCTTCACAAGCAGCAGGCGCAATCCGGTAACCGCCAACTCGCGGCTGATGATGATGCTGACGACCCATGATGGAGCCAATCCTTGACCGACAAGCACAATCATGGCTGTGGCGACAAGCATCTTGTCCGCCAATGGATCAGCAAACTTGCCAAAGTTCGTCACCAACGCGTCCCTTCTGGCAATGTATCCATCCAGCCAATCCGTAAAGCTGGCGATGCCAAAAATGACGGCCCCGACCAACTGGTTGACGGCAATCTGTGATTCGGCGATCGCAAGGGTCCCCCAATCGAATGGGACCAAGGTAATGATCATGAACAGCGGAATCATAACGATCCGCAGAACGGTCAATTTATTAGGTAAATTCAACTTTTGCAACTCCTTTGATGTGGCCTCGCCTTATTCGACACTTTTAACGGTAAAGGATAAGGTTTGGGTCTGAATCTCTTGATAGTCGGCTGGCATGGCAACGACTGTGCCGTCCAGCTCGATGGTCGTTGCCGGCATCACGCCGACAATCACTTCAATCTCGCTTGTGTTCAACGGCAGCGCGACCGTCAGCGGATTTTCGCTGGTTACGGTTCCGGAAGGCTCTTGGACGATTCCGTTTACGCTTACGCTGATCCAAGAGCTGCCTCCTGCGACTGCGGATACTTTCAATTCTGATGGCAGCGACAAGCTTGTGACGTCATATTCGGCATAACCGCCGGCAGCCGAAAGCAAAGTGACCTGCGCTGATTGTTCCGTGACAATCGCAGTCCCTGTCTGTTCCACGCTGCTCGAGACCGTTTCTTTTGATGACAACGTTGTCTGACTGATGTTCGAAGCCACTTCGATCTGGACTGCCCCATCATCACCGCTCAAGGTAGCCTTCCATACCGCCAACACGATGGCGACTACCGCAACAGCCAACAGCACAGTCGGCAATTGGCTCTGGACGGACCCGCCATAATTAAAATTCGTCTTTTTTGAAGCTTTTTTTGTTTCGGAGCGACTGGGAGAAAAAGATCCGGACTCCTCCGTCAAGCTGCTCCCATGGATCTCCGGAATCACACTTGCGTGATCCCCCAACAGCCGATCGCCATCCAAACCCACTGTATCCGCGTACTGCTTGATGAAGGCGCGCACATAGAAATTGCCAGGCATAATCTCGAAGTCGCCTTCTTCGATTGCGATCAAGTACCGCTTCTGTATTTTCGTCATTTGCTGCAGATCATCCAAAGTGTACCCTTTGGAAAGTCTAGCACTTTTTAGGATTTCTCCGATTTGAACCATTTCTTCACCTGCCTTCACTTACCGGTCCCGATGTTACCAAAAGCATTATAACATAAAATCCCTGCCCACGAAGTTCCGTAATTGTTTTACCTGAGCCATCCGCCCGAGACGCAGATGGACTGCCCGGTCATGTAGCGGCTGTTTTCTTTCAGCAACTGGACTGCCCAGAAACTGATTTCGTCCGGTTCGCCCATCCTGCCCAGCGGGATTTCCTCAAGAAGCGCCTCTTTTTCGTCGTTATCGAGATGCGCATTCATTTGCGTATCGATTGCGCCGGGACAAACGGCATTGACCGTGATCCCCAGTGAAGCAACTTCCTTGCTGTAGGCTTTCACGAAAGCGATCTGCGCCCCTTTGACGGTACTGTAGAGAACTTCCAGTCCGCTTCCGGCTTCTCCGTAGATGGAACTGATGAAGACGATCCGGCCGTTGCGGGAACGGGCGATTTTATCCTGGAGCGCTTGGATGATCAGGATAGGCATTTTGACGTGCATTTTCCACAAATCGTCCATTTGCCGGGAGGTCATATCCTGAAGCAAACCATATTCCGTTTTGCCGTGCGCAAAGACGATCGCTTGGAGCGAAAATATGCTTTCGGCCAATGCCGAAACGCCCGCTTCGTCGGAAAGATCCAGCCGAAGTGGATAAAATTCCTGTTCAGGATAAGCCGATTGCAGTTCCGACAGCAGCAGCCGGATCTTTTCTTGATTGGAGTGGTAATGCAGATAAAGCGACCATCCTGATCGGGCAAGGCCTCTTGCGATGGAGGCGCCGATGTCACCGGAGGCTCCTGTCACCAAAGCGGCCTTCATTGCCGCTTTGCCCCTTTCTGAAGGATTACGTAGGTGCTCATACTTTGCGCTTTAAGGTATCCCTCGGCGAATTTGCGGATGTCTTCCAGACTCGTTTCTTCGATCAGCCCAACAACTTCAAAAAGTTCGGCTCCGGAAAACAGCAATGCGCTGTAATGGTTTGCGATGTATTCCAGTGAATTGAAGGCCTGCAGTTGCTCCCCAATCATGCTTTTTTTCAGCAGAACGAATTTTTCTTCCGTCAGATTATCATCCGTTTCCCAGTCCAGCAAAATCCGTTTCAGCTTTTCTTCCAAGCTTCTCGGCTCTTCCGTATCCGATTCGATCGCCATAAAGTTGAAAGAGCGATCCAAATTGAAGGAGTAGCCAAAACTGTCATCGATCAGGCCGCTGTCATAGAGTTCGATAAAATGCGTGGAACTCCGGCCGAACAACATTTCCAGCAACAACGAGCCGCAGATCTTGTATTTTTCGGCTTGGTTTCCGGTCACCTCCGTCTCCAGTCCTTTCACACCGAGCATCACTTTCGGCCGTTGCACGTCCATTTCGGTTTCCTTGTAGGGAATGATGTCCTGTACCGGGATCGGCGGCAAAGTGCGTTTGATCGGTTTCACAGGCAGGAACGTCTTTCCGGCCTGATTCCGCTTGATGATGTCCATCATTTCATCAGGAACGAAGTTGCCGATCATCAGCAAGTTCATGTTGGACGGGTGATAGAAGGTGTCATAACAGATTTGGAGCAATTCCGGCGAAATTTCCTGGATGCTGTCCACCGTTCCGGCTATGTCCACCGAAAGCGGATGGTCCGGATAGAGATTACGCAGCAGTCCGTAAAAAAGTTGCCAGCCTGGATTGTCTTCATACATGCGGATTTCCTGGGCGATGATGCCTTTTTCCTTCTCTGTGCCCTCTGGGGTAAAATGCGGATCTTGAACGAAATCAAGCAGACTCTCTGTATTTTCCTTGATATGGTCCGTGGCTGAAAAGAGGTAGCTTGTCCGGGTGAAGGACGTGAAAGCATTCGCTGAGGCGCCGAACTTCGCGAAGTCCTCAAAAGCATCATGCTCTTCCCCTTCAAACAGCTTATGCTCAAGGAAATGCGCAATGCCGTCGGGAATTTTGATTTCCTTATCGTCGTTTATCGGTACGAACTGGTTATCGATCGACCCGAAATTGGTCGTAAAGATGCCGTATGTCTTGGAGTATTTGTTTTTCGGGATCAGCACTACCTGCAAGCCGTTTTCCAATATTTCCGTATAGACTGTCTCGTTAAGTGTTTCATAATGTACTTTATTCATCTGCAGCCTCGCCTTTCAAGAAAAATATCGCCTGTAAACTCATTTTTTCCGCAACGGCAATGATCTGTTCCCTCGTCACCGCATTCAAACCGGCGATCCACTGCTCTTGCGAAAGAGGTTTTTCAATGATCAGGATATCCTGGTATTGCTTCGCCAAACTTCTGCCCTGATAATCATCATTTTGCTTGTAATGGTTGATCAGCATGTTTTTTGTTTGAGCAATCAATTCATCCGGGAAATCCCCCGCTTGCATATCCCGCAGTTGAGCCAAAACGATTTTTTCGACTTGGTCGCGTTTCTCGAATTCGATGCCGGTTCCGACAGTCATGACGCCGCGCAGAAAGTCCAAACCGCTGGAGGCTGTATAGGCCAGGCTCTCTTTCTCGCGGACATTCTGGAACAGTTTCGAATGCGGGAAGCCCCCGAACAAGCCATCGAAAACCAGCCCGGCAAAATAATGCTCATTCATGTAGTAAACAGGTGAAGAGAAACCGAAAAACAACTTGCCCTGATTGATGTCCTGGGATTCGCCTGCGTTGACCGGTTCTGCAGTCTTTTCGCGGAAATAGAACACCTCTTTCGCAGTTTCCCTTCTGCCCGGAAGATCCTGGGCGTCCAAGATCTTCAAAATCCGTTCCGGCGCTACATCGCCCGAAACAAGGATATCCAGCTGGTCCGATCCGATCATCTCTTCATAACATTCATAAAGACTGCCTGCAGAGATTTCCTTCAAGAATCCGGCATCACCTATGCCTTGAAAAGCCTGATCCGTCCCCTCAAAAAGCACGTGGTTCAGCCGCGTGCGCGCATATGCGGATTTGTCTTCGATCAGAGACTCGAAATAGTTGTTCAGATTTTCCTTTTCCCTCTGAAACGTCTTCTCATGGAACTTGCCATCCGCAGCGTTAGGTCTGAAAATGATCTCTTCCAAAAAAGCGAATGCTTCTTCCAGAAGGGTATCGTCCCCCCCGATGAACTTGTCGTTGACGACAGACAGACTCAATGTCACAACATGCTGTTTCCCGAATCGTTGCGACTGCGTATGCAACGTGGCTCCATACAGGCTGGCCATCTTCAGGTCCATCTCATTTTGGCTCGGGTATCGCTTGCTGTTTGTTTCGAGCATATTTTTCACTAATGAACGTTCCGTTGCGGTTTTTCCGCTGAAGTTCGTCCTGAATTTGTACTGGATCAATACGGTTTTGTATTTGTCGGAAGGTTCGATATAGGCTGTGACGCCCTCTTTTAATGTATATTCCATCCATTTCACGTCCTGTAAGCTATTTTGTTTGTCGATAGGGAAAACTATACTCTAGTTCGGGTCATTTTTCAATTAAGCCCTTCCCGAACGACTGTACGGTTCCGTAAAACCCGGCAAAAAGAAAAGGCTGACTCTTATTGAGCCAACCCTTCCCGCTGTCGAAGATTACTTTGATTTGATGTAAGTCGTACCATTGGCGGCCGGACCTCTGGATTTTCCGATGAACCCTACCAATACGATGATAGTGATCACATAAGGCGCAATTTGAAGGTAAACGGAAGGGATATTCTGGATGACCGGGATATAGCTTCCGATGACACCCAAGCTCTGCGCAAAGCCGAAGAAAATTGCAGCGCCCATGACCCCGATCGGATTCCATTTGCCGAAAATCATCGCAGCCATGGCAATGAAACCCTGACCGGCAATGGTTGAACCGGAAAAGTTCAAACTGATCGACTGGGATACGATGGCTCCGCCCACACCGCCCAAAAATCCGGAAATCAGCACGCCGGCATAGCGCATCATGTAGACATTGATCCCCAAAGTGTCAGCGGCTTGAGGGTGCTCCCCGACTGAGCGCAAACGCAACCCAAAAGTCGTCTTGAAGATGATGAAGTAGCAGACAAGTGCCGTTGCGATCGCTGCATAAGCAGGAGCCGAGGTGTTCGTGAAGAAGATTTCACCGATGACCGGGATATCCTTCAATATCGGGAAACTGGTCTTCCCGAAATTCTGCACGATGAAGGCGGTTTGTCCTTTTCCTTCATAGAGGACTTTCGTCAAAAATACCGCCAGCGCCGGGGCAAGCATGTTGATGACCGTTCCGGAGACGATATGGTTCGCCCTTAAATTGATGGTGGCAACCGCATGGAGGATCGAAAAGACGATGCCCACAGCCCCCGCAACCACTAGTGCAAGCCAAGGTGTCAGCTTGCCCCAATTTTCGGCGTAGCTCAGATTGAAGACGATGGCAGTAAATGCGCCCATGACCATTGTGCCTTCCAGCCCAACGTTGACGATACCGCTGCGTTCGGAGAAAGTTCCGCCCAAACCGGTAAAAATGAGTGGTGCCGAATAGATCAGGGCAGAAGATACGATTATCGAAAGAATAGCCAACAGATCCATCTTACGCCACCTCCTTTTTATTGACTTTGGCCAGCTTTTTCACCAACAAGCGGATGATATAGCTCGCGCCGACGAAGAAGATGATGGAGGCGATCACAATATCCACGATTTCCACCGGGACACCGGACATAAGCGGCATGCTTGTTCCCCCGATTTTCAGGGTACTGAACAGAAGTGCAGCAAACAGGATGCCGATCGGGCTGCCGATGCCCAATAAGGCTACCGCCATGCCGTCAAATCCGACGGCGGGCATCGCACCTTGAACAAACATGTTCTGGAAATTACCCAAGCCTTCCATCGCACCGCCCAATCCTGCCAGACCGCCACTGATCAGCATGGCCGAAATGATGTTTTTCTTGGCATTCATCCCTGCATAATCGGCAGCATCCGGATTCAGTCCCACTGAACGGAATTCAAAACCATACGTTGTTTTCTTCATCAGGACCCAAACCACCGCAATCATGATCAGCGCAATGAAGATACCGGCATGCAGCGTTGAATTGCGCGTCAATTCAGACAGAAGCGGCACCCTCAAGCTGGCGTTTGCCGTGATTCTGGGCGTGGAATCCCCTGATTCCGTCAAAACATTCCTTACGATGTGATTATTGATGTATAGGGCTGTGTGGTTCAGCATGATGGTGACGATTACTTCGCTGGTGTTGAAATAAGCCCGCAAGACCCCAGCAATACCCGCCCACAGAGCGCCGGCCGCTATTCCCGCCAAAATGCATAAAGGCAATAACAGCATTTTCGGCAGTTCAGGCAGCATCTGCGCAACGCTTACGGAAGCAAGCCACCCGAATAGGGTTTGACCCGCCACACCGATGTTGAAGAACCCCGCCGTATTGGCTACCGCAAAACCTAACGCGACCAGAATCAGCGGGGTAGCTTCCCGCAGCAATTCACCCACGTAAAACGGAGAGCCGAATGCTCCCCTCAGCATTGCCGAATAACCCGCGAAAGCATCATAACCGAACGACCACATGACGACCGCACCGATCAACAACCCCAAAATGACTGAAAGCAAAGGGACGACGATCCCTTGGATGCGAGTGGTTCCTTGTTGATTACCCATGAATGCCCGCCTCCTCCTCTTTGTTTTTTTCCAATTCCTCCCTGGCCTTTTCCAAAGAAGAGCCGGCCATCAGTAATCCCAGTTCCTGCTCGGAGGTTTCATCCGGCTTGACATAAGCCACTATTTCACCCTCGAACATCACGGCGATGATATCGGACAGATTGAGGATCTCATCCAATTCGAAACTCATCAAAAGGACCGCTTTATCTTTGTCCCTCTGCTCGATCAAGCGTTTATGGATGAATTCGATCGCGCCTACATCCAGCCCTCGGGTTGGTTGGGCAGCAATCAACAAGGAAGGATTCCGATCGACTTCCCTGGCAATGATCGCTTTCTGTTGATTCCCCCCGGATAACGAACCCGCTGTCGACTTCTCGCTTTGTGTCCGAACGTCAAACTCTCTGATCAGTTCGATCGCGTGGTTCTCGATTGCTTTATCGTTCAGGAAGCTGTTTTTGCTGTAGGGTTCCTGATAATAAGTCTGCAAAGCGATATTCTCGTCCAAACGCATCGGAAGGATCAGGCCAAACTTTTGCCGGTCCTCAGGGATATGCCCCAAGCCTGCCTCGGTGATTTTGCGCGGAGCCAAGTTTGTGATGGCTTCTCCGTTCAGCCTGATGGTTCCGCTCTCGGCCTTGCGCAAGCCAGTGATGGCCTGGATCAATTCGCTCTGACCGTTCCCATCGATCCCGGCGATGCCGACGATTTCGCCTGCCCGCACAGTAAGATTCAGGTTACGCACCGCTTCCAGACCGCGGCTTTCCTTGACCGTCAAGCCTTCAATCTCCAAAACAGCCTGCTTCGGCTGCGAAGGTTTTTTGACTGTCCGGAACAGAACGGAGCGCCCCACCATCATATCAGCCAGTTCTTGCTGGGATGTCCGCTTCACGTCGACGGTCCCGATGCTTTTGCCCTTGCGGATAACGGTGCAACGGTCAGCCACGGCTTTGATTTCATCCAATTTATGCGTGATCAGGATGATGGATTTTCCTTCTTTCGTCAATTCCTTCATGATGGACATCAATTCATCGATTTCCTGCGGTGTCAATACCGCTGTCGGTTCGTCAAAAATGAGGATGTCCGCACCGCGGTACAGAGTTTTCAGGATTTCGACCCTTTGCTGCATTCCGACGGTAATGTCTTCGATTTTGGCGGAGGGATTTACCGCCAAACGATATTTATTGGATAGATCCGCAATCACACCAGCGGCCGCTTTTTTGTTCAGGACGCCGAATTTGCTTGGTTCACTGCCCAAGACGATATTTTCTGTAACGGTGAAGTCTTTGACCAGCATAAAATGTTGGTGCACCATCCCGATTCCCAATTTGTCGGCGATACCCGGAGAACTGATTTTGACTTCCTGCCCTTTCACTTTGATCGTCCCGCTGGTCGGTTCCAAAAGACCGGACAGAATGTTCATCAAAGTCGACTTGCCCGCGCCATTTTCCCCCAACAAAGCGTGAATTTCACCCTTTTTCAAATTGAGAAAAATGTCATCATTCGCTTTATAATTGCCGAAAGCTTTTGTCACGCCGAGCATCTCGATGACATAGTTTTCTTCTGTCATGCTGATTCCACCCCTTACTAAAATTGAAAGCATGAATTCCCTCATGCAGCAGTGAGACACGCCTATAAAAAAATAGAATACCGTAAAACACCATTTCACTACCATTATAAAGTATTTCAAAAATCCTAGCCACTTTTGTTTGTCACCCCAACCAAACTTTTGTTTGAACATTTATCCGGAACCAACCCTTCCGGATAAGCCTTGCGGAAAAAGAAAAGCAACTCAATACCCTAATCGGAATCAAGTTGCTTCGCTTTAAAATTTAAATGATGATCAGTTTTCTGGGGATTCAGGAACCGTCAACGTTCCTTCCAAAATTTGTGTCTTCGCTTCCTCGACAGCAGCCAATGCATCAGCGCTCAATTGGCCGTCAGTCAAATCGACGCCTTTTTCAGCCAGCCCGAACGTCAACACTTCTCCTCCCGGGAATTCACCGTTCATTGCCAAGGTTGCGATATCCTTAGCCGCAGTGCCCACACCCTTCAAAGTCGAAGTCAAGGTCAGGTTTCTTTCAGTGCCGTCTTCAAGAGTCAACAAGCCTTCCTCAGTTTGGTCACGGTCAACACCGATGACCCAAATTTCTTTTGAAGGATCCGCTTTTACGATATCTTTCGCTTCGGAGAAGACGCCATTCCCTGAATCTCCAGCAGCTTGGTAGATGACATCGATGCCGCTCGCATACATCGCTGCAGCTTTTGATTTTCCGCCGGCAGCATCGCCGAATGAGCCGACATACTCGACTTTGACATCAACGTCAGGATTGACTGATTGTGCACCAGCTATGAAGCCGGCTTCAAAGCGATCGATGACGACGCTCTCTTGCCCGCCGATGAATCCTAATTGGTTGGTTTTAGTGGTTTTGGCAGCAGCGACACCCGCCAAGAATGCAGCTTCATTGTCCTTGAACGAGACGGAAACCGTATTTTCGCCTTCGATCACGTCATCGATGATGGCGAACATTGTATCCGGGTTCTGGGCTGCCACATCCTGCATCGCGGATTTCAATTTATATCCGATACCAAATACAAGGTCAAAATTACTGTTTACGGCAGTGTTCAAGTTTGTCACAAATTCCGAGTCGGCATTGGATTGGATATAGTCGTATCCATCGATCCCTTTTGCTTTGCCGTTCTCTTCTCCCCATGCGACAAGGCCTTCCCAAGCGCTTTGGTTGAATGATTTGTCATCCACGCCGCCGACGTCGGTAACCATCGCAATAGTGAAGTTATCGTCTGTTCCCTCTGCTGTGCTCGACCCTGTCGCGCTGCTGTCAGCCGTGTCGCCGCTTCCGCCGCATGCCGCCAGGATGGTGCTGACACCTAAACCCAATGCCAATAAACTAACATATTTTTGCTTCTTCACCATGACCCCTCCAATAAACTTCAATTTTATGAACTTGTAAGTACAAGCTTCTTACAAAAAATATCATATCATGTATTCTCTAAAAAATAAATCATATTGATTTTTTTGTAATCGTTTTTTCATTTAATATCCATATATTTGTCGGCAGGCTTTGGGCTATATCTCAGAATCAAAAGGAATATCCGCATTATTTTCATAAATATCCTCATTAATGTTCACTTTCCTTGGCTTGCTTCCGTCAGCCGGCCCCACAATCCCTCTCGCTTCCATCTCGTCGATCAGACGCGCTGCCCGGTTGTAGCCGATCCGGAATCTCCGCTGCAGTTTGGAGATGCTTGCTGTCTCATCCGTTCTGATGAATTCCACAGCTTCGCCAAAGAGTTCGTCCTCCGGTTCTTCGCCAGTATCTGCCACGGTTTCGGTCGGCATCATTTCCTCGACATAGTTCGCTTCTTGCTGATTTTTGACGAAGGTGACAATGTGCTCCACTTCTGCGTCGGAAATGAATGCCCCTTGCACGCGGATCGGTTTGTTTTCACCCATGGGGCGGAAGAGCATGTCGCCTCTGCCCAGCAGCTTCTCCGCTCCTGCGCCGTCGATTATCGTTCTGGAATCGATCGAGCTGGATACGGCAAACGCGATCCGGGAAGGCACATTCGCTTTGATGATGCCCGTGATGACATCCACGCTTGGCCGTTGGGTGGCCAGAATCATGTGGATCCCGGCAGCCCGCGCCATCTGTGCCAGTCTGGTGATCGCGTCTTCGACCTCGTTGCTGGCGACCATCATCAGGTCGGCCAACTCATCCACGATGACCACGATGTACGGCAAAGTAGGATTATTTTCACCGTTCTCCAGGTTGTACTCGACTATCAGGTTGTTGTAGCCGTCGATATTGCGCATGCCGGTTCCGGCAAACAATTCATACCTTCTTTCCATCTCGGCCACGACCTTGTGGAGCGCCTGCGCCGCTTTGCGGGGATTGGTGACAACTGGCGTCAGCAGATGCGGAATGCCGTTATAGACGTTCAGTTCCACCATTTTCGGATCGATCATCATCATCTTCACTTCGTTCGGCTTGGCTTTCATCAGGATGCTTGTGATGATGCCGTTGATGCAGACGGATTTCCCGCTCCCGGTTGCGCCGGCGATCAGCAGATGCGGCATCTTCGTCAGATTTGCGCTTTGGACAACTCCGGAAATGTCCCGGCCCAACGGAACTTCCAGCAGTTTGTCCGTATGCTTCTGTCCCTCCATGACATCCCGGAACGATACGACACTGATGTCGCTGTTCGGCACTTCTATGCCGATGAAGGATTTTCCGGGAATCGGCGCCTCGATCCGGATATCTTTTGCCGCCAAGGCTAAGGCCAAGTCATCATTCAGATTGACGATTTTGCTGACTTTGACTCCGACAGCGGGCTGAACTTCATACTTTGTCACAGCCGGTCCGAGGTTTGCTTTCGTCACCTTGGCCTCCACGCCAAAACTGGCGAACGTTTCTTCCAGCTTCTTGACATTTTTTTCGATCGTCGCATATTCATTCGATTGATCGATTGGTTTGATTTCGTTCAGCAAGGTGACCGGCGGCAGGCGGTAATCCCGGTTCTCCTGCTCAGCGGTGATTTCGAACTCCAGCTCGCCGTTAGTATCTTCGTCACCGGCGGCAGGTTCGGTTCTTGCCTGTTCCGGCACTTCCCCGTTCGTTCTCTTTTCGACGTCAGCAGCTTTGTGCTCGGCCGCCTTTTCCAGTTGCTTCTGGAAACTGTCGATTTTCAGCTGCACGGGTTCCCGTTCTTTTTCGCTGGAAATCTTATTTGTTGAAGCCTTCACAGCCTCTGCCTCTTCCTTCATCAATTTATCCGCTGCCGATTCGCTCCGGATCTGATTTTTGGCTTTCTCGACCAGAGAGGGTTTCTTGTCGGCCGGCAGGCGATCGGATTTGGTGGGTTTCTTCACTGTTTTCGACTCAATGATCGAACTCGCCACCTTGTCTTTCGTGAAAAGCACTGCGCGTTTGCTGTTGTGTCCGAAAAGCAAAGCAGCTTTGCGCACGACTTCCATGACGTCATGCGTCGTAAACCCGAACAGTATCGCCAAGCCAAAAAACGCCAGCAGGCCGATCATGATGTAGGTTCCCCATTGTGAAACCAAAAAATGGGTCGCTGTGTAAAAGGCTGCCCCGATCAGACCCCCACCCATTTCTGAAGCTGTGTCCGCTTGCCTGACATCGACCAAAAAACGGGCCAGTGTGACGGAAATGACCGACGCGCCCTCAGTGAGGACGTCTTCGAATGCTTGCGCGTGAAGATAGAGCAATGCCGCCGAATACAACAGAAAACCGCTGATCAGCCAATTTTTTCTAACTTTGGGCTCCTTCCCTCTTAAGATCAGATACAGCCCGTAAGCACCAAACAGGGCCAGACTGAGCGGATAGGTTTCGCCGACGAAAAAACGGAAAAAATTCGCCAAAGCTGTGCCGGCAAAGCCAAGCTGTCCGATTCCCAGAGCGGAACTGAACAGAAACAGCACGCCGATCAGCTCATAGGATATCTTTTGTCCGGTCGCCTTCTTTTTCTTTCTTGCAGTTGTTCGTTTCGCCAAACAGGCCAGCTCCTTTTCCCTTCATTTATTCAAAACCATTACGCAATCTTGTGGCGGCAATGGTTGATCGATTATTGGATTCATTCCCCGTATCGGTTCATTATACTACAAAACGAAGTCTTTATGAGGCTAATTTTTCCCGATAGGATCCACGGACAAAAAAAGCTTCAGTCCCCCGCTTTTGCGTGATGCTGAAACTTTCTCGATATTGGGCGATCATTCCTGGCGGAGTTTTTTTCTGTCCTGCAGCAACATCAGGCCATGATACAGTTGGACATCATCATCGCAATTTTCACAAAAGCGGATTTCTCGATCTGACCAGTAAGCGGTCAGATAGGCTCCTTTCGTTTTTTGGAATGGATAAGCAGCCGATAAAAGTTCCGCAGCCCGCTCATAGGCAGCGACTGCCTCTTCGAAATCGGCGTAGTCTGTTGATTCCACGATGAAATCCGTCCAATCTTCAAAAAACCACCATGGCTCATATTCGCCGTCGGTCCGTATCACTTGGTACATTCCATCACCTCATTGTTGCAAAAAGTATAGCACAGCGCCGCAAAAATTTCCCGCACGAAGTATCGGGATTGACCCGAAATGAGGAAGGCTGTAAACTGGATGAAAAGGCTGCATTCCCATATCATCGAAGAAGCTGGAGGTAATCTAAATGAAGAAAATCAGGATGACAGTGAGCGGTCGGGTCCAGGGCGTGGGATTCCGTTATATGACAAAAATGGTGGCTGACCAAATAGGCATTGCCGGTATCGTAAGGAATGAAGATGACGGCAGTGTTTATATCGAAGCCGTCGGTCCCAGCGATAAAATCGACGCTTTTATTGCGGCAGTCAAGCGCAGTCCTTCTCCTAGCGGAAAAGTCGATGCCTGCAGACTCGAAGAGGACGCCGACATTGAGAATTACATAAGTTTTCGCGTAACCAATTGAATATATTTTTCCCTTCATGTATAGTAGTAATGTTATCGAAAAATTGTAAAGGAACGTGAATGATGAAACTCAAGAAGAAGTTATTGCTTTCCGCGGAAATGATGTCCTTGCTGTTCGTTCTGACAGGATGCATGCAATATGATGAGAATAAAAATCCAACTGGCTTCATATACGACTATTTGGTGGTACCTACAGGCAAGTTGATCGTTATGCTGGCAGAGATGCTCAGCGGAAATTACGGGCTGGCCATCATCGTCATCACAATCGTCGTCCGTTTGGCCATCATGCCCTTGAACTTTAGCCAAATCAAAAAAACGATGGTACAGCAAGAGAAAATGAAATACATCAAACCAGAACTGGAAGATATCCAATACCGTCAGAAAAATGCACAGACGCCTGAAGAAAAAGCGGCAGTTTCCCAAGAAATGATGGCTTTGTACAAAGAAAACAACATCAGCATGACAGGCGGCGTCGGCTGTTTGCCGATTCTGATCCAGATGCCGATTTTCACCGCGATGTATCAGGCCGTCAACCTGACTCCGCAAATCGCCCAGAGCACCTTCCTTGGGATCAACCTCGGGGAGAGCAGTCCTTTGTTGGCAATTCTAGCCGGTGTGGCTTATGTGATCCAAGGCTGGGTTTCCACAATCGGCATGCCGGAAGAAACCAAATCGCAGATGAAGTCGATGATGCTGATGAATCCGATCATGATCCTGATGTTCTCTTGGTCTTCGCCAGCCGGTTTGGCGCTGTACTGGTTGGCAGGCGGTATTTTCGCCGCAGCCCAGACAGCACTCCAAAACCACATGATCAAACCGAAGATTCAAAAGCAAGTTGAAGAAGAAATGAAGGATCGCCCGCTCAGGAAGAACGTAAAAATGGCGAAGCCGGCTTCCCCTTCGGCACCTGCTCAAGCAGCAAAAGCTTTGTCCGCCGCAAATCAGGCAACGGACAGGAAAAAAGGCCGCAATGCCGGCAAGCAACCAAAACATTAATCCAAAAAAGGAGACAACTCACATGTGATGAGCTGTCTCCTTTTTTCTACAATTCTTCATCAGGTGTATAGTTCTTCAGAATCGGCAGCTGGATGCGGAATACCGATCCATGCCCCAGTACGCTTTCTACGGTGATGTCGCCTTTATATCCTTCCAACAACTCTTTCGCGATCGACAGGCCCAATCCGTTTCCGCCTTTGTTCCGCGATCTGGCTTTATCGACGCGATAGAAGCGCGCAAAAATCTTCTGTTGGTCTTCCTGTGACATCCCCTCCCCAAAATCTTGGATGGCAATCTGGACATAGGACATGGATTCGGAAATCGACAAGTGAATTTCTTTCCTGTCGGTCGAATATTTGACGGCATTGTCCATCAATATCACAAGTATTTGTTCGAAATGGTTGCGGTAGATGTTAACGTAGATTTCGCGGTTCAGGTCGTCATCCAGATTGAATACGAAATCCGGATACAGCATCTTGAAGTTGTGGAATGTATGCAGAACGACATTCCGGATCGGGGTCACTTCATTTTTGTAGTGGATTTCGACCTGTTCTGCCCGGGATAGGTCCAGCATCTCCTGAACCAAAGTCTTCATTCTTTGGATTTCGGTCAAGGATGCCGCAAGCGATTCATCGAGTATCTGCGGATCTTCCTTGCCCCACCGGTTCAGCAACTTGAGATGCCCCTCCACGATCGCCGTCGGTGTCCGAAGCTCATGCGAGACATCCTCGACGAACTGTTTCTGTTGGGTGACATAAAGCGCCATCTTGTCCAGCAAGCCATTGATGTGTACGGACAAGTCGGTGAATTCGTCCTTGCTTTTCGAGATTTTGATCCGTGTTTCCGATAATGTGTCCTCTTCGATCGCGTCCATGGTGTCGACCATCTGTTTGATCGGCCTGAAGAAATAGACGGCGATGCCATAGCCGGCCGCCGCTGCCAGGAGCAGCACGACAGCCGTTACGTACCAGAAATATTGCGTCATCTGTGAGATGACTTTATGATAATCATTCAGGCGAAAAACAATCTGCACATACCCCAACAGATAGGAGTCCTCTTGGCTGAGGATCGGGCTGCCGGCTACAAACGCTTCGAGATCGTTCAGTTTTGTCTCGCGCAAATAAGTATCGGGATTTTTGATGAACGTCGTGTAACTCTTCTGTGTTTCATAGAGCAACTGGCCATCCGTATCGAAGACGCGGATGTTTGCGCCCCGGTTCTTGAGATCCTCCAAAAAAGGATAATTGCCGACAGACTGAAGGCCTTTCGTCACGGTGGAAACAGAAATCTTCTCGAACATGCTTTCGACACTGTTGACCGACAGTTTCGTATCGATTTCCGCCAGCGCAGATTGGACCGATTGCAGCAGGCTCTCGGCTTCTTCTTTTTGCTGAGCGTATTGATAGCTCTTGTAGACGTTCAGCATCAGCAAGGCGGACAGAAAGTACAGCAGAAAGAAAGCTATACTTAAAAGAAAACCCCATTTCCACCTGATGGACTTGGGATTTCCTCTTTTTTTGGTTGGCATATAATTGATCCTGCGCATAGTCTTATGAACGCATAACGTATCCGGTGCCACGGACCGTTTGGATATAGCTCTCTTGGCCGGCTACATCGATTTTATTGCGCAGATAACGGATGTATACGTCCACGACATTCGTTTCCACTTCCGTCTTATAGCCCCACACTTTATTCAGCAACACATCCCTCGACAGGACAACGTTGATGTTTTCCATCAGAATCAATAATAATTCATACTCGCGTTTGGTCAACTCGATGTGCTCGTCTCCACGGCGTACGACACGGTTCTCTTTTTCGATCGTCAAATCGCGGTAAGTCACTGTTGTTTGTTTTACTTTGCGTTGCTCTTCTTCGATATCGATACGGCGCAACAAAGCGCGCACCCTCGCCAACAGCTCTTCGATGGCGAATGGCTTCACGATATAATCGTCCGCTCCGTGGTCCAGGCCGGATACCCGGTCGATGACGGAATCGCGGGCGGTCATGATGATGATCGGCGTGTCTTTGACGGGGCGCAGGCGACGGCAAACTTCGATGCCGTTCAATTCCGGCAACATGAGATCCAGCAGGATAACATCCCAGTCCTGATTCATGGCGGCTTCCAGACCGGCTCTGCCGTTGTAGCAAATTTCGGTTTCATAGCCTTCATGCTTCAATTCCAACTCGATGAAGCGCGCCAGATTTTTTTCATCTTCGATAATCAATATTCTTTGTTTGTCTCTATTTTCCATAGAATTCTCCCCTAATGTCTCATTTGAATAATAACAACATGCCATTGCAATTTCATTTTATTTTAACATACTGCCGGGAAATTATCCTGATTAAATGATCATAATAGTAAAATATCATCCGAAGCAGAGCTTCGGATGACGTAAGTTTAGGCCGGAACGGC
Source organism: Trichococcus ilyis (assembly GCF_900109135.1). Taxonomy (GTDB): domain Bacteria; phylum Bacillota; class Bacilli; order Lactobacillales; family Aerococcaceae; genus Trichococcus; species Trichococcus ilyis. The sequence goes on along the minus strand of NZ_FNYT01000001.1, from coordinate 18,891 downwards.
GCTGTATCCCTTTAGTCCTGCGGAACTTCCACTTCTTTGTCCCACTCGAAGTGATAAGAACCGGCTTTGTCGGTGCGTTCATATGTATGCGCTCCGAAATAGTCACGCTGCGCTTGAATGATGTTCGCAGGCAAGACCGCTGAGCGATAAGAGTCGAAATAAGCGACAGCTGAAGAGAATGTAGGTACAGGCACACCCGCAACAACGGCTGTGGCAACCACTTCACGTACAGCTCCTTGATAGTCATTCGTGATGTTCACGAAGTAGTCATCCAACAGCAAGTTCTGCAAGCCTGGATTCTTTTCATAAGCATCTGTGATGTTTTGCAGGAATTGCGCACGGATGATGCAGCCGGCGCGCCAAATTTTGGCGATTTCGCCGTAATTCAGATCCCAATCATTTTCTTCGCTGGCGACACGCATTTGGGCAAACCCTTGGGCATAGCTCATGATTTTGCTGAAGTAAAGCGCTTTGCGGATGCTTTCGACGAAGGCTTTTTTATCCAAACCGCTGATGTCTTTCGCTGCAGGTGCAGGCAGAATTTCGCTGGCTGCGACACGCTCAGTCTTCAAAGCGGAAATGTAACGCGCGAAAACGGATTCCGTGATCAGCGGCAACGGAACGCCCAAGTCCAAGGCGCTTTGGGAAGTCCATTTCCCGGTCCCTTTATTGCCGGCGCGGTCAAGGATGATCTCTACCATCGGTTTGCCTGTTTCAGGATCGTATTTGGTCAGGATGTCGGCAGTGATGTCAATCAGGAAGCTGTCCAACTCGCCTTTGTTCCATTCGATGAAGACCGCAGCGATCTCTTCCACTGACATGCCAAGATATTTGTGCATGATATCGTAGGCTTCCGCAATCAATTGCATGTCGCCGTATTCGATCCCGTTGTGGACCATCTTGACGTAATGACCGGCGCCATCCTTGCCGATGTAGGCTACGCATGGTTCGCCATCCGGAGCTTTGGCAGAAATCTGTTCCAAAATCGGCGCGACCAACTCATAGGCTTCCTTCTGGCCGCCCGGCATGATGGAAGGTCCTTTCAAGGCGCCTTCTTCCCCACCGGAAACACCAGTCCCGATGAAGTTGATGCCTGAGTTTTCCAACTCTTTGCTGCGGCGGATGGTGTCTTTGTAGAAAGTATTCCCGCCGTCGATCAGGATATCGCCTTCATCCAAATGAGGCAACAAGGATTGGATCGTCTTGTCGGTCGCTTCACCGGCTTTGACCATCATCATGATTCTTCTAGGTTTTTCCAAAGAATCAACAAACTCCTCGATTGTATAAGTCGGCACCAATTTTTTGTCCGGATTTTCGGCGATCACTTGCTCTGTCTTCGAGCCGGAACGGTTGAAGACGGATACAGAATAACCTCTGCTCTCAATGTTCAACGCTAAATTTTTGCCCATTACGGCCATCCCGACAACGCCAATTTGTTGTTTTGACATAAATAAATACTCCCTTCATGATTAACACATCATTTTATAATCTTAATCCTAACAAAAATTCGCCAAAATGGAAAGCAAACAATTAAAAATATTGACTTTCTTTTCTTTCCGCTGATTCATCAACATTTACATTTGTATTTTGTTGTTGTAAACTATGCCATGTAAAAAACAAAAGGTGGGAATAATGTTGGCAAAGAAAACTGGCGCTACCTCTTCAAAATTCACTAAATTCAGCAAATTCATCATTTGGATCATGCTTCTGGCCATGGTCGGCGGATCGATCGTCTCTGTCCTGTACTCTTTGTTCATTAATATGTAACAAGCAAAATTCAAAAAGGTTCCCGGAATCCATAAACTGATTCCGGGAACCTTTTTTTGCAAGGCTCAGATATTCTTCTTGACTTTGCCGTCCCAGCCGGCATAGCCGCCTTTGAGGATAAAAATATCTTTGTAGCCGTTCTTTTTCAGGATAGCTGCGCAACGTCCGCTCAACAAAGAATTTTGATCATACAAATAAATCGGCTGATCTTTGCGGATTTCTGGATAGCGTTGCTTGAAAGCCGAATAAGCGATATTTCTTGCCCCCAATATGTGGCCCGCATCGAACTCCGTTTTTTCGCGGACATCGATCAATTGCGCCTTGCGCAGATCTTTTCTGAATTCCTCTGCAGTCAGCGTGGTCGCTGCATTCTTTCGCTGGAAATAAAAATAAGCCTGATAAATGGCATATCCGATGATGAATATCCATAATGCGATATTAAAAATATCTAGTCCTGTCAAATTCAAATAAATCCATCCTTTCCATACTCTTGCTCTCATATTTTACACTTACAGCAACTGCATTGCTACAGTTTTGGGATCTTTTTTCTATTCCGCCAAGCGCACCCAGGCATCCTGTTCCGAATCGTAAAGCTGTTCGTATCGCTCTCCGTAGAGAACGTAGGCTCCATCCGGCGAAGCAGCAATAGGGGCCAACCGATCCACTTCAGCCAATACTTCAGACGCGTTGCCGGAAAAATCGACCCTTACTAGTTCATAGACGACTCCCGCAGCCAGGTTGTCGGCGTATCCCGGAATGACGGCAAACGTTTCATTCGAGTCCTTCGCTCGCGCAAATTCAGGAATGCTGCTGCCGTTTCCTTCTTCCGTGCGCGATACGACGATAAAGCCTTCGGAGATCAGCAGCGGGTAGTAAGAAATGATGAATAATTCATTCTCGTCGAAGTCAGAAGGAGTCACCACCAAAACGGTTTCGCCTTTGATGCTGAAAGCGAGGATCTCCTCCTCTACCACGGTATCTTTGCCGGGAAAACGAATATCGCTCAAGAGCAATGAGTCAATGCCATCGGTTCCGGTTTGCTGGTGAAGGTACATGTTTTCCGAATACCAACACGGCAGCGTTTCCGCGCCTACCATTTCCTTCCATTCCGCATTCACCAAATCCCAAAGGTAACTGACCTTATCCCCGCTGGTTTTTTGGACAGAAAGGAACAGCAGCCCTTCGTTTGTCCGATTCCAGGAAACTGCCTTCACCTCGCTGTCCGGAAGCATGCCCTCGGATAGCGGGTTCCCCAATCGATCGATGACCATTACCTTGTTTCCTTGCGGGCTTGCAGTCTGTACGATGATTCTGCGTCCATCCGGCGAGAGCGCAGCAAAAACCAGCCGCTCCGAAAAAATCCGGATCGGCTGCTCTTCACCCGTTTGCAGATTATGGCTGTATAGGCCGTACACCCCGTCCGACTTCAACGCGACCAACAGCGTCCCCTCATCCAACCAATCCACAGCGTACAGGAATTTTCCCTTGGAAAGCGGCACAATGGTTGTGCCGGCGGTTGTCTTCGGCTCGCTGCTTTGCGGTTGGGTCGGATAGGTCAGTCGTTGCGCACAGGCCATCAGCAGCAAAACACTCATCAGTGAGAAAATGAAGAATGAAACGCCTCTTTTGCGCATAGTCAGCCTCCGTCCTGTCGCAGCTCATTCCATAAAAAGATACTCAGGCAGAATTGCCTGAAGGGAATTATTTTCCGGTTTCAGTCAGCGCCAAGTAAGCGGCTCCCACTATCCCCGCGTCATTGCCAAGTGCAGCCAACTTGATGTGCGTTGTCTTCTTGACGTTCGGGAATGAAAAATCGGCGAAGTAAGTCCTTACTTGATCCAAGAGGTACTCTCCGGCAGCGGAAACGCCGCCGCCGATGACAATATAGGCCGGATTCAAGAGATTGCCGATATGGCTGCAGGCCAGACCCAAATAATAGGCAAACTTGTCTACCACAAGCACTGCCAACTCATCATCCTGTTTCGCTAAATCAAAAATCATTTTGGATGTGATTTCTTGGCCATCATCGATGATGAATTTGAGTTGGGAATTGCCGGCGTATTCTTCGGCATGTTTGCGGGCCAATTTGACGACGCCCGTCGCGCTTGCGACAGTCTCCAAGCAGCCTTTTTTGCCGCACGTGCACTCAAACCCGCCTGGATCAACGGTCATATGTCCGATTTCGCCGCCGGAACCGGCAGTCCCATGAATCAAGTTGCCTTCCGCGATAATCCCTCCTCCGACACCTGTGCCGAGTGTCACAAATACGACATCGCGGTCATCCGCTCCGGCACCTCGCCATTTTTCCCCGAGCGCGGCAACGTTTGCATCATTGTCGATATAAATAGGGACGCCGATTTCCCGTTCGATCGCTTCCCTCACAGGTTGGGCCGTTTTCCAATTCAGGTTGAAGGCGCCTTCCACCGTGCCTTCTTCGCGATTCACCGCACCAGGCGATCCCATTCCGATTCCTTGAAAGTCCCCGGAAGACATCTGATAGAGATCCAGATGATGTTTGATCGAAGCGATGATGTCCGGAACAATATGGCAGCCTTCATCGTTTATGTTCGTTGGGATGCTCCATTTCTGCTGGATGTCGCCTTCTGCTGTCAAGATAGCTAATTTCACTGAAGTGCCGCCTAGATCGATACCGATAAATTTTTTATACACGTCATTTCCTCCATTAGTTCAATTTGTATCTAGTATAACGCAAAACCAGTCCGCTTTAAACCCGAATAAGCAAAGAATATAGCGCTCACAATATAAAGCGCCAGAAAAAGGAGTCGCTGCCCTTTTTTGCTTTTCGCTATGCGCGGCATCGACACAAAGACAGCAGCCAACGCTCCTCCCAAAGCCCCTCCCAGGTGCCCGAAGTTATCGACGGAAACCGAAAAAAAGCCGAAAAAGAAATTCAGGACGATCAGCATCGTGAAATTCCGGGCCATCTGCTGGATCCCATAATTGTGCGGAAACTGGCGGCCCAGAACGATGGCTGCAGCAAACAACCCGAAAAGCGAAGTGCTGGCACCGGCAGAAATCGAATCGTTAAAAGCAAAACTCATCAAATTTCCCATCAGACCGCTCAAAATATAGATAAGCGCAAACCGCATGGAGCCGTAGATGTTTTCCATCTGAGTGCCCAAGTAATACAGGGTGATGCTGTTCACCAGAATATGCGTGAAGCCGATATGGATGAACATCGGCGTAAACAAACGCCACCACTCCCCTTGCGCGATGGCCGGGTTGAATTTCGCTCCGAAGAGAATCAGCGTGAAAACATTTGTACTCCCGCCGTTCAAGGTCATCAGCAGGAATATGACGATCTGAATGGCCAAGAACAGATGGGTTGCAGAGAATTCCGTCGGCAGATAGGATCTTTTGGTATTGTATGACCTCATCATGACACTCCCTTTCATATATTATTCCATTTTATACTAGAACGTTGCCGTCAACAACTTTTGGACCGGCACATCAAAAGCTTCGATTTCCCATTGTGGATCCTCGAATAATTGGAATGGGAACAGCACGGAAAGCGTACGCCCTTTGTAAGAGGCCAGATAGCGATCATAGTAGCCGCCGCCGAAGCCGATGCGGTAACCTATTTCCGAAAACGCCAATCCCGGAACCAGCAGCAGATCGATCGCTTCGGACGGGACCGGTTTGCTCTTATCGACAGGCTCCATGATCCCGAATTTGCTCCTCGCCATGGGAGTATCCGGCAAGTATTCATGAAAAGTCATCACCCGGTTTTTCCCGGAATAGGGAATGACCATGCGTTTGCCTTCTTCGAGTCCCTTCCGGATGATTCCCGCTGTTGCGATTTCCGGAAAATTTGACCAAGTCACACCGATCGTTTTCGCTGCTTTCCATTCGTCACTGGCACAGACCGCAGCCGTCAGTTGTTGCTCCATCCGGATCCTTTCCTCAGCAGGGACTTGCCTCAGTTTGCCCAACATTTCTTTTCTGATTTGTTCTTTCACTCGGAATCCCCTCCAATAAGCTGGCTTTTGCAAACCGTTCCTTCTATAGGATACTGTACAAAAAAACTGTATTTCGGAAAATAAAAAAACAACAGGCTTCCCTGTTGTCATTTTAATTATTTTGTTTCACGATGCAAAGTCACGCGTCTTTCACGTGGACAATATTTTTTCACTTCAAGACGGTCCGGATTGTTACGTTTGTTTTTCTTTGTCAAGTAATTACGTTCTTTACACTCCGTACATTCCAATGTAATATTTAACCGCATATTCTTCCCTCCAAACATAAAAAAATTGAAGATCGAATCATCTTCTGCGTTTTTCATTGTATCACTTATAAAAATAAAATTCCACTTTTTTTTGAACAAGTTATGCGCAAACTCACTTTTTTTAGGCATTCTCCTAAGAAAATCCCGGATAAGGTTGCAGAACCAAGCGAATTTCATTAGAATGTTATCAGGCGTCAAAAAGAAGAATTGAGGTGACAAAGATGGAACAATGGACCATCGTGATTGTCTTGCTGACAATCGCAATCATATTGCTGTTTGCATCATTTTTCGTCAAAGATAATGATCGCAAATTTGCTGATGAAATGAGTGAATACACACTGCAATTAACGGAGGAAATCCACGAATTGAAGCGACGGCTCGTCGCTGTAGAAGAGGAATTGGGAAAAGAAGTGCCCGTTTCCGAAGATTCCCAGTCCGTCAAAAAAGTACACAATTTGACTAAGCAGCACATCATCACTTTGTATACAAGCGGCCGAACATTCGATGAAATTGCAGAGCAACTGTCCGTCCCTATCACCACCGTGCAACTTGTTGTCGATAACTACATAGAGCAATCAATCGTATAGAGGAGAAAATAAAGTGAATAAACAAAAGCTTCGTTTTGTATCCATCGGCTTTTTGTTGTCTGCCGTACTGCTGGCCGGCTTCCAGCTCTTCTATCCGGAAGCACTCCCCGGCAGCACCTTGAACGGAGAAGCAAATGCCGATTCAACGGATTATCGCGAGAAATATGAAAGTACTTTGGCGGAACTGGAATTGCAGAAACAATTGGATGAAGCTGCAGCAAGCAGCTCTGTCGCTGCAGAATCAACCGTATCGTCCAGTGTCCCGGCCGAAAGCACTGCGCCCCCCGCCGCAAATGCACCCGTCACCTTCGTCATCACTTCCGGGCAACCGATGTCGGTCGTCATCGATAATCTGGTCAGTGCGGGGCTAATTACGGATCGGGCTGTTTTTGAACAATATCTGAATGACCGGAATCTCGTCACCAAGATCAACGTCGGGGAATATCAGCTGTCGCCGGACATGGGTTATGAAGTCATCGCTGATGTCATCACCTTGGAATAAACCCCGGCCGCAACAAAAAAGAAGGCGCCGAAGCAAGGATCATGCAATCCTTGCTTCGGCGCCTTCTTTCTGTCTGTTTCTTTGGGAATCGTCATCCCCTTGTCGCCTCTGAGCCGACCGATCACTCGGCAGTTTTTGCATAATCCCCTGTATTGAAATAGGCATCAAATACTTTCTTGGCGATCGGTGTGGCCCGGCCTGTCTCTGACCGGAGATACGGAACCACAACGGTTACGGTGATTTCCGGGTCATCGAACGGCGCATAACCGACAAAGGTCGAGTTGAAGACACTTTCTCCCTTCAGATTCTCGTTGTTCCCGTCATAGAAAGCCTCTGCCGTACCGGTCTTAGCGGCAACGTTGTTCGTATCTTTGCCGAAAGTCGAATAGGCAGTTCCGTTCGCGCTGTGGGTGACTTGGTAAAACCCTTGCTGGACACGGTCCATCGCTTCGGCGTCGACAGCGACTTGATTCATCACTTTCGTTTCGAGCGTTGTTTCCAAGGCGCCTAGCGATCCGCTCGCATCCGTGCTGCGGATTTCCGATACCAGTTTCGGGGCGTAACGCGTTCCACCGTTGGCGATGGTATTGATGTATTGCGACAATTGCAAAGTCGTATACAGATCATACTGTCCGAACGATTGGTCGACTACGTTTACAGCCCCTCCCGTCGATCCTGCCAAACCGCTGCCTTCATTCGGCAAATCTATGCCTGTTTTCACGCCCAAGCCGAACTGGGCAAAGTAGCTCCGCAGTTCGTCGATCAGATCAGCCGAAATATTCAGGGTGCCTCCCGCTTCATAAGTTGATTGCCCCCCCATCAGCATGGCCAATTTGATCATGTAAACGTTGGAGGAGCGGGCCAACGCTTCAATGTCATTGATGGCCACTTGACTGCCGACGTTTGGATTGAATACCGATTTCTTCAGATTGGATCCTTGGAATTGCAAGGGTTCATCCACCAGAACATTGTTGTCCATGCTGATGACGCCACTCATGTATCCGGTCAGCACCATCGCGCCTTTGACGGCGGAACCCATCCCGTAACTGGAATTGATGACGCCCAATGCATCATCCACAATCTCATTGGAGGTCGAGCGTTGCTTTCCGGTCATGCCCAGAATCTCTCCCGTGTTCGGATCGGATGCGACGATGTAGACGCGGTCATTGTAGGAGTCCACATTGCTGTTCAGAAAATCGGTCGCAATCTGTTCGATTTCCTTCTGAAAATCGATGTCGATGGTCAGGACAAGGTTATCGCCGGCTTTGCCTTCGTAGGATTCCTCCCGCGTCACTACTGCTCCCGATTGATCCGTAATGGTTTCCCATTGCGATTTTGTGCCTGAAAGAACCGATTCGTATTCCTGCTCCAAGTAGGAGTTTCCGACGCGGTCATTCCGCGCATAGCCTTTAGCCAAATAGGTGGATACTTGATCGCTCGGCAACCCGATTTTTTCGCTGGTCACTCCACCTAAAATACTTTTCAGAAGGTCAGATTCGGGGTAGATCCTGACCCAATCTGTCGCGACATCGACACCGGACAATCCGGCCAAGTTTTCGCTGACTCTCGCGAGCTCCTCATCCGATACGTCCTTATTTTTGATGCTTGTGGTGGACAAAGCGTAAGCGCTGTTCATCCGCTTGAATATGGCAGCGATCTCTTTCTCGTCATCGGTGTAGGCGATGTCTTCCGCCGTTATTTTATCGAGTTCCACATCATAAAGCTCGGAACCCGGCAACAGTTTTTCGTCATCCGTGAGGCGCTTCAGCATAACCTCGTTGTTCACAGCCATCCAATAATCCTTCAAGTCGCGCTCAGTCAGTTCCTCAATGTTCACGCTGATCAAAGCTGATAAGGCCGCGGCCACTTTCGCCATTTCCTCAGCCGTGGTGTTGGCTCCCCTGGTGTAGGTTATGGAATGCTGTGGCTCGTTGCCCACAAGGACGCTGCCGTCTCTGTCATATATCAAGCCGCGGGGCACCGATTCCGTCACAACCGTCGTTTCCGTGCGTTTCACGATGGCTTCGAATTCATCTCCGCGAACGATCTGCAGGTAGCCTAGTCGGAATATCACTGCGGAAAACAGCGAAAAGACGATGAAAAAAAGCAGATTCAAACGAAACGGGATATGCGATTTTCTCTTTCTTTTGCTTTGGGTATTATCTTCCAATTTTTCACCTTCCTAAAAGCATAGTTCAACAACCTATTATAGCAAAAAAAGCAGGCAATACAAACGAAGCAAAAAAATCTTAAGATGTATTGCCGCAGATCGTTCCTGGAAACATTCGCTTTCTTCATAAAAACAGCGGGATATGCTAAAATAGCAGAAGCGCTGGAGCCGTTTCGTTTTGCTTCAACCAGCACGGGTACGGCTTCGCAGTCCGCCGATCACGAAGCCGCGCCATCTATGTTTAGCTTTTAAAGGAGGAATGTGCAGCATGTTGCAGCGTTTCGCTCATCTGTCCCCGCATAAAAATATGCTTTTGCTTTCGTTCCTGTTGCCTTTGTTTGTCATGGCCGTCATATATGCCACGATGGGGGTTTATCCCTTCGGCAACAGCACGCTGCTGACCGTGGATCTCGGTCAGCAATATGTGGATTTTTTCAGTTATTACCGCACAACCCTATTGTCCGATCCTTCTGCGATCTTCTTTTCTTTCACGAAATCATTCGGGGGTGAAATGTTGGGGTTGTGGGCTTATTACCTGATGAGTCCGTTCAACCTCATCTTACTGTTCTTTCCGCAGTCACAGTTGTCTATGGCGGTGACGATCCTGATTCTGCTGAAAATTTCCGCATCAGGTCTGACTTTTGCCTATCTGCTGATTTCCCGCTTTGAAGGCAAAGGTTTGTTGGTCCCATCCTTCGCGCTGAGTTATGCTTTGATGGGTTATGTCATCGTAAATCAGCTGAATGTCATGTGGCTCGACGGCCTCGTTTTCCTGCCCTTGATCGTCCTCGGCCTGGAAAAGCTGCTGTCGGGCGAGAACGGCTTGTTCTACAGCCTGTTCCTTGGAGTGATGTTGCTCTCCAACTATTACATCGGATTCATGATTTGTCTGTTCCTGATCTTCTATTTTGTTTTCGCAATTTCCCGCCAACAAAATTCCGGGAGCCAGGGCCGGAAGGCGCAACTGAAACGCTTGTGGGCGCAAACGGCCCGTTTCGTCGGCTACTCCATCCTGGGGGCCGGATTCAGTTCTGTCTTGCTGGTCCCGACTTTTTACTCTCTGCTGGGCAGCAAAGCCAGTTACGCCAACAGCCTCATCGACTGGAGCTTCGCTTACGATCCTGCCGAAGTCGTTTCAAAGTTTTATATCGGCGCCTTCAATTTCGATCAGATGCCAAGCGGTCATCCTAATCTTTTTATCGGCACAGTCGCGCTGACAGCCTATATCTATTACTTCTTCCATCCTGCCTTCGCGAGGAAGGAGAGGCTCACCACGTTGGCGCTGACCGTCCTGTTCTTCTTGGCGATGAACGTCCAGTTTCTGAACAAAATCTGGCACGCCGGACAATACCCGATCTGGTACCCTTACCGTTTCTCTTTCACGGTCTGCTTCTTTTTCCTGTTGAACGGTTTTAGGGCCTTGCGCGCGTATCGCACTTTCCCGCTGACATTGGCTTGCTGTCTGCTGGTTGCAAACGCGGTCAGTGCCATATATGTCCTAAGGAAGGATTTTGATTTTTTGGAGCCGGTTCAGGTACTGATCACCGCTGTCCTCGCTGTCATCGTGTTGGTTTTGCTGATGTTGAGGGATCAGCCCAGAAAATGGCTTGCCTATGCGCTCCTTTTTGTGGTTACCGCAGAGATGACGGCAAACGCAGCCATCGATCTGTTCCGGTTGGGCTACGTCAAACAGGATGAATTCGTGGATTACCAAACGAATCTGAATATGATGCTGGCTGATATCCGGCCGGCCGAAAATGAATTCTATCGGATCGAAAAAACATTCCAACGCTCCAAAAACGACAGTTTTCAGGCCGCGTATGCCGGCATCAATCATTTCAGCTCCACTTTCGAAAAAGAGATTCCCGCTTTGTTCGGATCGCTCGGATTTCCGGACGGGAACGGCTTTATCGTCTATTCCACCGGCACCTTATTCACGGATGCGCTGTTCGGCGTGAAGTATTTCATCCAAGACAAGCAGTTGCCGGAATCATTTTATGACCTCAATGACGGGGTTTACCGATTGAACCGCAACTCGACCCGGCCGGATCTGACCCAGTACAGCCCCTATTCAGAAACGGACCGGACCATAACTTATGAAAATCCTTATGCCTTACCTTTGGCTTTCGGGGTTTCCGCAAGCGTGCTGGAGTTGCAAACAATCGAGGATCAACCGTTGCTGATGCAGGAACAGGTTTTGGATGCCTTCAATAATCAGGAAAGCATCGAACCCTTTTTTTCCTTGCGCCCGTTCGATTCCAACGTTTTCCAGAACGTCTCATCCACTGCTGCTGATGCGCAAAACACAACCTACTATCGATCTGTGGACGGAGCGATTTCCAGGATTGAGTTCCAGTTCACGCCTGCCAGCGATAATCCGTACTATCTGATTCTGGATGCTGGCATCGATGACGAAAACGCAACCCTATACCTGAACAACGTGAAACTGGATTATTATACGACCTACCGCAACGATCAGGTCATCAATGTCGCGAGCAATCAAAAAGGCGAGAACATCACTTTCACGATCGAGCTGCTCGAAGACTCGATTCGCGTCCAGGACCTCAAGCTTTACGAATTGAACAAGGGCTTGTTTGAGGATGCCATTTCGGCTAGGCAAGCAGAGAGCTTGTCGATCTCCTCATTCAGCCAGACGCACATCACTGGATCTGTTGCGATTCAGAACGAGGATGAAGTGCTGTTGACGACGGTTCCGTACAGCGAAGGGTGGAACGTGACGATCGACGGAGAAGATGCGGAGACAACCTCTGCCTTGGATGGTTTGCTGGCGGTACCGATCACCCCAGGCAAACACACCGTCTCATTGACTTATCGTACCCCGTATCTGCATACCGGCCTGGCGATTAGCGGTTCCTCGATTGTTGGCGCGCTGTTGTTGAAAAAATGCAGCAGAAAGAAAAGAGGGCAGCGGCCGGGAGTGTAATAACTCCTGCCGCTGCCCTCTTTTTTGCCATTTATTTCGGAAACCACGGAAAAAATTTGTTTGTCCGTTTCGAGTAAGCCGCGAAATCTGCGCGATCCGCATACTTTTTCTCAAGCAAAGGCACGCCGGAAACGAACAGCAAAAGCAAGGTCATGACGATCGGACTGACGATCATGTAAAGGCTGCCCCAGCCATCGAAAGCAACGATAAAAATACCCCACCACATCGCGGCCTCCCCAAAGTAATTCGGATGCCGGGTGTACTGCCACAAGCCCTCGGTCATCAATTTCCCTTTGTTGTTTGGGTCGGCTTTGAACCGTTTGAGTTGCGCATCCCCGATCGTTTCGAAAAGGAAGCCGATGATCCAAAGGCCGATACCCGCAAAATGGATCGGCGCCATTTTCTGATTCGTCGAAGTGTTCGTAACGATGATCGGCAAGGAAACGACGAAAGCCAGCAACCCCTGCAACAGAAAAACATTTGCGTAGGCCTTCAGGCGCACAAACGAGGTCCCCCATCGCTTTCGCATATTGATGTAGCGATAATCTTCCGGTTTGTTCCAATTGCGGATCGTGATGTACAGGAAAAGCCGCAACGCCCAAACAGCAACCATCGTCAACAACACAACCGCCCTCAAACCGATGACGCCCGACTGCAGAAAGGTGACGATCGCGACCAACAGGAAGGCCGGGCCCCAGAAACTGTCAACGATCGAATTATTATTCAGATATTGGGCGACGAAAAACAGGACCGTAAAAAAAATCCAAAGCGCACGCGCACTCAACAAAAAACCATCCATCCTATGATTCCTCCTCGCACATATAGGCTACCGCCACCGTTCCGACTCCGGCACTCATTCCGACGATTGTAGAAATGTTCATGATGTATTCAGGTTCCTTGCCGAGCAAAGCCGTACAGCGCGCCCGATAGGTTTCAGCTTTTCCTGGATTGTTGGCATGGACGATCGCATATCTCGAGACTTTCTCCTGCGCATTCACTTTTTCCAGCAGCCGGAACAATTTCTTGCCATTGCCTTTTTCGCTGAACGCCTTCTCCGCTATCGAACCTTTTCCCGCCGCATCGATCGACACGACCGGCTTCAGATTGATCGTCATCGCCGCCAATCCCGAAACTTTCCCCAACCGTCCGGACCGCACCATGTATTTCAAGTTGTTGACGCTGACAAAGATGTTTGTCCGGTCCCTCAAACGTTCGATTGCTCCCACGATCGCATCGAACGGGGTTCCTGCTGCGATCATTTCTGCTGCTTTCATGACGAGCAGGCCTTCAGCACCGGAATTCCGTTTCGAGTCGATTACGGCAATCCGTTTCCCTTCGTGCTCTTTTTTGGCGGCGGCATTCTGAAAAACGCTGTTGGTTCCGCTTTGTTCTTTTGCCACAGTCACCACGATGATTTTGTCGTAGTGGGAGAGCACCGTTTCCAAGTATTTTTCCACGACAACCGGATTCGGCTGCGAACTTTTCGGGTAATCGACAGCCTCCTCCAGCATGGGATAGAACAGATCGGGTGTCATCGTCACCTTATCAAGATAGGAAGTGTTGTCGAAATTGAGGTTGAGCGGCATCATGTGCACTTGATAGCGATCGAGTATTTCTTGCGGTACGTCCGCAATCGAGTCCGTAATCAGCGCGATGTCGAACTTCCGATCAAAAGCGGACTCGTTCTGTCTGACCATATCATCTGCTTTTTGCTGCAGAATGATGCCTTTTTTCCGCAAAACCTGAAACACCTGTTCCGGCGCATTGGCATGAATATGGATTCTGGCTTTGCGGTCGTTGCCTGCCACAATCAAAGAGTCTCCGTAAAGCTCCAATTCTTCCCGTAAGGCCGCCAGATCGATGCCCGTTCCCGACAAAAGCGCTTCTGTGCAGTAGCGGTGGCGGATTTCGCTCTGCCCATGGATCAATTCCTCATTGAAAGAGAGTTCATCCGGTTCTTTGGAGATTGCCTGGTCAACCGTTCCGGTGCGCAAAAATTTGGCGAATCCTTGCAGAAAATAGACAAAACCCTTCGCTCCGGAGTCGACGACTTTGGAATCCTGAAGCACTTTCAAACGCGAAGTTGTGGCTTCCAGGGATTTGTTGGCCGCAACCAGCGATTTCGAGAACAATTCAGCAAAGTTGTCGGAAAAATCCTTATGGCTGTAGACCGCCTCCGCCCATTCACGGATGACGGTGATGATGGTTCCTTCCACCGGATCGGCAATCGCCTGATAAGCATACGGCACCGCATTTTTGACTGTTTCCGCAAATGAAGGGACGGTTATCGCCTCTTCGTCCACCAAACTGAGAAAAATACCATTGATGTATTGGGCAATGATGATGCCGGAATTTCCCCTAGCCCCGGTCAGGGCAGCGTCTGCTATACTGCTCATCGTTTCTTTGACGGTTCCGGAAATTTTCGCATCCAAAATGATGGCATGCATGGTTGAGGAAAGGTTGCTGCCGGTATCACCGTCAGCGACCGGAAATACATTGATTTCATTCAAGCTGTTTTTGTTTTGTATGACTTCTTGTGCACCTGACACAAACGAATTGTAGAGCCTTTCGCTGTCCAATGTCGAAATGTTCATCGTTCTTCCTCCATCTGCTTCTGAGTCTTTTGCTGTTCATCAGAGAAACCTTTGGGCGACAACATAAGTGATTCCGGCTGTCGCGGCGTTCAGGAACGTTCCCCAGGCCAAGTCGATCGCCGTGATCAGGAACGGCCAATCTTTCAGCGTAGCCAAATTGGTCAAATCATAAGTCCCGTATGCGACCAAACCGAAGAACCCGCCAGCCAAAATGGCATACAGCAAGCTTTCCTTCTGGATAGCCGGATGGATGACAAAAAACACCAGGCCCGCGATAAACAACAAATAGAAAATGATGGCTGCGGCCCAATTGACATTCGGCGTCATCAAATGCCCCAAATACTTGCTGTAAAGATTTTTGGATATTGCACCCAACCAGACGATATCCACCAAAAAGAAAACAAAAAACGTCAGAAAATATAATTTGATGCAGTCCATGATTTCTTCCTCCATTTCTGTCATCCGTTATCGTTTTCAGCCGCCGACCCTTTCGGACAATATGCCATCCTTCATCACGTAGACTTTATCGCAATAATCGATCAGACGCTCATCATGCGTCACCATGATGGTCGCCTTTTTCTTCAGTTTCGTTTCGCGGGCAAGGATTTCAACCACTTCAAACGCCTTCTGCGTGTCCAGGCTGGCGGTCGGTTCGTCCGCAAGAATGACGGAAGGGTCATGATACAAAGCTCTTGCTATAGCAACCCTTTGCCTTTGACCTCCTGAAAGGTCACTCGGAAACTTATCCTTCAATTCGAAGATGCCCAATTCCTTCAATAGTTCATCGCGTTTTTGTTTGTCCACTTTGCTCCGTTCAACTTTATTGGCCAAATGCAATTGATCCTGGACCGACAGAAAGGGGACCAAATTGGATGCTTGGAGAATGAAGCCGATCTCTTCGAATCTGAGTTTCGCGCGTTTTTTTTCGGTTACCTCGCTGAATGGTTTGCCGTTGATCAGGACCTTGCCGGAAGAAGGGGTCTGCAGGCCGCCTGTTATGGTCAAGAAAGTACTCTTGCCCGATCCGCTGGGTCCGATAATGGCCACGAACTCGCCAGCCGCTATGGCTATATTGGTTTTCTTCAAAGCGTCGATCTTCAGTTCGCCTTCACCGAATGACCGGGAAACATCTATCATTTCAATTAAATTCATGCGTTATCTCTCCTATCCGATTGCTTTCAATGGGTCTATTTTGACGACCGCCCTAACTGAGAACACCCCGCCGATCATGGCCATAACGACCAATAAACCAGCAATGCCAACAAGAAAATACAAATTTGTCCGGTAAGGGACGGCAGGAGGCAAAACCATGGCTGTCGCTGCGGTCAAGAGCAATCCGATGCCCACTCCGATTGCCGCCAACAGGAACGTTTGGATGACGACCGATTTTGCGATGTACCCGCTTGAAATTCCTTGCGCCTTCATGACGCCGAACATGCTGGTTTTCTGCATCGTCAAAACGTAGATGAAAATTCCGATCACGACAGCCGCAATGACGACCAAAAATCCGATCATCAAACCGAATGTGAGTACTTGTGCAGTATATCCAGGAATCTCATTGATGTATTCCGCTATCGGGTAGATAATCAGGTCTTCGTTTCCGGTGTCCACTCCTTCAATCGTCCCGTCGGCCCCTTTCACCACTATCGCGCTGATGCGCCCCTCATCGGATTCGTCGATCTGCTCAAAACGGACATCCTGGTAGGAGGAAACGGTCGTATACAAAACCGGCGCGACACTGAACTTGGCATCTTCGGTGAATCCGACTACCCGGACTTCCTTGTCGGATCCCGCCAACTGCAGAACATCGCCAAGCGCAATTCCCTCCTCTTCCTTCAGACTGATGTCCGCGATGACTTCATCATCATTTCGGAAAACTTCCCCTTCGATAACTTCCGGCATCAGGAACTGATCCGGTTCGATACCAAAAAAGGTCGTGTTTATTTTTGCATCATCCCCCGAGGTTCCCTTTTTCCTGATGACATTAGGCGCTATCCCGATAACAGCCGCTTCGTCGGCCTCCACCGCATCGATGGCTCCTTTCGGCATCATCGACATGTTGATGTTCGTATTCGATTCGTCCGTCAGGATGATGCCGTCCGCCCCCCACTTATCGATACTGGTCCGGTTATCCTGTGCCAAGCCATAGGCCAGCCCAACCAAAAAAAAAACAAGATAGGAAACCAGCACCATGACGCCGATGATCAGTGAGAACCTTGTTTTTGCATGCTTAATCTCTTTCCAAGCTAAGAACATATTTTTCTTCCCCTCTATTTTTTATTTCTGCACATACTGCCTTTGATGAAAAATGGGATGATCCTTCAGATATGACGCCGGATCTCCTTCAGCCCTCGGCGATATCCGTCTGGTTCATCGCGTTGTTCAGAATTTTCAACTGTTTCATCAAAAATAATCCCTCAATCCCCTCAAGATTACAGCTATTCACTTCGGACAAAATTGCCGAATGGATCGCTTGCTTCGAAGTGATCGCTTTTTCGTTTAACGAAACGAGCATGGCGCGCTTATCCAGCGGAGAAGGTTCCTTGCTGAGCCATCCCTGTTTTTCGAGCCGGTTCAGTATCGGATTCAACGTTCCGATCCCCATCCCCAACCGCTCGCCGATCTGTTTGATCAAAATACCGTCGCCGTCCCATAGAGCCAACAGCACCAAGTATTGAGAAAAGGTCAACCGAAATTCTTTTAAAGCGCGATTATACATTCTGGCAAATCCGTTCGCGGCGCGATACACTTCTAAACAAAGTTGGTCCTCAAGGGGCCTTTCAAAAATTGATTCCTCCACCCGAATCGACTCCTTTACAATTATCCTTATCCCAAATATACATCTTACAAGATATATATTAAGCGATAGCCTCTTCAAAGTAAAAGGATTGCACTCGGAAATGACGGACAGACGGGCTGAGTCACAGGGACACTGCACTCGGATCACCGCAACCCGGTTTAATCAATATTTTTACAGTGAGAAAAAAGGATCCAGAGCGGGTGCCCTGAATCCTTTAAGTGGATTGCAATAACTTTGGTGCTTACTTCGCAGCCGCCAAACGGCTGTTGACTTCATCCCAGTTCACAAGGTTCCAGAACGCTTTGATGTAGTCGGGACGAACGTTCTTGTAGTTCAGGTAATAAGCATGTTCCCATACATCCAAGCCCAAAATCGGCGTTTTGCCTTCGCTGATCGGAGAGTCTTGGTTTGCAGTGGAAGTGATTTCCAGCTTGCCGTCCGAAACGACCAGCCAGGCCCAACCCGAACCGAAGCGACCGATGGCTGCCGCCGTGAATTTTTCCTTCATGGCGTCAAAGCTGCCGAAAGCCTCTTCGATTGCCTCTTTGACAGCTCCAGTAGGCTCTCCGCCCGCATTCGGTGCCAAAATTGTCCAGAACAAGCTGTGGTTTGCATGTCCACCGCCATTGTTGCGGACGGCCGTACGGATATCTTCCGGGACATTGTTTAAGTCAGCCAATAATTCCTCGATGGTTTTTTCAGCCAATTCAGGATGTTTTTCCAATGCCGCATTCACATTCGTGATGTAGGCATTGTGGTGTTTCTCGTGATGCAGGTGCATCGTTTCCTCATCGATATATGGTGTCAAAGCGTCGTACGCATAAGGTAATGCCGGTAATGTAAAAGCCATGTTGAATTCCTCCTAAAGAATAGTTTAGTGATTTCTGACTGATTTCACTGTATCATCAATTGCTGACTTTATCAAAAATAATGCCTCGAAACCGTAGCAATTAATGATTGTGTTATTTGAAAAACTAAATTCCAGTTGACTGGTTCAAAATACGGAATTAACTTCTGCAAAGCTGGGAGTGGAATTCACTCCTGCAAACAGCCTATAATTCAAGGTGGATAATGTTTTGCTTCCTCACTTACAAAAAGAAGGAAGTGTTCACCTATGACAACACAGAAACATTTAACCCTTGAAGATCGTTACGCCATTCAACACTCACTTGAAAAACGCCACTCCTTCCGCACCATAGCCCGCTCCCTGGACAAAGACCCGACCTCCATTTCAAAAGAAGTCAGACGGCACCGCCAGAGTAGATATTACGTGGGCCAGGG
>NZ_FNYT01000005.1 GCF_900109135.1 Trichococcus ilyis | reverse complement strand
GGCTTGGCGATGTTCCCTCTGTCACTGTTGAACAGAGCAGCGTACTTATCTTCAATGACTGACCAGGGAATCGAAGCTGCCTTTTTGACCCAACGGTTTTCTGGATTCATTGTGAGGCCCAATGGCTGATCGAAGTCATAAATGGTCAATTGCCGATTCGTCTGCTTTTTGTACATTTTCATCGCCTCTTCGTATCATTTTTGAAAAAAGTGCACGGGTTTTTGGTGTTTTCCCCTAGATTCCATGCATCTATTATACCAAAAAACATCGAAAAACGCTGTCACAATAAGGTTTATAAATTATTCAGTAGACATTAAATATGTTATGGATCAACAGCAGCAATGGATTGCGCTAAAAGAAGAAGGGGAGGGAGTAGCTGATGGAGTCGAAAATGCCCCCGAAAATCAACAAACAATGGCTGAATTTTACTTTGACAACTGTCGCTTTTCTGATTGTGCTGAATTTTTTCATTTCCCCCGGACTGGGTGAAAACCCGGTGACGGAAGTGGATTACAAGACATTTGTGACGATGCTGGAAGAAGGCAGTGTCGAGTCGGTGTTGGTGGAGGAGAACCGGATCGAATTCACGGCGCTGGACGATGAGGGGAAGACGGCTGCCTATATCACCGGCAGAATGGAAGATCCGGAGCTTACCGACCGATTGCTGGCGACTGATGCCACGTTTACAACCCAGATTATTGAAGAAACGTCTCCGCTGGTGAATTTCTTCCTCGTTTGGATTCTCCCGTTTGCGTTACTTTATGCGTTCTGGAGCTTCATGATGCGCCGACTGCAAGGACGGATCGGCGGCGTCGGTAGCGAAATGAAATTCGGCAAAAGCAATGTCAAGATTTATGCGGAATCGGAAACCGGGAAAACCTTTGCGGACGTAGCGGGCCAAGACGAAGCGAAGGAAGCGCTCTGGGAAGTGATCGATTTTCTGCATAATCCGCAAAAATACCGGGAGATCGGAGCCAAGATGCCGAAAGGGATTCTGCTGGTCGGACCGCCTGGTACCGGGAAAACGCTTCTTGCCAAAGCTGTCGCGGGCGAGGCCAGAGTACCGTTTTTCTCGATATCGGGATCCGAATTCATGGAGATGTTCGTCGGGGTGGGCGCCGCCAGGGTAAGGGATCTGTTCGATCAAGCTCAGGCAAAAGCCCCCTGCATCGTCTTCATTGATGAAATCGATACGATCGGCAAGAGCCGTAACGTAGCGGGCTTTACCGGAAATGATGAACGGGATCAGACGCTCAACCAATTATTGAATGAAATGGATGGTTTTTCCTCGGAGAAAGGGGTGGTGATCCTGGCGGCAACGAACAAGCCGGAAGTTCTGGACAAAGCGCTGCTGCGGCCGGGACGTTTTGACAGGCGGATTCCGCTTGAATTGCCCGACATCGCAGGAAGGGAAGCGGTTTTGGCGGTGCACGCAAAATCCGTCAAAATGGATGAAGCCGTCAATCTGAAGGCGATCGCCAGGGACACACCCGGCAGCTCCGGAGCCGATCTCGCCAATCTGATAAATGAAGGCGCTCTCCATGCCATAAAAGAAGGACGCAGCAAAATCAACCAAGCCGATCTGGAGTATGCGCTGGAAATCATTCTGGCCGGATACCAACGGAAAAATGCGATCCTCTCGAAAGAAGATAAATTGGCGATAGCGTACCATGAAATCGGCCATGCGATCGTTGCCGCAAAACAGACCGATTCCGCGCCAGTCAACAAAATCAGCATCATCCCAAGGACATCCGGCGTGCTCGGCTATACGATGCAGTCGGAAGAGACCGACCAGCTGCTGCTGAGCCGGGAAAAGTTCCTGAACAAGATTGTCACCTACATGGGCGGGCGCTCCGCAGAGGAAGTCATCCTAAATACGGTCACTTCCGGGGCGGAAAACGATATTGAAGCCGCGACAATGATTGCACGGGCGATGGTCACGCGCTACGGCATGAGTGAAAAGTTCGACATGATGGCCCTGGAAACGATCAATAACCCTTATCTGGGAACGGATTTGACCTCCCTCGTGTCGAATGAAACCTCCGCAAAAATCGATGAGGAGGTTTTGCGCATCATCAAATTCGCCCATGAAAAAGCCAAGGAAATCATCAGGGAAAACCTACCGAAAATGCATGAACTTGCAAACCATCTGCTCGAAAAAGAAACCATGACCGGCGAGGAATTCATGGAAATGCTGATGCGAGATAAGTGAGCTTTTCTGCGATTTATGGGATAATAACAAAAAGAAGCATCAAAAAACTACATCATGAAAATGCAAAAGGGGTCCCGCATGAAAAACACAAACACAAAAATATTTGGGATGTCGTTTGCCAGCGTATATCCGTTGTATATCCATAAGGCCGAGAAGAAAGGCCGTACGAAGGAAGAGGTCGATGCGATCATTTTCTGGCTGACCGGATATGATGAGGCCACGCTGCAGCGACAGCTGGACAATAAAGTCGATTTCGAGACCTTTTTCGAACAGGCACCGCGCTTGAATCCAAACGTTTCGCTGATCACAGGGGTCATTTGCGACTATCGCGTCGAAGAAATCGAGGACAAACTGATGCAAAAAATCCGTTACTTGGATAAGCTGATCGATGAGTTGGCAAAGGGCAAGGCCATGGAGAAAATATTGAGGGCATAGACTGGTCGTCGCCAAAAAAATCCGCAATCACTCAAACAGCTGATTGCGGATTTTAACATATACGCCTTGTTGCTTTCTATTTTTTCACCATTGTGCGACAACTGAGCAGCAAAGCGTTCGATCGAATCCATCAACAAAGACGAACCAGCCCGAAAACGAAAGTTCGATAGAGGAACTTCGTTTTCGGGCTGGTTTTTGCCGGTTATTTGGTTGCTGTAATCCAGCAGCTAGACATATTCGATGATGCCGCGTTTGAGCAGCTCTTTTCTCAAGGCCTCATTTTCCGACCGTAATCGTTTCACGTCTGCTCTCAAAACAGAATCGTATTTTCGGGTTCCGTTCATGACGAGCATTATCAGGGTCATAAACAGCAGTATTGGGATGAAAAATTGGATCGTCAGCATGAGTGTATCCTTCTTTCTGAAGTGTTTTTTGCTACACTTAAAGGATATCAGGCTATTATGTTGCTCTGATGAAGATGACTAATCTCCATTCAATCTACACATTCGTTCAGTATATTAAGGATATCAATTTTTAGTTATTTCACTTTAAGGAGGAAACAAAATGAGCATGACGCATTACATGTCTTTATTAGCTTCAAATCAGCCCTGGAATCTTATCATATTCATGGCCATCCCTGTGATCTGCGCGGAGACGCTGACGATTTCGGAATTTTTCATTATTTTTGACAGGGTAAAATCAGGCGGCCTGAGGACTTTGAATAAAATCGTCGGCATTTTTGCCGGCTTCTATTTTACGGGAATATTCTTCTACCTGTTGTTTAACGCAGTGATTCCATTGACCACCACAAACGGTTGGCATACATGGGTCGACGTTGTGGCAGTAGGCTTCTACTTGAGCGGCGTACTGTTCCTATTGCCGATTGCACTTATGGAAATTGGTGTCCTGTTCCGGAACAAAACCGATGAAGAGAAGATGAAAATCCACTTTATGCTGGTCGGCGGTTTCCTGGTTGTTGCGCATATCGCCATGATCTTCGGCATGGTGAATCCTGAAATCATCGACAGCATGGCTGTAATGCCGGGGATGACGAATTAGGCATAAGTATTTAGAGTTGTATCCAAAAGACGCAAATAAACGATCAGCACCTCCTAATACGTTAAACGTATTAAGAGGTGCTTTTTATGGTATATATAATTTTCTGGATAGTCCTCGCAAGCATAAAACTCATCCTGCCAACGAATCAGCGGCACTTCGGCCTACTTTGCTGTCATTCAACCAATGTCCCGACAATCGGCAGCCCATCCAACACGGAGCTTCCATGCGGCGAACGGCTGATGGCGTTGGTCAAGTCGGTACCCGCCTGTACCCCATAATGGTTCCCGTTCTGCCATTTGGGTGCATTCGTGACGTCGTAGACGGTGCCATCAACGGCGACATAGGCATCATTTCCGTTTTTTCCGTCATACTGCGCCAGTTCATCCAGGGTAAAGGTTGTTCCCTTCGACTGGGTATTTGATGACGATGCAACTTCCGAGGGTGAAGCGGCTGAACTGGCAGCGGCAGTGGTGACTGCCTGGTCGGTAGTGCTTGCCTGTGTTGTTCCGCATGCCCCGAAAAGTAAACCTGCGCCGAGTAAGAGGCTGATCATTTTTGCTTTGTTATTGTTTTTCATTTTGTTTTCTCCCTGTTTGGACTCCTGTCACTGGCTACAACCCAAATGACTCGAAGTGGATTTTTTGTTTTGAAACATTTTTGGAAACCAGCGCCGATTCAACCGTATGCATGAACCCTTTCGGACCGCAAAGGACAAATTCGCTGGTGGCATAAGGAACTGCAGCGGCTTCGAAAATGGCTGCCGTTTTTTCCGCATCCAAGTATCCGCTCGTGTTTGAATAAAAAGGAACGAATGTGAAATTGGGCATGTCTTTCTGGAAAGAAGCCAGTTCCGTTGCATAGGCGAGTTCATTCTCGTTGCGCAAACTCCAGATGAGCACCGCTTTATTGGTGGCGTTCTTTTGGCGAAGGCTTTCCAAGATGCCCAGCATAGGCGTCACACCGACACCGCCGGCAAACAGCACTAAGCTCTTATCCGTGTTTTGGATGTCTTCCAGTGGCTGCCATAAGCCGCCGTAAGGGCCTTCGACAGTAACTTTCGTCCCTGGCGTGATGCGTTGGATGATGTGCGTATAGTCGCCGGAATCCTTGATGGATACAGAAAGGGCCTGCGGATTTTCCGGTGCGGAAGTCAATGAAAAAGGGTGTTCTTCAAAAGTATAGTTATCATCCTTGACCCTCAAATAGATGAACTGGCCAGCTTTGTAATCAAAGATCCGTCCGTTTTCGGCGGCCAGCGTCAAACTGACGATCTGATCGGTCTCATTCACCACATTGGTTATAGTATAAATATTATTCTTCAACAGAATCGGCCGGATCAGCTTATGGTACACATAGAAGCTCAAAGCAACGATGAAATAAAGGCTGTACATCAGTGTCAATGTCAGATCGGCCCGCACGAAGTAGGCGATGGTGATGACATGCACGGACAGTGCGATGATGGCGACAATGTTGAAGTTATGCAGAATTTTCATGGTTCCGTATTTAGTGAGGGCAAAATTGCCTAGCGCATCCTTCGCCATTTTAATTATTTTGATTCTGGCCAGCCAGCTGGTCATGAAGAGCACAGACAGGACGGTCAACAGCAGGAACAGCATGATGGCAAAATCCCCGAAGACAGTCGAAAATTCAAACTCTCCCCAAGCGAAACTGGCCCATTCTTTATGCAGCAAGCCAAGCGCCAAAGCGACGATGGCCATGATGCCGTGGAAGCGATGGAACTTATCCAGGCTGAAGTATTTTTCGATGAACTTGGGTCTTGCGGCCGTTATCAATTCGGACAACAACCAAGTGTAGCTGATGGTTCCGATAAAAGCGGGCGCTGCGATACTGAAATTTAGCCCTTTCAGCGAGATGAAGGCAATAGGTAAAGGGCTCAAAAAATAAATGGCGAGAATCATATATTGGATCGCTTTTCTTTTCATGTTTATTTCCTCCGGTTTCTTATTTATATTCATTATAGATAAGAAAATTTAGGATGGCATGAAGGTAAGCTGAAGATTAGCTGAAGATGACATTTTCCTTTCTGTCAGCAAGTGGAAGCGTGCTACAATAAGACAAAGAGGTGATTGCGATGAACGGGAAACAAATGCGTGTTTTGGTTGTGGATGACGAACAGAGCATCCGCGATTTTTTGACGATGGGACTGGAAGACGAAGGATACAGCGTGGAAACGGCAAAGGACGGCTTGGTGGCGTTGACGAAAATGCATGAAAATCCTTTTGACATCGTCATTTTGGATGTGATGATGCCGGGCATGGATGGCTATGAATGTTGCCGGATGCTGAAGCAGAAATATGAGGTGGTCGTCATTATGCTGACAGCGAAGGACCAAGCGGAGGATACGGTAAAAGGCTTGAAAACCGGAGCGGATGATTATCTGGCCAAGCCCTTCAGCTTTCTGGAGCTGCTGACGCGGATGGAGGTCCGCTTGAATAGCCGTTTCCCGCAGAAGAACACTGTCATCAGAAAAGGGCCATTTTCGGTCGATGATGCCCGCCATGAGATCATGTTCGAAGATGAAAAACTCGATCTGACCCCCACAGAATACAAACTGATGTGTTTGCTGTTCGACAACGTGAACATCGTCGTCTCAAAAGAAACGATTATGAATCAGGTCTGGGGCTATGACTACTTCAGCAGTTCGAATGTGGTCGAAGTGTACATCCGCAACTTAAGGGAAAAACTGCATGATACCGCGCACCGTTACATCAAAACCGAACGCGGATTTGGTTACAAATTGGATGTGGAAGGATGAAAGCGAAAAATCTGAATAGACAACTGTTCCAGCGCAGCATGCAGCTGCTGCTGTTGTTTCTGGTAATCATCGGTTTTTTGCAGACAACCTTGATTTATCTCTACACCGAAAAACAAAGGGAAATGGAAGTGGGCAGCTATCTCGATGGCCTACAGCAAACGACCAATCTGCTCGGTGAGGGACAGCTGCTGACTGAACAAGCGACTGAGCTTGCCGAGGATATCCTTTCGGATGCGAACGTGACTTTTTACGCAAGCAACGGGGAACAGCAAATGATTCACATCAATCGGCTGTTTTTAAAGGACAAACAGACAGCGGTTTACACCGAACCTGTTTATTATGAAGGGAAAGCAATCGGTACGATTGAAGTGATCTATTCCATCCACGAGGCGCTGGAGTTGATTGTCACACAGTTGGTCATTTTCATGATTGCCAGCATCATGATTCTGTTGTTGGCCTGGCGGTTCTATCGGCGCATGCTGCGGAAAACGTTGGCCCCATTGGATCGCGTCATCGCATCGGTTTCTGAAGTCGCTGTCGACAATCTGGCTGAGCCGATCGTCATCGCCGATGCCCAAGCGGATATAGCCAAACTGGTCGATTCGACCAATGAGCTGAAAGTGCGGCTTCATGATTCCTTTCAAACCATTGAAGAGAATCAGCGCAAGCTGCAACAATTCGTTTCCGATGCTTCGCACGAGTTAAAGACGCCGCTGACGACAATCCAGGGCTATTCGGAAATTCTGTTACGTGGAAAATTGGATAACCCCGAGAAGATACGCTATTCGCTGGAGAGCATGCTTGATCAAACGAAACGCCTGACGTACATTGTGAACGAACTGCTGGAGTTATCAAAGTTGGACCGGAAGGTGTATATGGGGAAAGCCGAATTGAACCTGAATGTTGTTCTGCAGGAGATTTTTCCCTTGCTGAAGATGATCCAGGAAGGCCGTGAATTGAAACTGACTATGGGCGAGGTGCCTGATGTTTTGATGAACCGCAACAAAATCGAGCAAGTCATTTTAAACATCGTCCAGAATGCCATTTTCCATTCCGACCGCCAGACACCAATCATGATCAGTACCTACCAAGAAAATGAAAAAGTCGTCATGGCGATCACCGATTTTGGGGAGGGCATTGCCGAGGAGCATCTGCCGCTCATCTTTGATCGCTTTTACCGGATCGACACCGATCGCTCGCGCGAAAGCGGGGGGACGGGATTGGGTTTAGCTATCTGCCAAGACATCATGCATGCGCATAATGGGGAAATCGATGTGCAAAGTATTGCGGGAAAAGAAACGACATTCTTTATCCGGTTTCCTATGATGAAGGCTGATCGCTAAAAGTCCAATCCTAAATGGCCTTTTTGGGGCCGAGTGGAATTTATCAAGGCACTCAAAAAAATGCCCAATCCCACCTTTATCCGGGATTGGGCATTCATGTGCTCAGGCTCAATGGGCAAGTGAGTCCAATGATACCTTCAGGCCGCAATGGTCAGAGATGAGCGGGGTATCTTTTCCGTCGAAGAGGATTTCAGCGGACAGAACTGTTGGCTTGTAATTGCATAGGATATAGTCGATCCGCCGGGGATGCTGCTTCTGAAGGATCGCACCTGTCCGGTGGGAGGGGAAAGTGAATTTCCCTTTTCGGATGGGTGCCAATGCATAGGTATCCTGCCAGCCGGAAATTTTTGTGATCCAATCATAGCCTTTGCCGCGCCGATTGGCGGAAGCATTGAAGTCGCCCAATAGCACGATTTTTTGATCGGGATGAAGGGTGGTCAATGCGGTTTCCAGCCGTACCCATTCCTCCAGGAAGTGATTCCTTTTGTTGTCCTGCCATCCCGACAAATGGCAAGAGTAGAAAAGCATGCGTTCATTTTGGTTTGTTATTTCAATACCCGCTACGCCGCGCCGCTTTTGCGAAAAATAGGGCTGCTTGGATGAAATCACGTACCCATGGAGCTTTTTGATGGGGTGGCGGGAGAAGATTGCCACACCTTCATCATATAGCCGATAACCCAAATGGCAAGGGAACCAGGTCCAATAATAGGCGGTCCCCATTTTTAAAAGAGTTTGCTGCAGGACGAACGCGAAGTTGTTTTTGCGGATGGCTGGCTTTGTTTTCCCTGGAAAATAGTAAGGATCATTCTCCGCAGTGGCTTCAGGGGCAAAACGGGATTGATTGACTTCTTGGAAGGCAATCACATCATATTGTTCGGCGGCTATATGCTGGGCAAGCCAGTTCATTTTTTGTTTAGAGTTGGATTCCATCCAACTATGCGTATTCAAGGTCAACAATTTCATTGGAACAGTTCACTTCCAATACGGTATGATGGAAAAAATTCGTGGGAAGGGATATTTCTTCGGTGGTCACGCGGAGCGCCGCCAACAGCCGGAAGCATCATTTTCTTTTCCGCCAATGCATCCAAGCTACGTCCAGCCGCGATACCGATGGTCCATTGATTGTCGAATGAAGTCTGGCCATAATACAATTGAACCCCGTCCGGTTCGATGATCATGCTGGAACGATAGATTCTGTAACCATCAGCATCCGCTTTGTCGCCGCTGTTCGATAACAGATGTTTTTCTGCGGTGAAATGGATGCCGTCAGTGGATGTGCTGTAGCTGAGTTCGCCGCCTACATCTTCACGGCTTTTACGATTGAGGTTCAAAAGATAGTAAACCCCATCGATCTTCATGACGTCCGGATGCCAGGAATGAACGGCCTTGCCATCAGCGGTGATCGCGCTGAAAGGGCCCCAGTTTTTGCCGTCCGCACTTTCGCTGTAAAGGACATACCAGTCGCGCATGATCCACATCTTATAGCGTCCGTCCTCAAACACGACGGAAGGGGAAATCAATTGCAGTTTGTCACCCATTTCCGCTGTCATAGTTTCCGGATCGCTCCAGTCTTTGCCATCCGATGAGGCGATGCGATAGAGCGTTTCCTGGGAAACATCTTTTGTAATTTTTACGAACTCGCGGTACCATAATTCCAGCTTTGCTGTGGAGCGGTTATAGAACAAGTGCCCATCTGAATTGTAGGAATGCAGCCCTTTTTTTGGTGTCGGCACCAAAGGGTTGCTGACGCCGGCGGGGACTTCCCAATTAATCCCGTCATTGCTGGCAATGATGCAAGGATTCTCTGTCTGATCATTCTCAAAGGGATAAGGCGTGAATGCCATCCAATATCGATAACCGTGCCATTTCTCATCGAATTGGACAATAGATGGATGGGTCGCCTGATGGGTTTTACCTTTCCAATCTGTGCCGTCATCATAAGGGGTCGGAATCGACAGGAACCGCGATGAAGTGGCGGCCTGTATGGGAGGAATACTGATGCCGAACAAGATGTTGATGGCCAAAAGAATTAAAAAAATTTTTTTCATATGATACGCTCCTGTATTCAGACGGATGCCATCTGTATCTAAACTGGCCAACTTTGGCTTCTTACTGTTTGTGGATCCTTTTCAATATTTTTGCATATTTTTTTTTGTTAATCAACAGGGCAGCGTTGGTATCCGACGGCCGACTTTGTCATAACCGCGGCAAAAAGCTGCCTGAAAGGATGAATTTGCGTCGGGTATAGCGGGAAAATCATTGCAAACGAGCAAATGCTCCCTCCTTAATATCCTGACTTCCGATACGATGTTCGACTGTTTGTAGTATAATTAGATTTAAATTTGACTTGATAAGGAATGGATGAGAGAAATAATGGGGAAAATTACGATATTGGTTCCTGCCTACAATGAGGAGGCCGTTATTGAGAAAATGTACGAAAGATTGAATGAAGTGTGCGTAAACTTGGAACGGCACACCTTCGAATTCCTGTTTGTCAATGACGGCAGCCAGGATCGGACACTTCAGCTCGTCAAACAGCTGAAAGAAAAAGACGATAGGGTCCAATATATAGATCTGTCGCGTAATTTCGGCAAAGAGGCGGCCATGATCGCAGGCCTTGACTATACCAAAGGGGATGCGGTCATCATCATCGATGCCGATCTGCAACAGCCACCGGAACTTTTTGAAGAGATGATCCATTGGTGGGAAGAAGGCTATGATGATGTCTATGCTATAAGGAAGGAGAGAGAAGGGGAGAACTGGCTAAAGAAATGGACTTCCCGGAAGTATTACCATGTGCTTCAAAAAGTATCCCAACAGGAAGTCTATCCTCAGGTGGGCGATTACCGTCTGTTGGACAAAAAATGCATTGATGCCCTGAAGCAACTGAGGGAACGGGAACGCTATACGAAAGGACTGTACAGCTGGATCGGCTTCAAGAAGAAAGAAATTGCGTATGTGGCCCAGCCGAGAGTTGCCGGCGAAACAAAATGGAAGTTTTCCAGTCTGATGAAGCTTGCGATCGACGGCATCACTTCCTACAGCACGGTGCCTCTAAAAGTTTGGTCGGTCGTCGGCATCATCATCTCCCTTTTCGGCTTCATCGTTTTGGCTGCCGAAGTGCTAAAAACGTTGATTTTTGGGTCAAATGTGGCAGGGTATCCTTCCTTGTTCGCCGGTATCTTTTTTCTGGGAGGCATCCAGCTTATTTCGTTGGGGATCATCGGGGAATATCTGGGGCGGGTGTTTATCGAAACCAAAGAGCGTCCGTTGTATTTCATTCAGGAATATTCTGAGTCGGATCAGGTGGAAAACGAGCCTGGACAAAGGCCGGGAATCCGGAATGGAAGAGGTGAATAAGGCGGCATGGAGAGGTTGAAGAATCTATATGGAAAATTTGAAGAGGTCATCAGCTATTTGATTTTTGGCGGACTGACGACAGCCGTCAATATTGCGGTATTCTTCCTGTGCGATACGATACTGGGCATGAATTATTTGGTCGCTAATGCGATTTCCATCATCGTTTCCATCGTTTTTGCTTTTTTTACGAATAAAAAATATGTTTTTAAGACGAAAACTTCTACGTTCAAGGAAAGCGCCCTTGAATTCATCCGATTCTGCACCTTCCGTTTGCTCTCGGCCGTTTTCGACATGCTCAGCATGTGGATTTTGGTCGACGGGATCCATTTGGATGCTAATGTGGCCAAGCTAGCGACACAGTTCATTGTGGTCGTATTGAACTACGCCTTCAGCAAATGGTTCATTTTTAAGCAGAGGGGATGAGCAGGCATGTTTGAAGAGAACAACGTGAAAAAAAAAACAGCTGTCTATTATACAGGCTTATTTTTAGTGATGACGGCCCTCATCTACGGGTACTTTGTGAAGGAACAGAAGTCATTCATTTGGGAAGGCGACGGTTTTTCGCAGCATTATCTCGTTTTTAAGGATTACTTGAGCATGTGGCGGGGATTCTTAAGCCATCCAACGCACGGATTCCCTTTATGGGATTGGAACA
The DNA here is from genome assembly GCF_900109135.1 of Trichococcus ilyis. Taxonomy (GTDB): domain Bacteria; phylum Bacillota; class Bacilli; order Lactobacillales; family Aerococcaceae; genus Trichococcus; species Trichococcus ilyis. Next base: position 123,442 of record NZ_FNYT01000005.1, on the reverse strand, counting down.
TCGGCTTGGGGGCGGATGTCATCGCCTCTTATGGTTATTATGTGATCGGGGATCCTTTCGTCTATCTCGGCTTGCTGTTTCCGGCGGGCATGACGGAATGGGCCTATCATGTATTGGTGTTGCTGCGTGTGTATGCGGTCGGTTTGGCTTTCTTGGCGTTCTGCCGACAGATGAAGATAGAAAATCCGGGCGCCTTGGTTGGAAGCATCCTGTACACCTTCACTTTTTACGTGGTTTTGAATGTGATCAGACATCCTTTCTTTCTCCTGCCGATGATCATTTTTCCTTTGCTGTGCCTGGGGATGGAACGGATTCTGCAGGGGGAATCGAACACCGCCTTTATTTTGGCCGTTTTCTGCAGTGCTTTCAGCAATTTTTATTTCTTTTACATGCTGACGATATTGGTCTTTATTTTTGCGATCACCCGCTATTTCGATCTGCATGGCATCAAGGAATGGAAAAGCATCTTCGGGTATGTTTGGCGGGCCCTTTATTCCTATCTCATCGGGGTGCTGCTGGCCGGTATCCTTTTGGCACCGGTTGTCTGGGGTTTTTTGCATTCTTCCCGAGAACCGGGGGAATTCGCCGCCGGACTGAGGTTTTATCCGATCGAATATTATCTGGGCCTGTTTAAGGACCTCTTGATCACGGAGCGGTTCTTATGGACGGTCTTTGGCCTTGCCGCCTGCACGGTGCTGTTGGCCCCCTTGCTGTTTCTGTGGCGCAAGAAATTCGGCTACATCACGGCGAACCTGTCGGTGTACGCCGTCATCCTGCTGCTGCCGGCTTTCGGCTCCATCATGAACGGTTTTTCGGGTCCCTATAACCGCTGGACTTTCGCCATCCCGCTTTTTGTTTCGGCTGGCTCGGCGATACTGTTCAATGAACGGTTCAATCTGACGCGTTCTGAACTGAAAGCGATGGTGCTCTCGGCAGTTGCGTTCAGCTCAGTTCCAGTGGTGGTTGCCGTTGCCGGAGAGGAGATGGTTGCCGTCGCCGGAGAGGAGACTCCGTTTCGGCTTGCCTATCTTACCCCGGTTGCCTTTGCTTGGCTGATGTTGGTATTGATGGCCTGGGGATCTTGGCGGAACAGATCCGGACGGTTGAGCGGCACTGCCAAAACCGCCATTTCCGTGGCGCTGCTGGTCCTGGGGATGGCCAATTTGGTCTCCAACGCGCGGGATTTCTACCAACCGGATGGCCAAAATGAGGTCGCGACTCTTTTGGATTATGGCACAGTCGATGAGACATACAAAGAGACCTTTGGCGGCGCCGAGCAGCTGATCAAAGATCCGGGAATCTATCGGATCGGCGTGACCTCCAAGGACAATGACGTCAAAAATCAGATGTCCCTGCTGAACCGGATGGGCATGAATTCCTATCTTTCGGTTACCAACGGGGCAGTCGCCGATTTTGCAAAGCAACTGGAAAACAACCAATTCCAACTGATCCAACCGGTCCGGGGAGGCTTCGATGATCGCCGGATCGTCAACAATCTGTTGGGTGTGAAATATATTTTGACGGAAGCCAAGCGCGCCAAATATCTGCCTGACGGCTATGAAGTGGTTCAACAGACCGGGGATGACGAAGGGGCGTTTGTCGTTGCGCGGAGTGAACAGGCCTATCCCTTTGCCTACGCGGAATCGGTGTATCTTTCTACGGAAGCATTCGAAAAATACAATCCGGTGGAAAAGGAAGCCTTCCTGTCCTATGGGATCGTGCTGGAACCGACAGAGCTGGATACGGCAGCATTATCGCCATTTGAAGGGGAGCTGACCGTCAAGGATGTGGGTTTTTCCATGGCATCGGCTGATCCGGAGAAAGTGCACGTTTCCGGAGGGAAGATCACGGTCAAAGATGGCGCAGGCACAATCGATTTAGTGCCGAACAATTTGCAAGAACTGGCGAACGCGGAGGTGTATGTCCATCTGGAAGGCTTGGATTTCGATCCCGAACCCCAAAAGGAGTACGGCTGGACACCGATCGGCTACGATGCACGGGTGTCCTTTGCGCATCGGACCAAGGCGGTCGACCAAAGCGATCTGTTGACCTTCAGTTCCTATTTCCACCGCGAGAACATGCTGTTCAACATGGGAAGCCAAGGGGGCACGGTGGAATCAGCAGCCCTCAGCCTGCAGTTGAGCGCTGCCGGCACGTACAAGTTGGACGACATCAAAATCTATGCGTATCCGCTTGATGACCAGTACGCCGCACGCGTATCAGAAAAACAGGCGAATGCCATGGCAATCAAAACTTTCACGGATGAAAAAATAAGCGGAACGATCACGCAGGCTGAACCGAGCGTGCTCACGACAGCCATCCCGTATACTTCCGGATGGAAAGCGGAGGTCAACGGCAAAGAGGTCGGAACGGTGAAGGTGAACTACGGATTCATCGGCATTCCGCTGCCTGCGGGGGAATCGAAAATTACGCTGACTTACCAAACGCCGTTCCTGGGAATAGGGGCCATGCTTTCCATTTCCGGCCTGCTTTTGCTGTTCTGCAATGAAGGCTTTTGGAACAAGCAAAGGCAATCGTCCTTGCCCCGTTTAGAGCGGAAAAGACGTATCAGCTGAAAAGCAAGAGGGATTCCTGAAATGGGAGTCCCTTTTTGTCTGGAAAAGCGGCCATGTTTTTTTCCATTCCGAAGAATATGGAGTATGATTAGGGGGAAGAGATTGGTGTGCACATGCAAAAGGCTGCCCGCGACTGGAGGTTTGAACGATGACTGCACATACTCATGCACACAGCCATCCGGACAGTCCGGATGGCACAAAAGGGAAAAATTTACTCCTGACCATGGTCCTGAAGATTGTGCTGACAATCGCCGAAGTATTGGGTGGCTGGCTTTCCGGCAGTTTATCGCTGCTTTCCGATGCACTCCACAACCTCAGCGACGTATTGTCCATCATCATCAGTTGGTTTGCCGTCAGGATGGCAGCAAAAGAACACGATAAGAAAAACACCTTCGGCTACAGAAGAGCTACCATCATAGCCGCGGTCATCAATGCCACACTACTGATCATCATGTCCCTTTTCCTTTTCAGGGAAGCTTATTTCAAGTTCATTCAGCCTGAAAAAATAAACGCACTGTTGGTCATCGTGATCGCCGCAATCGGGATCATCCTCAATGCAGTGGCCGTATACCTGCTGCATAAGAGTTCAGGAGATGATTTGAATATGCGCGCGGTATACCTGCATTTTCTGAGCGACGCCCTTTCATCAGTCGGGGTAATGGTCGGCGGCATAGTCATCTATTATTTCGAGGCTTACTGGATTGATCCCGCATTGACGGTATTGATCGGACTGTACATCCTCAAGGAAAGTTATGAAATATTGAAAGAGTCGGCGAACATCCTGATGCAGGGAACACCGAAAACGGTGGATATCGATGAAATGGCGGAGGAACTCGAAAAGCTGGATGCGATAAAAAATATCCATCACGTCCACATTTGGGCATTGGACGAGCACACGCTCTTTTTTGAAGCCCACGTAAACCTGCAAAATGACATTTTGGTCAGTGAACTAGCTGACATCTACAAAAAGGTGGAACAGATATTGAAAGGGCGCTTCGGTGTGACCCACTTGACGATCCAGTTCGAATATAACTGCTGCGAGGATATGGGTAGGGTACTCGATAAGGAATAGGCGGAAATAAAACCAACAGACGGGGAGTCTGTCAAGAAGGGAAACGGTGATGGATATGACGAAAGTCGAGCTGCACAGGGAAATATGCGAGAGGCTGAATCAGCTGTATGCGGCAAAAAACAGAGACTACGGGGATAGTTTTGGTGACGGCTTCCAAGAGTACGGGCTGACGATGCCGGCTATCCGGTTGGATGATAAACTGCACCGCTTCAAACAACTCATCAAGCAAGAGGCCGAAGTCAAGGACGAAAGCATTACCGACACGCTGATGGATTTGGCGAATTACGCGATCATGACCATCATCGAAATCGAGAACAAGTCAGAAGGCTGAACACAATAGATTCAATAAAAAAGATAGACGTGACCAAAGTTTTCGATGCTTTGGTTTCGTCTATCTTTTTTTAGATCGTGATGCTGTTGATAAAACGGGCAATCCTTGGATCGGTTGTGCTTTCGAAGAAATCTTTCGTCGGGCCGTCGAAGCCGACTTTGCCGTCCTCCAGGAAAAGCATGCGGTCGGCGGCTTCCCGTGCGAACTCGAGGTTGTGCGTCACGATGATCATGGACAGCTTCTCGGAGGCGAGTTCCTTCAGGACGCGCAGCACTTCTGCCTCCAACTCGGGGTCGAGGGCGGAAGTGGGTTCATCGAACAGGACGAAATCAGGCTCCATAGCCAAAGCACGGGCGATGGCTACGCGCTGTTGTTGGCCGCCCGACAGTTGGTCCGGGTAATGGTTCAGTTTGTCGGCCAAGCCCACTTTCGTCAGCAGTTTTTTCGCTCTGGCCGTCGCTTCCGTTTTCGAAAGTTTCAGGACCGTAATCGGGCCTTCGATGACATTTTCCAATACCGAAAGATGCGGGAAGAGGTTGAAACTCTGGAAGACCATCGCGGTTTCTTTGCGGATCGCCATCATCGTTTCCTTTGGGAGTTTCGCGCTGAAATCGACTTCGAGCTCCCCGTTCTTCAGGATGCCGCTTTCGGGCACTTCCAGCAGGTTCAGCGTACGCAGCAAGGTGGACTTGCCCGAACCGGATGGGCCGACGATTACCGTTGTTTCGCCGGCTCGGAAAGTCAACGAGATGTCCTTGAGGGCATGAAAGTCGCCGTAAGATTTTTGGATATGTTTGATCTCGATCATTTCTTCACGCCTTTCTCAAATATTTGGAAGTTCGGGTTTCCAATTTGCCTTGGAGCCAGGTCAATACAGTACTGATCAGGAGATAGATGACAGCAACTTCCGAATACAGAATCAGCGGTTCATAGGTGACGGAAGCGAACTGCTGCCCGACCATCGTCATTTCGATGATTGTGATGCTGGAAGCCAACGAAGTCGATTTCACCAAGGAAATGAAGTCGTTCATGACAGCTGGCAAAGCGATCCGGATGGTCTGCGGGAAGATGATCCTTCTCAGGACCTGTGCGTGCGTCATGCCCAAGGAATCGGCCGCTTCCCATTGCCCTCTCGGGATGGACAGGATCGCGCCGCGGATGGATTCGGCCGAATAGGCGCCGCTGTTCAGGGCAAAAGTCAGGATGGCGGCGGTCCACGCATCCAACGTGATGTTCAGCTTCGGCAAACCGAAGAAGACGATGAACAATTGGATCAAAAGCGGGGTTCCTCGGAATACCCAGACGTAGAACCAAGCCAGTCCTTTCAACAATTTGCTTTTCGAAATCCGCATGATCGCGGTCAGGACCGCCAGGACAAGCGACAAAGCAAAGGAAATCAGCGCCAAGGGGATGGTGACGGTAAATCCTGCTTCCAGAATTGGCCATAGGGCGTTTTCGATTATGGATAATGTATGCTGCAAAATTTACTCACCGTTCCTTTTTTTTATTAAAAAACTAAAATGTATTCAAATTCCAAAAGCGCATCACAGCAAGCGTTTTGCGCGATACCAAATTGTATCATGCATCCAACAAGCATGGCTAGCGTCAGGGATTAACCGTTCAAAAATCAGATAAATCGTACCGATTGCGCGCTACCACGCGCAATCGGTACGATTTTCTGAATGTAAGACTGAACGAGTCCGTTCCGCTTTTCTTATTCGTTGGCGCCGACGCTGATGTCTTCACCCAGGTATTTTTCGAAGATGGCTTTGAATGTGCCGTCTTCTGTGCGTGCTGCGATGATTTCGTTCAGTTTAGCCTGGAAATCTGCGTTTTCCTTTTGCAAGATGATGCCGACCTTATCGTTGGTTGGCAATTTTTCGTCGATCAGGCGCAAAGTGGATTCCGGATGTTCTTCAAAATAAGTCAAGAACGTGATGTAATCGTTGATCGTACCGTCCGCGCGACCGGAAGTGATCAATTCGACTGCTTGGTTGAAGCCATCGACAGGGACGATTTCAGCGCCCAGGTCAGTAGCGTTCTTTGCGTAATTGCTTGTGGTCGATTGGGCTGATTTTTTGCCGCTGTAGTCTGCCAATGTTTGGATGTCAGAGTCTGCGCTGACCGCCAATTGGCCATAGGACTCGAAATAAGCATCAGTGAAGTCATAAGCTTCTTGGCGTTCTTCCGTAACGCCGACGTTGTTGATGACGATATCGTATTTGTTGACGTCCAATCCGGCGATCAGGGAATCCCATTTTGTTTCGACGAAGACGGGTTCAACGCCCAAATCTTCCGCGATGACTTCCGCGATTTCCACTTCGAAACCGACCAAGTCGCCTGTTTCTGTATCATGATAGCTGAATGGAGGGTAAGTGCCTTCCACACCGATGCGCAATTGTTTGTTTTCTTCGATCGTTTTCAGGACGTTTGTTGTTGGAGCAGTGCTCGATGCTGTAGAAGCGCTGTCCGAGCTGGAGTCGGTTGTTGTTGCGCCGCAAGCCGCCAAAGCCAAACCTGCTGTACCCACGAATAAGATTTTTGATAATAGTTTCTTCATTATGATTCACTCCTGTTTTTGTTTTTTTATTTGAATCGCTGGCGGTCATTCGACCGAAAAAACTCCCCCACACGGTTGTTGCTTGTGATGCTGGTCCCCAAACCGACATTCCCTTACTTTTTGTCGCTCTGAGGCATGAGGAAATCTTATCACCAGTCTATGTAAGAAGCAAACAGTTATAATCGAACAAGGTTGATAGATAAAATCGATCACTTGATTCGGTGGGAGTACTGAAATACTGCATCAATAAGAAGCTTATCGGTCCCCGCGTGAATCGTGTATAATATAGGAAACAACGAGATTCGCTGATTTAGGGAGCGAATGGAACCAGGGGGAATTTGTATGACAGATGCATTGATTAGATTGATCCAGGCGGCACAGCAACCGGAGGAAGCCGACCTCATCATCCAAAACGGAACAGTCGTTGATGTGTTTTCGCTGGAGACTTTTGCGGCGGACGTTGCGATCAAGGACGGTCGCATCGTCGGCATCGGTGCCTATCCGAACGGAAAGCAAGTGGTGGATGCGACCGGCAAGTTCATTATGCCTGGCTTTATCGACGGCCATATCCATATCGAATCGACGATGGTGACGCCGGCGGAATTTTCGCGGGCGCTGATCAAACACGGCGTGACGACCGTTGTGACCGATCCGCATGAAATCGCGAACGTGGCGGGGAAAATCGGCATCGACTTCATGCTGGAGGACGCCGCCAATTGCGACATGGACATCCTGATGAAGCTGCCTTCGTGCGTGCCGGCGACGCCTTTCGAGCAGAACGGGGCGACGTTGACGGCGAAGGATCTGCGTCCTTATTTGACGCATCCAAGCGTCATCGGCCTGGCGGAAGTGATGGATTATCCCTCCGTTTTGAATGCGAATCCGGATATGCTGGAGAAAATCCGCATGACGATCGAAGCGGGGCTGGAAGTCGATGGACACGCGGCCGGTCTTCCGGATGCCGCCTTGAATGTGTACAGCACGGCCGGCATCCGCAACGACCATGAAGCGGTGACGGCGGCAGAAGCAATCGCGCGAGTCCGCCGCGGCATCCATGTGTTGGTTCGGGAAGGATCGGCTGCGAAGGATTTGCTGGCGCTGTTGCCGGCAATCAATGAAAGGAACAGCCGCCGCTTCTCCTTCTGCACGGACGACAAGCATTTGGACGAATTGGCCGAAGAAGGAACGGTCAATTATGCCGCGGAATTGGCGATCCAACAGGGCTTGGATCCGCTGATCGCGATCCAGATGGCGACACTCAACAATGCGGTGTGCCACGGCATCCAGGACAAAGGCGCAATCGCACCCGGCTATGTTGCGGATATCCTGATCACGGACAGTCTGGAGAAGCTGCAGCCGGAGACGATCATCAAAGGCGGGCGTGTGCTGAATCTGGCGGCTTTAAAAAACAACCGCGCTGTTGTGCCGGAAGCTGTCCGCTCTTCCCTCCATCTGAAGCAAGTGACAAAGGATGACTTGCAGATCCCGCTTGAGAAAGGCCAGCAAGCCTGGGTCATCGGCGTTGTGCCGGGGCGGATCATCACCGAGAAAATCGCAGCGGATGTGCAGACGGAAGACGGCTATTTTGTTGCGGATCCGCAAAACGATCAAGTGAAGATGGTGGTTTGCGAACGCCATCACCAAACCGGCAGCATCGGAGCTGGGATCGTCAGCGGGCTCGGTCTGAAGCGCGGCGCGATCGCCTCGACTGTAGCCCACGATTCGCATAATCTGGTCGTGGCCGGAACGAATGATGACGATATGCTGTTGGCGATCGAGGAAGCGGAACGGATGCAGGGCGGGCTCGTCATCGTGGATGGCGGCAAAGTGCTGGCATCTGTACCGTTGCGGGTCGGCGGCATCATGTCGGAAAAAACGTATGAGGAAGTGATTGCGGAATTGCATGGGCTGCACGAGCAGTTGGCTACGCTGGCGGAGGAATCGCAGAACATTTTCATGATCCTCTCGTTCCTGTGCCTTCCGGTCATTCCGCGCCTGAAATTGACGGACAAAGGCTTGTTCGACGTAGATTCCTTCCAGCATATCGAAGTGGGGATTCCGATGTAGAGGGGTCTGCTTCATTGTCACCATAAGTCATCGTGAAAGGCGGGATCGTTATGGCGATTTCATTCCATGCATTTATCCAGATTCTGCAGACGAGTCCGGCCACCTTGGTGACGGTTGTGTTGACGTTGGGCGTCGTTTTGGTGAACGGGTGGACCGATGCGCCGAACGCGATCGCCACCTGCGTCTCGACCCGGAGCATGACGCCGCGGAATGCGATCCTGATGGCGGCGGTGTTCAATTTTTTGGGCGTCTTTGCGATGACGGCGATCAACGCGAAAGTTGCCCAGACGATGGCGAAGATGGTCGATTTCGGCGGGAATGCGGAGGATGCGGTCGTGGCGCTGTGTGCGGCGCTCTTTGGGATCGTAGTCTGGGCCACTGCGGCTTGGTATTTCGGTATTCCGACCAGCGAAAGCCACGCTTTGATCGCCGGTGTATCGGGGGCTGCAATCGCTTTGCAGGGCAGCACCGGCGGCATCAACGGGGCGGAATGGATCAAGGTGCTGTACGGCTTGGTGCTTTCCACCGTACTGGGCTTGTCCTTGGGTTTTCTGGTGGTAAAACTGGTCGGCGCGCTGTTCCGTGATATCGAACGCCAGAGCACATCAACCTTTTTCCGCAACAGCCAAATAGCGGCCGCCGCGGCGATGGCCTTCATGCATGGGGCCCAAGATGGCCAGAAGTTCATCGGGATTTTCCTGTTGGGCATCGCCTTGTCTCAGGGAGGCACCGCAACCGAGTTTGCGATCCCGCTCTGGCTGATGCTGCTGTGTTCCATTGTCATGGCCTTGGGGACCGCGATCGGCGGCGGAAAGATCATCAAAACGGTTGGGGTCAATATGGTCAAGCTGGAAACCTATCAAGGCTTCAGCGCTGATTTTGCCGGAGCCTTGAGCCTCTTGACGGCTTCCCTTCTGGGGCTGCCGGTGAGTACGACCCACACGAAAACGACCGCCATCATGGGAGTGGGCGCGGGCAGGCATCTGGGGAGCGTAAACTGGCTGACGGTCAGGGAAATGGTCTATACGTGGGTGTTGACCTTTCCGGGCTGCGGGCTGGTCGGGTATGTGATGGCGAAGCTGTTCATTCGGATTTTTTAGGGGGTGCCGGTTATGTTCAAAAAGAAGACGGAAAAGTTGGATTATTTCGATGCGTTCATCAGACTGGCCGAATGGGGCGTCGAAGCGGCGAAGTTCCTGAAACAGGCCCTGGCGGACTATCCGGTCGCTGACCTGAGCCAAAAGCTGGACGAGATGCATGCGATCGAACATGATGCCGACCTCGCCAAATACAGGCTGATGCGCTACATGTACAACGATCTGCTGCCGCCTTTCGACCGGCCGGATGTGATTGCGCTGGTCACCAGTCTGGACCATGCAATCGACATGATCGAGGATGTCATGATCCATATCGAAATTTATCAGCCGCAGCACATTACCCCGGAAATCAGCCAATTCCTGGATCTGGTGGAACAATCGGCGGAGGAACTCCTTGAGGCGGTCCGGTTGCTGAAGACCTACAAGAAATCGCACAAAGAGATCCATGCAGTCATCGACCGGATCAATGCCAGCGAAAAAGCGGGCGATCTGCTGTATATCCAAGCGATGCGCGAACTCCACCAGAGCGAAAAAGACGCCGTCAGCATCGTCATTCTGAGCAAAATCTATCAGTCGCTGGAGGATTGCTGCGACGCGTTCAAGGACGTGACCAAGTTCGTCGAAGAGATCGCGTTGAAATATGCATAGATTGGCAGTAGTTTTGGCGGTACAGGGTGGACTTCGTAGCGATATTCCCCGCCAAAATGGTCTTGACGGGGAATATCGCGAGGTCCGCGGACATTTTTGCCCGCCAAGGCGGTTTCGGCGGTTTTTTTGACTGCGAGTTGAACTGATTTTTCCCGCCAAATTGGTTTTGACGGGTTATTTCAGAGCATGCATTCCATTTCTATACAAAATCAAAGAGGCAGTGACAAAACCAGAAGAGTATTTTCTGATTTTGTCACTGCCTCTTTAGCATCATTATTTCGTTGAAAACTATCCAACCGCCATAGTTCGTTGCCTGAGGAATGAAATCACTGGGTCACGGTTGGCGTTGCTTCTTGAGCGCAATAACGAACCGTTCCATCCCAGTTTCTCGCATGCATACTGACGCCGTTCATGTGATGGGCGTCTTCCGTGTGATGACGGAGATGAGTGGCATGGCTACGCACATACTGTCCGTGGTTTTCAAATGTCACCGTATCCATCATCGCTGCTTCAACAGGCGTTGCGAGAGCGAAGCTGGTCAAGGCAGTAAAAGAGATGAGGCCAATCAGCAAAGATTTTTTCTTCATGGTAAGTTCTTCCTTTCTGTGTGTAAACAGGCTATCCATTGTGACCATATTTTTGTGTCTCGGAGTGGGTGATGAGAACGAGCATTGTATCCGGATCACTTGATCCTTCTAAATTATACAAAGGAATTATGTAGAACAGATGTAGAAAAAATATATTGAACGAATTGGTAATTAGTTGAATTTTGCGCAATGTTATGACATAATATATTTGAAAACTAAATAACTTCTTTATCACGAGAGATTGAGGGACTGGCCCGATGACATCTCAGCAACCGACCCACGCGTAACGCGGCGGCACGGTGCTAAATCCTGCAGAGTAATCTGAGAGATAAGAAGAGCAAATCGACATTCCCGACTCTTCTTGTTATAAGAAGGGTTTTTTGTTTTCAAAAAAACAATCTGGAGGGAAAAACGATGACAATGACAAAAGAACAATTCGAACAGTGCGAAAAAATGGAAGCAACAGGTGGCCCGAAAAGCCAAGCCGGGGCAATGCTTTACCATCAGTACAAGCAACAAAAAAAACAACTGGAAGGTGCAAGACAGCTCGGCAAGGGACAGCTCCAAAGTGACATAATGGAAAAAATATTGGAAGTGCAGCAGCTTGAATGCAGCATCAAAAAGCTACAGGGACAGCTTCAGATCGAAAAGCTTGCCTTGGAAACCATGACCAAAACACTGGTGCTCTTGGGAGATTAAGTGTAGAAAGAATAACCGGAGATATGCCAAGCAGACCTTTCGTCATATTTGGCAACTTATAATCATTTTTGTGGAGGAGTCAAACGAATGAATCATATTTCTCGCGGGGCACCGGCTAAATACGCCCACTTTCCAAATATTCAAAAGATTGGTCATTCAGATAGAGTTTCTTGCGGTACTTGTGCATTTTATGACAGGAGTGATCGATCTTGCAAGAAGCAACCTGTCTTTGTTCCGGAAATCGGTTATAACTATTGGAAATATTGCAAACACTTCCAGTTAGATCGTGAGTATGCCTCCCAAGGTAATCTAGCCTTTGTGGAAAGAAACTGGATGTGTGCGAAAAAAAAGAAGAAAATGAACAATACGAAAAATGAAGAATCACCAAAAGAAGCAGCACCTCAAAAGCGAAAAGAGCCTTCCAAAAAATCAGAATGGCTGGACCGGAAGATTTCTGTGTACGACTATGAGGATAAAGAGACATACAGTTACAAAGTTGTCCAATCACCGAACAGCAACTTAGAAAAGCACCAAATCAGCAAAGATTCCGTTCTTTTCCAAGAAGCAAACAAAGTATCGCCGGGAACAGATTTCAAAGTGAATGGATTCAGGTATAAGCTGATCAGTAAGAAAACACGCTAGTCAGGATCGGACTGTGATTCGATGATCAGTACGATTTTGGTTAATGTAAGAAAAGGAGTGATAAGCTTGGAACTGAAAATGAAACGCATCTACGATTCCCCGACAGAAGCGGATGGTTTCCGGATTCTGGTCGATCGATTGTGGCCGCGCGGAGTCAAGAAGGAGGCCGCACAGCTGGATGCATGGCTGAAGGACAGCGCGCCTTCACCTGATCTGCGCAAATGGTTCGACCACGATCCCGAAAAATTTGCCGCCTTCAAAGAACGCTACGAGGAAGAACTGCTGACGAACCCACCGGCTGCGGCTTCAGTGGCTGAGATCCTGAAACAGTTGGAAACGACCGATGTCACATTGGTCTATGCCGCGCGGAATCCGGAAATCAATCACGTTGTTGTGCTTCGGGATTTTCTGGAGGAGCAGCAACGCTAGCAAGCATTTAACCGATAGGAAGGTATTCCGGATGAACGAAAAACCCCACTCTGCATATTCTCTGAAACCGAGAATATGCAGAGTGGGGTTAAATGATGCTGTTTGACTATCAAATGATGGCTATTGTTCCCCCAGTATCACGCGGTAATAACCATCATCACCTTTGAAAACCAGCTTGATCTTCAGGTCACGTTCGGAAAGCTCCGGATCAACAAAAGTATTTGTCTCATCGGATACCTTTTCTTTGATTGCATCGAGGGAGTCATAATAGGCTACAATGAAGGGTTCATGTTCCGCATCAAAATCCGCGATTTGTTCCAGAAAGGCAGTTTCGTCGTCAATTACTTCCGTGCTTAGGACTTCTGTACTTTCGCTGACTGATGATTGAGTGTTTTCAGATTGGGGAGTTTCGTCCGTACCATTGGAACAGGCCATTAGCAGTAGGGCAACCGGAAGAGCTAAATAAGGTTTCATTTTCATATTGATTCCTCCAATTTTTAAATTGTTTCAATATTAAGTATAAACCAGTTATACTGAGAGTAGAAATAATGTTAATAATAAGGAACAAATAAGATGGCTTGGTGATGGTCTGTGCTTTTTACACTGTCGCTTTATGGGTTCGCGAGGCAATTCCAGCTTCCCGTTAGTTATCCCTTGACTTAACCTTAACTTTAAGGAGTATGCTTTTTATACAGGAGCAAGAGCGCCGTGAAAGGACAGTGCGCAGCTTTTGAATACGGAAGCATAATGGAGGAAATATATATGGTAGTAGCAAAAGCAAGAGCAGTCGATGGTCCGGACAAACCGTTCCGATTTGCGGAAATCGAAAGACGGGAATTGGACGAGCAGGATGTCCTGATCGAAATCAAATATGCGGGCATCTGCCACTCGGATATCCATACGGCCCATGGTGAATGGGGGCATGTGCATTATCCGCTCGTGCCGGGGCATGAAATCGCCGGAATCGTGACGGACGTCGGAACCGGAGTCACAAAATACAAAGTCGGCGATCGCGTTGGCGTCGGCTGCATGGTCGATTCCTGCGGGGAATGCGAAAACTGTCTGCGCGACGAGGAGCAGTACTGCCTCAAGGGCAACGTCCCGACTTACGCCGGCGTCGACAAATACGGCGAGCCGACACAAGGCGGCTATTCCACGCACATCGTCGTGACGGAAGGTTTTGTGGTACGCATTCCTGACAACATTGGATTGGATGCGGCAGCGCCGTTGTTGTGTGCCGGCATCACGACCTACTCGCCGTTGAACCGCTGGCAGGCCGGCCCCGGCAAAAAAATCGCCGTGATCGGACTGGGCGGATTGGGGCACATGGCCGTCAAAATAGCGCATGCGATGGGGGCTGAAGTCACCGTCCTGTCGCAAACTTTGGGCAAAAAAGAAGACGGCCTGAAGTTTGGGGCGCAGCACTATTACGCCACTAAGGATCCGGCGACCTTCACGGAATTGGCCGGCAGCTTTGACCTCATCATCAATACGGTGAGCGCCGTGATCAACTTGGATGCCTATCTGGGCTTACTGAAGCTTGACGGCACGTTGGTGAATGTCGGCGCTCCAGGTGAACCTTTGTCGCTGAATGTGCTGTCCCTGATCGGGCACCGCCGTTCCTTCGCCGGCTCGATGATCGGCGGCATCCGCGAAACCCAGGAAATGCTGGATTTCTGTGCCGAACACGGCATCGTTCCCAATATCGAAGTCATTTCCGCCGACCAGATCGATGAGGCATACGAACGCGTACTGGCTTCCGACGTCAGATACCGCTTCGTCATCGACACAAGCACAATCTGATACTGACTCTTTTCGGGAGTGCCTCATTTAGTTGGGGGCACTCTTGTTTTTTGGAGTTTTGTCGGTTGTTCAGTCTTGAGAGAATGCATAACAGCCGAGAGATAAGCATTTTGTCGGCTGTTCTTCCTTTGACAGTCGTTGTTCACCCGACGTTTCTGCTCCGGCTCAGCAATTGCGAAGCGGAATTCCCAAAATTGCGCCGATGCTATTGCTAATCCCTGCGTAAAATTATAATATGATTAAAAAGAAATCGGAGGAAAACAGATGGAATTCAAGAATGTAAGTGTAGTGAAGGAAGCGAATGTGTATTTTGATGGGAAAGTGACGAGCAGAACGGTCCTGTTCGAAAGCGGCGAGAAGAAGACGCTGGGCTTCATGTTGGCGGGGGATTACGAGTTCAACACGGACGCGGAGGAAACGATGGAGGTACTCGGCGGCGAGATGTCGGTGCTGTTGCCGGGAGAATCCGAGTACAGACTGTACACGAAAGGCGAGAGCTACATCGTTCCTGCCAATTCATCCTTCAAGATGACTGTGGAGAAATACGTGGATTACTGCTGTTCCTACAAAAATTGATCAAAAGCTTCTGCGCAGGGATGAATAATCCTCTCTGCGCGGAAGCTTTTTGCATATCCAAATGCATTCGTTCAAAGAGTTGTCGGAAAATGTCGGTTGTGCTGAACGGACGCGAGGGGCATAATGGAAGAAAGGATTGGAGGGATCGGAAGATGACGAAGGAAAACGCAGCAGATTATGCAATCACCATCGGGAATGTGCGTTATGCCGCGCCGCAGCGGTATTACGGAACGCGGATTTTATTCGTGGTCAACGGAAGTGCGGGCGTTTCGGTGAACGGGGAGCAGCACCTGATGGAAGCGGGGGACATCCTATTCATCAACCGGAACGACCACTATACCGTCCGTGGCAGCACAGACAACAATATCGTTTGCCTCAGCATTCCGAGCCATTTTTTCGTCATGCACTATCCTCATTATTTCCATTATGATTTCGTCTGCTTTTCGAAGGAACTGGATCCGGGGCGCGGGGATGTCGTCGCGAAACTGCGCAGGATGCTTTCCGAGCTCGTGATCGTCCATTCCCGGAATGAAGAAGGCAGCCTGCTGGAAGCCCAAAGCCTGCTCTTTCAGTTGCTGCTGTTGGTGACGCGCTACTTCAAAACGGAACGCCCGCATATGGACGCTGGCGAGGCGAGCGATGAACGGATTGCGCGGATCATCCAAAAAATGGAGTTGCGCTACGCCGACCCATTGACGCTGGCGGAGATGGCGGAGAGCGAGTACTTGTCTTCGGCCTATCTTTCCCGTTATTTCAAGCAAACGACCGGCATGGGCTTCCTGCAGTATCTGAAAATGGTGCGCCTGAAGCATTGCGTGGAAGATCTGCTGTACACCTCCGACAATCTGTCCCAGATTGCATTGAAGAACGGTTTTTCGACGGCCAAAAACTTCACGGAAGCCTTCAGATCGGTCTACGATCAGACGCCGGTGCAGTACCGGAAGGAGCACAGGCAAGAAAACAGCGCCGCGTTCGCATCCATGCCTGAAAAGCTGGCGGCCGGAAAGGAACCGGAAGCGCCGGAAACGCTCATGCAACTGACGCGGTATCTGGAAGAGGCTCCGGATCAGCGTGCCTTGCCGAATGAAGCGCCGAGCGAGGATTGCCGGATCACCATCGCTAAAGGCGAAACTGCAACAGCTTTGGCGCGCGAAAAGCACATCCTTTTCATCGGGGAACTAAATGAGCTGCTGAATCAGCAGGTGAAAGAACAGGTCATTCTGGCCAAACAGCAGATCCGGGTTGACTATGTGGGCGTGCGCAATCTGATCGGCGGGTCCACGCTGTTGCCGGAAGTGGAGACGGATGAGTTCATTTCCACCACACCGAAGTACGCCAATGCCGACCTGGCCATGCAGTTCATGAAGGAGCAGGGAATCGGGCTCTTCTTGCGGATCGCCTACACGGAAGTCATCCGCAACGAAGACCGCTATTTCCTGGAGCTGGAACGGTTCCTGGTCCACGCCCTGCAGGCATTCGGAAGGGAATTCGTCAACCGCTGGCAGTTGCTTTTCCATGCCGAAAAGGAGACGGCCGTTTTGGGCACCGAACTGGAACGCATCTATTTGCGGCTGCATGCAAGCATCCGCAAATACGCGCAGCAAATCAAAGTCGGCACGTTCCTTCCTTTCAAAGAGGAGAAAGAAAGCCTCGGATTGGCCCATCAATGGCAGTTCCAGCAAAGCGACAGGATCGATTTCATCACGTACGATGCGGACCAGAACGAGGTCGTCGACTTTTCGGAAATCAGCGATGAAGACTTCCAGAGCAGCCAGGATTATATCATCGGGAAGACCCGTAAGCTGAAGCGATTCCTGAAAAAACATCATATGCCTCAGCCAATCTACTTGGAGAACTGGAACACGCTGACCGGAAATACGCGCTACACGAACGGAACCTTTTTCCGGGGTGCGTTGATTTTGAAGACGGTCCTGGATCTGAGCGCGGAAGTCGCAGGCCTGGGCTTCTGGCTGAACAGCGAAATCCACGGAAAGAACGGCGGAACCCGCAATCCGACAGTGAGCGGGCTGGAACTGTTCCACTTCTTCAACGGCAAACGGCCGGCCTTCTACACGATGCTGTTCAAGGAACGGATGACCGGGGAAGTGTGCGCGGAAGGGGAAAACTACGTGCTGACCCGCGACGAGGACGGTTATCGCTTGCTGCTTTTCAATGAAAAACATTTCAATCCGCGCTACTCGGTCGATACCCTGTTCATGCGCAACCGCAGCCAGGAGCTGCACGTGCGCTTGCTGGGGATGGAGCCCGGGGAATACCAAGTCCGGAAATACTTGTTCGACCAGCAAAATGGCGGCCTCTACACGAAATGGGGCCAACTGAACAGCAAGCACGGCATCGATCTCGAGGTGATGGACTACATCGTCCAATCATCCCGGCCGACGCTGGAGATAGAGGATGAACGGATCGACGCCGATTGGTCCTTCTATGCCTCGATGAGCAGCAACGCCATTATGTTCATCGAATTCCGCCGCGCAATCGGGGGATCAGTACAATGAATGAAGAAAAGGTTGTCTCCGATTAGTCGAGGCAACCTTTTTTTGTCCGATTCATTCGGTTTATCGGACAACCTGCAGAACAGAAACTCTTTTTCCGCCCGCTTGCGGACCATTTTCGAAATGAAAGGGCTTCATGACAAAAATCATCCGCACCAAATTGCTGTTCTGCCTGTTTCTGAAAATACAAAGACAAAAATCCGGAGTTTTTGCATAAGAACCGCCCTTTTCTTATTTTTCCGTGGCGGTATACTGACTGAGTGATTACGAAACGTAGCATCAATCAACCTATACAATGGTTAATAAGTCAAAAATAAGGGAGCGCAATAAAAATGAACGAAACCATCAAAGCGCAATTATTCCGCAAGCTGGCCGAGAAACAGGCGCGCATGATCGAAATCTACCGTTACCTGCATGCCCACCCGGAATTATCCTTCCAGGAGGAAAACACCGCCAAGTACATCGAGGAATTTTATGCAGGCAAGGACTGCGACGTCCGCACCCATGTCGGCGGACTGGGCATCGTCGTGACGATCGACAGCGGCAAGCCCGGAAAAACGCTCGCCATCCGCGCGGATTTTGATGCGCTGCCGATCCAGGAAGAGACCGGCCTGCCGTATGCCTCAAAAACTCCGGGCGTCATGCATGCCTGCGGACACGATGCGCATACAGCCTACATGCTGACACTGGCTGAATGCTTGATCGAAATGAAAGAGCAACTAGAAGGAAAGGTTGTTGTCCTGCATCAGCCTGCCGAGGAAGTGCCGCCGGGCGGAGCGATCGGCATGATCAAGGACGGCGCTTTGGACGGCGTCGACAATGTCTTCGGGATCCATGTGATGTCGCAGATGCCGTTCGGGAATGTGTATTATCGCGAAGGCAATGTCCAGACCGGACGCGCCAATTTCCGCGTGAAGATCCAAGGCGTCGGCGGCCACGGCTCCTCGCCGCACAAAGCCAACGACGCCATCGTGGCGGCCAGTTATTTTGTGGTCGCTGTGCAATCGATCGTCAGCCGCCGGATGAATCCTTTCGATGTCGGCTCGATCACGATCGGCAGCTTCGACGGCAAAGGTTCGTTCAATGTCATCAAAGATTCGGTCTTCCTTGAAGGCGATGTGCGCTCGATGTCCGAGGAAACGCGCACGCTGATCGAAAAGGAAATCCGGGCGAAACTGGACGGCATCGCCGCCATGTTCGAGGTGACCTATGGACTGGATTACGAAAACGACTATCCGGTGCTGTTCAACGATCCGGAACTGACGGCATTCGCGGCAGACGCTCTGCAGGCCACCGAAATGCCGGGAGTCATTGGAATTGAGCGCTGCGAGGCGCAGCCGCCTTCGGAAGATTTTGCTTATTATGCGAAGGAACGTCCGAGCGTCTTCCTCTATGTCGGGGCGGCACCGGAAGACGGTGAGGCTTATCCGCATCATCATCCGAAATTCCGGATCAACGAAGGCAGCATGCTGGTCGCAGCCGAAACGATGGGGACATTAGTGGTTGATTACTTAAAAGGGAGCAGTGAGAAATAGTGGAAACGCAATACAAAGGCAATGACAAATTAATTGCAGGGATTATGATGGGTGTCGTCACATTCTGGTTGTTCGCGCAGGCGATGGTGAATATCGTGCCGGCCGTTCAGGCGGACTTGGGCATCTCATCGGGCGTGCTGAGCATCGCGATCAGCTTGACCTCTTTGTTTTCTGGGATGTTCATGGTTGCGGCAGGTGGCTTGGCGGATAAATACGGTCGGGTCAAATTGACGAATATCGGCCTGATCTTGAGCATCATCGGTTCGTTGTGCCTTGTGTTCGCCAACGGGGCAGCGCTTTTGATCATCGGTCGCATCATCCAAGGGCTTTCAGCGGCCTGCATCATGCCCGCCACTTTGGCTTTGATGAAGACTTACTTCGATGGCGCCGAAAGACAGCGCGCCTTGAGTTTCTGGTCGATCGGTTCATGGGGCGGATCGGGGATCTGTTCTTTCTTCGGCGGTCTGGTAGCGACTTATTTCGGATGGCGCGCCATCTTCATTGTTTCGATTTTCGTTGCCGCGTTGGGCATGTTCCTGTTGCGGGGCACGCCGGAAAGCAAATTTGAAGCAACCGGTGAAAAGAAACCTTTCGACATCGGCGGTCTGGTTACCTTTGCGTTGGCAATGCTGGCATTCAACATTATTGTTGGTCAAGGCGCTTCAATCGGATGGACCAATCCGGTCATCCTTGGCTTGGCGGCTTTGCTGGTTGTATCGGTCTTCCTGTTCGTAACAATCGAAAAGAAACATGTGAACAGCTTCATCGACTTCTCCTTGTTCAAGAACAAAGCCTACAGCGGAGCGACATTGTCCAACTTCTTGCTGAACGCGTCGGCTGGGACGATGGTCGTCGCAAATACCTATGTGCAGATGGGCCGCGGTTTTTCTTCGTTCCAATCCGGCTTGCTGACGATCGGCTACTTGGTTTGCGTATTGAGCTCCATCCGTTTGGGTGAAAAAGCCCTGCAAAAATTCGGTTCGCGCAAGCCGATGGTGACCGGATCATTCATCGCGACGATCGGGATTGCTTTGATGGCCTTCACTTTTGTGCCGGGAATCATCTACAACTTGTTGGTGTTCGTCGGCTATGCTCTGTATGGTTTCGGTTTGGGGATCTATGCGACACCATCCACTGATACCGCCATTTCGAATGCGCCGGCTGACAAAGTCGGCAGCGCATCCGGCATCTACAAAATGGCCAGCTCGTTGGGCGGGGCAGTCGGCGTTGCCCTTTCATCCAGCCTGTTCAACGCATTGAGTGCACAGGGGAATATGGAAATTGCCGGTTCCGCCGGGTTGATGCTGAATGTGGCGTTTGGGACGATCGCATTGGCTTCGATTTTGCTGACGGCTCCGAAAGCGAATGCGCAAGTGGAAGCGACGGAATAGGTTTGTGCAAGTAAACCAAAAATAGATGAAAATAAGAATGCAAAGCCCTAACAGCTTCGCATTCTTTTGCTATATACTAGTACCCGTACGCAATACTAAAAGATCAGTAGGAGGATTAATATGGCATTCATTTCGATTGTGGAAATGATCGGGACGGTCGCCTTCGCTATGGCGGGAGCGCTGACTGCGATCGAGAAGGACCTTGATTATTATGGTATAGGAATATTTGCGATCACAACCTCTGTCGGCGGTGGGATCGTCAGGGATCTGCTGATTGATCGGCCTTTGCCGGCTTCATTGGAAAATCCGCTTTATGCACTCATCAGCCTGCTTTCTGCCGGCTTCGTCATCCTTTTTTATACGCACATCACCAAGTTGTCGAGAATGCTGCAGTTTTTTGATGCGATCGGTCTTGGGGCGTTCACAGCCATCGGAGCTGAGGTGGCTGTGCAGATGGGCTTCCAGCAATGGTACGTCGTGGTGACTTTGGCTGTATTGACCGGAACCGGCGGCGGCCTGATCCGCGATGTGTTCGCCCGGGAGATCCCCTATGTATTCCGCAAAGAAGTCTATGCGCTGGCTTCGATCCTGGGCGCCATCCTTTATATCTTTGTATATCAGTTGGCCGGAAGCCAGATTGCGCTCTACAGCTGCTTCTTGGCGACGGTTTTGATCAGGATTTACTGCATGGAGAATGATGTGCACCTGTTGCGGGTCGGGAAAGTCAATCTCGAATAGTCGTCAGTTCCGCAGTTATGTTCATTATTCAACACAATTTCCAAATAAGTTTTTTGTTGAATTTTTTATACTTACAAATTGAGCTGCCTAATTGAATGTTAAACCGCAAAGAAAGCCTTTCTGATGTCTTTCTTTGCGGTTTTTTGCATTTCAACAGATTCTGAACTCCGGAAATGACAGCGCTTTAAAACCGCTTGACACTTCTTTGTTGTGGGGTTATAATTCATTTAGTTAATATTTAGTAAAAATAACTAGTAAATATTTATCGGAAACAAAACAAAAAAACGAAACTCAAAACAAGAAGGAGCGGATGAAGATGGAATTGACAGGATTGAAGCAGAAATTTGAGGAATTGTTCGGCAAAGGGGACTACACAGCATTTTTCGCGCCGGGACGGATCAATCTGATCGGCGAGCACACCGATTACAACGGCGGGAATGTTTTCCCATGCGCGATCACATTGGGGACTTATGCGGTTGCGGCAAAAAATGATCTGAAGCAAGTGCGCCTCTATTCGGAAAACTTCCCGGAAGCCGGCGTCATCAGTTTCGATTTGGCCGATTTGGATCATAAAAAAGCGGACAGCTGGGCCAACTACCCGAAAGGTATGCTGCGCTATCTGAAGGAAGCCGGTCATGTCATCCCGGAAGGCATGGATATGGTCATCTTCGGCAATATCCCGAACGGATCGGGCCTTTCTTCTTCCGCTTCCCTCGAACTGTTGATGGGCGTCGTTTTGGATAACCTCTTCAACCTGAACGCGGATCGCCTGGATCTGATCAAAACCGGCAAGCGCGTCGAGAACGAGTTCATCGGAGTGAACAGCGGCATCATGGACCAGTTCGCCGTAGGGATGGGCGAGGAAAACAAAGCGATCCTGCTGGACTGCAATACGTTGGAATATGAGTTGGTCCCTGTCGAATTGGGCGACCACGCGATCGTCATCATGAACACAAAAAAACGCCGCGAATTGGTCGACTCCAAGTACAACGAACGCCGCAGCGAATGCGAAGAAGCCTTGGCGAAGCTGCAGACGGTCGTGTCGATCGGCAGCCTTGGCGAACTTGATGAAGAAACGTTCGAAAATGCGAAAGCGGTTCTGGAGAGCGATGTGCTGTACCGCCGGGCACGTCATGCGGTCACGGAAAACCAGCGCACGCTGAAAGCCAAAGCGGCCCTGCAGGCCGGCGAATTGGATGCATTCGGCCAACTGATGAACCAGTCGCACATTTCCTTGCGCGACGACTATGAAGTGACCGGCATCGAATTGGACACATTGGTCCAAGCTGCCTGGGATCAATCGGGAGTGTTGGGCGCACGCATGACCGGAGCCGGCTTCGGCGGCTGCGCAATCGCAATCGTCCAAAAGGCTGCCATCCCGGCCTTCATCGAAAATGTCGGCAAGACTTATGAAGCAGCGATCGGTTACCCAGCAGAATTCTACATCGCCGAAATCAGCGATGGCGCAAAACGGTTATAAGGAGCGTTCGCAATGACGATAAATGAGACAGTGTATGCGATCGACCAGGCTGTTGTCGATTTTGTGGAAACGGGCATCGCAAACGGGGAAACGGATGCGCTGGACAGGATTGCGTTGCGCAATCTGCTGCTGGCCCTGATCGGAAAGGAAGACTTGGATACGCAGCTGGCGCCATCGCAAACTTTGCCGGATCGTTTGGATCTGCTGGATCGCTTGGTGGATTGGGCGGCCGCAAACGGTGAAATCGCGGACTACCAGTACGCAAGGGAGACGCTGGAGGCGCAGATCATGTCTTTGATCACGCCTCTGCCTTCCGTCATCAACAAGCGTTTTTGGGAACTTTATGAAATAAATCCGGAAACCGCGACCGACTATTTCTACGAGCTGAGCCAAAACAATGATTACATCAAAACCCGCAGCATCGCCAAAAATATCGCATTTGCCCACCGGACCGATTACGGCGACCTGGAAATCACGATCAATTTGTCCAAACCGGAAAAGGATCCGAAGCAGATCGCGCTGGCGAAACATGCGCCTGCCTCCGCGTATCCGGCTTGCCAACTCTGCATGGAAAATGAAGGCTATGCCGGTCGCATCGATCATCCGGCCCGCGCCAACCACCGCATCGTCCGCATGCCTTTGAACGGCGAGAAGTGGGGGCTGCAGTATTCGCCTTACGCTTATTACGAGGAGCACTGCATCTTTTTATCGGAGGAGCACACGCCGATGAAACTGAACAAGCATACTTTCGGGAAGCTGCTCGGGATCATCACGCAATTCCCGCACTATTTCGTCGGATCGAATGCGGACCTGCCGATAGTCGGCGGTTCAATCCTGTCGCATGACCATTACCAGGGCGGCCGGCACACCTTCGCGATGGCGGAAGCGCCGATCGAATTGCCGTTCGAACTGGATCGATTCGCGTCGGTGCAAGCAGGCATCGTCAAGTGGCCGATGTCCGTCATCCGGCTTGCCGGGAAGGATGCGGAAGAATTGGCGGAAGCCGCAGAATTTATTTTGGATGCATGGCGGGGCTATTCGGATGAAGCGGCCGACATCCTGGCGGCGACCGATGGCACGCCGCACAATACAATCACGCCGATCGCGCGCATGAGGGACGGTTTATTCGAACTGGATCTGGTGCTGCGCAACAACCGGACTTCGACTGAATTTCCGGACGGCATTTTCCACCCGCATCCGGATGTGCAGAACATCAAGAAAGAGAACATCGGCCTGATCGAAGTGATGGGGCTGGCCATTTTGCCGCCGCGCCTGAAGGATGAATTGATTGCAATCGAAAATCATCTCAATGGAGAGACGGCGGAAATCGCTACCTACCACAAGGAGTGGGTTGCAGGTTTGGCGGAAACGAAGGACCGGAGCGGTGCTGATACCGCGGATGTGGTGCAGCAAGCGGTAGGCGCGGCCTTTTTGCGGGTGCTGGAGGATGCCGGTGTGTTCAAACGCACCCCCGAAGGCCAGCAAGCGTTCCGCCGTTTCATCGGAAAGTTGCATTGAACTTTAGAGTGAAAGTGGAGGGGATAAAATGTCAGTATTAGTGACTGGAGGCGCCGGCTACATCGGCAGCCATACCGTAGTGGAATTATTGAACGCAGGCCAGGAAGTGGTCATCGTCGACAACTATTCGAACAGCAAACCGGAAGTGTTGAACCGGATCAAAACAATCACCGGAAAAACACCGACTTTCTATGAAGTGGACGTGTTGGACCGCGAAGCGTTGGACGCTGTCTTCGCAAAAGAGGATATCGACTCGGTCATCCATTTCGCCGGCTACAAAGCGGTGGGGGAATCGGTCGCCAAACCGATCGAGTACTACCACAACAACATCACGAGTTCTTTAATTTTGTGCGACGTGATGCGCAGCCATGGCGTCAAAAAAATCGTCTTCAGCTCTTCGGCGACGGTCTACGGCATGAACAACGTGTCGCCGCTGACGGAGGACTTGCCGACAAGCGCGACGAATCCATACGGCTACACGAAAGTCATGATCGAACAGATCCTGCAGGACGTTGCCGTTTCCGATTCCGAGTGGAGCATCGCTTTGCTGCGCTACTTCAACCCGATCGGCGCGCATGCATCCGGCCTGATCGGCGAAGACCCGACCGGCATCCCGAACAATCTGATGCCTTACATCACGCAAGTGGCGGTCGGCAAACTGCCGCAACTGAGCGTCTTCGGGGATGATTACAATACACCGGACGGCACCGGCGTGCGCGACTATATCCACGTCGTCGACTTGGCGTTGGGCCACATCAAGGCTCTGGACAAAATCAAGCAAACCGAAGGCGTCGGCATCTACAACCTCGGCACCGGCATCGGCTACAGCGTGCTGGACTTGGTGCACAACTTCAAGAAGGCGAACGGCATCGAGATCCCTTACGTGATCGTCGACAGACGCCCCGGCGATGTCGCGACCTGTTATGCGGATGCGACGAAAGCAAAAGAAGAACTGGGCTGGACCGCGACGAAGGATTTGGCGGACATGTGCCGCGATTCCTGGAACTGGCAAAAGAACAATCCGAACGGCTACGAATAAAAAAGTGAAGGCCAGCTCCATTTTTCTGGTGCTGGCCTTCACTTTTTTCGTTTTTTTTTTTAGATTTGGTTCGAGTGTTTGGAGCTTGTCGGATAACCGAGAAGAATCCGACAAGCGGCGACCGTGTACGTTATTTTTTCCGCACTTCCGAAGGCAGACAGTTGAATCTGTTCTTGTAGCACGTATAGAAATAGGTTTTGTTCGAGAAGCCGACTTCGGTCAGGATCGTCTGGACCGGGAGTTCGGTGGACTCGATCAGCAGGTTGGCCTTCAGCAGCCGCTTCTCATTCAGCAGTTCCGTGAACGTCTGGCCGCTGCGCTTTTTGATCATGTTGCTCAGGTAATTTTTGTTGAAGTTCAACCGTTTGGACGCTTCGTCCAAAGTCAGCGTTGTGAACTCGGTATCGATCAGCTGGAGGACCTCGTAAAAGGGGTCCTTTTTGCTGAACGTTTCGCTGTATTCATGCGGCAGCGAGCGCGCCAATTCGTAGAGCAGGATCGGCAGATAGCTGCTGATGATCTTGCCGGAAAAGACTTTCGGGAAGAAATATTCGTCCGCCATGTTGTTGACGATCTGCTTGATGTGCTCGTTCTGGTCGTTGCGGAACAGGATGAAATTCGCCGCCTGCGTGTCGAGCGGATTGTTCGTCAGCAGAATCTTGTAGAGGATGCTGTCGTTGTGGTTCATGTTCATCAGCCAGTTGATCGAGATGCTTTTGTTGTTGAAAAGGATGTTCAAAAGCAGGTCGTCCTTGCCGAGCGCTTCGATGGAATGCGCGCTGCCGGTGTCCATCAGCAGGATATCGCCTTCCTTCAAAAGATATGGGATCCCGTTTATGATCTGGCGGCATTCGCCTTTCACGATGTAATTGAGCTCAAGGAACTGGTGCGAGTGCTCGGGATAGGCGGCGTAGCGGTTGTGCTTGCTGATGTAGATATCCTTGTTTTCGAAAAACAGATGCTCCTTGATTTTTGGGGCCCGGATCGACGAACCCTCCAGTTCCGGCAGATCGGGCACGAATTTATGCCGCTTTTTCTGCTCCTTTTCGATGGCAGACTCCTGCGACAACAGCGCAATCAGATCCATCCCAACACCTCCTGTATATTTGGTACTCACAACTCATTCAGTGACATTGTAGCATACATCCGGAAGTTGTTTAATAGTAATGTAAACAATTACAAGACGGAGGTGTGAAACAAGTAAATGAAGTACTATGCAATGATAGATATCGGCGCCTCCAGCGGGCGCATCATGCTGGCGGAAATAGACAATAAACAAATGGATTTGCAGGAGGTGCATCGTTTCAAAAACGGCTTCAGCCGCATCGACGGATCCGACAGATGGGACATCGAGACCATTTTCGAAGAAATCTTGACCGGGCTCTCCAAACTGAAGGCGCTCGGCGTGACGGAATGCCATCTCGGCATCGACACATGGGCGGTCGACTACTGCCTTATCGGAACGGACGGCCAGCTGCTGCAGCTCCCGATCAGTTACCGGGACGAACGCACGAAGGACACGATCGAAAAAGTGGCGCAAGAAATCCCCAAGGAGACGATCTACGCCAAAACGGGCATCCAGTTCCTGGACTTCAACACGTTGTATCAACTGTATGAAGAGGACAAGGACTTGTTGGCCAGGACGGACAAAATCCTGATGATTCCGGATTATCTGGAGTACCGCTTGACCGGAGCGATGGTCGGCGAAGTGACGAACGTGTCCTCTTCGCAGATGCTGAATCTCGAAACCGGCGAGTTCGATGCGGATCTGCTGGAACTTGTGGGCATCCCGAGAGATAAGTTTCCGCAATTGGTTGCACCAGGAACGAAAATCGGCGATGTAAAGGCGGAGCTGGTGGAAACCTATGACCTGCCCCAGATCGAAGTGATCGCTGCGGCGACGCACGATACGGCATCCGCAATCGTCGGCGTGCCGGCACTGGGCGGGAAATGGGCCTACCTGAGCAGCGGAACCTGGTCCTTGATCGGGGTCGAAAACGACGCACCGATAAACGGCCGCCCGGCTTACGAAGCGAACTTCACGAACGAGTGGGGCGCTTACGGCACCTACCGTTTCCTGAAGAACATCACCGGCATGTGGTTCGTGCAGGAAATCGCGCGCAACCTGGATTACCGCCATTCCTACGCCGAAATGGCGCAGCTGGCTTATGCGGTCGAACCGTTCCTGCAGTATGTCGACCTGAACGATCCGCGCTTCCTCAATCCGGAAAACATGATCGCGGAGATCCAAGCCTACTGCCGCGAGCGGGGCGAAATCGTGCCGGAAACGACAGGAGAATTGGTGATGTGCGTGTACAGCAACTTGGCTTTGGCCTATGCGCATGAACTGAAAAAAATCGAACAGCTGACGCTGGAACCGATCGAAGTGCTGCACATCGTCGGCGGCGGCGCGAACGTCAAACTGCTGAACCAGCTGACTGCCGATGTCACCGGCAAGCTGGTCGTTGCCGGTCCTACCGAAGGAACCGCAATCGGCAACCTGCTCGTGCAGATGATCGCGACCGATGAGTTCAAAAACCTGGCGGAAGCCAGAGAATGGCTGCGCACCCAGATCCACGTTGAAGAATATCCACCGAACCCAATCGCTGACCGGGAGCATTTAAAAAAATACGAAGAAAAGATTGGAGTATAGAAAAATGACACAACCTATCGAAGAAGCCTACACATTAGCAAAACAGAAATACGCCGCCATCGGTGTCGATACTGATGCCGTGCTCGATAAATTGAGCCAAATCAAGGTTTCCTTGCAATGCTGGCAAGGGGACGATGTATTGGGATTCATGTTCCCAGACCAAGCCTTGACCGGCGGGATTTCCGTCAGCGGCAACTACCCGGGCAAAGCAACAACGCCGGCGCAACTGCGTGCCGACTTGGACAAAGCCTTGAGCCTGATCCCCGGCAACCATAAAGTCAACTTGCATGCCATCTACGTCGATACGGACGAAAAAATCGATCTGGACCAGATCGAACCGAAGCACTACGAAAAATGGGTAGAATGGGCGAAAGAAAAAGGCCTTGGGCTGGACTTCAACCCGACTTGCTTCTCGCATCCGAAATCGACGGACGGCACCTTGTCCAGCAATGACCCTGAAACACAAGCGTTCTGGATCGAGCACGTGAAACGCAGCCGTAAAGTTGCCGCTTATTTCGGGGAAGAACTGAACCAAACTTGCGTGAACAACATCTGGATTCCGGACGGCTACAAAGACAACCCGATCGACAAAATGTCGCCGCGCGTACGCCTGCGTGATGCGTTGGATCAATGTTTGGAAGAGAAATTCGACGATGCGCACATGCTGGATGCAGTCGAAGGCAAACTTTTCGGTATTGGGGCAGAAAGCTTCACGACCGGTTCCAATGACTTCTACCTGTCCTACGCTCTGACGCGTGACATTTTGTGGACGATCGATGCCGGACATTTCCATCCGACCGAGGATGTTTCCGATAAATTCACTGCCTTCCTGCCGTTCGGTAAAGGCTTGATGCTGCACGTGAGCCGCCCGATCCGTTGGGATTCCGACCATGTCGTCATCCTGGATGAAGCGACTACCCGCATCGGCGAAACCTTGGTCCGCAATGACTTGCTGGACAAAACGTTCATCGGCATGGACTTCTTCGATGCAACGATCAACCGTGTCGCAGCGATGGTCATCGGCGCGCGCAGTACGTTGAAATCCTTGCTGCTTGGCATGCTGAGCCCGATCGATACATTGAAGGACGCCGAAAGCACAGGCGACTTCACGACCCGTTTGGCTGTCACGGAAGAAATGAAATCTTACCCATTCGGCGCTATCTGGGATTACTATTGCCAACAACAAAGCGTTCCTGCAGGTACGGAATGGCTGAAGGAAGTAAAAGACTACGAACAAAAAATTCTTACGGAACGCAACTAAGGGGGAAATCATAAAAATGAAAAACATTTTGGAAGCACCATTCATCAAAGAAGTCATGCTGTTGACGGACGTCATGTACAAATTCGGCTGGCACGAAAGAAACAGCGGCAACCTGTCCTACTTGCTGAAGGAAGAGGAACTGACGGACTATCTGGACCTGAACGAAGTCAAACGCAACATCCCGATCGCTTTCGACGGGAAAGCCCTGGCCGGGAAATATTTCCTGGTAACCGGAACAGGCAAATTCTTCAAAAACGTCATCCATGACCCGGCTGATGTTTTGGGAATCCTGAAAGTGACTGCGGAAGGCAACAGCGTGGATCTGTTATGGGGCCACGAAAACGGAGCGGCTCCTACCAGCGAATTGCCTGCGCATTTGATGTCGCACATTGCGCGCTTGTCGGTAGATCCCGAAAACCGCGTCGTCTACCACTGCCACGCAACCAACTTGTTGGCGATGTCCTTCTCTTGCGAGTTGGATGAAAGAAGCTTCACGCGCATCCTTTGGAAAATGTGCACCGAATCATTGGTCGTGTTCCCTGAAGGCGTGGGCATCCTGCCTTGGTTGATGCCGGGAACGAACGAAATCGGCGAAGCGACTGCTGAAAAAATGAAGGAATACCGTCTGATCGTCTGGCCGCACCACGGACTGTACGCAGCCGGAAAAGATCTGGAAGAGTGCTTCGGTTTGGTCGAAACGGCCGAAAAATCAGCGACAGTTTACACACTTGTGCAATCGCAAGGCGGCATCCGCCAGGAAATCACCGACGAACAACTGAGCAATCTGGGCAAACGTTTCTCGGTAACACCAAGAGCGGGCTACTTGAACGTCTAATCATATCAAAAGGGGATAATCGAAAATGGCAACTTTTTATGTACCGGCAATAAACCTTATCGGAAAAGGCTGCATCAAGGAGATGGGCGGTTATGTGAAGGACCTTGGCTACAAGAAAGCTTTGTTCGTAACGGATAACTTCCTGGCCAAAAGCGACATGATTGACGTCGTTTTGGCGGAATTGGACAACGCGGCGATCGACTATGTGATCTATGCTGATGTCGATCCGAACCCGACCTGCAAAAACGTCAATGAAGGCGTAGCGATGGCCCAAGCGGAAAACTGCGACTTCATCATTTCCTTCGGCGGCGGCTCCCCTCAGGATGCAGCGAGCGCAATCAGCATCATCCTGACGAACGGCGGCAAACCGCAGGATTACGAAGGCTTGCACAAATCAGCGAAAGCCGGCTTGCCGGTTGTGGCGATCAACACGACTGCCGGAACATCCGCAGAAATCACAATCAACTACGTCATCACCGATGAAGAACGCAAAGTGAAGATGGTCATGGTCGACAAAAACAGCTTGGCGAAGATTTCCGTGAACGATCCTGAACTGATGCTGACGATGCCGAAATCATTGACGGCCGCAACCGGAATGGACGCGCTGACCCATGCGATCGAATCGATGGTAACGCCGGGCGCTTACGCTGTGACGGAAGTCCTGGCAGCCGGCGCGATCGAATTGATCCGCGAGTATTTGCCGAAAGCTGTCGAAAACGGCACGGATCTGGATGCGCGCGACAAGATGGTCAATGCCATCTTCCTGGGCGGAATGGCCTTCAACAATGCCGGCCTAGGCTATGTGCATTCGATGGCGCACCAACTGGGAGCCGTTTACCACTTGCCGCACGGCGTCTGCTGCGCGATGTTGTTGCCGATCGTGGAAGCTGAAAATGCCAAATTCGCGCCTGAGCGTTTCCGCAAAGTGGCGAAAGCTTTAGGGATGGCCGTTACGGATGCAGTATCCGATCAGGCCTGCGCGGATTACACAGTCGAAGAAATCAAACGCTTGTCCAAAGTCGTCGGCATTCCAACATCATTGAATGAGCTGGGAATAAAAGAAGAGGAGTTCGACTACGAATACCTGTCCAAAAATGCCATGATCGATGCCTGCGCACCAGGTAATCCGTTCACGCCGACATTGGAAGAAACGATCGCAATGTACAAAAAATTGTTCCAATAATCCAGTCCTGATCCAAACAACGACTTTTTTCAAAAAATGCAGATAATCCGAATTTGTCCAAAAATAAGGTTATCCACAACAAAGAAGAGCCACCTCGATAATTTGAGGCGGCTCTTCTTTGTCTTGCCAAACTTCGGGTATGGGGCTGGTTGTCGGCTGTTGAGGATGCGATAGATACCGAACAGCCGACAGAATCCGGATTTCTCGACAGTTCGCGCGTTTCCGGGGCATCAGTCTTCCGGAAACAGCTTCAGGTGCTGGCAGGCATAATAGATGCCGTCCCGCCACACTTCCCGGGTGACGAAATCGGCTTTTTCCTTCAGCTCGTCGATGGCATTCCCCATCGCGACGGCAGTTCCCACCGCATCGAACATTTCCAGGTCATTTTGCTCATCCCCGAAAGCCACAGCGGATTCCGCCGGCAAGGCAAGTATGTCCAGCAGGTGCTGGATTCCGGAAGCTTTCGAGACATTATGGGGCAGGATATCCAGGGTTACTGGGGTGGTCTTGACGACCTTCAGATTCGTCACCCAACTGCTGATGCCCTCAAGATCATCCGTATCAACCAGTATCTGCATCACCTTTGTCGGGCATTCGCCGGGTTCGAGGAAGCGGATCGGGGCTCCCCGGTCAATCAAGTCCTTTCGGCCGGCGGAGCTGAAGATGCCGTGAGCGGTGTCGTAGAACACATCGATCCCGCGTTCTTCGAAGGCACTGAAGATATCTTCCACCACATCCTGTTCGATCCAATTCTGGTAAATGCTCTTGCCGTTCAGGATGATCTCTTGCCCGTTGGAGGTGATCATGCTGTCGATGCCCAACAAGGAAGCCAGGTCCACAACCGCTTCTTTGTAGCGCCCGGAAGCTATCACCGGAATGATTCCCGCCGCTTGGATCTTTCTGATGGCTTCTTTTGTGGATTCGGGCACCATTTCACTCATGTTGAGCTTGCGGTTGCGGGAATCGACCAAAGTGCCGTCGATGTCAAAAAAAGCGATCTGATAGTTTGTCATACTCATGCTCCTTTGCCTATTGCTAATCTCTTGATAGTCGGTATGTGCTCACCTTCATTATAGAATGATTTTGGGGGATGAAAAGGTTTTGATTGCAGTCGGGTGAAAAGTACCAGTGATTTCAGGCGAAAATAAGCCTGTTCCGGACCTAATGTTCAAAGCTGCGACTTGCCGAACTTGCCGGTGCATCCGGCATTAGGATCTGTTTGTGGGCGGAGGCTTCGCCGGAGTTCGGCGGCCATAATGTGGTGCATTCTCCGACGAGCATTGCTTCATCGGAGTTGAGTTCGATAGCTGCCGACGTCCTCCGATGAGCGCGGGTTCCCCGGAGGACAGCTCTTCCGAATGGAGGCGTCCTCCGCCGAAGCCAGCGTTGAGCGGAGCAGAGCGAACCGCAACAGCGCAACGGGCTCAACTCCGGCCAACCGAGATTGCCCCGCCAACCCTTATAGCATTTATCTATATCTGAGTATATTTATTTAGTGTTATCCTATATCCCGATTCCGTGGCATACTGAAACAACCTTCTGATAAGAGATGATCAGCAAACAGCACGACAGTCGTCTGTATGCTCACTATTATTGCAGCAGGAACCAAAAAACGAAATGGAGGAGTCAAAATGAACAGTTCACTAATCGGTTTTCCAAGGGTAGGCAAGTTGCGCGAATTGAAGTTCGCATCCGAAAAATACTTCAGAAAAGAAATTTCAACAGAAGAGTTGGAGCAAGTCGCAAAGGGTCTGCGGGAAATGCACTGGAATCTGCAGCAGGATGCCGGCATCAGCCACATCCCTTCGAATGATTTTTCATATTACGATAACGTGCTGGATCTGACGGTCCTGTTGAACGCGCTGCCCGAAAGCTACAAACAGCTCGGTTTGAGCGAGCGCGATACGTATTTCGCGGCCGCACGCGGATACCAGGGCGAAGCGGGCGACGTCAAAGCATTGGCGATGAAGAAATGGTTCAACACCAATTACCATTACTTGGTGCCTGAATTGTTCGACGATTCCGAAATCAAATTGGCGGGCGACAAGCCGTTCGACGAATATGAAGAAGCCAAACAAATCGGTGTGCTGACGAAGCCGGTCATCATCGGCGGATTCACTTTCCTGAAGCTGGCAAAATGCAAAGGCTCAAAAACGATTAACGATTTTGCGGAGGACGTGGCGAATGCCTATATCGCAATCCTGGACCGGTTCAATGAACAGGGCGTGGAATGGGTGCAGTTCGATGAACCGAGTCTCGTCACCGATCTGACGCAAGCGGATGTGGCGCTGTTCACGGCCCTTTACGAAAAAGTGCTGGCGCACAAGGGCAACGTAAAAGTGTTGCTGCAGACGTACTTCGGGGATATCAGGGACAGCTATGAGGAAGTGGTCGGCTTGGACTTCGATGGCATCGGCCTGGATTTCCTGGAAGGCAAACAAACGCTGGCACTTTTGGAAAGGCACGGCTTCCCGGCCGACAAGACGCTGTTTGCCGGCGTCGTGAACGGGAAAAACATCTGGAAGAGCGACTACAAAAAAGTCATCGCTTTGGTCAACGGACTGGAAAAGTTCAGCCAAGACATCGTCATCAGCACTTCCTGTTCGTTGCTGCATGTCCCTTACACTTTGGAAAATGAAACGAGCTTGGCGCCGGATGTATCCCGCTACTTCGCTTTCGCGAAGGAAAAGCTTCAGGAAATCAAGGAACTGACGGAACTGATCGGCGCCTCCGGATATGAAAATAAGGAAAGTTATCTTGCGAATCAACAAGTCTTTTCAGCGGAGCGTGTGTACGAGGACAAGCACGTGCAGGCGTCCGTGGCGAGCTTGACGGAGAGAGATTTTGTCAGAAATGTTCCAAGAACAAAACGCAGGGCGATCCAAAAGGAGAAATTGCAGCTGGGGCTGTTGCCGACGACGACGATCGGCTCCTTCCCGCAGACGAAAGAAGTGAAGCAGAACCGCAGCAAATACCGCAAAGGCGACATCACGAAAGCCGAGTACGATGAGAACATCAAAGGATTCATCAAGGACTGCATCGAGCTGCAGGAGGAATTGGGGCTGGATGTGCTGGTCCACGGCGAATCCGAGCGCAACGACATGGTGGAATTCTTCGGGGAAAACCTGGCCGGATACATCTTCACCGAAAAGGCCTGGGTGCAATCCTACGGAACAAGATGCGTCAAGCCGCCGATCATCTTCGGCGATATCCGCCGCGAAAACCCGATCACCGTGTTCTATTCGGAATATGCGCAGAGCCTTTCCGACAAACCGGTCAAAGGGATGCTGACGGGTCCGGTGACGATCCTGAACTGGTCGTTTCCGCGTGAGGACATTTCGCTGAAGGAGATGGCTTTCCAGATCGGACTGGCGATCCGCGAGGAAGTTTTGGATTTGGAAGAAGCCGGCATCAAGATCATCCAGATCGACGAAGCGGCGCTGAAAGAGAAGCTGCCGATCCGCAGGGAAGAATGGAACAGCGAATACCTTGATTGGGCGATCCCGTCGTTCCGCCTTTGCCACAGCGGCGTGCGACCGGAGACGCAGGTGCATACGCATATGTGCTACAGCGAATTCGAGGAGATCGTAACGG
Organism: Trichococcus ilyis; assembly: GCF_900109135.1. GTDB lineage: Bacteria > Bacillota > Bacilli > Lactobacillales > Aerococcaceae > Trichococcus > Trichococcus ilyis. Next base: position 88,615 of record NZ_FNYT01000005.1, on the reverse strand, counting down.
ATATCGACAACATGGATGCGGACGTCATTTCCTTCGAAGCTTCGCGTTCCAAACTGACGATCATCGATGCTCTGAAGGCGAACCGTTTCGAAACCGAAGTCGGACCGGGCGTGTATGACATCCATTCGCCGCGCGTGCCGAGTGTCGAGGAGATGGTGGCGGTCCTGAAGAACGCGCTGACGAAGATCGACGAAGAAAATCTCTGGATCAATCCGGACTGCGGGCTGAAAACCAGAGGCATCAAAGAAACGAGAGAAAGCCTGGCCAATTTGGTGGCGGCAGCGCAGATCATCAAAGACGCAGTATCGGTCTGAAAAGAGGTGTCAGCTGATGAAAATCGAATCCAAATTCCAGAAGAAAAAACCGGTGCTTTCCTTTGAAATCTACCCGCCAAAACGCGATAAAGCGATCCAGAACATCGATGAGACGCTGGCGATCCTGAGCGAACTGAACCCTGATTTCATCAGCGTCACTTTCGGCGCGGGCGGGAGCCACACGAACAACCAGACGGTCGCCTTGGCCAAGCGGATCAAGCATCAATTCGGCATCGATCCGCTCGTGCATCTGACCTGCCTGAATTCTTCGAAATTCGAAATCTGCGAACTGTTGGAGGAACTGAAGGACGCGGACATCGACAGCATCCTGGCCTTGCGCGGGGATGTCAATCCGGAGGTGGAAGCGAAGAAGGATTTCCGCTATGCCAGCGATCTGGTAAAGTTCATCAGGCAATACGGCGATTTTTCCATCAGCGGCGCCTGTTATCCGGAATGCCACACCGAGTCGAAGAACAAAGTCGAGGATATCGCCCATCTGAAGGAAAAGGTGGACAGCGGTGTGCAGCATTTGATTTCCCAGCTTTTCTTCGACAACAATGCCTTCTATTCCTTCCAGGAGCATATCCAGATTGCCGGCATGCAGGTGCCGGTCGAGGCGGGCATCATGCCGGTCATCAACAAAGCCCAGATCGAGAAGATGGTGACGCTCTGCGGGGCCTCTTTGCCGGAGAAATTTTCGAGGATCATGCACAAGTACGAAGACAACAAAGAAGCGCTGTTCGATGCCGGCATGGCCTACGCGATCAACCAAATAGTCGATCTGCTGGCGCATGATGTGGACGGCATCCACATCTACACGATGAACAATCCAATCGTCGCAAAACGGATCTGCGACGGGATCAAAAACCTGATTTGATCCGGAATATGTTTGGGTACCGCTCATCGGAGCAGGGCGATGGAAAAAAGTGCGCTCCTCCGGCGAAGATTCTGGCGGCCGGAGGAGAGTGGTAACTTTTGCGCTCACCTCCTATAAAGCCGTGCTCCTCGGAGGACAGGTCTTAAATGTGGTCTGAACTTCGGCGAAGCCTCCGTTCGCCGGAGGAGGCGATTCATCACGCCGCATTCATCAGTTTTTTCATAAAAAAGAGAGCTCCCGCCGGATCTGTTTCGGCGGGAGCTCTCTTTTTGCTTACTTGCTTTGGGTATTCTTTTTGCTTTGGGGGCGCGGTCTTTGGCCGGCTTTTTGGCCGCCGCGTGGACCTTGCTGGTTTTTGGTGCGGGTACCGTTATTGCGCGCGGCAACCGGTTTTTTCGGTTGCGGTGCCGGTGCCGCAGTGCCTTCCTTCAACAAGAAAGGCTGATCCTTTACGACCGGAACTTTTCTTTGGATGAGTTTTTCGATGTCGCGCAACAAAGCTGCTTCCGTTTCATCACAGAAAGAAATGGCTTTACCGCCGCGTCCGGCACGTCCTGTCCGGCCGATGCGGTGAACGTAGGTTTCCGGCACTTCAGGCAGATCGTACAGAATGACATGTGAAAGCTCAGGCACATCGATGCCTCGCGCTGCGATATCCGTCGCTACGAGAATGCTGGTTTTCTTGGTCTTGAAGTTTTCCAAGGCGCGCTGACGCGCGGTCTGGGATTTGTTGCCGTGGATCGCTTCGGCTGTAAGCCCAGCCTGCAACAGTTTTTTCACGATTTTGTTGGCGCCGTGCTTCGTTCTTGAGAAGACAAGCGAGCGTTCCACCGTGTCTTCCTTCAGCAGATGGATGAGCAGGTCGGTTTTGTCGGTCTTGGCTACGGGATAGACGCTTTGGTGGATGATTTCCACAGTCGAAGACACCGGAGTGACTTCTACCTTCACCGGATTTGTCAAAATGGTGCCCGCAAGTTTTTCGATCTCAGTCGGCATCGTCGCCGAAAAGAACATGCTCTGGCGTTTCTTCGGCAATTCGCGGATGATGCGGCGCACATCGTGGAGCATCCCCATGTCCAACATCATGTCGGCCTCGTCCAGGACGAAATAATCCACGTGGTTCAGTTTGATGTAGCCCTGTCCGATCAGGTCCAACAATCGGCCCGGTGTCGCGACCAGAATGTCCGTTCCGCGTTTCAGCGCGGCTGTCTGGGGATTCTGGGAAACACCGCCAAAAATGACTTGGATCTTCAATGGCAGGTATTTTGCGTAAAGTTGGAAGCTTTCCCCGATCTGCAGGGCAAGCTCGCGGGTAGGCGCAAGGATCAGCGCTTTGATGGCGCCTTTTCCAGCTGTTCCTTCTTCCGTCAGATTCTGCAGGATCGGCAAGGAAAAGGCAGCGGTCTTGCCGGTACCGGTCTGGGCACAACCCAGCAAGTCCTTATTGTTCAACAGATGCGGGATCGCATCTTCCTGGATGGGCGTCGCTTTCGTGTAGCCTGCTTCTTTCAGTGCGCGCAGCAGGTGTTGGTTCAATTCTAGTTCTTTAAATAACAAATGGTTCTCCTTCAGCATGTTCTTCATGCATTTGATTTTTTTGTGTTTCCGGTCAGGCCAGTTTGGGAAAGAGAGGCGGGTTCTCGTTTGCCAAAAGCCTCACCGCGAAACGTTATGTAGGTTCTCTGGGCAACAGCGTGACTGGCCTACTATATCACAAATGAGGGGAAAAGTCATAGGAATCCGTTTCCGAAGAGGATAATTGGTGTGCCCGAGGGCTGGAAGATCCAAAATAACCCGCCAAAATCAATTTGGCGGGCCAGAATACAGAATTTTCCACACAATTACCTGCCGACACGGCCGCCAGCTCCGGCTAAGGCGTCTTCATCGGAGTACAGAAATGCGCGCAGTCGTCAACTCCGGCGAGCGTGCCTTCGCCGGAAAACGGCTCCAACCGTGGCCGCGAATTCCGGCGAGCCCACCGTTCACCGGAGCACAGCCCTCCTGTAGCGTCAGAGCAGTTCCCATTTCTTCGCAGCTTCATTTTTTTTCTTGAGGCTGTTGAGGTTTTTCGTGTATTCGCGCGCGTAAAGGATCGAAAACAGCGTGTCCAGAATGTATTCGAAAGAAATCTGCGAAGAGAAGGTGCCGACTTTGAAGAAGTCGAACTCATCATAAGGGACCTCGATCACAAGGTCGCAGAGCTTGCTTGTTTCTTGCTCCGTATTTGCCGTCAGCAGGATGCAGGGGATCTTCATGGAATTCAGATATTTGATGATCTTTTTGTGGGTGGGCGAATTGCCGCCGTAACTGATGAAGAGGGCGCAATCATTCTTGCTCATGCTGAGGGCGTTCCAGGCGGATTCGCCGTACTCGTCGCCAATGATCAGATGTTTGTTGATCTTGATGAATTTGTTCTGGTAGCTGCGGGCGCGGATCTGGGAATCGCCTGTCGCGAAAAGGAAGATTTTATCCGCTTTTTCCAGCAGATCCACCGCTTTGTTCAATTTGTCCTTTTCCAGTTTCACCAAGGTTTTCCTGACTGTTTCGATCGTCAGGTCGGCCATTTTCTTGGCGATGGCCATCGGGCTGTCCATCGGCAGGAACGGGAAGTTGGGATCGACGATTGTGGGCGCGTGTTTGTCGCTTTGTATGTCATGGATCAAGGCAACTTTGAAGCTCCGGTAACCCGAAAAGCCCAGTTTCTGGCTGAGCCGGATGATCGCCGAATGGGAAGTGAACGTTTGATCTGCAAGTTGTTGGATCACCATATCGGGCACATCCTCCAAGTTTGCGAGAATGTAATCGGCAATCCTTTCTTCCGTATCCGTAAAGTTTTGTTTAGCTTGTAATTTTTTCAGCAAACTCATCTGATTCCCTCCATATATATGACGCATTCGGCAATGATCCAATCCGCGTAAGCGATCCGGCATTTCCTTCAATATAACCAACAATACTCGAAAAGGCAACTGTCGGGTGAAGTGTGTCTGAACATAATGTTCAACTTTTTCCATGCGTTTTGAACAAGCTCTGAAAAGGAAGTCCCATCAGAAGTAAAAGCGTTTTCTTGTTGAGGTGGATTGACTATACTGAGGCCATGAAAAAGAAATGGAGGAATCATTCAATGTTAACAATCGCTTATATCGGCGGCGGGAAAAGCGCCAATCGCTATCATCTTCCTTTTTCGTTAAAAAATGAAAATATCCGCGTCAAAAGCATCTATTCCCCGGTCGAGGACACTGTCTGGGCAAAAATCCCCGGCGTCGCCTATACCAACAATGTCGAGGACATCTGGAACGACGAGGAGATCCAACTGGTCGTCGTGTGCACGCCATCGGATTTCCATTATCACTACGGCAAAGAGGCCTTGGAACACGGTAAAAACGCTTTGGTTGAAAAACCTTTCACAAACACTTCCGCTGAAGCCAAAGAGTTATTCGCCCTGGCCAAAGAAAAGAACCTCTTCATCCAGTGCTACCAAAACCGCAGATTCGACTCCGATTTCCTGACGGTCCAAAAAGTGATCGAGAGCGGCATGCTGGGGGACATCATCGAGGTCGAAATGCACTATGACTATTTCAGACCGGAAGTCCCGGAATCGATCACGTCATTTTCGAAGGTCAACAGCTATCTGTACGGACACGGCTGCCATACGCTCGATCAGGTGCTCTCCTATTTCGGCAATCCGGATTGGATCACCTACGATGTCAGACAACTTTTAGGGCCAGGCCGCTTCAACGATTACTTCGATCTGGACCTGTTCTACGGGCCGAAGAAGGTTTCCGTCAAATCGAGCTATTTCCGCCTGAAGGAACGTCCGAGCTTCGTCGTCACCGGGAAAAAAGGTGTTTTCGTCAAGCAGACAAAGGATCGCCAAGAGGAGCATCTGAAAATGTTCCATATGCCGACGAACGCTGATTTCGGGATTGACTTGCCGGAGCACTACGGCGTCCTCACTTATATGGATGATGCCGGCCGTTATCACGAGGAGAAAGTCATTTCCGAAGTGGGCGATTACGGACGGGTCTATGCCGGTGTCTACGAGTCGATCGTGAACGGAAAAGAAAAAATCGTTAAAGATGAAGAAACCATCCGCCAAATCGAAATTCTCGAAGAAGGCATCAGCACTATCAAGGAATAATTCAGGAGGTATTGAAAATGGATAAATTATTGCAGATTCTGGAAGAAAAAATGACGCCGATCGCTGTAAAACTGGAACAGAACAGATATTTGAGCGCCGTGAAAAACAGCTTCATGTCCGCTATGCCGCTTTTGATCATCGGCTCCTTCTTCATCTTGCTGGCTTACTTGCCGATCCCGCCTTACACCGACTTCATGCTGAACACCTTTGGGGATGATTGGCAGCGCATGTTCACGATCCCGAACAACATTTCCATGAGCATGATGACCGTTTACGTTGTGATCGGCATCGGCAATGAGTTGGCGCAAGCGTATGGTTTGGACAGAATGGCCGGCATCTTTGCGGCGTTGGCATCCTTCTTTGTGGTCACACCGATGCACGCTTTCGCGGAGGAAGGCCAGGGAATCGGGATTCCGTTAGGGAACCTTGGCGCTGCTGGTTTGTTCGTCGGTATCCTTATCGCAATTCTTTCCGTGGAAATCATCCGCTTCACCGATAGGATGGGCTGGAAGATCAAAATGCCGGATTCGGTTCCGCAAAACGTATCGAAGTCCTTCTCCTCGTTGATTCCGGTCGCCTTGGTCATCGTTTTCTTCAACTTCGTGCGCATCGGTTTTGAGCAGACCAGCTACGGCGATGTCCAAACGTTCATCTTCAATAATCTGCAGACGCCGTTGACGGCCTTGGGCAGCACGTTGCCTGCCACTATCGTCGTACTGATCCTTGAAGGGATCTTATGGTCATTCGGTCTGCACGGATCCAATATCGTCGGCAGCGTGATGCAGCCGATCTGGTTGACGCTGACAGCCGAAAACGCAACAGCGGTGGCTGCAGGACAAGCCATCCCGAATATCGTGAACTATCAATTCTACAGCAACTTCGTCAAAGTCGGCGGATCCGGCGCGACATTTGGTCTGTGTTTGTTGCTGTTGTTTGCTGCCAAATCGAAGCAATTGAAAGCGTTGGGCAAATTGTCGATCGGTCCGGAAATCTTCACGATCAATGAGTCGATCATTTTCGGTATGCCGATCGTGTTGAACCCGATCATGATCGTGCCGTTCCTGTTGACGCCGCTCGTTTTGTGTATCGTCGCTTATTTCGCCATGAGCACCGGACTCGTACCGCTTACAAACGGAGTCAATATCCCATGGACCACGCCGCCGGTCATTTCCGGGTTCCTGGTTTCCGGGTGGAGAGGCGCTGTCCTGAACATCGTGCAGATCGGCCTTTCCGCAGCAATCTACTTCCCGTTCTTTAAAATAGTGGACAACATAGCTGTCAAGGAGGAAGCGGAAAACGAAACTGAAATGCAGCACCAGATGGATGCTGTTGAAGCATAGGGGTACAATAAAAATATAATCGGATTTTAAAGAATCGAAAAAAGGGGTCTTACATATGAAACTTGCAATACTGGGATCGGGACAGATCGTCATGGATTTTTTGACGATGGCGAAAGATTTGCCGGATACTGAATTGGTCAGCCTGTTCGGCATCGAAGCAGAACGCGCGAAAATGGAGGATTTGGCAAGCAAATACGGCATCGGAAAAGTATACACGGACTATGCAGAAGTCTTGAATGATCCGGAGTGCGACACCATCTATGTGGGCCTGCCTAACCATTTGCATTACACTTTCACGAAACAAGCCTTATTGAGCGGGAAAAACGTAATCTGCGAAAAACCGTTCACACTCAAGTCAGCCGAGTTGGTCGAGCTGAAGGAACTGGCCGAAAGTAAAAAGCTGATTTTGGTCGAAGCGATCACGACAAGATACCTGTCCAACTATCTGGCGATCAAGGAACAGATTCCGCAACTGGGGGATCTGAAGATCATCGAGTGCAACTATTCGCAGTATTCTTCCCGCTACGATGCCTTCAAGAACGGGGAAGTTCTACCGGCCTTCAACCCGAAAGCGGGCGGCGGAGCCTTGATGGATATCAACATCTACAATATCCATTTCGTCGTGGGCCTCTTAGGGAAGCCGACATCGGTGAATTACCTTGCCAATATCGAGCGCGGCATCGACACATCCGGCATCCTGTTGCTGGAATATCCAAGCTGCAAAGTCGTCTGCATCGGCGCGAAGGATTCGGCGGCTCCGGTCCGCTCGGTCATCCAAGGCGATAAAGGCTCGGTCGTGCTGAATGGCCCGGCCAATGTCTGCAACTCCTTTGATGTGAACATGAATGGACAGGCGAGCCAAGCCATGGACAAAAAGGTCCATCCGCACCGGATGTACGAAGAATTCTGCGAATTTGCGCGGATGATCGACGGAAAGGACTTTGCGAAGGCCAAAGAGATGCTGGAGCAAAGCAAAGTTGTGATGGAGATCGCCGAAGAGGCGCTGGCAGGCGCCGGTATCGTTCTGGGCTGATGAATCGAGCAAAAGCGTAGGACTGTTTGGCGAAATTGTCGAATGCATGGGTGACATTCGACAATTCGAATGGAGCACAAGGCCAAATTGTCGAATGCTGAAAAACATCCGACAATTCGCCCCCGTTTCTCGGTGAAATTGTCGAATACCAGAAGTACATTCGACAATTCGATCCGTCAGTCTGTAGGGAGCGATCAAACATATCCAGTATATACAACAAAATCAGGGGGCTGTCCCGAAATGCCGAGACGGGCGGCCACATCAATGGAAAGGTGCGTGCACAATGGACAAAACCAAGTTGTTGGAACAGGAACAAACGCTGCAGTTCGAGGCATTCACGCATGCCACCGGACTCGACATCGCACTGCGGATCATCGCAAAAGTCAAGGAACGGGCGAAAAAGACCGTAGGCATCCGGATCGTGCACAATGATCTGCTGATCCTGCATTATTTGATGGACGGCCGCGGGGAGAGCCCGTGGTTGAACCGCAAGGAAAAAACGGTGATGGACAGCGGGCACAGTTCGCTCCACACCTTCCTGTATGCGGAAGAAGTGCCCGAATTCAAAGCGTGGGAAAGCAATCCGGAGTACGCCGTCTGCGGCGGCGGCTTCCCGATCATCGAAAACGGGGAAGTGACCGGTGTCATCTGCGTTTCCGGTCTGGATCACTTGGAGGACCACAATCTGATCGTCGAGTCGATCGGGGAAGTGCTGCTGCAAACCGCGTAACCAAAACAAAATAACCAAAACAAAATAACCAAAAAAGAGGGCAAGCCCGCATGTTGGATCATCAACATGCGGGCTTGCCCTTTTTGCGGCTATACCGGATTTTTTTGGTAACCTAAATTTTGTCTGGATCGCTTTTCCTACAGTTCATCCAGCTTCTTCAGATGCTTCTCGGCGATTTTTTTCACTTTGTCGACGCGGTTGGTGTATTTTTCGATATCCTTGAGATAATCGGTCGTCATCCAGGCTTCCACGATTTCGAGCGCCAACGCCGAGCCGATGATTTTTCCGCCGAGGCAGAGGACATTCGTGTCGGAGTGGGAACGCGCCAATTTTGCGCAGAACGGGTCTTGGCAGACGGCCGCATAGACGCCGTAGATCTTGTTGGCGATCAGGGCACTTCCGTAGCCAACGCCATCGACAAAGATGCCGCGGTCGGCTTTTCCTTCCGCCACAGCCAGTGAGGCAGGGTAGACATAATCGGACAGGTCGCAAGGTTCTTCGTTGTAAGGCCCGAAGTCGAGCACTTCATGGCCTTCCTTTTCAAGTAAAGCTTTGATTTCTTCTTTCAGTGCGAAGCCGGCATGGTCGCTGCAAACGGCAATTTTCATTTAAATCCCTCCATTATCTGTCATCCACCCAAAGTATAAGGCAAACGGCTGGAGGAGTACAGTGAAAATGCGAAACTGTGGTCCGGACAATCGGTGTGACCAAGCAAACCGGATAGGGAAACTCGTTAAATCTGGCGGTTACCCGGATACTTGATCGGTATCCGGGCATTTTGCATGCACTCGTTCTTTTTTTGCTGTGGCGCCATCTGCTGATATAATGGAACTAGAGGGAAATAATCGGGCAATGCGCCGGAGTGAATGCTTGTTCTTAAGGATGGGGGCGTAACATTATGCAAATCGATTGGGCCACTATGAGCAGCAACTATGCAAATTTTGCCGGTATTCTTGCCGGGTTTGTCTTCAGCGGCATTTTCTTGCTTCTGGAGGACGAGAAAAGGGACGCTTCCGAAGTCATCAGCATCCTGCTGGTCGGTTTCTTCGGTCTCCTGCTCACCGCCTTCTTGTTCTCGAACATCAGCGGGGTGGAAGCGTATAAAACGGATCCAGATCGAATCCGGCTGATCTCGTTCCACATAGTGATCGCCAGCATCATCTTCTCGATCGCAATCATGCAGATGTTCCTGAGCCTGGTTTTCATCTTTATCCTTTACCGGCTGCCGGCACAGGTCATCAGCCTAGGGAAAACGATCTATTACGGATCGGCGCTCATCGCAACGATGTTTGTCATTCGGACGATGCCGGCTCTGTATACTGACGCGGCTATCCTGGCCGCTTTGCCGCGAAATCTGTATCTTGCGGTAGCTGTTACAGTGGTTCTCCTGTTTATCCTCAGCAAAGTTTTCCTGAGAAAACTGGATGCCCTGTTTGAACATTACTTCATCATGATCATCACCGCCACGTTCCTGTTCATGCTGCTGCTTGTTGTCCTTTACAACACGCAGATCCATCTGAAGGACATCCCCGTTGTCGGCGCTCAGTTGATCATGGGCATGTTCACGGTCAATATGATGATCAACAACTTCAGCATCAATCACGAATACCGGACGATGCAGCTGCAGGACAAGAAATGAACGATTTGTGCTCGTTTCGTGATTTTTGTTTTGATATTTCGTCCGTTTCGAGTACAATGAAAGAAAAGAGACGGGGTGAACGAATGAAATCGAGTCAAGGGATTGTTTACAAGAGAAGGCAGCATATTTTGAAGGCTCTTCAGGAAAAGAAAGTTGTCTTGGTGGAGGACATGGCGAAAGAACTGAATGTTTCCGAGATTACCGTCAGACGGGATCTGCAGAGTTTCGACGATCAGCATCTGATCGAGCGTTTTTATGGTGGGGCGCGCCTGTTGGAAGGGTCCTTCCAAAAAGAAGAGTATCCTGCAGTCAAACCGCACCGATCGAAAAAACAGGAAATCGCGAAGTTGGCCGCTACTCTGGTTCATGATCATGACATGATCTTCATCAACTCGGGGTCGACCGCGTTCCTGTTGCTCAACTATCTGTCGGACCGTAACGTCACCATCATCACGAACAATGGCCGCGCCATTTTCAGGAACCCGTCGTCGAAAGCGGAAGTGGTCCTGTCCGGCGGGGAAATTTATGAAAAGAAAAAGTCGCTTGTAGGTGATTTCGCTTTGTACACCTTCTCCAAGGTGACTGCAAATATCTGTTTTCTGGGTGTGGGCGGCATCAATGAAAAAGGGATCACAACTTACGCCTTGCCGGAAACAGCCATCAACCGGCTGATCCTGGAGCGGACGAACGGGCCGCGCATCGTAGTGGCGGAGGGCGCCAAGGTGGGCCGCGAGCAAAATTTTTCTACGGCCAGCATCAGTCTCATCACGCATCTGATCACGGATCGCTCGGCGGATAAGGAACAGATCGAAAAGATCGAAGCCAAGGGCGTCAAGGTGTTGTACGTGGACGACAACCAACGCGAGGACGAAACCGGAACGACGAAGTAAATATACCGAAAAGCAACCGAACGCAAGGGGGAAATGCCTGCTGCGCTCGGTTTTTTTTTCGATCCCATAAGCTGGCTTCTCCTTGCTGTCGGTATTTTTGGGCTGCATGTCGCTCCGAAATCCCGACACCTACCGCAAACCCAAGCGCAGCCTAAAACAATCAAATCCGCGGACGCCGAGCATCAAACCGTTCATAAACTCATGAAACGATCATAAAAATAAGCTAAAGATTGTTTGTTTAGGTCCTATTGCTAATGAAAACGTTTTATATTATGATTAATCCATCGAAAGAGATGTTCATTTTATGAACGTTTAACGAATTGCAAGTGAAACGATCAAATAAGTGATCAGGCTTTTAAAATCAAAGGAGTGGAGAAAATGAGTAAAATTGATGGGGTAACAAAAGAGTCTTGGGTATTGAGCACATTTCCTGAATGGGGCACTTGGCTGAACGAAGAAATCGAGGACACTGTGGTCGCTGAAAATACATTCGCAATGTGGTGGCTTGGTTGCACAGGCATCTGGTTGAAATCTCATGAATCGACAAACATCCTTTGTGACTTGTGGTGCGGCACCGGCAAACAATCGCACGGCAGCGGCAAGATGAAAGCCGGACACCAAATGCAACGCATGAGCGGCGTCCAAAACATGCAGCCGAATCTGAGAACACAGCCATTCGTTATCGATCCGTTTGCAGTGAAGAACGTGGATGCTTTGGTCGTAACGCATATCCACTCCGATCACCTGGACATCAACACGGCAGCAGCCGTTCTGAAAAATTCAAGCGATGCCGTGAAGTTCGTCGGACCGCAAGCGGTTGTGGATACGTGGATCGGCTGGGGCGTTCCGGAAGAAAAATGCGTCGTTGTAAAACCGGGCGACAGCGTCAAAATCAAGGACATCGAAATCGTCGCTTTGGAAGCTTTCGACCGCACAGCCTTGGTTACTGCTTCCGAAGGTGAAGTGCTGAGAGGCAAAATGCCGCAGGACATGGATTTGATCGCAGTGAACTACTTGTTCAAAACATCAGGCGGAAACCTTTATCACGCAGGCGATTCCCATTACTGCAACTATTTCGCTAAACACGGAAACGATCATCAAGTGGACGTCTGCTTAGGAGCATTCGGCGAAAACCCACGCGGAATCACCGATAAGGTCACTTCCGTGGACATGTTGAGAATGGCGGAATCCTTGAACGCGAAAGTGGTCATCCCGGTCCATTACGATATCTGGTCCAACTTCCAGGCGGACCCGAAAGAACTGGTCGAATTGTGGAAATTCAAAAAAGACCGTCTCCAATACGGCTTCAAGCCATACATCTGGCAAGTCGGCGGCAAGTTCGTCTATCCGAACGACAAAGACAAAATGGAATTCAACTTCTACCGCGGCTTTGATGATGTGTTCAGCATCGAAAACGATGTGCCTTTCACTTCATTCCTATAAGAACAACACCTAAGAGGAGAGATCATATGTTAGATGAAGTCATCAAAAATCAAAGGTATTCTTTCCACGAGGGATTCGATAGTTGGCAAGACAGCATTCGTGCTGCTTGCCAACCACTTATCGAAGAAGGCGCCATCGAGAGCGCTTATCCCGAGTACATCATCGAGAACGTCAACGAATTTGGTCCATACATCGTCATTGCGCCGGATATCTGCATCCCGCATGCGCAAGAAGGCAAGGGCGTAAATGAAACCGCTATCTGCTTCATGCGCACGAAAACACCGGTGAACTTCGGGCCGGCAGCCGAGTACGAAGCGCGCATCTTCTTCGTTCTGGCATCAACGGACAACGAAAAGCACCTGGCGAATTTATCCTCGCTTGTGACCTTGCTGTCTGATGAAAGTGTTGTGGATGCCTTTATTCAAGCCAATTCAGTTGCAGATTTAGAAAAAATTATGGAAATCGAGGGTGAATATCTTGGAACTACTAATTAGTGTATGGACATTCTTTCAAGTCAATATCTTGACGCAACCTGCTTTTTTCCTTGGTATTATCGTATTCGTCGGCTATCTGTTGCTGGGCAGACCCGTATATGACGCCCTCGCCGGCTTCATCAAGGCAACTGTCGGATACTTAGTCTTAAATGTAGCGGCTGGCGGTTTGGTCGGAAATTTCCGTCCGATCCTGGCAGGCCTAAAAGAAAGATTCAACTTATCGGCAGTCGTAATCGATCCTTATTTTGGACAAACAGCTGCGCAACAAGCGATTGAAGGGGCAGGACGTTCCTTCAGCCTTATGGTTATCGTTTTACTTATCGCTTTCATGGTGAATATTGTTTTAGTCATTTTCCGTAAATATACCAAAGTCCGGACCGTGTTCATCACCGGCCACATCATGGTGCAACAGTCTTCCACTGCTTTATGGCTTGTCCTGTTCGCCTTCCCTGAACTGCAGGATGCAGGCGTCATCGTCATGTTGGGCCTTTTGTTGGGAACGTATTGGTCAGTCTTCTCTAATCTGACCGTCGAAGCAACCCAAAATCTGACAGAAGGCGGCGGCTTTGCGATCGGGCATCAGCAAATGTTCGGTGTCTGGTTGACCGATAAAGTTGCCGGCAAATTCAGCAAAAACAGCAAAAAACTGGAAGACATCACGCTGCCTGGATTCCTTTCCATCTTCAAGGAAAGCGTCGTTTCGACAAGTATTCTGATGTTCCTGTTCTTCGGCATCATCATGGGTATCCTCGGGAAAGACCTGATGATGACAATCGATGCAGTCTATACAGGCGAACGGAACTTTGTGTTCTACATTTTGGAAAAATCGTTGTACTTCGCAGTTTATCTGCAAATTCTGCAACTTGGTGTCCGCATGTTCGTATCTGAATTGACGGAATCTTTCCAAGGGATCTCCAACAAACTGTTGCCTGGTTCCATGCCGGCAATCGACTGTGCGGCAACTTATGGATTCGGTCCAGGAAACGCCGTAACATTCGGCTTCCTGTTCGGAGCTTTGGGACAATTCTTGGCGATCATCGGCTTGGTGGTATTCAAGAGCCCTGTTTTGGTCATCACTGGATTCGTGCCGGTATTCTTTGATAATGCAACCTTCGCTGTGTATGCCAACCACAAAGGCGGCATGAAAGCAGCGATGATCATCCCGTTCCTTTCAGGTGTCATCCAGGTCATCGGCGGCGGCTTGGCTGCCTACCTCTTCCAGCTTTCCCAATTCGGCGGCTGGCACGGTAACTTCGACTGGGATACATTATGGTTGGGCTATGGAGCGATCATGAAATACGGCGGCTATGCCGGCGTCGCTGCGATCGTCATCGGGATGCTGTTGATACCGCAACTTCAATACCGCAAAAACAAAAAACATTACTTCATGATTGCGGAAGATTATGAACAATACAAAGAAGAAGTCGAAGCTGAAAATCAAACAGTAGTCAGCGCTGAAGCAGCCTGACCGAAAAACGGAGTCATATAATAGGAGGAATTGATTATGAAAGTACTAGCAGCATGCGGAAGCGGAATGGGTTCAAGCCAAATCATTAAAATGAAAATTACGAATGTCTTCAAAAAATTGAACATCCCTTTGGAAATCCACCACTGCGCGGTTTCCGAAGCAAAAACACTGGCTCCTAATTACGATGTGGTTGTTTGCTCGAACTCGCTATTGGACGTATTCAAAAATGTGGACCAAAGCAAAACGAAAATCATCGGCTTGAAGAATCTGTTGTCTGAAAAAGAGATCGAAGAAAAAGTCCGCGAAGTCGTTTTGGGCGAGTAGAGGGTGATCCTATGACATACACAGACCTGAAAAAAAGAGTGTTGGAAGCGAACCTGCAGTTGCCCGAATATGGGCTGGTGAAATTCACCTGGGGCAATGTTTCTGAAATAGACCGTGAAAGAAATGTCATCGCAATTAAGCCTTCCGGGGTCGAATATGCCGATATGACTTTGGAGGACATCGTTGTCGTCGACCTGGACGGAAACACAGTGGAAGGCAGCCTGAAGCCGTCCTCGGATTTGGATACGCATCTGGAACTGTACCGCAACTTTAAGGATGTCGGCGGCGTAGTGCACACGCACTCGCCTTGGGCAACCACTTTGGCGCAGGGCGGCGTGGCGATCCCTGCCTACGGGACGACACAAGGGGATTACTTCTACGGAACGATCCCTTGCACCCGCCGCATGACGAACGAAGAAATTACCGGATCGTACGAACTGGAAACCGGGAAAGTGATCGTCGAAACGTTTGCAACCATCGATGAAAATCAAGTTCCCGGCGTGCTGGTCCACAGCCATGGCCCATTCGCTTGGGGGAAAGATGCCTTTGAGGCAGTCCACAATATGGTTGTCATGGAAGAAGTCGCCATGATGTCGTGGCGCAACCGCGTCATGAATCCGATGATGGAACCGATGCAACAGGAACTTTTGGACAAGCACTTCCTCAGAAAACACGGTCCTGGTGCCTACTATGGACAGGTAAAGGAGGATCAGGATGGCATACACGCTGGGAATCTATGAAAAATCGATGCCGGGCAATCTGGACTGGAAGGAAAAACTGACAATCGCGAAGGAAGCCGGCTATGACTTCCTGGAAATGAGCGTCGATGAAACCGACGAGAAACTTGCCCGAATCGAATGGAGCAAACAAGAACGGAAAGAACTTGTCGATGCCATGTATGAAGTCGGGCTGCCGATCCGCTCCATGTGCCTCAGTGGCCATCGGAAATATCCGCTGGGTTCGCATGATCCGCTTATCCGTGAAAAAAGCTTGGAGATCATGGAAAAAGCCATCGAGCTGGCGGACGATCTGGGAATCCGCATCATCCAATTGGCAGGCTACGACGTCTATTATGAAGAAGGCGATCTTGAGACCCAAACCTATTTCGTTGAAAATCTGCAAAAAGCCGTGGATATGGCGAGCAAAAAAGGGATCCTGTTGGGGTTCGAGACGATGGAAACATCCTTTATGAACACGGTGGAAAAAGCGATGAAGTATGTGGACATCATCCAATCGCCTTACCTGCAAGTCTATCCCGATACCGGGAATTTGAAAAATGCATCCTTGTCCAGCAGCAAATCCGTTCAGGAAGATATCCAAACGGGCAGAGGGCATATGGTTGCAGCGCATCTGAAAGAAACGATTCCGGGACATTATCGTGAAATCCCCTTCGGTACGGGACATGTGTCCTTCGAGGAGACAATCAGAACGATGTGGAATGAAGGCGTCCGCCGCTTTGTTGCCGAATTCTGGTACACTGGCCAAGAAAATTGGCTGGAGGATATCCAGTACGCGCAGACGTTCTTAAGAGGAAAATTTCAAAAAGTTGGCCATTAATTGAGTCTGGTTGAAGGTCATAGGACCTTCAACCATTTTTTAGGAAGAGAGGATATGCGAAAATATGCAAAATAAATTTGATCAAATCGACGAGTTGGCGGTAAATACGGTGCGCACACTGAGCATCGAGGCCGTACAAAAGGCAAATTCAGGACATCCGGGCTTGCCGATGGGAGCTGCTCCGATGGCGTATGCGCTCTGGACGAAGCATTTGAAAGTCAATCCTAAGAACAGTTTGTGGGCAGATCGCGACCGTTTTGTCTTGTCGGCCGGGCATGGTTCTTCGCTATTGTATAGTCTGCTTCACTTGGCGGGCTTCGCTGTGAGCCTGGATGATGTGAAAAACTTCCGTCAATTGGGAAGCAAGACACCGGGACATCCGGAAGTGCACCATACGGACGGCGTGGAAGCGACGACCGGTCCATTGGGCCAAGGGATCGCCAACGCGGTCGGTTTCGCGATGGTGGAAGCGCACTTGGCGGCAACCTACAACAAAGAGAATTTCCCGGTTGTGGACCATTATACTTACTTCCTGAACGGCGACGGCGATCTGATGGAAGGGATCTCCCACGAAGCAGCCAGCTTGGCTGGCCATCTGAAGTTGGGCAAACTGATCGGTTTGTACGACTCGAATGATATTTCTCTTGATGGACCGACTTCCAAATCCTTCACGGAGGATGTAGCAGCCCGCTTTGAAGCATGTGGCTGGCAACATATTTTGGTGAAGGACGGCAACGATCTGGAAGCCATCTCGAAAGCCATCGAAGCAGCCAAAGCGGAAACCGAAAAACCGACCCTGATCGAAATCAAAACCATCATAGGCTTTGGCGCTCCTGACGCAGGAACGCATAAAGTGCATGGCGCTCCTCTTGGGGAAGAAGGCGTCGCTTTCGCGAAAAAAGCTTACGGCTGTTCGGACGAAGCTTTCTGTGTGCCGGCTGAAGTAGCAGCCCGTTTCGAGGAAACAACGGTTACGGAAGGCCAAAAAGCGGAAGCGGCATGGACTGCCATGTTCAACGACTACAAAGCGGCATATCCAGAATTGGCGCAACAATTTGAAGACGCGATGGCCGGCAAGCTGCCTGAAGGTTGGCAAGACAAATTGCCGACTTATGAAGTGGGCAGCGCAGCCAAAGCCAGCCGCGTGACGAGTGCGGAAGTAATCCAAGCCTTGGGCGAAACGGTTCCTTATTTCTGGGGAGGTTCGGCTGACTTGTCTTCTTCAAACAACACGATGATCAAGTCCGCAACTGATTTTGAGCCGGGCAACTATGCCGGCCGCAATATCTGGTACGGCGTGCGTGAATTCGGGATGGCTGCCATCATGAACGGCATCATCCTGCACGGCGGAACGAGAACGTATGTCGGAACCTTCTTCGTCTTCACGGATTACCTTCGTCCAGCGATGCGCTTGGCTGCTATTTCCAACTTACCGGCCACTTACGTGATGACACATGACTCGATTGCGGTCGGTGAAGACGGTCCGACGCACGAACCAGTGGAACACTTGTCCAGCTACCGCGGCATGCCGAACTTGACTGTTCTGCGCCCGGCTGACGGCAACGAAGTCAGCGCAGCATGGGAAATCGCGGTTTCTTCCGAAACCAAACCGACGTTGTTGGTGCTGACGCGCCAAAACTTGCCTGTGCTTGAAGGCACGCCGACATTGGCCCGCGAAGGCGTGAAAAAAGGCGCTTATGTACTTTCGCCGCAACAAGGCGAAACGCCTGAAGGCATCCTGATCGCGACCGGTTCGGAAGTGAACTTGGCTGTGGAAGCGCAGAAACAACTGCGTGAAGCAGGCGTGGACGTGTCCGTCGTTTCGATGCCGAGCTTCGATCTGTTCGAAGCGCAGGACGCTGCCTACAAAGAAACCGTCTTGCCTGGTGCAGTCCGCAACCGCATGTCCATCGAGATGGGCGCGACTTTCGGCTGGGAACGTTATGTCGGCCTTGACGGACTGGCTTACGGCATCGACACTTACGGCGCAAGCGGCAACGGCAACGTTGTGATGGCCGAATATGGCTTCACGACTGAAAAAGTGGTTGCAGCCTACCAAGCGAAGTTCGGAAAGTAAACGAAATCGTGCTGAAAGTGTGCGGATAAATGATGAAGGGGGCAAAAATGATGAAAATTACCAAAAAGAAATTGGATGATATGTACCGAAGCTATTGCGCCAGCTACATCACGATCGGAGGCGAAACGTGCGCGTTGATCGCCAGCGAGGAGGAAGGCTACCCTTGCTACATGTACTCGGGCAAAGACTTCGAAAAAAGGGAAACGGTTTGGGAAAAGGGCGGCGGCTGCATGTCCATCATCCCGATCCCGAACAAGAGCAATGAATTTCTGGCCATCGTCGATTTTTACCTGAAGGTCAGCCCAAGCAAAGCGAAAGTCGTCTGGGGCAAATACGATCCGGAAACGGGCTGGGAAATCAAGGACGTGCTGTATCTCCCTTATCTGCACCGCTTCGATATCTACGCTGTGGATGGCATGAATTACTTTGTCGGCGCCACGATAGCGGACGACAAAGATTTCAAGGATGACTGGTCAAGATCCGGCAGCATCTATTACGGCGTGTTGCCGGAAAATCCTGCGGACGGCATCGAGCTGAAAGTTTTGGGGAAAGGCTATTTCCGCAACCACGGCTACTACAAGGATTACGAAGGGGACAAACCGGTCGGCTACTTCACGAGCGACCAGGGGATCATCAAAGTGACACCTTTTGCGGACAAAGAATGGGAAATCGAACAGATCATGGACAAACCGATCGGCGAAGTCGCCCTCTTTGATATCGATTCGGACGGGGAGAAGGAACTGATCACGATCGAACCGTTTCACGGCGACAGCATCAAAATCTACAAAAAGACGGCATCCGGCTATGAATCCGTCTATGAATACCCGCACAAAATCGATTTCGCCCATACGTTGGTCGGGACGACGCTGAGAGGCGTGCCGAGCTTTGTCGGCGGCATCCGCCGCGAAAACTGCGATCTGTTCTACATTCAATATGTCGACGGCGCGTTCAAAACCGAAATCATCGACAAAGGCTGCGGCCCGTCCAACATCATGGTTGTGAATGAGGCGGACAGGGACATCATCGTAGCCGCGAACCATACAGGTAACGAAGCTGCGGTCTATATAGTGGAGGATTGAGGAAAAGCGGTCCGAGCCTGGAATGCGGGCTAGCGGATACTTCATCGTTCTCCTCCGGTGAACGGAGGCTTCGCCGGAGTTCGACAACATTTCTGGTCGTGACCTCCGGTTAGGCAGGCTTCGTTGGAGTTGCGGCCGGAAATTACCAGTGTCCTCCGGCGGCAGAAGCCTTGCCGGAGCTGACGGCCAATTCCCGTCGTTCTCCTCTGGCCAGCGGGCACCGCACCAGAAAAACACAATCAAAAAAGCATGGCCCGCCTCATTTTCGGAGGCGGGCCATGCTTTTTCGTGCAATTATTGATGCAGTCTCTCGTACAACTCAGCGGAAACGGGCTCCAACCATTCCGGCTTGCCGGCGGTGATGGCAATGTGCTCGAACCAACTGTCCTTGGCGGCGCCGTGCCAATGCTTCACGCCGTCATGGGTGACGATGACGGCCCCGGGCTTCAAGGCTTGAGCCGGCTTGCCGGCTTCCTGGTACCAGCCTTCCCCGCCGGTCACCAGCAGGATTTGGTAGCCGTCGTGGTGGATGTGCCAGTTGTTGCGGCAGCCAGGTTCGAAAGTCACCGTGCCGACACCGACGTTCACTTCAGGATCGGCAACCAATGAATTCAGATAGCTTTGGCCGACGAAATATTGCGCGTAGGCCGTGTTTTTGGCCCCAATCGGGAAAATGACGCCTTTCTTCACTTCTTCATTTTTGGACATAAATGTTCCCTCCTGTAAATCAATCTTTGTATATTTCCTTGGCGATATTGAAGGCCGACCAGGCTTTCGGCCAGCCGACATAGAAGGCCAGCTGGGTGATGATTTCCGCGACTTCCTCTTTGGTCACACCGTTTTCCTTCGCTTTGTTCAGATGGAACGGAAGCTGTTCGAAGTTTCCGCCTGTGATCAGTGCCGTGACGGTGACGATGGAGCGATCGCGCGGCGCGAATTCCGTTTCCCGCGACCAGACTTGCCCAAACAGGACATCATCATTCAGTTCGGCGAATTTGGGGGCGAAATCGCCCAGTGCGTCCCGTCCTGCAGTAACTTTAGCCATAGAAATCATCTCCTTATGAATGTTAGCTTCAGCATACTCCTTAAAGTGCACTTTAAGTCAAGGACGAATTCAACGTTTTTGTGCTGATCAAATAGCAGACAACAAACTCGGGCTGTATTCCAAAGCTTTGAATCGAGTGCTTATTATAGATTAGTGTATAATGAGAATATTATATCTTATTGCTAGAACCGGCTGAATTGTGTTGCTTTTTTTGGGGATATAGTGAGGTTTAAAAATTTGAAAGAGGTGGAATATGGATAAGAAAAGAATTGTCATTTATTCGCTATTATTTATAGCAACTTTAGCAATTGCGACGCAAGGATTCACGAATTTAGGTTTGGACGGACTGCTGGTCCCGTTAATTTTTACCTTTGTTTATTTTACAATCATCTTTATCATTGCAACAGTAATCAAAAACAATTCGATCGTCGATATCGGTTGGGGGATAGGTTTCGTCGTGGGAAGCTGGCTCACACTGCTTGTGACTGAAAATCCCACAGTTTTATCGTATGCTATTGTTGGATTCATCAGTGTGTGGGGCCTCAGGTTATCCTTGCGGTTATTTAAGAGGAATTATGGGAAACCCGAAGATTTCAGATACGCACAGTGGCGTAAAGAGTGGGGTGATAAGGTAGTCGTCACCGCCTTTTTTAGGGTGTTTGTGGTTCAAGGCATCATTAATTTTATCGTTGGATCCGCAAGCTATGTGGTGATCAAATACAACGAATTCAGTTTTGATGCAGCGCACCGCTATTTCGTTTATGCGGCATTATTCATTGCGCTAGTAGGACTGTTTTTTGAAGTGGTAGGGGATGAACAACTAAGACGACACATCAATAAAAAAACGCGTTCCCTGCTGCAATCTGGATTATGGTCAGTTACACGCCATCCAAACTATTTTGGTGAAATCCTGATTTGGATTGGATTGTACGCTAGTGGTATTACGTTGTTTTTCACTGATTCCATCAACCCTTATTATTATCTGTTATTGATCATCTCACCTATTCTGATGAGCACCGTATTGATCAAAATATCGACGCCATTGCTGGAGAAGAATATGGAGAAATACGAGGGGTGGGAAGAATACACCAAAAGGGTTCCGATGCTCTTTCCATTCACTAAAAAATAAGGCAGCGCAGGTAACGATTAAAACACTTAATTGAATAAAATGTGCGAAGCTGTGTGTGGAAGTTTTTAGTATTTCCTTGCATACAGCTTTTTGGTGTTCTATTATCCCTTGACTTAATGTCAAGGTTAAGGTGTACGCTCTGGATGTATAAGAGAGGGGTCAAAAAATATGGAACATCTGAACCAACAACTATTCACCGGGGAGCGGGCTTTGTTCAAAGCGAGAGAACTGCAGATCAGCCGTTCCGTCTTTGCGGACGGGGAATCGCCATTGAAGGAAAGCAGCGATATCCTGCTCGACAACACGATCTTCCGCTGGAAATATCCGCTGTGGTACGCGAAGCATATCCAAGCAAATGGCGTCACTTTGGTCGAAACGGCGCGCTCCGGCATTTGGTATACGCATGACATCACCGTCACCGACAGCGTGATCCAAGCGCCCAAGACATTCAGAAGAGCGACCGGCATCACGCTGGAACGTGTGGAAATGCCAAACGCGCAAGAAACGTTATGGAACTGCAGCGATATCACGCTGAAGCACGTCCATGCAGCCGGCGATTATTTTGCGATGAACAGCGAAAACATCCGAGCCGCGCACTTCACGCTGTCGGGCAACTATGCCTTCGACGGGGCAAAAAATATCGAGGTTTCGGACGCCAAGCTGATCTCCAAGGACGCTTTCTGGAACTGCGAAAACGTGGTCGTGAGGGATTCGACCATCATCGGCGAATACCTGGGCTGGAATTCGAAAAATGTCACCTTCATCAATTGCGTCATCGAGAGCAACCAGGGCATGTGCTATATGGAGAACGTGAAAATGGTGAATTGCACGATCATCAACACGGATCTGGCTTTCGAATATTCGACGGTCGACGTCGATGCTGCCACAACGATCGACAGCGTCAAAAATCCGATCGGCGGCACAATAACCGCTCCCGGCATCGGCGAACTGATCCTGGACGATCCGGAAATCGCCGCCGAAAAGACAAAATACCAGCTTGCGGAGTACAAGGAATATGCCTTTCGATTTTGATCAGATCATCGACAGAAGGGCCACAAACGCCTACAAGTGGGACGTCGGGGCGGATGAATTGCCGATGTGGGTGGCGGACATGGACTTCGCGACGGCGCCCGCCATCGTCAATGCCATCGCCAGACGTCTGGAACAGGGCGCTTTCGGCTACAATACCGTACCGGAGAGCTTCCGCGAAAGCATCATCTGCTGGTGGCGGACGCGGCACCAGCACACGATGGAAAAAGAGTGGATCCTCTATTGCACCGGCGTCGTACCGGCCATCTCCTCGATCGTCAGGAAAATGACCGAGATAGGCGATGACGTCGTCGTCCTTGCGCCGGTTTACAACATCTTCTACAATTCCATCCTGAACAACGATCGGAAGGTGCTGGCAAGCGGGCTGCGCTATGCGGACGGGAGCTATGCCATCGACTTCGCGGACCTGGAAGAAAAACTTGCGCGCAGCACGGTTTCGCTGTTCATTTTCTGCAACCCGCACAATCCAATCGGGAAAGTCTGGGATCGGCAGACGCTGGAACGGGTCGCCGAACTGTGCGTCAAGCATGATGTGCTGGTCGTGAGCGACGAAATCCATTGCGATCTGACGCATATCGGCCACAAGTACACACCCTTCGCTTCGGTGTCCGAAGCGATCGCTGAACGGACGATCACCTGCGTAGCGCCGACGAAGACATTCAACATCGCCGGCCTGCAGACGGCGGCGATCGTCATCCCGAACAAGGAAATCAGAAAACGCGTGGACCGCGGGATCAATACCGACGAAGTCGCGGAACCGAACAGCTTCGCGATCCAAGCGGCCGAAGCGGCCTTCGACGAAGGGGAAGGGTGGCTTGATGAGCTACGGGAGTATCTGGAACAGAACCGGAAATTATTGGTCGGTTCCTTGAAGCGGCTTGTTCCCGAGGTCCATGTGGTCGAAGCAGAAGCTACTTATCTGGCTTGGATCAATTGCGCGGCGATCACGGACGATACGCAGGAACTGTGCGCGTTCATCCGGGAGCATACCGGACTGTACCTGTCGGCAGGGGATATCTTCGGCGGCAACGGTTCCCGCTTTGTCCGCTGGAACTACGCTTGCCCGCGGGCGCTTCTGGAGGACGGCATCCTCCGGTTCAGCGAAGGTGTTGCGTTGTACCAAAAGGAAAAACGTCGTTGAAAAAAGCGTTCCTATTGACACCTGAACCCTCAAACGGCCGCAATCTGTTTTTCTCCGGTGAACGCAGGCTTCGCCGGAGTTCGGCACATTCTGTGGTGTGTCCTCCTGCGAGCATGTCTTTATCGGAGTTGAGTCCAATTGTTGCCGGCGTTCTCCGGGGAGCGGAGCGCTCACCGGAAGAACGGACGCAACCTGCAGCGTCCTCCAGGTTGTGTCCGTTCCCTGATTCGGTTTTACGGTTGCGGCTGGATGTGAGATACTTGAACTGAAGCGATTGCAGCCCCGCTGCGCAGAAGAAGCGGGCTGTAATCGAAAGCCGTCGTCTCGGCTGAATCAAAGCCGGATCAGGGGATAGGAGAGTACAAACTATGGAGTTGCGCGTTCTGAATTATTTTTTGACGGTGGTGTATGAAGAGAATATCACCAGTGCCGCCGAAAAGTTGCACATCACCCAGCCGACCTTGTCGCGCCAACTGATGCAGTTGGAGGAGGAATTAGGCGTTTCCTTGTTCCGGCGCGGCAAAAAGAAAATCACATTGACCAGCGAAGGGCTGCTGCTGAAAAGACGGGCGGAAGAAATCCTCGATCTGACCAACAGGACCGAACAGGAGCTGAAGGAACAGCAGCCGCTCATGAACGGCGAAATCGCCATCGGTGGAGGAGAAACGCAGTCCATGCGCGTTTTGGCCGATTTCATCAAAGTCTTCAGCAGCGAATATCCGCAAGTGACGTACAAATTGTACAGTGCCGATGCCGATGACATCAAAGATCGGGTCAACAAGGGGCTGATGGACATTTGCCTGCTGACGGAGCCGGTCGATATCGATAAATATGATTTCATCCGGATCCCCCAAAAAGAGTACTGGGGCGTCGTCATGCGGAAGGACAGTCCGCTGGCGCAGAAGCGGTCCGTTGCACCTGAGGATCTGTTGCCTTTTCCGATCCTGATTCCGGGGAGGGCGTTGGTCCAGAACGAACTGGACAATTGGTTCGGCGACTCCTATGGGGCCTTGCACATCATCGGGCGCTACAATCTGATCTACAATGCAGCCATTATGGTGGAAGCGGGCATCGGGGTTGCGTTGTGTCTGGAAAAACTTGTCCCGGCAAGCGAGGAAACCGAACTCTGTTTCAGGCCCTTGGCACCTGCCCTGGAGACAGGTGTCGTCATCGCCTGGAAAAAGTATCAGGTTTTCCCGCCGGCAGTAGCCAAATTCATCGAGCTTCTTAAAAATGCCTTAAAGGCATGATCAATCATGCAAAACAACTATTTTCTTTTTCTGCGGTTGCGTTTTAAACTAGTGATAAGAAAACGTATGTATGCTGTACAGGCATGGACAATCAGAAAGGAAAATCATCAGTATGGATATGAGGATAGTCAAGAAACTTGCGCTGCTGTCCGCTTCATTAGTTGTCGTTTCCGGCGGGGCCATCGCGGTGAATGTGCCCGCCATCGCCCGGGATTTTCCGGAGATTCCGTTGCCGCTGGTGGAATCCTTGACGACGATGCCTTCCCTGTTTTTGATCGTTTCGGTGTTGCTCAGCCACGCCATCGCAAAGAGGATCGGCTACAAGAAGACGGTCCTGCTGGGGCTGATCACGGTTCTGGTCTCCGGCTTGGTTCCGGTGTTTGTGCATCATTTCTGGGCCATCTTCCTTTCCCGGGCTTTCTTCGGATTCGGGATCGGACTTTTTAATTCGCTCCTGGTCAGTTTTATCCGGCATTCTTATGAGGGGAGTGAAAGGGCGGCCATGATCGGGCTGCAGAGCGCCTTCGAGGGCATCGGCGGGATGAGCATTTCCTTCTTGGTTGGGCAGTTGCTGAAGATCGACTGGCAAACTTCCTTTTGGGTCTACTTGGCGGCCCTGCCGGCTATTTTGTTGTTCGCGGCCCTGGTTCCGGATATCCCGGTTGAACCGGCGGACGTTTCCGGTCAGCCACAGCAAACGGATCCTTTGAGTACAAGCAGAAAGGGCATGGACAGGGAAGTTTTCGGCTATCTGGCTCTGCTCGTTGTGGCGGTGATGTTCTATATGACGATAACGGTCCGGGTCACGCCGCTCATGCTGGCGGACGGGTACGGCGATGCCACGGACGGGAGCTATATCCTTTCCCTGATCGGCATCGGCGCAATGACGGCCGGTTTTTTGTTCGGAAAAGTTTTTGGGGCTGTCGGGAAATATACTTTGCCGCTCGCCTTGTTCGGGATGGGGGTGGCCTTGGTGACGATCGGGCTGTCCAACGCGGTCTGGGTGACCGGTTTGGCTGCTGCGTTCTGCGGCTTCTCCTTCCGTACTTTTATTCCGTATCTGTTCAACAAAGTCAACAGCTCGGCGTCGGGGAACGCAAACGCTGCAACCTCGCTGCTGTTGATCGGATTCAATCTCGGCGCGGCCTTTTCCCCTTACGGCATCGTCCTGGTGGAGCGCCTGTTCCGGCTTGCTTCCGAACGCGGGATCTTTTTCCTGGAAGGGACACTCCTGCTGGGGTTCGGCATCATCGGCGGTGGCTATCATTTTCTGGCGCGGCATGCTGAAACGAGTGCGGAGGAAGTGTGAGCAACTCAGCTTCGGCGTACCATTGATCTGAATGGAGCGCGGGAGCCGGGTCCGCACTTGTTCTGCTAGCCAAATTGTGTCATCATGGGAATGTGAACGCATTCATTTTGCGAACAATGGCAAAACTGCAACTGTATAAAAAAGTTGGACCATTTAGGAGGAAAAGAAAATGGCAACACACAAACAAGCCGTTCCGCCGCCTACCGTATTCTTTGGGGAGGAAGCCTTCCGACCGATCGACCACACGGAAGTCCGTTGGCTGGGCAGCGGCGGGATGTTCGTGAACACCCGCGGCACTTGTCTGATGATGGATCCAATGCTGAAGGACTTCGATATGCCGCTTTTGATCGAGATGCCGATCATGCCGGAAAAGGTCCCGCACTTGGATGCGGTATTGATCACGCACTGCGACAACGACCATTACAGCGTACCGACGCTGCACGCGCTGGAACATGCCTCCAAGGCATTCCACGGACCGCACTATGTGGCGGAGCTGATGGGAGCGGAAGGCTTTCCGGCAAACGGGCATGATATCGGAGCCAGCTTCGAAGTCGGTCCGGCCAAAATTACGCTGACGCCGGCGGACCATGCTTGGCAGAACGAAAAAGCCAAATACAACTACCGCGTTTTCCGGCTGGAGGATTACTGCGGTTTCTGGATCGAGACGCCGGACGGCATCATCTGGGCGCCGGGCGATTCCCGCTTGATGCAGGCACAGCTGGAGATGCCGCAGCCGGATGTGATCCTGTTCGACTTTTCCGACAACGAGTGGCATATCGGCTTGGAAGGGGCAATCCAAATGGCGAACACCTATCCCGAAGCGCATCTCATCCTTTGCCACTGGGGCACGGTGGATGCGCCGGATCTGAACGTATTCAACGCTGATCCGCAATCCTTGTACGATAAGGTAGTGAACCCGGAACGGATCCATGCCTATGCACCAGGACAGCCGTTCAAACTGAAAAAATAGAGGCTATGGGAAGAATGGAGGAAAAATGATGGAGTATGTGAAATTCGGCAATACGGGTATGGATGTATCGCGGATCTGTCTGGGCTGCATGAGCTTCGGCGATCCGGACACGTGGCTGCACAAATGGGCGCTGAAGGAAGAGGAAAGCAGACCGATCATCAAGCACGCCTTGGACCTGGGCATCAATTTCTTTGATACGGCGAATGTCTATTCGTTGGGTCGAAGCGAGGAAATCCTCGGCCGTGCAATCAAGGATTTTGCCAAGCGTGACGAGGTGGTCATCGCCACAAAAGTGCACGGGAAAATGCATGATGGCCCGAACGGATCCGGCCTGTCCCGCAAATCCATCCTCAGCGAAATCGACAACAGCCTGAAGCGCCTGGACATGGATTATGTGGACCTTTACATCATCCACCGCTGGGATTACAACACGCCGATCGAGGAAACGATGGAAGCCCTGCACGATGTGGTGAAATCCGGAAAAGCCCGCTACATCGGAGCTTCTGCGATGTATGCCTGGCAGTTCCAAAAAGCGCTGCATGTGGCGGAAAATTACGGATGGACCCGCTTCGTCTCGATGCAGGACCATCTGAACCTGCTTTACCGCGAAGAGGAACGGGAAATGCTGCCGCTTTGCCGGGAAGAAAAAATTGCCGTGACCCCGTACAGTCCGATGGCATCCGGCCGCCTGACGCGCGACTGGTCGGAGACTTCCAAACGGATGGAAACGGACAATGTGGCGCGTTCGAAGTACGACGCCACCGCCGATAAGGACCGGATCATCGTCGAACGTTTGGCAAAAGTAGCCGCCGACCGGGGCGTTTCGCGCGTCGAAATCGCGTTGGCCTGGCTGCTGCAGAAGGACCCGGTCGTGGCGCCGATCATCGGAGCGACCAAACTGGAGCATCTGGAAAAACCGGTGGAGGCCGTATCGGTCAAACTGACGGCTGCTGAAGTCGCATTTTTGGAAGAACCGTATGTCCCGCATCTGATCGTAGGGCATAGCTGAAGCATTCCGGCAGGTTAAAAATCATCCTTGAGACTGATTCGATTACTTTTGAGAAGCGGTATACTTTGTCCAAGATGACCTGACAAGGACATCCAAATCCATCAGCAAAGGAAAATGCAGAATGAAAGTAAGAAAGAAAACCAGTCTGACACCGTTTGATAAAGTCAAGTCACTCGTGCTTTCCCTGTTCGATTCGAAAGTCGACGGCAAGAAAAAATGGATGGTAGTTGGGATCCTTCTTTATATCATCAGCCCGATCGACCTTTTGCCGGATGTTTTGCCGATGGTGGGATATGCGGACGACGTTTTGTTGCCGATCTTGTTTTTGATCGCTGAAAAGATCCTTTCGGACGCGCCTGACAAAGAAGACCAACGCCCAATCAAAGAAGCAAAAAAAATCTGATATATAGCTTTCCTAGCTCCGCTCCTCGCCGAAATGGCAAAGGAGCGGGGCTTTTTCGTGGATCGTACCATGAGCATCCGGTTGGACGGGGCTATTTCATTCCTTTAGAATGAACATATCGGTCTAATACAAGATATTTGAAAGCGAGGAATACAAGTGATGAATGAAACAATCGAACGCATCTTGGCGCACCGCACGGTAAGGGACTTTGAAGACCGGACTTTGAGCGCCGAACAGATCGAAACGATCGTCCGCAGCGCGCAGGCGGCTTCGACTTCGAGTTTTGTGCAGGCCTACTCCATCATCGGGGTCACCGATCCCGACAAAAAACGTGAACTGGCAAAAATCTCCCGCAATCAAGCTTTCGTGGCCGAGAATGGCCATCTCTTCGTGTTCTGTGCCGACCTGCATCGCCACGATGTGATCGGTAAGATGGAAGGCAAGGACGTTGCAGCCTCGCTTGAGAGCACCGAAAAATTCATGGTCGGCATTATCGATGCAGCCTTGGCCGCCCAAAATGCCGCCCTTGCCGCGGAAGCGATGGGACTCGGCATCTGCTATGTCGGCGGATTGCGGAATGATCTCGAAAAAGTCCGCGACCTTTTGAAGATTCCGGACAAGGTATTGCCTCTCTTCGGGTTGGCTGTGGGGTATCCGACCTGCATCAACGACCAAAAACCGCGCCTGCCGTTCGAGCATGTCTACCATGAAAATGAATACCAGCAGGATGATGAAGTCTATAAATCTCAACTTGAGCAGTACAACAACGTAATCACGGACTATTATGTCGAACGGACCGGTGGCGAGCGTTCCGATACTTGGACCAGCCAGATGGCCGAAATGCTTTCCCATCCGCAACGCATGTACATGCGTGATTTCGTCGAAGAGCAAGGGCTGAACAAGCAGTGAATCCGGAAATCGAAAATCTTTTTATTTGCATCGAACGGATATTCGTGTTATAGTGTCATCTCAACGTCCAAGAACATATGCATCTTATATGTATGGAACCATGGCTTTTCTCTATTCTGCAGCGGATGCTGCAGGCAACCGGAACCAAAAATAAGCGAAGTTAAATTTATATGTAGCGCCAGATACTGGTGCCCGCAACATGAATTTCCAAGATTTTGATTTGATAGTGAAAAAGCCGCGATTCCTGTACAGGAATACCTTTTTCTTTCTTATGATAATAAGCAGAAATGAAGAGGTACTCGCTTGAGTGCCTTTTTGATTTCTCTGAGTACAGAAAAAAGGATAAATGAGGAGGTTGAAAGACAGCAGCGTACGCATATGGTTACGCTGAAGAAGGAGCAAGAAATATATGAAGAACATCGTCTATACGAATTCGCAGAACGTGACCATCGAAATCTCATGGGAAGCGTATTTCAAAGAGATCGATATGCGCAAACAAGAGCGTTTGAAGAAAAAACAAGCGCAAACAAGCAGCAAATAAGGTCCTAGCGCCTCTTTTAACGGAGTGCCGAAAAGCTAAAAGCCCGGAAGCCATTTCCCCATCAAATGTTGGGCAGCGGCTTCCGGGCTTTTTTGTTGTTTCCGTAACGGATATCCGAATGTTGCGTGCAGTCTGGACAATAATTTTCAGTTGTTCCGACCGGTTTCGTGGTATCATCATTGGAAGATGCGCCTATGGAGGTGCAGTGAAAAATAAGCGGTTGAAGAAGGAATACAACAATGAGACAAATTAAATCAGCGGTTTATCAGGAAATATTTTTTTACGGCATTGCGGCGATCGTGATGGGCATATTGGTGGGGGCCTTGGATGCCTTGTTCGGCGAAGTCCTCATTTTGATCACACAGTTCCGCGGGCACCACGTCGCAGTGTTGTTGCCGTTTTTGGCAATCGCGGGCTTGGCGATCGTCTATGTTTACCAGAAATTCGGCAAGAACAGCAGCAAAGGGATGGGGCTCGTCTTCACTGCGGGGAACAAGCAGGATGAAGAAATCCCGAAACGGCTGGTTCCATTGGTCATCGGCGGCACTTGGCTGACCCACCTTTTCGGCGGCAGCGCCGGCAGGGAAGGCGTGGCCGTCCAGATCGGAGCGACCGTTGGCTATACTTTCGGCAAAAAGCTGCCTTTCCAGGATGCTAAAAAAATCCTGCTGGTTGCCGGGATGGCAGCCGGTTTTGCGGGCTTGTTCCAGACACCGATGGCGGCAACGTTTTTCGCTTTGGAGGTGCTGATGGTAGGCGCAATCGAATACCGCGCGCTTTTCCCTGCGGCAATCAGCGCCTTTGCGGCCGCCTATACTTCGCATTTCTTCGGGTTGGAAAAATTTTCGGTGGATTTGGATGTGGCGGTGCCGGTCGATCTAGCTTTTGCCATAAAGGTTATCGTTTTGGGCATCGTCTTCGGGGCGGTCGGCGGGGTGTTCGCCAAACTGTTGAAGATCACGAAAAGCTGGATGGCGCAAAAGATAACTGATCCCTACAGAAGGATTTTTGTGGTGGGTGTACTGTTGACCATCGTGCTGTTAGCGTTGCACATGGGTCGCTACTCGGGCCTTGGCACCAATCTGATCAGCGCCAGTTTCCAGGAAGGCACGATCTACGGTTATGACTGGGTGCTGAAATTGGTGCTGACGATCGTTACCCTGGCAGCGGGATTCCAGGGCGGCGAAGTCACGCCCTTGTTCTCGATCGGCGCGAGTCTGGGCTACTGGTTGGCGCCGGTGTTCGGCCTGCCGCCGGAAATGGTCGCCGCTTTGGGGTACGCCAGCGTTTTCGCATCCGCAACGAACACCTTCATCGCGCCCGTCTTCATAGGCGTCGAAGTCTTCGGGTACGACACGTTGCCTTATTTCTTCGCAATCGTGTCGGTCGCCTATGTGTTCAACAGCGGGCACTCCATTTATGCGCAGGAAAAAATGAAGAGCGATTATTTGCAATAATCGCTCGGATGAATACAAGGGTAAGGTATACTCTCGAAGCGGGCTGTCTCCAAATGGGGCAGCCTTTGTCTGTGTTGAAAACGAGTGCATTCGGCGGGAGAAATTGTCGAATACTACAAGATCATTCGAGAATTTGGCGCCAGCGAAGAGCAGAATTGTCGAATGTTCAAAATTATTCGACAATTTGGACCTAGCGAAAGGCAAAATTGTCGAATACAGGTGTTATATCCTGCAATCCGGGTATCCGGTCGGCGCACCCTATTTCAATCAAATGCACTTGCTCGCTTCGCACACGCAATGTCAATCCTGCAAAATTGGGGTGATCCGCTAAAATTAGCTTTTCGCATCCGACGAAATTATAATGGACTATGAAGAGCCATTCTTCAGTATCATCCGGATCAGAAGCGACAAAAATCCAAAGAGAACGGAGCATAAGCATGGGCATTGGAGCATTTTCCCTCAGCTTGACGGTCAAGGACATACACGCATCAAAGGCATTTTACGAAAAATTGGGCTTCAGCACATTCGGTGGGGACATCGACCAGAATTGGTTGATCATGAAGAACGAGGACTGCATCATCGGATTGTTCCAAGGCATGTTCGAGAAGAACATGCTGACATTCAATCCCGGCTGGAACAGCGACGCGGCGGAAGTGAACCCGTTCAAGGATGTCCGCCAGCTGCAGGAGGAATTGCGGGCAAAGGGCATCGCGTTCGTTTCGGAAGCCGACCCGGAGACTGAAGGACCGGGCAGCTTTATCATTCTCGATCCTGACGGCAATCCGATCCTCGTCGACCAGCACCGCTAACGTTTCTGTTGCACGAGCACCTTTGCCAAACGCACTCTGCATAAGCCATCAGCAACAACTGTTTTGCGAAAAATAGGGGGTAACGGAATCATGGGAAAAGTCATTCATTTTGAGATTCACGTTGATGACATGGAACGGGCCAAGCGCTTCTATGGTGAAGTTTTCGGCTGGACATTCGAGGATTGGACCGCTTATGCGGGCATGCCTTATTTCGGTGCGGTCACAGGGGACACGAGCGAGCCGGGCATCAACGGTGCTTTGATGCAGCGCCAAACTCCTCCGCCTGAAGCGGGCCAAGCCGTAAACGCCTTTGTGTGCACGCTGGGTACGGAAGATTACGATGCGACCGAAGCGCTGATCCTGGAGCAGGGCGGCAAAGTCGCCATGCCGAAAAATGCTTTGGTCGGGATGGCTTGGCAAGGATACTACTTCGATACGGAAGGGAATCTGTTCGGGATCCATCAGCCGGACCTGCAGGCGAAATAACCGCTGACAGGGAAAGTAAAAAAAACAATAGTGGACGAAGAAACGGGGCTGCCTCATCGCGAGGCGGCCCCGTTTCTTCGTCATCCGGTCAGGTTCGGTGCGACCACTCTTTGTTGCTGAACGCTCGTGCCGCGTTTTTCTCCGGCGAACGGAGGCTTCGCCGAAGTTGAGCTAACATTTTGTCTCTGTCCTCCGATAATCGTAGCTTCGTCGGAGTAGGGGCCGAAAATTACCGGCGTTCTCCGGTGGGGAAGCCTTCACCGGAGAAGAGCATACATGCAGGGGGCGCACTCCTATGGCTACCAGGCACACGCAAAAAAAACTGTCTCCAACCAACGTGGAGACAGTTTTTTGGCGCTATCTTGCAGTGATATTCATCTTTTTCAGGACTGCCGACAACGGCAAGGCAATGGCGATCCCGACCGCGTTCTGGACGAGGTTGCCGGGGATCGAAGCGAACGGGGTGATGGCGTTGCCGTACAAAATCCATTCGCACAGATAATAACCGATTAGCATCACCGGAACCGAAAGCAATGTGGCCAAAAGATTCACAACAAAGCTGTCACCTTGACGTCCCTTAGACCAAGCCAATTTTCCGACCAGATAGCCTTGCAGCCCGCGAGTGACGAATGTGAAGGGCGCCCACAGCACCCAACCGGCCATCAGATCAAAGATGGCCATGCCGACCGCTCCGGCGATGGCGCCCTTTTTCGGTCCGAACAGGATAGATGACAGGAAAAGCATCACCGTGCCGAGATGGATCAAGCCGCCGTTTGCCCCAATCGGCAATTTGATGTTCAGGAAGACCGTCGCAACGAAGACGAGGGCGATCAGAATCGCCGTCAGAACCAAATCATAAGTGCGTGTGTTTGAATAACCTTGTGCTTTTTGCATAGTGTAGCCTCCTAGTTTTCTTTTTTGTATTTGTCGATGAACAGCTGGGCCAAGTTGCCTTTGCCTGCGAAGCCGAGATCGCGCAGGCCGTTGTCGATGATGGACAAGACATAAATGAGTTTGTCCATGAAGGCATTCTCGCCCATATGGCCTATGCGCAGAATCACATCCGCATATTGTGCCAAGGAGGTGGCGACAAGCAGATCGTAGTGCTCGCTGAGGTGCTCCTGCAGGCGCAAAGCCCCGATCGCTTCCGGAATCCGGATGGCGGTGACTGTGTTGGAACGGGCGGAATCCAGGAACAGCTCCAGGCCGTACGCTTTAGCGGCTTCTCGTACAGCAGAGGCAATCCTGTCATGGCGTGCGAAAACCGTTTCGATGCCTTCCTCAAGGATGTTGTCCAGGGCGGCATCGAGCGCCGCGACATCGCCGGCAGAAGTCGTGTAAGGCAAATACTCTTTTTCCGCGTAGCCTTTGAATACCTGCAGATTTGCATAGAAGGACGCGATCGGTGTTTTGCGGTTGTCCATCGCTTTTTGGGCGTCCGCGCTGACGGAAACGATCGCCAGTCCGACCGGAGCCGAGATGGCTTTTTGCGTCCCGCCGCAGCAAATGTCGATTTGGTTTGCATCGACTGCTATCGGTTCGCCGACCATGCCCGCGACGGAATCGACAACGGTCAGAATGCCGTATTCCTTCAATAAAGGACAAAGCGCCGCCACGTTGTTCAGGACCGATGTCGGCGTGTCGCAATGGACCAAGGTGGCATATTTGAAGTCGGAATCCTTTTCCAGATAGGCGCGGACGGCTTCAGCTGGGATGCCGCTGTGGTGATCGAAGCTCAGGACGACCGGCTCGCCGCCGTAGATGCTGACGAAGTCCTTGAAGCCTTCGCCATAGATGCCGTTGTCCAGCACGAGCACACGGTCGCCGGGCTCCGTCAAGCTCGCACAAGCAGCTTCCAAAGCCAAAATCCCTTCACCGGCAAGCAGCAGCACCTCATTGGTGGTTCCCATGACTGTCCCCATTTTTTGGCTGACCTCGCGGTAATAGCGCACAAACTCCTTGTCGAAGTCGCTGTTGTTGGTCCTTTTTGCGCGGGCCAGCCGCACATTTTCGCGCACCTCGGTCGGACCCGGGGCGTAATTCGGTTTGTATCTCATCAAGAAGCCTCCTCGTCTTTTCGTATATTGTTGCTTATTTTAGCAAATGAAAGGGACTGTGAAACCGTCCAATCCGGCGGAAAATGAGCGGTCCAATTTGTTTTGAAGGGTGTTTTGGATGCGTTTCGGAAATGTATGCGTTTTCAAATGATTTTGGCCAGCTCCACGGGTTAGCCCTTCGGAAATTAGTGAAGGAACCCGTTCCGCTTTTATCTTTTGCGTGAGTTTTTCCGCAAATCTCTGGCTTTTTTTCGGGGATTGCCGGCGGGCCGAAAGACTATACTGTGGAAAAGGACCGGTATACAGGCCGGTCAATCCGTTCAATAGTAAGGGTTGTGAAAAATGTGACAGTAAGGAGCACTTCGATGCAAGGCAGCAGCGCTATTCCAAAAGACCTCTCGTCCTATACATTGAAGAACCTTGCCATAATCGCAATGTTTTTTGATCATATATTTGCGGTATTTGTGCCGCAGGATACGCTTGAAGGCGTGGTGTTGCGGATAGCAGGGCGGATCGCCGCCCCGATCATGTGCTATATGATCGCGGAAGGCTACCACTACACTTCCGATCTGAAAAAGTATACGCTGCGGCTGTTCCTGTTCGCCGTAGTTTCGCATTTTCCGTATGTCTGGTATTTCGGACTTCAGTGGTGGCAGGCAACCAGCGTGATCTGGGGCTTGGCGCTGGGGCTGGTGGCTTTGGCGGCGGCAAAACGAGAGGATTGGTCCCTCCCGTTGAGAGCGGCAATCGTTTTGGCGTGTTGCCTGTTGGCTGTTCCGGCTGATTGGAATTACGTAGCGGTGTTGTGGATCCTGTTTTTCGGGCTGTTCAGGGGACAGACCGAAAAACAGCTGCTCAGTTTCGCTGTCATCGGCATCCTGTTCCACATCATCCCGTCCATCCGGGAAATCGGCTGGACGCAAGCCTACCAGCTGGGCATCTTTCTGGCCGTGCCCTTACTGCTCCTCTACAAAGGAAGGCAAGGCAAGAAATCCAATCTGATGAAATGGGGCTTCTATGCTTTCTATCCGTTCCATCTGGTGCTGTTGGAACTGGTGAAAATGATCGCATCCGCGTAATGGAGGACTGAAAAGATATGAGAATCAAAAGAAATTGGCGCCGCGCTGTCATCGGTTTCCTGACAGTGGCGGTGCTTTCCGCTTGCTCCGGGCAGGATGAAAGGGCGGAAACGGAGGAGGCGGAAATCGCTTCGGCGAGTTCGGAAGAGATAACTTCAGAAACGGTGACTTCCAGCGAGGCAGGGGAAACAGCGGATGTGCAGCCGGAAAATCCTGAGCCGCTGGTGTATGCAGGGGAGCTGGAGCTTCCCGTCACCGGGGCGACCGGGTATGCCTCGATCGGGATGGATCTGAAGGCGACTCCCGATGCGGCTTCCGAAACGCTTGCGGCACTGGAAGCGGGCACCGCTTTCGAGGTGCTGGAGGAAGAGGGCGACTGGTGGTTCGTCCAGACCGCAACGGAATCCGGATGGGTGCAGCATCTGCATTGTTTCATCAATCTCCCGGATGTGATCCCTTCCATCATCTATGACAACACCAACACCTACGCATCCAAGTTCGTCTCTTCCGGAAAAGCGATCCCCGGCATCACCGGCGAAGCGCTTTATGACGGAAAAGCTTACAACATGCGGCTTGGGAAAATTAGCGACATCGTGCCGGTACTATACAGTATGTCGAAGAAAATTTATCTGGCGCAACAAGCCGCTTTGGCGGATGGGAATACGTTGGTCATCTATGAAGGGTACCGTCCTTATTCCGTCCAGAAGCTGACTGTGGATGCCGTGACGGTGCTGGCAGCGGACGATCCGGAAGTGATGGCGGGAATCAATACCGCTCCTTGGGACACCAACTGGTTCATTGCGACAAGCGTTTCGAACCATCAGATGGGCTATGCCATCGATGTCACGCTTGCGAAAGTGACTGAGCAGCAGAAAATCGTCATCGGCGACTATGCCGCGACGGCCGTCACAAGCTACACCGAATACACGATGCCGACGACCATCCACGAGCTGAGCATGGCCTCGGCTACATTCACCGGACCGGTCAAATCCAGTTCGCCGACTGCTTGGCTGCAGGCCACTCTGGCGGATACGATGAATGAGGCCGCGATCCTGCTGCAGCGCTACTGCACGGATGCCGGGCTGACGCCGCTGGCTTCGGAATGGTGGCATTTCAACGATCTCGATGCGCGCTTCGCCACCGAGGACGACAGCAGCAAAGGCGAATATCTGTTGGATGCGGCCATGAGCCAAGCGCCGACAGTCGATTAAAAAAAAGAGGCGCGAGCGGATCTCTCCGATCGTGCCTCTTTTCAGTGTTGTGCTGAAGCTTGATGGTCCCTACTGGGATTGAACCAGCGACCCCTACCATGTCAAGGTAGTGCTCTCCCGCTGAGCTAAGGAACCGTTAAACAGATGAATCACCTGCTCGTATGTTTGATTATAACACATTTATGTGAGAAGTGAAGAGCTAATTTTAAAAAAATGAGAAAAAGTATAAGGCATTCCGCAGGCCAACAGGGTATACTGGAAAAGGACAACTGAAAAGGAAAATTTGGAGGCTAATTATGGACAACAATGATATATTGATCCGCTTACGCTATGCGCTGGACATCAAGGATGCGGATATGGTGGAAGTGTTCCGCTTGGGCGGACTCGAAGTGACGAAGGAAGCCGTGCAACAGATGCTCAAGAATCCGAAGAAGGATGAAGCAACGGACGCTGCGGGCGCGGATGACCCGTCAGGCGATGGACAATTGGCTTGCGACAACGCGGCGCTGGAATCGTTCCTGAACGGTCTCATCACTTCCCAACGCGGCAAACCGAAAACGAAGCCCGGCGAAGCAGAACCCAAGCCGGAATTTCTGCTGAACAACGGGAACGTCAACAATACGTTGCTGAAGAAGGTCAAAATCGCGCTGACTTTGACGAACGAAGATATGCTGGAAATCCTGGAATCGGCAGGCGTAACCGTGTCGAAAAGCGAACTTAGCGCCGTCCTGCGCAAAGAAGGGCACCGCAACTACAAGCCTTGCGGCGACCGCTATGCGCGTAATTTCCTGAAAGGGCTGGCGCTGCGCTACCGGGGCTAGGCTGGAATTTAGCATAAGAGCAGTCTGACGGGTTCAGTGGCGGGTTATTTTTCGAATATGATGTCGGAAAAGCCTTCCGAAATGGCCTTGACGGGTTTTATGATCAGCTTATACTAAGAAAAACCTTCCAAAGATCCTTTGGAAGGTTTTTCTGTGGAAACCAATGCAATTTTGCCCGCCAAATCACTTTTGGCGGGTTATTCCGATTTTGTGAGCCCCCAGCACGCAAGGAAAAGCCGCCTCGCGTGAGACGGCCTGTTTCCAATGCCTATGGATTCATATTCATCCAACTGCCCAGATGATGGATGCCGATGCCGCTGAAGGCGCGGTTTTTGCTGAAGTACTGGCGGACAAGACTCAGTTCGTTGTACATGTAGGTGCTGCCCTCCTCGAAGAAGGTCACATAGGTCGGATCGCCGATGTTTTCGGTTTCGACGGCGATGGTCGCACTCACGTTGTATTGGCGAGCTAGGTTCATTTCGGTTTCGGCGATCTGATTGATGCCGTTGGCCCCGACAGCGAAGTCGCGGTAGGCCATGATTGTGACGGTCTTGATGTTGTTGAAAATCCATGCCGCCAGGTTGCCGTTCCCGTAAGCCGTGCTGTATTGCACTTCATTGAACCAGAACGGGATGTCGATGGCCAAATTCAATTGCAGATTGTTCGCCACTGTTTTTGCATGCATCAGGTAATCCTGATAACGTCCCAAAACCCCGTTCGGATCCGTGCCGTAGCCCGTGCTGTAGTGGTAAGGCTCCACGTCCAGATGCATGCCCTTGAAGCGGGCTTCCGGAGCGGAGTTGGCTTGGTAATCGGTCAGCCAGTTGAAGAAATAGTCCTGGTAGACTGTGCCTTCAGGCAGAACCCAGTCAGGCGATCCCTCCAAAGCATGCACGGCAATATTATTGGCTGCTGCCCTGCTGATGAAATCCTGATAGTAGGCGTAGTCTATTCCATAGTTCACTTGCAGGTGCAAATCGGTTACGTTGTTGGCCACAAGAAAATTCAGGATATTGTCGCTGTTGTATGTGATCTCATTGGTGTTCCACAACCAAGTGGAATAGCTGCCGGTGCTGACGACGGAAGTGTTGTTCTTGTTGGGAGCGGCTTGGACGGCAGTCACAGGTGCGAACAGCAGAGCAAAGATAAGGAAAAGCGGGATCAATTTCGATGGCTTCATGGGCATTTGTACCTCACAATCAATTTTTTTATTCATTATACAATCGAATCAGTAAATCCTTTAACACAAAAGTGGTGAATATTTATCACTCATCTGAAAGAAAAATGACTGAGGCGGAAAGAATGGAAATCAATTGGAGGTAAGTGCCATTCCCGTACAATTGTGGACAGTGGATTTTCCGGAATGTTGTCTGATCAAGTATTTCGAAAAAATTCGTTTTGGAACTTCAGTATTCTTTTTGTATTTTTTTTGGAAGATAGCTAAATAATGGCAAGGTAAATGTTATATTATTTTCAATGGTGATAAAAACGATAGAAACATTCCAGTGAGTGCTGGGACTAAGGGGAAAACACGATGATCAGGATGAGCAGAAAACAAAAACTGGCGGTGAGGATTTTTGCGTTGCTTGGTGCAACCGCAGTGCTGATGGTTTTTATGAGATACAACAACGCGGTCACCGAAGCGGATGCCGCTTTTTATGAAGAACGGGGTTTAAGCTTCATTTCCAAAACTGACGGCAAAGAGTTTTCCATATACAGGGACAACGAATGGCAGAATGAATTCTTGGAAGGGGTCAACATCGGCGCGGCCAAACCCGGTTATTTCCCGGGGGAGCTCGGGATAACCGAAGAGGATTATCTGCGGTGGTTCGGCTACATCAGCGACATGCATGCGGAAGTCATCCGGGTGTACACGACTTTGGACCCCGCTTTTTATAATGCGCTGTACGAATTCAACCGGACGGCCGAGCAGCCGCTCTATCTGATGCAGGGGGTATGGATCAACGAGGAGGATATCGCTACGCTTCAGGATGCCTTTGCCGAAGATGAAAAAATTAAGCAGGATTTTGTTGCGGATGCCAAAAATTTGGTCGACATTTTCCATGGGAATGCCGTTTTGCCTGAAAAACCGGGATTCGCCAGCGGTGAGTACACGAAAGACATCTCACCCTATGTCATCGGCTGGATCATGGGAATCGAATGGGATCCGGCATTTGTGGAGACGACGAACCTGAATAGTCCGGGAAAGACAAGTTTCTCGGGGGAATATTTGTATACGGAAGACGCCTCGCCCTTCGAAGTATTTTTGAGTGAAGCTGGGGATGCGGTGCTGCGCTACGAAGCGGAGGAGTACCGGACGACAAGGGCGTTGGGATTCACGAACTGGGTGACGACAGACATGCTGGAACACCCGAGCGAGCCTTACGAAAAAGAAGACAAAGCGGTGGTGAATACGGAACACATCAAGGCCCGGAGTTCATTCCCGGCAGGACTGTTTGCCGCGTATCATATCTATCCCTACTATCCGGATTTCCTGAGTTACGAGGAGGAGTATATCCAGGATGTGGATGAGAACGGGGAAATCAACACCTACCGCGCCTATCTGGAGGATCTGATGGCGGAGCATACGGTGCCGGTCCTGGTCGCCGAATTCGGAGTGCCGGCATCGCGCGGGAAAGCCCATGAGAGCCTTTATTCCGGTTATGACCAGGGCAATCATGATGAAACGGAGCAAGGCGAAATAGTGGTGGATCTGCTGCAGGACATCCATTCGGAAGGATACTGCGGCGGTTTGGTCTTCACATGGCAGGATGAGTGGTTCAAACGGACCTGGAATACGATGGATTTCGATTTGGCTGACCGGCGTGCCTATTGGTCCAATCCCCAGACGAACGAGCAGGAATTCGGTCTGATGG
The DNA here is from genome assembly GCF_900109135.1 of Trichococcus ilyis. GTDB lineage: Bacteria > Bacillota > Bacilli > Lactobacillales > Aerococcaceae > Trichococcus > Trichococcus ilyis. Next base: position 47,660 of record NZ_FNYT01000005.1, on the reverse strand, counting down.
CATTCGACCCCGGCGAGGAAGCGTCCGCCCGTTACGTGGACGGGGATATTTCCGACTGGAGCAAAACCGAACCGATCGCCGAAACAACGGACGGCGCTTTGTATGCGGCATCTGATGAAAAATACCTATATCTGATGGTCGCAACTGAAGGATTCGATTTCGGCGCCGACACGCTCTGCATCCCGATCGACACGATCGCGGACCAAGGGAACACGGCAGCCGCAGGTCAGCAACTGCAATTTTCAAGCGGAGCCGATTTTATGGTCCGGATCGCCGGAGCGGATGACGCCCGGATCCTGGTGGATGCCTATTATGATTCCTTCCATTACCTCTATGCCGAGCAATTGGGGATGATCGACAAAAATTCCGCCTTTGCGGTCAAGGATTCAGGGATCTTCAATCCGATGCTGCATTGCCTCTCAAGGGAGATTTTCCTGCCTGCATCCCAGCAGACTTTGCCTTTTTCTTCCTATGAAACAGGGTTGCTGTCGCTGGGTGATGCGAACCCGGAGCATGAGGCCTATGATTCCCTGACCGATTATGCCGTCAAGGACGGAAATGTCGAAATCCGGATACCTTGGCAGCTTCTGAACGTTATGGATCCTTCGACCAAGCAAATCATGGGCGATCATTACGAAAACGGCAAAATCCAAGCGCAGGCCACTGATGGATTCAAAATAGGGATGGCTGTCCAAAAATCCGGGGAATTGGCTACGAGCCCTGTCAAAATGGCAAAATATACTTGGGAAGCCTGGGATATGCCGACCTACCATGAACGGTTGAAACCATCGTATTACATTATTCAGGAAGCGTTTGAGGCACTGGATGAGCACGCCGCCAGCGCTGAATGATGGCATGATTGACCGATGCTTGCTCCGGTGGTGCGAACATTCATCGGAGGACAGCGATTACCAGTGGGCTTATCTACGGCAAAGCCGATCATATCGGAGCTAGACTGCAGAATATCGCGCCAACTCCGGCGAAGCCTGCGTTGGACGGAGCAGGAAAAAATACGCCAGCCGGATCGATTGCTGCCGCGTTATTTCGCACGAAAATGAGGTTTCGCGCAGGCCGGGAAAGACTGCTTGGATCAGGGGAAAACAAGCCTTACTGTAACAAGAATTTAACGTTTTTTCAGTGAAGGATATGCTATAATTCTGTTTATTTATCAAACAGAATATCATCAAATTAACATGAAGCTAAAATAGAGGGATAAAATAATGGGAAATCGACTGGCCGATAGGATGATTACAGAAGGTTTTTATCCGGTAGGGGAAAATAGTGATTGCAATGCTTATTTATTGATGGAAAACGGGAACGGCATCCTCATCGATCCGGGTCCTGTGGCGGGATTTGAAGCGGGCTTTGAGGATGTGCTAAAGATTATCCCGTTGGAGAGGATCACCCATGTGATTGTGCAGCATCCGGGACCGGAATGTTGCGCAAGCCTGCCTTTGTGGGAACAGAAAGGATTGCAGGCGGTCGTTGTGACACATGGCGTGACGGCAAGGGGGCTGCGGCATTTTGGGGTTACGTCTGACGTTTACTTGCTTGACGAAGAAGGCTATGAGCTTATTTTGCCTTCGGGCAGGAAACTGCAATTTTTTGTTCCTCCCTATATTTTCCTAAGCGGGATCGTCATAACGTATGACGAAAGGACAAGCACGCTTTTTTCCGGCAACTTGTTCACCCCCTTCATGAAACGCCAGCAAGAATCGCTGGTGGAGGAAGGGCATGAGGGGCAATACTTGCCGTACGGTGAATGGATGCATTCCCTGATGAACAAACTTCTGCGCAGCGATATCAACAGGCTTGCGCCCAGAACAGGAAAGATAGTGGATGAGGAAATCGAAAGCTTTATCGGTACGCTGCGGGAATGGAATTATGGCAGCGGCAGTGAACCCAAGCTGTCCGCTTCGAAACGCTATCTGTTGGCTTGCAACCGCGTCGTCCAGAAGCTGTATACCATGTATGAACCAGCTGCCATCCGAGCTGTCCTGGAGAGACAAGGCGCCGTTTTGGATGAAGAGAGCGGGCTTATCCAAGAGTATGCAGCATCCGGGGTGGAAGCCTGGAACAAACTGTTCGAAGTCATTTTCCGCGAGAAGGGCCTGGCAATCTTGGAAGTTTTGGAACCCTTGACCCAAGCCATCCGCCAGGAATATGCGATTCCGGTTCCGGAAATCATCCATTCGAAACTGCTCAAAAGGGACAGGAAAATCAAGGAAATCAACGACAAGTACCGCAAATTGGAAGCCTTCAACAAAAATCTGGTGGCAAGCATGGAAAAAATCCAGGACAAATTCATCCGCTGCCCGATTACAGGGCTGTTCAACGAAATGTTTTTCCTCGACTACATGAAGAATGCATACGGCGACTTCCCCAACGGAGCGCTTTGCCTGATCGATATCGACAATCTGGCCGACATCAGGCTGGAGTACGGCACCCGTTATCGGGACGAAACGCTGAAGAACCTCGCCTATCTGCTGAAACGGGACAAGGGGGAGAAGCATCGCGTCTTCAAGCTTCAGGACGCGCTTTTCGCCTGCTTCATACCGGATTCGGAAAAGACGAAGGCCATAGCGGCAGCTGAGCAAATCCGGAAAACGACGGCCCAGTCCAACCTGTTCCGGGAACGGATCACCCTGTCGATCGGCATGGTGTTTTTTGAAGAAGTGACCGCAGCTTTGGACAAGCCGGAAAGCATTTCCGAGTTCGTCCAAAATACGGCATACAGCCGTCTGCAGATCGCCAAACTGACCGGAAACAGCGTGTGCAGCGAGACGAAGGTCAGCCCAAATGCGGATGCCGTCAAAAATGTCCTCCTTGTGGATGAGGACGAACTCACGCTGGATCTCCTGAAGCGCGCTTTGGAGAAGGAAGGCTTCAGCGTCCATACAGCGAAAGATGGTCTTGAGGCTCTGGCGTTGACAAAAAAAGAGCGGATCAGTCTGATCATTTCGGAGCTGCTGTTGCCGAAAATGGATGGACTGCTGCTGAAAGAAAGTCTTTCTTTCTACTCGGAGCGCAGCCGGATTCCGTACATCCTGATGTCCCACCAAAAGGACAAAGCGACAGTGGAGCGGGCTTTCGACCTGCAGGTGAGGCACTACCTTAAGAAACCGTTCATGTTCACGGAACTGATCGGCATCACCAAAAATATACTGAGGGGCAGTGATTGACATGACGATGGACGCCAGAACGATTCTTTTCGCTATCTTCGCCATTTCGTCGCTGATCGTCTGGATGATTTTGATGGTCTTCTTCAACAAACAGCGGCATGATGACCTGAAAACGATGACGGCCGAGATGGACCGGTTCATCATCGACGGCCTGCTGGACAAGGAAGGTATCCTTTACAAAAAAGACGCAAAGCTTTTCATGAAGCGCTACACTGATTTGAAGCAAGTCATCACGATCGATGCGGAAAAGGAAGCGGCCTTCATGGCTGTCATCGAAACATTTGATCTGGAAGCATTTTATCGGAAACGGCTGCGTTCGCGCTTGAAATACCGCCGCATCGAAGCTGCTGTATATTTGGGCGTCATCAATACAGAGACGGCCCGCCAAGCGATCGAAGAGGCCTTGTACAAGGAACGCCATTATTCGGCCAAACTTTATTATATCCACACCTTGGTGGGGATCAAACACCCGTGCTCCATCCCGCCCATCGCCCACAGCCTGCTGGATGCGCCGCAGTGGTACCGCGAAAAGGTCCACCCGTTGCTGAATGAGTATGGGAAGGCCTCTTTCGAATTCTTTTCGCAGATCAAGGACAGCCAGCGCAGCGAATACAAGGAACTGATCATCGGTTTCGCCGAGGCTTACCCGGTCACTGCGCTGCAGGACTACCTGCGCAACATCGCGAGGGACCCCGATGAGGAAGAGGCTATCCGTTACAAGGCAGCTTCCGTGCTGATCAAGGTCTATTTCATCGAAATCGACCGCCCGGAATATTTGGAGCACCCGGATCCATACATCCGCGGCCTTTCCATCCGGGCATACGGGGAAAACCCCTCCGCGGAAAACCTGTATGTGCTGATCCCTTTGCTTGCGGAGGATGAATATAAGGAAGCCGCGATGGAGGCGATCGGGAAAATCATCGCCCAGAGGCCGCCGCAAGTCTGCATCCTGCTGGAGGAATTCCGCAAATACAGCAATGAGCATGTCCGGAGCGGCCTGGCGGAACTGATCTCAAAACGCGTGGACTATATGATGCTGAAGGTGTCCTCGGAAAACAAGGAAGATTTCCAGGCAATCATCAAGGAGATCATGCTGCGGGGGAAAAACAGCAACATCATCAGTTTCCTGAACAAAAACCGCGATCCTGCCATCGAGCGGGAAATGATTCCGATCCTGAAGGACGTGTTCGACAAAAGTCCGGAAGTCCGGCTGACCTATCGGACCTATCTCAATGAGACGCTGCTGAAGAAATGCGGCCAGATGCGCTTTGTGCCCGAAGCGGTAAAGCGGGAAGAGAAGCAGAACAAACGGGTCATCCTTTATCTGTATTTCCTGCTACTCGTGCTGTTCTTCAGTTTCCCGGCCGCCTATGCCATCAGCCACCGCGAGCTGCTGTTCACCTTGCCTTGGCTGGAGCAACTGAAAGTGTACGTAATCGACTTCAATTATTATTTGGCCTACTATTCCATGGCGGTGAATGGCATCTATCTGTTCCTGCTGGTCTGCTCCTTCTTCGGGGTCAGGGAACAAGCCAAATACTGGAAGCTGAAGAAGATGCCTTTCCTGTTCAAAAAAGGGATGATGCCCTCCGTTTCGATCATCGCTCCGGCCTATAACGAGGCGGCCTCGATCATCGAAAGCGCGAACTCGCTGATGAACCTCCGCTACCCTGACTATGAGCTGATCATCGTCAACGATGGTTCAAAGGACCAGACATTGCAGACGCTCATCCAATATTTTGGTCTGGAAAAAGTGGATCAGGCCGTGAACGGGAATCTGAGGACGATGCCGATCAAAGGGATCTACCGGAACGAAACGTTGCCGAAACTGACGGTCGTCGACAAGGAGAACGGCGGAAAAGCTGACTCATTGAACACGGGCATCAACCTTTCGGCAAAAGAATACTTCTGCGGAATCGACTCGGATTCTTTGCTGGAGACGGACGCCCTGCTCAAGTTGGCTTCGCTGATGCTGGACGAAGAGGTCGAATGCCCCGCTTTGGGCGGCAACATTTTCCCTGTCAACGGCTGCACCATCGAAAAAGGCATGCTGACGGATCTGCGGATTCCGGAAAACCGGGTGGCGCGCCTGCAGATGATCGAATACATCCGCGCCTTCATGGCCGGGCGCGTGGGTTGGGCGCAATTGGATTGCCTGCTGATCATTTCCGGCGCATTCGGGCTGTTCAAAAGGGACCGCATCATCGAAATCGGCGGTTACCTGACCAGCAGCGGGGAGTACCAAAAAGATACAGTCGGCGAGGATATGGAGTTGGTTGTCCGCCTGAACCGCCATCTGCTCGAGAAGAAACAGAAATTCAAAATCAAATACAGCTACAACGCCAACTGCTGGACGGAAGTGCCGGAGACGTTCCGCGTGCTGAAACGCCAACGCGACCGTTGGCACCGGGGCCTGATCGACATTTTGACGTTCCACAACAAGATGATCGGCAACCCCCGCTACGGAAAAGCCGGGACGATCGCGATGCCTTACTTCTTCATTTTTGAAATGATGGGGCCGCTTGTGGAAATGCAAGGATATGTGATGGTGCTGCTGGCCGCACTGTTCGGCTTGTTGAACCGTGAAATCGCGGGCCTGCTGTTCGTTTCCATCATCCTGATGGGCATCCTGATTTCCGTTTCCTCGTTGTATCTGGCGGAAAAGGAATCGGATTACTTCACTTTCAAAGAACTGGCCGTATTGGTCTTCTATGCCTTCATCGAGAATTTCGGACTCCGCCAATTGATCAGCTTTTGGCGGGTGACGGGATATGTGAACTCACTCAAGAAACCCAAGGGCTGGGGGAAAATGGAACGCAAAGGCTTCGCCGTCAAACCGGACCTCGCCGATGTGCCGAGCCCATAATGAATCAAAACAAAAAAACATGATTCTCCGCAAAATGGGGAATCATGTTTTTTGTCATTTCGAATACAGCAAAAAGCTTTTCGGAACGGGCGCGCTGAAGCGGACGAGTTCACCGGTCACGGGATGGATGAAGGCGAGGGTGGAAGCGTGCAGTCCCAAACGTTTCATCGGATTGGTGCGGGCACCGTATTTCTTGTCCCCGGCGACTGGGTGGCCCAAGGACTCCATGTGGACGCGGATCTGGTTCTTCCGTCCGGTCTCCAGTTCTACTTCCAGCAGCGTATAATCCCGGTTCCCCCTGACCTTCCGGTAATGGGTCACGGCATGCTTGCCGCCGTTGTCTTTCGGGCTGGAATGGACTTTCATGGCTTTGCTCTCGGTCAGCCACGAGGAGATGGTGCCCGCATCCTTCTTGATCTCGCCTTCGACCAGGGCAGTATAGATGCGTTCCTTAACGATGTTTTTCCAATCATTTTGCAACGTCTCTTTCAGTTCTTCGGTTTTCGCGAAGAGCATGACGCCGGACGTATCCCGGTCCAGGCGATGCACGACGAAGATCCGATTCGCGCGGTTTTCCTCTTTGACGTATTGGCTCAATTGGCGGTAAGCGGTCGGTTCCTTTGGATCGTCGGTTGCCATCGACAGCAAGCCGGCATCCTTATTGATCACGATGATGGATTCGTCCTCGAACAGAATCTTTAGGCCGGAAAGGGACGTTTTTTTGAGCGCTTCCTTGTTTGCCAGAATGCCGACGGACTGTCCTGGTTCCAGGGGATGATTGTGTTTGGTGATGGCCTTGCCGTCGACCGTGACTTGTCCGCGGGTAAGGATCGACTTGACGGAATTGCGGCTCTGCTTGCTGAGGATCTGCAGCAAAAAGGGCAGCAGCTCGATCGGCTCGGTCACGGGGTATTGGGTAACCCCTTTGGCGGACTGGCTCTTTTGGGCTTGTGCCGCTTTTTCGAGCGGCTTGCGTTTGTTTTTGATGGGCTGTTTTTGGTTTGTTTTTTTCATGAATTTCGCTCCTGACTCTGTTTGACCGCCTGAACATCGCGGTCGTCTCCTCTGCAGTATAACAGAAAACAGCGCATCCAGCCCCTATAATCAAGACAAAAACGCAGCAAGTGGCATATAATTGGGGCAGAAGAATCAAAACGGAAGCGGGGAGCATCATGGACTACATCAGCATCATCGGCGCTAAGGAAGGAAATCTGAAGAACATCAGCGTGGATTTGCCCCGGAGCAAATGGATTGTGCTTACGGGGGTGTCCGGTTCGGGGAAAACGACGCTGGCGATAGATGTGCTATATCAGGAATGCCAACGCCAATACCTGGAGGCGATCGGCTACCAAGGGATCCGCAAACCGGACATCGAGGCGATCCGCAACGTGTCTCCCGCCATCCAAATCAAGCAACCGGTCTCCAACAAAAATCCGCGTTCGACGGTCGGAACGGTCACAGACATCTACACCGATCTGCGGATGCTGTTCGAGAAGCTGAGCACCAGAAGCTGCCCCAATTGCGGGAAGGTGATCGACTCGGCCGATTGCCGCGAAGAAACCGAAAGGAGCGCTGATGATTTCAAGGTGTTCCAGTACTGCCCACACTGCGCTCACCGGATGGAAAAATTGACCCGCAGCCATTTTTCCTACAACACCCGCGAAGGCGCCTGCGCAACCTGCCAAGGATTGGGCGAGGTGCTGACGGTTGTTGAAGAGAAAGTGCTCGATGAAAAACTATCGCTTGAGGAGGGCGCGGTCGCCTTCTGGGAAGGCCGCTACCGGGATTATCAGCTGGAGGCTTTGGTTGCCGCCTGCGACCATTACGGGATTCCGCTGAAATCAAATACACCGGTAAAAGACTTTACGCCGGCGCAGCGCGTGCTGTTGCTGGAGGGGACCGAAAGTGAAGCTGTCCGTCGGCTGTTCCCGGCTGTGCCGGAGCCGCGAACGCTTGCGGAAGGGAAGTTCGAAGGGGTTTTGCCGAACCTATGGCGCAGAATGGCAGACAAAAAAGGCAACTCCAAACTCCAGGAAAACTATTTTGAATCGGCCAGATGTCCCGAATGCCATGGCGAAAGACTGAACAAGCTGAGCCGGAGCGTCACGGTGAAAGGGACGCGTTTGCCGGAACTGTCCGGGAAAGCGTTGATTGGACTTACGGATTGGGTCAGCAGCCTCGAAGCTAGGCTGCAACACAACGAGCGACTGTTGGCGGGTGTCTACGTGACAGATCTTAAAACCAAGCTGAAAAGAATACTGAAGCTGGGATTGGGCTATCTCTCGTTGGACAGGCAGACGATGACACTGTCGGGTGGAGAAGGGCAGCGGCTGCGTTTGGCCGCTGTGCTGGATTCGGACCTCACGGGCGTCATCTACATCCTGGATGAACCGACGATCAGTCTGCATCCACAAGACACCGAAGGGCTCCTGACCATTCTGCGGTCTTTGCGGGATAAAGGCAATACGCTGCTCGTCATCGAACATGACACAGCCGTTATGGCGGCCGCGAACTATCTGATCGATATCGGTCCGGGAGCGGGGAAATACGGGGGCGAAATCATCGGATCGGGGACGCTCGAGCAACTCAAGAAACAATCCCGGTCCGTCACCGGCGCCTACCTGAACCGGAAAGCGGCGCCACGCACGCTTTTCCGTAAAGGGTCCGGCGACTTCATCGAAGTGAAACGGGCGGACAAACATAACCTCAAGCATATCTCGGTCCGTTTCCCCAGCGGCTGCCTTATCTGTGTCACCGGCATATCGGGGTCCGGGAAGTCAACGCTCGTGTTCGATGTATTGGCCAAGGGCGACACTGCCGGCTCCATTAAAACGAACCAGGTGAACGGGACCAAATCATTCGATCGGATCGTCGTCGTGGAACAGGCGCCGCTCACCCGGATGAAACGCTCAAATGTCGCGACCTATTCGGCTGCCTATACGGAAATCCGGAAAATCTTCGGCCGACAGCCGACAGCCATCGAAAAGGGCCTGACCGCCAATCACTTTTCCTTCAATGCGAAAGGGGGACGCTGCGATCATTGCGAAGGTTTAGGCGTCATCACGACCAATCTGCTGTTTTTTGAGGATCAGGAAGTCCCTTGTCCCGTCTGTTCCGGCAAACGCTTCAAGGATGAGGTGCTGTCAGTGACCTACCGCGGCCATTCGATCAACGCCGTGTTGGGATTGTCGGTGGAGGAAGGCGCGGAACTGTTTGCCGATTCGCCCAAAATAAGCACCATTTTGAGGCTCCTGAAGGATGTCGGCCTCGGCTACCTCGAGCTCGGCCAGACGACAACGACCTTGTCCGGCGGCGAAGCGCAGCGGCTCAAGTTGGCCACAGAATTACTTGAAAACAAGGGGAAAAAGAACCTGTACCTGATCGACGAGCCCACTATCGGTCTGCATCCGCTCGATGTGGAAAAATTCCTGGCATTATTGGAGCGGATGGTCGATTCCGGCAGCACTGTGGTCATTGTGGAACATAATCCGCAAGTCATCGCTGAGGCTGATTGGATCATCGATCTCGGGCCTGGGGGCGGGGATGCCGGCGGTCGTGTCATTGCGGAAGGGACACCCGCCGACATCCGCAACGACGTGGATTCGGTGACCGGAAAATTCATCTGAAGCCAAAAAAGTGAAAATGATTGACAGGAGCCAAGAAAATAGCTATCTTATTAGAAAGCGATGAGAACGGAAGGGGAGGCGGAACCATGCAGATGATGATGTGTTGTATGTGCGGATGCAAGAAACATGCAGGTCTATTCTTATCATCTTTTGTTTACGCAACCGGATGCGCTTGGCCGCTCTGTAGAGGGAGTCAGGGGCAATTTGCCCATCCGTGTCCACGCCTCCGAATGAAGCGCTGAAATGATGAAGAATATTCGTGCATGTGTGTTTTGTTGACGCGCATGCACTTTTTTGTGGAAATGATGGGGATCCATCGTCAATGGGAACGAGGAGGAAAAATTATATGAATCTGCAACAATTGCGATATGTCATAACCGTGGCGAAATACGGCACTTTTCGTGAGGCCGCAAGGCAATTATATATGGCGCAGTCCAGCCTGTCGTCAAGCATCAAGGACCTGGAGGAAGAATACGGCATCCAGATTTTCGAACGTTCCAAAAAAGGGATCGAAATAACCAAAGAAGGGGCCATGCTTTTGGAGTTCGCCGATCAGATCGTGGCCCAAGCGGACCAACTGGATTACCGCTATCTGTATGCGACCGAAAACCGGAGACTGTTTTCCGTTTCCAGCCAGCATTACGATTTTGCTTCGGAAGGTTTCGCCCGGCTGGTGTCGGAAAAGAAAGACGAGTCGCTCAATTTCCGCTTCCTGGAGACGAGCACCTCGAAAGTGATGGAGGACGTGCGGGATGCCGTCAGCGAGGTCGGTTTCATTTACCTGAACGACTTCAACGGCAAGGTCATCAAGCAGCATCTCGAGGCGTTCGATCTGAAATTCGATCCGCTGATCGCCTTCCAGCCGCATGTCTTCCTCAGCGAGTCGCACCCGTTGGCGAAGAAAACGAAAATAGCGCAGGAAGATCTCCATCCTTATCCTGTCATTTCGTTCGATCAAAGCAAAAACAGCACGCTGCAGCTGATGGAGGAGTCGGTCCAAGTCGATCAGAATGCCCAGCGGATCAGCGCAAGCGACCGCGCGACCGTATTGAATCTGCTGTCCGTGACGAACGGATATCTGGTCGGTTCCGGGCTGCTGAAATCGAGCACGCAGGATCATATCGTCGTTGTGCCGATGGATGTCGATCAAAGAAACACGATCGGCTTCATCTATTCGAAAGTGCGGCCGCTCAGCGCGATCTCCAAACGCTACATGGAGATTGTGCGGGAACTGCTGAAGGGGGACCACCGCATCGCGCTGACCGATCAGCTGGACTGACCGGCCTGCTCTTTAGCCGGCGTGGATTTCGTTGCTCTCCTCCGGTGAACGGAGGCTTGCCGGAGTTCAGCCAACATTTATTTTGCGTTCTCCGATGAGGCAGGCTTCGCCGGAGAAGCGGCAGGATGTCACCTTTGTCCTCCGGTGAGCGCCCGCCTGACCGGAGTTGCGCACGGTTTCCACCAGTCTGCTCCGGCAGGCGACAGAATGCAAACAGCAGAAAGAAGGGGGGGACTCGATCGAGTCGCCCCTTCTTTCTGCTGTTCCGATTGTTTTTTGCTGACGGCAGGTCATTCCGAGAACAGCGTGTCGATTTCCACCCGCAGAACGCGGTCGATGCTCGGATTGCCATGGTCGCGGTAAGGATAGGCGCCCGATTCGAAGAGGATATAGAGCTGCTTTCCGTCCACCGCGATCTGTTCCAGATAGGCAGGCAGGGCGATTTCGGTGCTGGCGTTCTTGTCCGTGAAATTCTCGGTTTCCTGCAGACGGTCAAAAGAAAGCAGGGTCGAATCGTCTTCGCGGCCGGCGGAGCGGGACAGCATCAGTTTTTCCTGATGGAAAGCCAAACCTTGGATTTCTCTGCCGATTTTGTCGACGTCGTCGGGATAGGCTTCTTCGGTGCTTTTCCCGGTATCGAGCGTGCGGACTTCCTTGCCATCCGCATTTTCCTTTGTGGAGATTGCGTAACGGTGCATAACGCTGGCCCCGTTGTCATTGAAATAAGCCGCATAGAGGTCATTTCCGTGGACCGTGATCGTGGAAGCGCGCTTGATGTCCGGCAGGTCGATGCTGTCGGCGTAGCGGATCGGCTCGGATGCTGCCATGAAATCATAAGCTTCGATGTCGGCCAGCGCCAGGGTGATGACTTGCGCGGTGTCGCCTTTTTCCGAGGTGACCCAGAGCAGGTCGTGGTTGTTGTCGTAGGCGAGCCCGCCAGCATGCGGGATGCCGTCCAGCACGATTTCCTTGATGAAGGAGCCGCTCTTTTTATCCAGTACATAGACGACCGAATTGTGTTCTTTTGTTTGGCAGTAAGCGGACAGGAACAGGTAATCCGCATTCACCGCCAAGCCTTGCGGTGTCATCGTTGTGCAGATGTCCGCTTCTTCGTGGTCGTGATGGAGCGTCAAGGTCGTCTCCATTCCGGGGATGATGAAGGCATTCTCGCCGGGTTCGACACCAGCCTCCTCGAAGACGGCTTTGTGCAATTCCGGATAGGCGGCCAGACCTTCCTTCAGGTCCTCCAACGAGCCGAGGCTGGCTTCCGTGTTCGTTTCTTCGCCAAAAGCCACCCGCTCGATCTTTCCGCTCTTTGTGAGCAGAACTAGTGCGACGATGCCCGCTATGATGACGCCGATAACGGCGCAGTTGATGAGTTTTTGTCTTTTATTCTTTTCCATCGTATCCCTTTCCGAAATGAAAATTTACAGGAGCTTGTCCGCTTTTCTGATATCTTACTACAGGAACTGGTCTGCGGCTAACGAAAAGCCTCCGGTGCAGCCTATTCCTGATAAGCTTTGAGCACTTCCTGGAGCGGGATTTTGGCGATTTTCCGCCTGCTGATGTAGGTGCCGGCGAAGAAAATCAGGACCAATATCAGCAAAGTCTGCAGCAGGAAAATCGGCCGGTACTGCAGCGGCAGGATGACGCCGTATTCCTCCGTGAAGAAGCGCATCATCAAGTTCAATATGCCCAGAGCGATGGGGATGCTGATCAGATAGGAAATCAGGGCATAAAAGAAATAGCTGTTCAGGATCATCGCATTGACTTCCCTGCGTCTGTAGCCCATCACTTTGAGCAGCGAAATCACATAGTAGTTTTTTTCGACGGTGAAGGAAGTGAGCACGAACAGAATGCTGGCTGCGATGATTGCCGACCCGCCGATCATGACGTTCGAGATGAACTGGGTGTAGTTGGACATCGCCTTCGATTGTTCGATGAGTCCGGATTTGCTGATGATCGTGCTGTAGTAGGTGTCTGAAGGCCTCTTGAGCGAATAGATGCCGCTGTACAGGCGCGAAGTGCTGTTTTCCGACAAGATGTTGCTGAGTTTTTCGATGTTCAGGTACACCTTATCGGAAATGTATTCATCGGTCACGCCTTTGACAAGGAAAGGGAAAGCGTCGTCGTTGACCACCAGCTCGATGGTGTCGCCTTCTTCAATGCCGAGCTTGAGGCTGATCCGTTTTGTAATCACGGCGCCGTTCTGGATGTTCACTGTGATGTCATTGCCTTCCGTATCATACAGGCTGTAAAGGTCGTTCCTTGAGGAAAGCCCCTGAAGCGACACAACGTTGCCGTCCAGCGAAGCAAAGGGATAGATCAGGAATTTTTCGTCGCCGGGCCGCGTTTCGGGCAGCCTTTTGGTGACATCGAGATAGGCTTCATACTCATAGGCGACCTTGTTCAGATAATCGACCGTCATCCGATCGACCATGCCGCCCATCATGAAGGAAAAGCTCATCAGGATGGTCGAGAACATGATGCCCAGGAAGAAGATGAAGAAGCTGCCGGTGCTCTTGATCGCGTGCAGGTATTTGAATTTGGTGCTGCCTTTGGCCTTGGCAAGGACCCGGCTGAGGTACCTTCCGATCCGGTTGATCGATTTGGCCTGATGCGGCTTCAGCAGTTCCAGGGCGTTCTCGCCGAGGATCCGGTAGATGATGGCCCCTGAAACCAAGGAGAAGAACAGCAATGGAACCAGGATCGCCGTAGCGAAGACGGTGAAGCTCTGGGCGATTTTGACCTGGGGCAGCAGGTAGAAATCGAGATACAATTTCTTCAACGGTTCGGAATAGAGCGATCCGATGAAGTAGCCCAGGATCAGCATGAGAGCAGCAAAAACCATCACAGCGACGAAATACGGCCGGGCTATTTCCGAACGGCGGTAGCCGAGCGCCTTGAGGATGCCGATCTGGCCTCTTTCGGCATGGAGCAGGTTGTAGATCAGTATCGATACGATGATGACGGCGATGGCCGCGATGAAGAGGCTCAGCCCCAATGCCATGACTTTCCCTTGGGTCAGTTCGTCATAGATGGCTCCGCTCCGCATGGTGGTCTGCGTGTCCGCAATCTGGCTGACGAAGGGCAGCTCCTCCTTGTCGAAGGCGGTATCGATGCTTTCCCCGGTCAGGTTCATGCCGGCCAAGCGGAAACTTTCCTTGTCGTCGAAGTTCTCGTATTCTTCATCGGACATGAGCAGCAGTGTCTGCAGTCCGGTATCCAAGTTGAAGGTTTCATCGGACATCGGCAGGGTGTAATCCGGGAAAAGCACAAAGCCCGTCACGCGGTAGTTTTTGTTTTTGATGATGAGGGCGTCCCCGATGGAAAGGCCGTTCTTGTCGGCATATACTTTGGTGACGGCGACTTCGTTGTCGGCTGAGGGTTTGCGGCCTTCCTCCATATAGGAAAGGTTGATGCTTTTTCCGTCCTTCACGAGCAGTGCCTTATGCGACTGTCCTTGATAAACGTAGGAGGTGTTTTTGTATTCCCTCAGTTCGAGACTGACATCGCGGTAGCGCGCTTCAAACTCGGCGATCCGGTTGTCCATAAGCTTGTAGAAAGTGGCGGGCTCGACTTTCTTGATGTCGCTGAGCGAGTAAAAGCCCCGGGCGAGCAGCGCCGCCGCGATGGGGTAGGCTGCTTCCTCCAGCGTGACCCGGTTCAGCATTTCAACGGCAAAGTCCTCCTGGTTGTAGTCCGCCAGGAAAGCTTCCGTCGGTTCCTCGATGCCGCTCAGGCCGTAGAACATCATGGTGTAGGTGGCGGAGCTCAGGATAATGATGAAGCCGATGGCAACCAGCTGCATCCACTTTTTCCGCAAGGTTTTGATGACGTTTTTCAGCAGCATGATCCGCACCTCGTCCTATCCCCAGGAAATGTCCTGGGCATTCTTTTTGGTTTTGTTGAGGGTGACCTCCGTGATTTGTCCGGAGTTCATTTTGATGACTTTGTCCGCCATTTCGGCGATGCCCAAGTTGTGGGTGATGACGATGACGGTCTTGTTGTAGTCTTCGTTCAGATCCTGCAGCAGTTGCAGGATTTTTTTTGAATTTTCTTCATCCAGCGAGCCGGTGGGTTCGTCGCAGAAGATGATGTCGGGATTCTTGGCCAGGCTTCTGACGATCGAAACCCTTTGCTGCTCTCCGCCGGAAAGCTGGCTGGGATATTTGTTGCGGGCTTTTTCCAAGCCGACCTTTTCGAGCAGGCCCACTATATCGAGCGGAGCAGTGCCGATGTCCGAGCCGATCTGTATATTCTCGTAGACGTTCAGATTCTGCAGCAGGTTGTATTGCTGGAAGATGAAGCCCAGATGTTTCCTTCTGAAGGCGGTCATCCCTTCTTCGTCCAAATTTGTCAGTGTCTCGCCCCTGAAGGTGATTTCACCCGATGTGACGGTATCCAAGCCGCTGATGACGTTCAGCAGGGTGCTCTTGCCGCTGCCGCTGGGTCCGAGGATGACGACGAACTCGCCTTCTTCGATGGTCAGGTTGACATCTTTGAGGGCGTAGGTTTCCACGTCACCGGTTTTGTAAGTCTTCGAAACATTGGTCATCGTAATCATTGCAGACACTCCTTCTGGATCCGTTTCCATCAATTCAAGTATATTTGTGTCGGGATTTTTTGTCAAAAAATGAAAAGGTCAAAAACGGATCTGTATGCGCTGACAATATTTTCACAGAAGTATCGGCAGGTATGTTAAAATTGAGGTACCGAAATGGTGCAATCATCAAGATTATCCGGAAATTGCGTAAGGGGGTCTTCTTTATGGGAAAACTGAAAGCTATCCTATTCAAATCAAAAAAATCGGTCATTATCGCTGCGGTCGCTCTTTTGGTTGTGCTTGGCGGCGGAGCGGCTGCCTTTTGGTGGTACCAGAATGCCCAAATCCAGCAAGTCTCGCTGCAAACGGCCTGGAAAGGGCAATTGGCGAAATACGTGCCGATCACCGGCGACATCGAAGCAAGCAGCAGTAGCAGCCTTTATCCTTCACCTACCGCCAAGATTGTCGAAGTGTTTGCTGTGGAGGGGCAATCGGTCAAAAAAGGCGAAGTGCTGGCGCGGATCGACTCGACCGAATACCGCACCCAGTTGGATAAACAGACCATCAATCTGGCGAATGCAGAAGCGACCCTTGCCTATCTTTCCGGGAGCAGCGCAGACATGGACAAGGCTTCCTCCCAAAATGCGGTAAGCCAAGCGGGGATCGCCCTGGAAAATGCCCGCTCCAATTACAGTGCTGCGCAAGGGGGGCTGGATGACATCAATGCGCTCAATGCGAATGCCATCAAGCAGGCGAGCCTAGCCCTCGAGAACGCCCAGTCGAATTATGCAGCCGCGAAAGCCAATCTTTCGGGACGGGGAACGCTCTATGACAATGCGGTGAGCCAAGCCCAGCTTGCGCTGGAGAGCGCCCAGGCAAATGCTGCGGCTTTTGCGGATAAATTGCATAACGTCGAAATTGCCAACGCGAATGCAGTCGGCCAAGCCGAATTGACTTTGGAAAATGCGAAAGCGCACTACCGGATCGCCAAGAAGAACCTGGATGACCTCGAGAATGCCTTGCATGAAGCCGAATGCGCACTTGAGACTGCAAAAGCGACCTATGAGAGTGCAAAACTCAATCTGGATATCGTAAAGGCGCTGTATGATGCCGATCCGATTCTGTATGCGCTGGACTACCAGCTCGCGCAACAGGCCGTCACCACTGCCGAAGCAGCCGTCGGGACTGCCGAACTGGCTTTGGGCAGTGCTGAAACGAGCTATCAGACCGGGCATGATGCTGCCAAATTGGTGGTGATCGATGCTGAAACGGCAGTCCGCAGCGCAGAAATCGCGCTTTCGAACGCCAAAAATGCAGCCGATGCGGAATATGCCGCAGCTGAAAAGGCGGTTTCGGACAGTCAGGCCGCTGTGGACAATGCGGAAATCGTGCTTTCGAATGCAGAAAGCGCTGGCGCTCTTGAATATGCTGCAGCCGAAAAAGCCGTCACTGACAGTGAAGCCGCTGTCCGCAATGCGGAAATCACGCTTGCGAATGCCAAAACCGGCGCAACCGTAAAGTACGAGGCTGCGGTCAAAGCGATCAGCGACGGCGAAAAAGCCGTCCGGAGTGCCGAAATTGCGCTTTCGAACCTGCAGACAACAGCAACCTTCTCAAGCGCGACAGCGGAGGAAAGGATCTCCAATCAGAAAGATCAGATCGCTCTCCTGAAAACGGACATCGCCTACTTGAATAAAAAAATCGAAGAGTGCGATCTGAAAGCCAATGTCGACGGCATCGTGACGAAGATGGGTGTCGCAGCGAACGAATATCCTGAAGTCGGTGATGCAATCATCGTTGATGGCGCGACCGAATTTGTGGTCAAGCTGGCCGTCAGTCAGTACGACAGCGTCAATATGCGCGTAGGCCAGAAGGCGATCGTCAAGGTGAAAGGGGTCGCCAAGGAATATGAGGGGGTCGTCTCGGAAATCGGCCAACTGGCGGAGAAGTCAGCGACATCCGCAGATCAGGATGCCAAAGTGGCGGTAAAAGTCACGCTCACGGATCCCGACGAAAACATCAAAGTAGGCTATGAAGCTGATGCGGAAATCATCACGGTCGAGAAGCTCGGTGCCTTGCGGGTGAACTTCGAGGCTGTCCAGATCGAAGCGGATTCGGAAAAAGCCTATGTATACGTAGTGGACAGCAGAAACCGGGTCGAGAAAAGGTATATCGAGACCGGGCTGGAAACCGAATATGACATCGAAATAGTGGATGGCCTTGTGGAAGGGGAACGCTATGTCGCTGATCCGACCAAAGAGATTGTGGCCGGCGTGAAGGTCAGGGACAGCGGTGTCGCCGATTGACGACGGATGCTATAATAAGGAATGGAATCGGGCGATGCGCAGTCGCCCGCAAAGAATAAGATCAGAAAGAGGATTTTCGAATGTCGAAGTTAGGGTTGCAGCTCAGTCCCGCAGACAGCGAAAGCAAGTGCTGGGTGGCGGAAATCACCGGCGAGGACGAAGTGTACAAACTGAAACGGGACTTCATCCCGGAGGAGCCTGAAGGCGGCTGGATCCTCTATGATGGCTGGTACCAATTGAACGGGACGGTGCCCGGCGTCACCGAATTCAGGAAAGAATATATCCGCATCAAGGACGGAAAAGTCAGGAGGAACCTGGCGTTCCGGGAACTCGTTGAAAGCCTGGATGAAATCAAGGCCGGCGAGGGTCCCCGTACCGAGCGGATGCGCAAGGAAATCAGCGCCATTTTGGATGAAATCAAAGCAGCGGCCTACTGTGAGCCGGTGGCCGAAGGCATCGAAAAGCAAAAAGAAGACTTGGACATGGTTGACGAGCCGGACCAGATCAGAAATGCGCTCTATATGCTGAAAAAACAAAAGCAAAACTACATCAAGCAGTACCGGAAAATGTTCAATCTGTAAGATTTCCGCATGAAAAACAACAAAAGTGCTTAAAAACGAGCATGTTTCCGGTATAATTCGAAAAGGAAAAAGAAAGGCGGTGGAGCAATGATCAGAAAAGCAACGCCAGCGGATCTGCCCGCAATCATGGCAATCATCAATGAGGCGAAAGCTACTTTAAAAGCATCCGGAATCGATCAATGGCAAAAGGGGTATCCGAACGAAGCGGTCATTCTTCAGGATATCGCTGGAGGATACAGCTATGTCTACTTGCGGGATGGCATTCCGGCGGCAACGTTTGCGTTCTTTTGCGGTGAGGATCCTACCTATAAAGTCATCACCGAAGGCCACTGGCTGACGGACAATCCTTACAGCGTCATCCATCGCATCACAATCAAGGGCGCGTTCCGCGGCCAGGGTGTTCTGGGGGAAATCGTGGAGTGGGCTACGGAGGAATCGCTCAAAAAAGGCTATACCAGCATGCGCATCGATACGCATCCGGACAACAAAAGCATGCAGCGTGCGCTGCAGAAAGCCGGCTATACCTATTGCGGCCATATCTTGACGACCATCAGTGACATGCGTTGGGCATATGAAAAAGTACTCTGAAAATCAGTTGGCCGATTTCCGAAAAGGATTGCACCCGAAGCAAGCGGTGCAATCCTTTTCGTATGGTACGAGCACATGGCGAAAAAAGAGGAGACAGTATGATGGACTTGAAATTAGAAAATCTACCGGTGAACGATGACCTGATCGGGATGATACTCAGTTGGGAAAATGATCCGGCCATTGCGCCGTTCATCACGCCCCATTATGAAGAAAGCGAACTGCCTTTAGTGACGGAAGCGGATGTCCGCGAGAGCCTGGACAATCCCGAGATGCGTCTTTATTTCATCTGCGTTGATGACAAACCAATCGGGATTGCGTCGATCATCCGAAACTTTACTGCTTTGTTGAAGGATGACGGGCATACGGCTTGGCTGGGAATCTATATCGGTGACCCGGATTGGCGCAGCAAAGGCATTGGCGCAAAGGTCCTGGACCTTTATGAAGAGGAGTGTCGGAAGCTTGGTTATCAGCGCATCGAACTGGGGGTATTTTCCCACAATTGCGGCGCAATCAAGCTGTACGAAAAATCCGGATTCAGGAGAATCGGCATTATCCCTCATTTCACCTACGCTCAAGGGCAGTGGCGGGACGATGTCCGGATGGAGAAAAATCTTCATCACGATTCGGGCTGAAACCCATAAGGAATCCATTGAGAGGAGTGGGAGTTTTGAGCAGGAAAAAAAGAATTATATTGGCTTTGGTTGCGGTGCTGCTGGGGATAGCGGTTGCGTTAAGTTACCATAACTACGGATGGTATGAAGAGCCGATCGCCAAGGTGATTACAGCGGAAGACATGGAAACCGGTGAAGCAATCGGTGCCGATCAGCAAAACTATCCCATATACTACCAAAAATTGACGGCTGTACTGATGAACGGGGAGTCGAAAGGAGAGCAGGTTATCCTTGAAAACAACTATTCCGCTTCACTTGCCTATAGCCAAATGTACAGTTCGGGTGACGAACTGTTCCTGTCCTTGAGTGATGATACGGGTACCTTGATGGGCAAAATCATTGAGGTGAAACGGGATAAATATGTAGTCATCTTTGGGGCTCTTTTCCTTTTTGTACTTATGGCAGTAGCTGGCAACAAAGGCCTGCTTTCCCTCATCAGCATAGCGGGGAATGTGCTACTGTTCACTGCCGCTCTGGAAAATTATGAAATTGCGGACAATGCACAACTATTGTGGATCAGCAGTGGCGCAGTGGTCGGTTGGACGGTTCTGACGCTTTTATTGGTCAGCGGCAGAAACAGAAAGACATATGCAGCGATTCTTGCCACGTTGATCGGAACATTCACGACCTTGATTATCGCCTATGGGGTCATCGACTTGACGAACGGACAAGGCCTGCGATATGAGGAAATGCAGTTTGTGACGCATTATCCGCGGCGCATCTTCTTGTCCAGTATTTTGATCGGTTCATTGGGTGCTGTCATGGATGTGGCCGTCACGATGACAGCAGCTATCCAAGAACTGTACGAGCAAGACTCGGCCATATCTATCAAAGCTTTATTGCAGTCCGGACGTGAAATCGGCAAGGACATCATGGGGACGATGGCGAATGTGCTGCTTTTTGCCTATGTCAGCGGGGCGATTCCGACGCTCGTTTTCTATCTGGAGAACGGCTCAGATGTGTCCCACACCTTTTCAATGCAATTATCATTGGAAATAACCCGGGCTTTGGCGGGGAGTCTGGGTATTGTTTTGACAGTACCGCTGGCAATCATTGCTGCTGTCCGCCTGATCCCCAAGAAAGCGGGTAATCCGAAATGAGTGTACAGATGGTATTGGCGCTGCTGCTTCTGCTCCTGATGGGAGTAGTGGGCGGTAAAAGTGGGATCACTTCGTTTCTGTCGCTTTTTTTCAATTTTGCGGTCCTTTACATATTGGTGCTGTTGTTGATCAATGGTTTTCCTGCACTTTTTGTGACGTTGCTGGCGTGTGTTGGGGTCAGTTACATTAATCTGTTCTACATCAATGGTGTGAATGTGAAGACCCGGGCGGCTTTTTATGCGACGCTCGCCACGACATTGTTTTTGTTGTTGTTGATCATCTTCGTGCACCGGTTCGCCATGATACAGGGCTTTGGTCCTGAGGAAGTGGAGGAGTATACCACGCTTTCCTTTTTTGTGACTGTGGATTTCGTCCAGATCGGAATTTGTACGATGTTAACGGGGACAATAGCGGCCATCACGGATACGGCCATATCCATTTCGTCCTCCTTGTGTGAAGTCCATCACCGCAATCCGCACTTGAACGAAATGGAACTATTCCGATCAGGGATGACGATCGGAAAGGATATCATCGGCACGACGGCGAATACACTGTATTTTTCTTTTATCGGAGGTTACCTTGCGCTTTTCCTTTGGTTCAGGGATCTGTCCTATACGTTTGGGGAAGCGCTGAATGCAAAGGTGCTCGTATCGGAAGTACTCTCCATGTTCGTCATCGGCATCGGCGTGACCGTAATCATCCCTTTCACGGCTGGGGTTACGGCGAAGATGCTGCTGACGGTCGAAAAGGCGGACGAATGATTCTGGCGAAAGCTTACGATGTTTTTCTGCTGAACAAAATGTCCAGGAGCCGAAAATGCATATTGCCAATCAAAGAAAAACCTCTATAATGGTTAGAGTTGAAATCAATACAGAATGAGAAGTATATAAATGCACGATACAAATACTGGAGGAAAACAGATGAAGCAAATCGGCTTTGATCCACAGAAATACATTGAAGAGCAATCGAAATACATCCTGGAGCGGGTCAACAATTATGACAAATTGTATCTTGAGTTCGGAGGGAAACTGATCGGCGACAAGCACGCAAAACGCGTCTTGCCGGGATTCGATGAGGACGCCAAAATCAAATTGCTGCAGAAACTGAAGGATCAGGCGGAAATCCTGATCTGTGTGTATGCAGGCGACATCGAACGCAACAAAATCCGCGGCGACTACGGCATCACTTACGACATGGACGTTTTCCGCCTGATCGATGAACTGAGGGAATACGGTCTGTCCGTCAACAGCGTCGTCATCACGCGCTACAACGGACAACCTTCGACCAAGCTGTTCATCAACAAGCTGGAAAAACGCGAAATCAAAGTCTATACGCACGGCGCCATCGAAGGCTACCCTTCCAATATCGAAAAGATCGTCAGCGAGGAAGGCTTCGGCCAGAACACGTACATTCCGACGACCAAGCCTATCGTCGTCGTGACGGCTCCGGGTCCCGGCAGCGGCAAGTTGGCGACCTGCCTGAACCAGCTGTACCACGAACGCCGTCAAGGACGCGTGGCCGGTTATTCCAAATTCGAGACTTTCCCGGTATGGAACGTTCCTTTGAAGCACCCGCTGAACATCGCCTATGAAGCCGCAACGGCCGATCTGAAGGACGTCAACATGATGGACAACTATCATTTCGAGACCTACAACGAAGTGGCGGTCAACTACAACCGCGATTTGGAGACTTTCCCGGTCATCAAACGCATCATCGAGCGCATCACCGGCAAGGAATCCGTTTATCAATCGCCTACGGACATGGGCGTGAACCGCGTCGGTTTCGGCATCACTGATGACGAAGCGGTCCGCGAGGCATCGAAGCAGGAAATCATCCGCCGCAGCTTTGCGACAGAATGCGACTACAAAAAGGGTCTGAGTGACGAAGAGACGCGCGACCACATGCGCCTGATCATGGAAGAGCTTGAACTGAAGCAAGAGGATCGTGCCCCGGTGAAGCCTGCCCGCGCATACGCGGAGCGCTTGATGAACCACGTGGTCGACAACGAAATCCCTGCGGTCATCGCTTTCGAATTGAACGACGGGCGGATCATCACCGGCCGGACCTCCGATCTGATGGATGCCTGTTCCTCCGCCATCCTGAATGCGATCAAAGCTTTGGCGAACATTTCCGACGAAATCCTGCTGCTGTCGCCGGTCATTCTGGAACCGATCAAGAAACTGAAGAGCGAAGGTCTGCATAAGCGCATCCCGACCCTGACAGCGAACGAAATCCTGATTGCGCTGTCCATTTCAGCGGTCACCAATCCGACAGCCCAACTGGCTTACAGCAAACTTTCCGAATTGAAGGATGTGCAGGCCCATTCGACGGTCATGTTGAATAAAGATGATGATCAGATCCTCCGGAATCTTGGCCTCGATGTCACTTGCGATCCGGTGTACCCATCCGAAAATCTTTACTATGTTTAGAGAGTGATGAATCCCGGGTAGAAATCGAGCACTAAGAGGACTAACACAAAAAAAGATGGATAACTTGATGTTATTCATCTTTTTTGTGTTTTCAGTGTCGAAAAGATGGATCATTTTTTGGAATCCATCTTTCCTCCATGTGACCAGAGCCTTATTCTTCCGCAAATTGGATGCCTCTTGGCCCGACCGAGGTGGAGAAGACGACTTGCGTATAGGTTTTGCCGAACTGCTGCAGCTCGCCGATGAAGGTATCCAATTCATTCGTCGTCGGAAAGGCGACCTTGAGGAGCATCGAGTATTCCCCGGTCACGCAGTTGCATTCCAGCACATTCGGGATGCTTTCCACAAAAGGATAAAATACCAGCTTTTGCTTGGGATCGACCTCCAGATTGATGAAGGCCTTGATGTTGTACCCCAATGTCTGCAGATTCAGATGCGCGCCGTAATCTGTGATGACCCCGTTCCTTTCCAGTTGCGCGATCCTTGCCGAAATCGCCGGCGAGGACAGAAAGGTGGCTTCGCCGATTTCCTTCAGGGAAGCCCGCGCATTCGCCTGCAGAATGTTCAAAATTTGCTTGTCGATTTTATCCATGATAAGTTCCTTTCTGGATTTCCGTGGTGTTTCCTAAGATTCTATACCCCGGATGTCACCGAGCGCAAACGAATGCTGACACGGCTGAAGAAAATAAAGTTCCATGGGAAATAGGTTGTGATTCTTTTGCGGAAAGGACGAATGTGCAGGTTTTGTTCGCAACATCCCTTGGGCTGTTTCATTCAGTCGGCAGCGGTGGTATCCTTTGTCCCATGAATGACAGAAAATTTTCAGGGGGCAAACAGAGATGAACATGAGAATTGAAGCGGACTCGATCGGAACGTTGGCGGTACCCACAGAAGCGTATTATGGCGTGCAATCATTGCGTGCAAAGGAAAATTTTGCCATCACGGGCACGAATTTGCATCGGGCACTGATCCGCAATCTGGCGCGGATCAAGAAAGCGGCAGCGATTGTGAACGCCCAGTCGGGCAATCTGGCAGTCAGCAAAAAGGACGCGATTGTCCAAGCCTGCAACGAAATCGTGGCGGGACGTCTTCATGAGGCCTTCATTGTGGATGCGATCCAAGGCGGCGCCGGTACTTCGGCCAACATGAACGCCAACGAAGTCATCGCCAATCGTGCCATCGAAATTTTGGGCGGGAGAAAGGGCGACTACCGCATCGTCCATCCGAACGATGATGTGAATCTGTGCCAATCCACGAACGATGTCTTCCCGACAGCGGGGAAAATGACCGTCCTGCAACTGCTGCCGGAACTGCTTGCGGAACTGGAAAAGTTGGAGCGGGCATTGGGTGCCAAGTCCGAGGAATTCGCCGGGGTCATCAAGATGGGGCGGACGCAAATGCAGGATGCGGTGCCGACCAATTTGGGGAGAACCTTCCGGGCGTATCGGTCCTTCGTCAAACGGGATATCCGTCACCTGTTGAACGCGGCGGAAGAGATGAAGAGTCTCAATCTCGGCGGTACCGCCATCGGGAATGCGATCAATGCAACGCCGGAGTACGTGGCAAACATAACTGCAGCCCTGAGTGAGGAAGCGGGGATCAGTTTCATGCAGGCGGAGGATCTTTTCGATGCGACCCAGAACGTGGATGGCTTCGTCAGGGTATCGGCTGCCATCAAAACGGCAGCGGTGAACTTGTCGAAGATGAGCAACGACCTGCGCCTGTTGTCGAGCGGTCCGAGAGCGGGCATCGGCGAAATCAATTTGCCGGCCAAGCAAAACGGCTCTTCGATCATGCCGGGGAAAGTGAATCCGGTGATACCCGAAGTCGTTTCGCAAGTCGCTTTCCGCGTGATCGGCAACGATCTGACCATCACGATGGCTGCCGAATCCGGACAGTTGGAGCTGAATGCTTTTGAACCGATCATTTTCCATTCGTTGTTCGAATCGATCGATTGCCTGGCGCATGCGGTCGCTACTCTGACTGTCAATTGCATCCAAGGAATCCAAGCGAATGCGCTCGTGTGCTACAAACAGGTGGAAGAGAGCGCCGGCATCGCTACCGCCCTCTGCCCGACGCTAGGCTACCAACAAGCCAGCGCGATCGCCAAGGAATCGCTGAAGACAGGCAAAACCGTCAGGGAATTGGTGCTTGAGAAAGGTCTGTTCTCGGTTGAGGAAACGGAAAGCATCCTCGATCTCAAACGCATGGCCGGCATCCCGGCGGAACTGGTCCGCCGGGCAGGCAAGGCAGTCTGAATTTAATTGAAAAGGACCACCAACGGGTCTGGGGCAGTCGCTCCAAACTATGCTGGTGGTCCGAATTTATGATCCTAAAAAATGCCAACAGTCATTCTTGAGAATGGGTCCTGGATGAAAGCGGGATTATCTCATCATTTTATAATTGTATTCTCTCATTATTATTGCTAAAATAAGCGGAGCAAAGTCCTTTAAACTAATCCAGAGAGATTAAAAAGGGTAACAAATCGAATATTTGATACCTTAGGTCCTTTTGCGAATATCATAATTCAAGGGCTTTTTTTTGTGCCTATAGGAGGAAATATAGTATGTCTTCAAAGAAAATTATTCAGGTTGACGAAAAGGTGCCTGCAAACTTGCTTATTCCGCTCAGTTTGCAACATACTTTCGCAATGTTCGGTGCTTCAGTGCTTGTGCCTATCATTTTCGGGATCGATCCGAGCATCGTATTATTGATGAACGGGGTCGCCACGCTATTATTCATTTGGATCACAAAAGGGAAAGCGCCGGCTTATCTTGGGTCAAGCTTTGCCTTCATCGGACCGACGAGCATCATCATCGCGAACCAAGGTTTTGAGTATGCGCAGGGCGGTTTCGTCGTCTTGGGTATCATCGGCTGTATCATGGCGTTCGTCATCCATCGTGTCGGCACAAAGTGGATCGATGTTGTCCTTCCGCCTGCAGCGATGGGGGCTGTTGTTGCCTTGATCGGTCTGGAGCTGGCTCACCTTACGATTCAAGGCGGATCGATCGGTGCGAACTTGATGACCGACACTGCGACAGCACAGAACTTCGCTGTCTTCTTCATCACTTTGGGCACGGCTGTCCTAGGTTCCGTACTCTTCAAAGGTTTCTTGTCCACTATCCCTATTCTGATCGCCATCGTCGTCGGCTACATTTCTGCGATTGCTTTCGGGATGGTTGATTTTACTCCTGTAATGGAGGCATCCTTGTTCACGATGCCTCATTTCCAATTGGCAAAATTTGATATGGATGCCATCTTGACGATGCTTCCGGTTCTGCTTGTGCTGACTTCGGAGCACATCGGCCATCAGGTTGTCACTTCCAACGTCGTCGGCCGCGATCTGATCAAGGATCCGGGCTTGCACCGTTCGTTGTTTGCTGATTACTTTGCCTCTGCGTTATCCGGTTTGATCGGCGGGGTTCCGACGACGACTTATGGCGAGAACATCGGGGTAATGGCCATCACACGTGTCTACAGCGTGCGCGTCATCGCTGGCGCTGCGATTTTCTCCATGGTCATGTCCTTCTTCGGACCGTTGGCAGCCCTCATTTCCACAATTCCTGGTGATGTCATCGGTGGGGTCACGTTCCTGCTTTACGGCATGATCGGCACCAGCGGCTTGCGCCTGTTGGTTGAAGAAAAAGTGGACTACAGCAAGTCCAAGAATCTGATCCTGACATCCATCGTCTTCGTGACTGGTTTGAGCGGTTTGACAGTTCAATTTGCCGGCATCGAATTAAGCGGCATGGTGCTTGCGAGTGTGGTCGGCATCATTTTGAGTTTGGCTTTCTACCTGTTTGAAAAAGCAGGCTTGATGAACGAAACGGACTGAGCTTAGAAGGCAGTATCGGGTGATTACTTTTTATGACGGCCCCAATCCGGGATATCCCGGATTGGGGCCGTCATTTTCGCTTTTTTCACCAGCGGTAGTATAATGTAGGCGAGCGGGCAGGCAGGTTTGGACTTATTCACGGATGGAGAGTGGGGTAAATGGTGACGAAAAGGATGAAGATTTCTATCGTCATGGGGGCACTGTTGGGCGTAGTCTGCATCATAGGAGCCCAGGTGCGTTCCGGATTTGAGAGGGAGGCGCTCTATCTGTTCGCCTTCTGGTATAACCGGCTGTTGATGGGTGCCGTCATCGGTCTGGCGGGGAAAACGCAGGAATTGAATCGTGCTTTGGCACGGGGAGCCTTATTGGGGTTGCTGGTGTCCTTCGCCTTCTATAGCGCAACAGGATTCGGTGATGCGGTCGGTTTTGCGGCAGGCATCGTCTATGGCGTCATCATCGAATATGCGGCCTACAGATTCGATGATAGGGGCTGATGATGTGAGAGGCAGAATCCAAGAAATTTCAGAGGAACTGAAGCTGGTCGTTTCAGGGAGGACTTTCGATGCATTATTGCCTCCTTTGATGTTTGCCTTCGTCAACGGAAGGTACAGCTTGACGGTAGCCAGCATCTGGGCGGTTGTTTTGGCATTGCTGTTGGTGATGATCCGGTCGGTGCGGAAGCAACCTTTGCGCTATGCTGTGGGTGGTTTGGTCGGGGCACTGCTTGCCTGCGGAATCGCCTATTTTTCGGATAATGCCGCCAACTACTATCTCCCCAAAATCGTGACCAGCACCGTGCTTGTGTTTGCGGCGCTGATCAGCCTGGTCCTTGGGAAACCGCTGGCAGCTTTGACGAGCCATTTGACGCGCGGATGGGATTTGGCGTGGTATTGGCGCAAGGATGTGAAACCGGCCTATCAGGAAGTGACGTTGGTTTGGCTGGTGTTTTTTCTCATGCGTTTTGCTTTGCAGATCCTGCTTTTCAGGCGCGGGGATGTTGTCGCGTTGGCTTGGACCAATACGCTCCTGGGGCTTCCGGTTACGATGGCGGGGCTGATCCTCAGCTATCTTTATGGCGTTTGGCGCCTCCGCAACCTGAAAGGGCCGAGCGTGGAGGAGCATCGGCAAGGGAAACAGCAGCCGTGGGAAGGACAGACACGAGGTTTTTGAGGGCCGCATGCAGGCAGTTTTTTGAAGGAAAGAAGGCATTCCGATGAATAAGGCGGGAAGAGCCGCAGGAAAGGGCCGCTATGTCAACCGCATTTCAGGCAAGTGGCTGTTGTTATTGCTGGGTCTGTTGCTCTTTGGTTGCGGAACCTCCAATAATGACAATACAAGTGAAACGGATCTGGAAGAACTGGCCAAAACCGAAGTGAACGAATATGAAGGGCAAGACCTGTCGTCTCTGACCGATTTTCGGGAAAACTCCATCAAAGGCCCCCAATATATCGACGTGGATGTCTACACGCTGACGATTGACGGTTTGGTGGGAAAACCGGTCGCCTTGTCCTATGATGAAGTGCTGGATAATCAGAAATACACGAAGGCAGTCACGCTGCATTGCGTGGAAGGCTGGAGCGTCGACATCCTTTGGGAAGGGATTCTGCTTGCGGATCTGTTCGAAGGAGTGGATGTTCAGGCAAGCGCCGATACGGTCATTTTCTATTCAGAGGACGGCTATAGCACCTCCCTGCCGCTGCAGACGATCATGGAAAGGCAACTGATGCTCGCCTACAAGATGAACGGGGTCGTCCTGCCTCCCGAAAGGGGTTTTCCCTTCCAGCTGGTGGCGGAAGACAAACTGGGATACAAATGGATCAAATGGATCACCCGCATTGAACTTTCCGATGATGCGGATTATAAAGGCTATTGGGAACAGCGGGGCTTCGACAACGAGGCGGATGTCGGACCATAAGGGGAGCGGCTTCCAATCCAACACGAGTGGCCGGGGCTTTTGTCCTGGCCATTTTTCTGCCCTTTCTCAGTTCCATCAAAACTATAGGCTTGCACCCCGGCATTTGGTATGATGGAGGTATCGTTTGAGCCAAAAATAACAGCATTGATGAGGAAAAATATGATACTTGTAATAGATAATTATGATTCCTTCACCTACAATCTCGTCCAATACCTGAAGCAGCTGGACGGGAACGTTGTCG
The DNA here is from genome assembly GCF_900109135.1 of Trichococcus ilyis. Classification (GTDB taxonomy): domain Bacteria; phylum Bacillota; class Bacilli; order Lactobacillales; family Aerococcaceae; genus Trichococcus; species Trichococcus ilyis. The sequence goes on along the minus strand of NZ_FNYT01000005.1, from coordinate 18,495 downwards.
TGAAACGGAACGACGAAACAACAATCGAAGCGATAGCGGCACTGGATCCGCTGATGATCCTGATTTCCCCGGGGCCGAAAACGCCTGACGAAGCGGGCATCAGCCTGGATGTCGTCAGACATTTTGCAGGGACTATCCCGCTTCTGGGTGTTTGTCTGGGGCACCAGACGATCGCCGAGCTGTTCGGTGCGGCAATCGTGAAGGCGAAAGAGCCTGTCCACGGCAAGGTCCATGCCATCCGCCACACAGGGAAGGGCGTCTTTCAGGGCTTGAAGAGTCCGCTGAATGTCACCAGATACCATTCCTTGATTGTGGAAAGAGGCAGCCTTCCGGATGAGCTGGAGATCACCGCCTGGATGGAGGAAGGCGAAATCATGGGCTTCCTGCATCGCGAAGAGTTGATCGAGGGCGTACAGTTCCATCCCGAGGCGATCCTGACGGAACATGGGCTGGACATGCTGCGCAATTTTTATGAGCGTGCCAAAAAAAAGCGGGAAGGGGGGATTGTTGATGAAAAAAAGAACGGCTGAGATCGTGATCAAGGAAATCGCCACAAGCCTGTCGAGCTTCGAACTGTTCTCTCTGTTCCGCGAGCGCAGGCATTGCTTCTTTCTCGACAGCGGGTTGGATCCGGAAAAACTGGGACGCTATTCCTTCATCGGCTTCGATCCGGAAATGACGCTGACCGCAAAAGCGGGCGTTGATGCTTTCGAAGAGCTGAAAGCGTTGCTGGAGGAATACCAGCTGGATTACGCAGGGGAACTGCCTTTCATCGGGGGAGCGGTCGGCTACTTCGGCTACGAACTGCGCCACCAGGTGGAACGCCTGCCCAAGGAAGCGGTCGACGATGTCCATATCCCGGACAGCTTCTTCGGCATCTACGACGGTGCGATCGTGGTGGATCATCTTTTGGGGAAGGTCTATCTTGCCTCGCCGGGCTTCTTTGGCGATCCGGAAAAATGGGTGGCCGAGACGGAAAAGGTCATTATGGCTGCGGGGGGGACGCATTTTCCGGTTCAAGCCTTGGGATCGGCCACCGAAACCAAGCCGAAGCTCACCGCGAACATGACAAAATCCTACTATCTGGAGGCGATTGCCCGCATCAAGGACTATATCCGTTCCGGCGATATCTATCAGGTCAACATGACCCAACGCTTCCAGTGCCGGACGGAAGCATCGCCTTATGAGCTCTATACGCGCTTGCGCAGCATCAACCCCGCTCCGTTCGCCGCCTATCTCGACTTCGGCATGGGCCAACTGTTGAGCAGCTCGCCGGAACGGTTCCTGCAGATCCGCAACGGCAAGGTGCAGACACGGCCGATCAAAGGCACCCGGCCACGGGGCGCCACCGAGCAGGAAGATAGCGCGAACCGCCAGGAATTGCTGGAAAGCGAAAAAGACAGGGCCGAACTGCTGATGATCGTCGATCTGATGCGCAATGACTTGGGCCGGGTCTGCAAGACGGGCAGCGTCAAGGTCACGGAAATGTACCATATCGAAGACTACAGCACGGTTTTTCAGCTTGTTTCGACCATCGAAGGGGAACTGGAGGAGGATATCCATGCCCTCGACTGCATCAAAGCCGCCTTCCCGGGCGGATCGATAACCGGCGCGCCCAAGATCCGGGCGATGGAAGTCATCGACGAGCTCGAACCGACGCAACGCAACGCCTATACCGGCTCAATCGGCTATGTCGGCTTCAACGGCGATGCGGATCTGAACATCGTCATCCGCACGATCCTGCTGAAGGACGAAACCGCCTATTTCCAGGTCGGCGGCGGCATCGTCTGGGATTCGGATGCGGAAATGGAATACGAGGAGACGCTTGTGAAGGCGAAGGCGCTCATTGCGGCGCTGCAGGCGGAACTGCCGGAAGGGGAAAACGTATGAAAGTATTTTTGAATGATGCCTATTTGGATGAAGCGATTGCCGCGGTCAGTCCGCTGTCCCCAGGCTTCATGTATGGTTACGGCGTTTTTGAAACGATCCGGGTTTCCGGCAGTAAAGCGGTGTTTTTGGATCAGCATTACCGGCGCATGGTCCAATCACTTTCCGTTATGGGGATGACTTGCCCATACGGGGAAGAAGCGCTCAACGGAATCATCGGTGAGCTGCTGGCGCTGAACGGAGTCGATGCAGGTTTCGTCAAGATCGTCTGCAGCAAACCGACCCCGAAAAAACAGCCGCACCAAGAAGCGGATATCCTGATCCTGAGCGGAACGAAAACCTACAAAGCCGAGTATGCAACAGGTTTGAAAGTATGTCTGGCCGAAGCGAAAAGGAACGAATTCTCCAAGCTTGTCGGCATCAAAAGCCTGAACTACGCCGAAAACATCCTGGAGAAGGAAGCGGCAACGAAGAGAGGCTTCGATGAAGCCGTCTTTTTGAACACGCATGGACATGTCGCCGAAGGGTGCGTCGCGAATGTTTTTTGGGTGAAGGACGGCGTCGTTTATACGCCTTCGCTTGACTGCGGCATCCTGGAAGGGACAGCGAGAGCGCGGGTGATCCAGCTCTGCGCTGAACTGCGGATCCCTGTCCGCGAAGGAGTTTACGGCTTGGATGAACTTCTCGGGGCGGACGAAGTGTTCCTCACCAATGCCCTGATGGATGTCATGCCGGTGAGCCTTTTGGAAGACCGGCGCTTCGACCTCGGGGCCTATCAAACAGTGCCCCAGCTCCAGCGAGGCTGACGCCCGCCGGAACAAACGAAAAAGCCTAAAACTCAAAAAACTTAAAAACCTAAACCCGGATAGCTTAAGCCCGCAAGAAAGGAAAAATTCACCACAATGGAAAAATGCGATCAAATTGAAAGAAGCCTCATCAAAAAATACCGGAAACCCTTGTGGCGGCCCTTCATCAAAGCAATCCAGGAATACGACCTGATCCAGAACGGCGACAAGATAGCCGTCTGCATCTCCGGCGGGAAGGACTCGATGCTTCTGGCCAAACTGATGCAGGAGCTGCAGCGCCATGGTCCGCTCCGGTTCGAGCTCGTCTTCCTGGCGATGAATCCGGGATACAGCGAACCGAATCAGCAACAGATCCTTGCGAATGCCGCATTGATGGACATCCCGCTGACCGTTTTCGAGTCGTCCATATTCGATGTCGTGGAGAATGTCGAGTCGTCCCCTTGTTATCTTTGCGCGCGCATGCGCAGGGGCAGCCTGTACCAAAAAGCCCAAGCGCTCGGCTGCAACAAGATCGCTTTGGGGCATCATTTCGATGACGTCATCGAGACGATCCTGATGAATATGTTCTACGGCGGGACCATCGAGACGATGATGCCGAAATTGCACAGCCGGAATTTTGCGGGGATGGAGCTGATACGGCCGCTCTATAACGTGAAGGAAGCGGACATCATCGCCTGGAAGGATTACCATCAATTGACCTTCCTGCAGTGCGCCTGCCGGTTCACGGAAATGTACGATAGCCAACTGAGCGATCTGGGCGGTTTCAAGCGCAAGGAAGTGAAGGCGCTGATCGGAAAGCTGCGTGAAACGAGCCCGCTCATCGATGCGAACATCTTCCAGAGTGTCCAGAGCGTGAATCTCGAAAAAATCATTGCTGGCCGCGATCGGGACGGAAGGCATCATTTTCTGGAAAAATACGCGGATGGGGCTGAAAGGCCGCAGCCGGATATGGTAGAATGAACCGAACCTCCGCAAAAACGGAGAACATGAATAGGGAGTTGAAAGAAATGACCTTGTCATTCGAAGAAAAAAAAGCGATATTTGACGACTATGAGGAACTGACGGCCGTACCGGTCTCGATGAACCGGATCAATTATCATTTCAATGCGAGCGCGGTGGAGCACAAGATCGTTGTCCGCTTCCTGCATCCAAACGGCAATGCCTTCATTTATGCAGGCTACCTGCCGAAAGAAGAGACGGAGAAAGGCTACATTTCCGTATTGGAAAGCGATGAAGGGACGATCCGCTTCCTGTTGGAAAAGGCGATCGCCTTCCTGAAAAAGACAGCTGACGGCTATGTGGAAGGTCATTCGGAAAAATGGGTGGATGCTTCCGGAGACGTGCTGCTGCTGATCTACGACAATCCGATGTGGTCGGTGGCGTTGATGAACGGCCAAATCGAAGGCATCTTCAAGACCCGCGATGCGGCCGTCGGTTATCTGAATGATGAAGGCTTCTCGCGGACCAATTGACCGCCAAAAGCATGCGAAAGGAAGGCTGGCATGGGAATCAGACAAATGCTTGCGGACTATTCCCCCTTTAACCAACAGGAGGAAAAGGACCGCGAGCTGATGCTGCGTTATCTGGATCAGTTCGCTGATCTGTTCGGGCGCGAGAATGAGTTCGCCCACTTCACCGCTTCGAGCTGGGTCGTCAACCGCGAGCGGACCAAGGTACTGATGGTCTACCATAACATCTACCGTTCCTGGTCCTGGATCGGCGGCCACATGGACGGAGAAACCGATTTTCTGGCGACGGCCATCCGGGAAACGAAGGAAGAAACGGGTATCGAAGAGGTGCGACCGGTATCTCGGGAGCTCTTTTCGCTGGAAATACTCAGCGTCGATGGGCATGTCAAAAACGGCAAACAGGTAGGGACGCATGTGCACCTGAACCTGACCTACCTGCTGGAAGCGGACGAGACGCAGCGGACGAGCGTCAAACCGGACGAGAACAGCGGCGTCGCCTGGATGGGGCTGGATGAGGCGCTTGCCAAGTGCAGCGAGCCTTACATGAAGCTTATTTACGCCAAGCTGAATGCCAAATTGAAGGCAACCCAATAATGAAAAAATAGCTGCTCAGCGCCGATGGTTCTCATTTTCCATCGGCAACGAAAAGTGGCATAATGACAGTGGGAAGCACCGGTGTTGCTGAAGAACGACTTCAGCAGCCTGATGCAGCCGCTGTTTTTTGTGTGCAATTGTACCGTCGCAATCATCGTTTCAACAATAAGGGGGATCCGGAATATGCAAAAAATTGTTCCGCACTTTTGGTTTGATACGCAAGCTCGAGAAGCCACCGCATTCTATACATCACTGTTCGATAATTCCAAAATCACAAGCGTCATCCAAATCCACAATCCGCCACCATACGGAACAGCCGAGCTGATCTCGATGTCGTTGGCTGGGCAGGATTTCATGGCGATTTCGGCGGGCCCGTATTTCCGCTTCAATCCGTCCATCTCCATCCGGATCGATTGCGCATCGTTGAAGGAAATCGATTTCCTTTGGGAAAAACTTTCGGAAGGCGGCGCAGTGCTCATGCCGTTGGATGCTTATCCTTTCAGCAAAAGGTATGGTTGGACCGAGGACCGCTATGGACTGTCCTGGCAAATCATGTACGTCGGCGATCGGGAGATCGAGCAGAAACTGACGCCGACGCTGATGTTCACAAAAAAACGATGCGGCAAAGCCGAAGAAGCGATCCTTTTCTATGAGTCGGTATTTTCGGATACCGAAATCGAGGGAATGGATTACTACGGATTTGGGGAGGAACCGGATGCGCCGGGAACGGTCAGGTTCGCTTCGTTCAAACTGGAAGGCCAAACGTTCGCAGCCATGGACAGCGTTCAGGCCCATGATTTTGAATTCAATGAAGCCATCTCTTTCATCGTCAATTGCGAAACGCAGGAAGAAATCGATTACTATTGGGAAGCCCTGTCTTATGTGCCGGAAGCGGAAAACTGCGGATGGCTGAAGGATAAATACGGGGTATCTTGGCAAATCGTTCCAACGGACATGAACGAGATGATGGAGACACCAGATCCTGAAAAATTGGCACGCGTCACAGAGGCGACTCTGAAAATGAAAAAATTGGATCTTGCGGAACTGAGAAGGGCTTATGAAGGATAATCACTTGCGGTTTGTCTGAAAGAAGGATGCAGGATGGAAAAGATGAATAAGACGGTCTGGTGGAAAGCCCTCTTCTGGAGCATCAACTTGGTATTTTTGGCGATTTTGTTGGGATTTTCGGGTGTCGCTTCGGCCGCGGGCATGGATGCGGAGAATCTGGATCATTTGGCTGCCGGGGAAACGATCGAGGGGCCGGGTTTCTTTGCGGGTAATGTGGTGAAGGTCGACGGCAATGTGGAAGGGACGACGTTTGTGTCAGGGCAGGATGTGCGGATCAACGGCAACATCAACGGCGATCTTTTTGTGGCATCGCAGACGATCACCATCAGCGGGACGGTGACCGGCAATATTTATGGGGCGGGCCAGTCGCTCGACTTTGACGGGCAGTCGGAAGGCGATGTCTTCTTTGCCGGCCAAAGCATCTCCATCGGACGGGATGCGTCTGTCGGCAGGGATCTGTTTGCGGCCGGGGCGACGATCCTGCAGGAGGGGATTATCCAACGCAACCTCTTTGGGGGCGCTGCCGAAATCGTGCTCAGCGGACAGATCGGCGGGGACGCCAACCTGCAGACGGACAGCCTGAAGCTTCAGGATGGCGCGAACATAGCCGGCGACTTGAGCTACAAGGGAGAAAACGAGGCTGACATCGGCACCGGCGCAACGATTGAAGGAGACACCGATTGGGAATTTGCCGAAACGGTGGACGTGGACAGGGAAGTCGCGGTGAAAGCGACGAGAACTCCGGTAAGGAAATTTTTCTGGTTCCTCTGGAGCTTGGCGAGCGCTTTGCTGATTTGGTTCCTTATCCGGATTTGGCGGCCTGCCTTCTGGAACAACACGGTCCGCCCGTTGGCTGAAAAGCCATTGAAGACGCTAGGGGTGGGATTGCTGACGTTGCTGGTGGTGCCGCCTATGATCATCTTGGCGATGGTCACAGTCATCGGAATACCGGCAGGCTTCATGCTGAGTGCCGTCTATACGTTCTCGCTGTACTTGTCGCGGATCATCGTGGCGGTTTTCATCGGCCAGTGGGTGGCGAAACGCTTCAAATGGCCAGAGCTGCATAAGGGAGTCTGGCTGGTGCTCCTGGGATTGGCTGTCCTCGGGCTTTTGGGGCTGCCGCCGTTTGTCAATTTCCTCAGCTCCCTGCTGACCGTTATGGCAGGCTTGGGTGCTCTGGTGATGGCTCATTACAAGGCTGCCCCCGAAGAAACCAGCGTTCAGCCCGAGCTGGATGTATAGTCAATCGGTCCGGAAGTGCGGAAACAGCAAAGGAATTGCCGATTTTTTTACCGGCAGCGCAGCCTTTTTGCTATAATGGACGCTGAGGTGAATCTATGAAATTCGTAGTGGCAAGGACATTCAAAAAGAACGGCAGTGCGGCGATCGCGATCAATGCGGTGCCATCGATTATGGGCTATTCGGAAGAATTGGAGCAGCGTTTCGGACGGAAAATCGAGGTGCTCTTGCTGAGCGGGGACTCCGCGGAAGCCTTGGAAGAGGCTTGGCCGGAATACGCGCCCATCACGGTGACGGACAACAAAGAAAGCTTCGAACGCAAGATCGAGGAAAAAGTCAGCCGGAAAAAATAGGTTTGGCCGGGGCTGTCCCATTGCGGGATGGCCCTGTTTTGCGCGCGGGAATCCATCTGGTATAATCGGGTAAGAATCAAAATGCAAAACGAATAAGCGTTTTTACGACCAAAGCAGCGAGAGGAGAGGAAAGACAGATGACCCTAAAACAATTGAGATATATGCTGGCGGTCGCCCAATACAAATCGATCAACGAAGCAGCCAAAAAATGCTTCATTTCGCAGCCGAGCCTCTCGAATGCCATCAAGGACCTGGAGGAAGAGATCGGCTTGGAGCTGTTCATCAGGACCGCCAAAGGCATTACCTTGACCGCGGAGGGCACCGAATTCCTGAAGTACGCGCAGCAGGTGATCGAGCAGGCGGAACTGCTGGAACAGCGCTATCTCGACAAGAAGCCGGCCAAGCAATTGTGTTCCATTTCGACCCAGCATTATGCGTTCGCCGTCAGCGCGTTCGTCAACATGATCAAAAAGAGCGGAGCGGATGAGTACAAGTTCACCTTGCGCGAGACGCGCACGCATGAAATCATCGAGGACGTCAAAAGTTTCCAGAGCGAAATCGGCATCCTCTATCTGGATTCGTTCAACCGCAATGCGCTCCAGAAAATCCTGCTGGAGAGCCAATTGGAGTTCCATCCTTTGTTTGAAGCGGAACCGCACATCTTTGTCAGCGTCCGCAATCCTTTGGCGTCCAAGCAAAGCGTAACCTTGGCGGATCTCGAGGACTATCCCTACCTGTCGTTCGAACAGGGCGAGCATAATTCCTTCTATTTTTCGGAAGAGATCCTCAGCACCGTCTTCCATAAAAAAAGCATCCTGGTAAGCGATCGGGCGACTTTGTTCAATTTGGTGATCGGACTGGACGGCTATACCATCTCCACCGGCGTACTTAGTGAAGAGCTGAACGGCACCGATATCGTTTCGGTTCCATTGGACGTCGAGGACCGGATGGTGATCGGCTGGATAGCCAACAAGAAAGCCGGGATCAGCCGGCAGGCGGCAGCCTATATCAAGGAGCTGAAGGCAGTGATCCGGACCTACGGAAACTGAGCAGGTCGGCCCATATAAGCTATAGTCTTTGGCTATAGCTTATTATATTTTTTTGGTGTTACTCTATATCTTCATTCCATGGCATACTATTGGAAATAAATGACTTTTTGTGGTAAGTCATCGGCAGTCATGATCAACTGTACACAAAGTAAGTGCGCCTAAAAATCCGCACTTTGAACGAATTGGAGGAGGACATGAGTTATGAAGATTAGAGATATGATCAGCAAAGGGGAACCGACCGTTTCGTTTGAAATTTTTCCGCCGAAGAGCAGCTACGCCCTTGAAACGGTTTTCGATACTTTGACCGAACTGAAGGACCTCCATCCCGATTTCATTTCCGTGACGTACGGCGCAGGCGGTACCGCCCAAAGCAACACAGTCGAAATCGCATCGCGCATCAAAAAGGATTTCGGCATCGAATCGATCGCCCATTTGACCGGCTGCACCTCCACCAAAGAGGGCATGAAACGGACGTTGGCATCGATCAAGGACAGCGGCATCGAAAACATCCTGGCTTTGCGCGGGGATATCCCGCAGGAAAAGCTGGCGGACAAGAACTGGAAGCCGGAATACCGTTACGCTTCCGAGCTCATCGACGACATCAAAGCGGCGGGCGATTTTTCGATCGGCGCGGCCTGCTATCCGGAAGGGCACGTCGATTCCATCAACAAAGTCGACGACCTGAAAAACCTGAAAAGAAAAATGGACCACGGCGCTGATTTCATGATCACGCAGCTTTTCTACGACAACGATCTCTTTTATCAATTCAAGGAAAAATTGGAGCTTGTCGGCATCGAACAGCCGGTCATCGCGGGGATCTTGCCGGTACTGAACATCAAACAGGTGAAACGGATCCAGGAAATCTCCGGCTGCAACCTGCCGCCGAAATTCCTGCGGATACTTGACAGATATGCGCACGATCCGGCATCGCTTCAGGAAGCAGGCATCGCCTATGCAGTCGATCAGATCATCGATCTGCTTTCTTCCGGGGTGGATGGCGTCCATATCTACACGATGAACAAGCCCGACGCAACCAGAAGGATCATGGAGAACATCTCCTGCGTCCGCAAGGCGGTCTGCAGAAAAGAGCCGCAACGATGAAGACGGATCTGAAGCTGGTCGCGAAGTACCTTGGCTTCGGCAACAAACAACCGGATGAACGGACAAGGAACGACATGGAGAACATCGCCGCCCAGTTTGAGCAGGCAATCACCGGGAAATGGACGTATGGGCACTATCTCCTGGACCACTCAGTCGAGGGCGTGATCACGCTGGAGGGGACCGCTGTGGTGCTGGAAGGGAAGAGCATCACCCGCACGCTTAAACGCTGCAAGGAAGTCTATATCATGGTCTGCACGTTAGGCGCGCAGGGCGACCGCATCATCGAGCGCAACAAGTTGATGTCGCCTACCTTGGGCATGATCGCGGATGCCTGTGCATCCGCATTCGTCGAGACGATCGCGGACAGTTGCCAGCAGGAAATCGAAAGCCAGCTGCCGGCGGGAGCCGCATTGACTTTCCGTTACGCGCCCGGATACGGGGACCTGCCGCTGGCGACCAACAAAACGCTGCTCGGGGAATTGCAGTCCGACAAACGGATCGGCGTCCATCTGACCGATTCGATGCTGATGACGCCAAGAAAGTCGATTGTGGCGATCTTGGGCGTTCTGGAGGAAGGCGCATCCAAAGGCAAGAACCATCGCTGCGGGAACACCAGCTGCAGCGAGTGCGAACTGAACGACAGCTGCACAGCTAGAAGTTAAACCAGGGGGGGACAAAAAGAATGGATATCAGAAAACAAACCGGGGAAGAGCTGCTGCTCTTCGACGGTGCGATGGGCACGATGCTCCAAACATACGGAATGAAAGCTGGCCAAAATCCGGAAGCGTTGAATCTGGAGGATCCCGAGCTGCTCGGCCGGATCCACAAGGAATACGTCGAAGCCGGCGCCCAATTCATCACGACCAACACCTTCGGAGCGAATGCCTACAAACTGGAAGAAACGGGTTACTCTGTCGCTCAAATCGTGACGGCGGCCGTCGAAATCGCCAAAAAGGCGGCTGAAGGAACGGAAACAAAGGTAGCGCTCGACATCGGGCCGGTCGGAAAGATGATGAAACCGATCGGATTGCTTGATTTCGATCAGGCCTACGCCTACTTCCGCGAGCAAGTGACGGTAGGAGCCGCGGCCGGAGCGGATCTGATCCTCATCGAAACGATGTCGGATTTGGCGGAAATGCGCGCGGCCGTTTTGGCGGCGAAAGAAAACTGCAACCTGCCGATCTTCGCGACGATGACCTTCACGGAGGACGGCAATACGCTGACCGGAACCGAGCCGGAAATCATGGCGCTCTCCTTGGATGCACTGGGTGTGGATGCACTGGGCGTCAACTGTTCATTGGGGCCTAAGGAACTGATTCCGATCATCAAAAGGATCTTGGCCTTCACGAATACGCCGGTGATGGTGCAGGCGAATGCCGGCATCCCTGTGACGGAAGCGGGCGTCGCCAAATATTCCGTCACTTCCGCGGACTATCTTGCCGTCGCGAAGGAGTTGGCTGGTTTGGGTGTCTCCGTGATCGGCGGCTGCTGCGGCACGACACCGGAGTACATCCGCGATCTGCAGCAGGCCAAAGCGTTTTTCGCGAAAAGGGAAGCCAACAAATTGAAACGTTACGTCTGCTCCGCGCAGAAAAAGGTTTGCCTGGACGGCCAGATCACCCTCATCGGTGAGCGGATCAACCCGTCAGGCAACAAAAAATTGAAGGAACAATTCGTGGCAGGCAATCCGTTGGCTGCCATCAAAGTCGCTTTCGAACAGGTCCAAAAAGGTGCGGACGTGTTGGACGTCAACACTTCTTTGCCGATGATCGACGAAACGGACTACATGACCAAAATCATCGACGGCATGAGCGGTCTGGTGGAAGCGCCGCTGCAGTTCGATTCGACCAAGCCGGATGTGCTTGAAGCGGCTTTGCGGCGCTACAGCGGCGTCGCGATCGTCAATTCGGTCAACGGGAAAGAATCCTCGATGGCCGAAATCTATCCGATCGTCCAGAAGTACGGCGCTTTTGTCGTGGCTTTGTGTCTGGATGAAGCGGGCATCCCGGATGATGCCGCAGGCCGGACCCAGGTCGCCCAAAAGCTGATCGACCGGGCAGGAGAGCACGGCATCGGAGCGGAGCGCTTGCTGGTCGATTGCCTTGTGCTCACTGCGGCCGCCCAACAGAAGGCGGTCATGGAAACACTGAAGGCGTTGCGTTGGGTCAAGGAAAATACGCCGGCGCTGACGACTTTGGGATTGAGCAATGTCTCCTATGGACTGCCTTTCCGGGCCTTGATCAACCGCACCTATTTTGCGATGGCCCTGACTTCTGGGTTGGATACGGTCATCATCAATCCGGGGGCGGACGGAATCGTCGATACGATGCGCGCTTTCAATGTGCTGTCAGGCCAGGACGAAGGGGCAATCGACTATATCGACTACAACAACAAAAAGGCTGTCGTCAAATCCGATGGGCCCAAGCAGGAGACTGTCGTGCGTTCCTACCGGGAAATGCTGCTGGAGGGCGATGAATCCGGGATCATGAAGGCAACCAATGACTTGCTGAAAGACAATACTCCGTTGGCGGTCGTGGATGATCACATCGTGCCGGCCCTGGATGAAGTCGGCAAGCTCTATGAGCAGAAGAACATCTTCCTGCCCCAGCTGATCCGCGCCGCCGAAACGGCCGGAAAGGCCTTCGAAACAATCCGCGCGAAACTTTCGGACAGCCATGAAAAGCTGGAATCGAAGGGAACGATCATTATGGCGACCGTAAGAGGGGATATCCATGACATCGGCAAGAATCTGGCGAAAGTGCTGCTGGAAAACTACGGCTACGATGTCATCGACCTGGGCAAAGATGTCCCGATCGAGGAGGTTGTGGCGATGGCCAAGCAGCGACAAGTCAAGCTGGTCGGATTGTCCGCCTTGATGACGACGACAGTGACCGCGATGGAGGATACGATCACAGCCTTGCGCGAGGCGGATCTGCCTGTGAAGGTCTTCGTCGGCGGAGCCGTACTGACGGAGAAATACGCCAAAGCCATCGGTGCGGACTATTACTGCAAAGATGCCCGCGCCGGCGTCACGGTTGCGGAAGAAGTATTCGGACAGGCATAAAAAAATCCGTCGACGAGTCATGCATGATGACTTGTCGACGGATTTTTGCGGTAATACAAAGGAAAGTATATAATTTTTTGTAATCAAAAGTGCATCACCATCAGTGTTTCACAGGTTTGCAAAATGTTTCATGCAATTAAAATGATGTCCAGCTTCACGGGTTAGCCCCTCGGAAATTAGATAAATCTGACCCATTGCGCTCTTCGATGCTCATTCAGGGCCAGATTTCCTAAATTTCTTTCAGGGCTGAGCGAACCCGTTCCGCTTTTCTTATATCAGTGATGGACGGGATGTCTTCTTGTCTCTTCCGGTTTTGCCCGCAGCAGGAACGTGCTGATGAAGAAGGCGACGGCATACATCGCCAAGATGGCGTACAGGACATTATTGTAGGAGCCGGTCTTCGCGATGATGAAGGCACTCAGTTGGTTGCCGGACAGGCCGGCAAAAGCCCAAGCCGACAAGGCCAGTCCATGCACTGTGCTGATGGTCTTCATGCCGAAGCGGTCAGCCAACAGCGGCGGCAGACTGGAAAACCCGCCGCCGTAACCCGCATTGATGGTGCACATCAACAAGATGATCAGCGGCGCGATGGCATTATTCACACCGTTCGCTAAAAGCGTGATAGCCGTTGCGGCAATCGATAGGCCAAAAATCCAGATATAGATGGTATTCCTGTCTTTCAGCCTGTCTCCGAATGCTGAAAAGGCGAGTCGGCCAGTTGCGTTGAAAATCGCAGTCAAGGAACTGATTGTGGCGATCGCTCCGAAACCGATGAAATGCAGCAGATCCTTTTCCTGGGAGATGAGCGCCAATCCGCAGGTGATGTTGAGGTAAAACATCAGCCAGATGCCGATGAACGTTCTGTTCTTGAAGATATCCAGCGTGTTCCCGCGTTCCGTCTTCGCAGTCACTTCCACCCAATCCGCTGGCTTCTTCAAAAGAAGATGGCCGACGAACATCATGATGAAGTAGGCCACAGCCAAGATATAGAACAGTCTGTAGAGCCGAGTCGGGTCAACCAGCGTACCGTCAGCGTTCGTTGCGCCCAGCAGCATCTGGATGATCGGGCTGGCGATGACCTTTGCCAAACCGAACCCGGCCACCGCTATTCCGGTTGCGAGGCCTTTATTGTCCTTGAACCAGAGCATCAGTGTCTTTACCGGCGAAAGGTAGCCGATGCCGCAGCCGATGCCCATCAAAACGCCATAAGTCAGAAAAATCCCGATCAGCGATTTTTGTTGGATGAAAAAGCCCGTTCCGGCCATTCCGGATGCGAAGCAAACCGCTGCAATCAGCGAAGCTTTATGGATATCCTTTTCGACGATTTTGCCGGCGAAGGCGGCCGATATCCCGAGGCAGAAGATAGCGAGGCTGAAAGCCCACTCGACTTCGGGTAACGGCCGGCCGATGTATTCGGCGATGCCACCCTTCAGCAAAGACCAGCAATAGACCGTCCCGATGCTGCAATGGATCAGCAGTGCCGGGACGGCGGCACGCATCCATTTGTTTTCGATGTTGTTCATGGTGAATCCCCCTTAAATAATGAAAGTATGGATTGCGTGAATAATTCCTCAATCTATCGTCATCTTACCCCCGTTTTACCGGAAATGCAATCGCTTTCCGGATTATTGGCCCAATATAATGTGTCCAATCAGACAAAATTTGATCAGGGAACGCCGTGCACAAATAATTTTTCTGGAAATATAAGTTGCTTATCGGTAAAATTAACGGATGACAGAAAAGAGGGATCCAAAGATGCAAATTGAGATCAGGAAAGCGACGTTGCAGGATTTGGCTGCCGTCAAAAGAATCGAAGATACCTGTTTTCCGGAAGCAGAGGCGGCGACAGAGGCATCACTCAGCGAACGGCTGCAGCTGTTTCCGGAGAGCTTCCTGGTTGCCGAAGCGGAAGGAGAACTCGTGGGATTCGTGAATGGGGCGGTCATCGATGAACCGATCATCCGCGATGCCCATTACCACGATGCGGCCCTGCATAATCCGGCTGGTGCCTACCAAAGCGTATTCGGCTTGGATGTCTTGCCGGAATACAGGAAGCGGGGGATTGCCGCGAACTTGCTGAAGGCGCTGATCGGAGCGGCCCGTCAAGCAGGCAGACAAGGGCTGACCTTGTGCTGCAAGGAAGAAAAGATTCCATACTACGAGAAGTTCGGGTTGGCGAACAGCGGCAGATCGGACTCGACGCACGGCAATGCCGTGTGGTATGACCTGATTCTGCACTTTGAAGAAAGAAGGGGAGAGCAAATGGGGCCGAAAATCATATTGGCGAGCCAATCGCCAAGACGCAGCGAATTGCTGTCCTTGTGCATCAAGGACTTCGCGGTCCAGGCTGCGGACATCGACGAAAAAGCGGTGGAGGAACGTGTTCTGGCAGAAGCGGAGAACGGAAGCTTTTTGGACACCGCCAAGGAACTGGTGGAGACGCTGGCGCGGGAAAAAGCGGCAGTCATCCACCGCGAAAACAAGGAAGCGTTGGTCATCGGCTCTGACACCGTGGTTGTTTTGGACGAAAAGATCCTCGGCAAGCCGATCGATGAAGCTGATGCCGGTGCGATGCTGCGCGCGATGGCAGGCAAGACCCATTCGGTCCTGACCGGCGTCAGCATTTTGTGGGGCGAAAAGGAAACGACCTTTGCATCGGAGACGAAGGTCAGCTTTTTCGAATGGGACGATCGGATGGCGGAGGAAGTGCAGGCATATGTCGCATCAGGTAAACCGATGGACAAAGCCGGCGCATACGGTATCCAGGAGGAAGCCGCGCTCTGGGTTTCCGGTGTCGAAGGGGACTACAACACGATTGTCGGGTTTCCGATCGCATTAGTCGACAGGGCGATCCACCGCTTGCTGGCGGAAGCTGGAACCGAGAAATAGTGTTGCCGCCCTTCTTCTCCGGTGAAGCGGCTTTGGCCGGAGGAGCGCATTAGCATGAGAGCGTGAACTCCGGCGAGGCTATGTTCACCGTAGTACAGTCTTTGAAACGCCCATCAACTTCGATAAGGCTCCGTTCACCGGAGTTAGCACGAAAAGTAGAACACAAAAACCCGACGAAGCTTCCTCGCTTCGCCGGGTTTTTCAACATTTGTCACTTAAGCATCGTAATCAGGACGGATCGGAAACCTCGATCTGGCGGATCACACGCGCGGGATTTCCGGCGATGACGACATTGTCCGGGAAGGATTTGGTCACGACGCTGCCCATTCCGACAACGACATTGTTCCCCAAGGTGACGCCCGGGCCGATCACGGATGAGCCGCCGATCCAGACGTTGTCGCCGATCGTGATCGGTTTGCCGTATTCCCAGCCGCTGTTCCGTTCGACCGGATCAAGCGGATGGGTAGCCGTATATAAGCTGACGTTCGGCGCAATCATCACGTTGTCCCCGAATGTGACCGGACACGTATCCAGTATCGTACAATTGAAGTTAGCGTAGAAATTCTCGCCGACAAAGATATTGGAGCCGTAGTCCAGCGAAAACGTCGGTTCGATATAGATATTCTTGCCGGTTTTTCCGAACCAGCTTTTCAGCAGTTCGCTGCGCTTGCGGGCATCCGTTTCGTTGTTGAAGAGACGCATCTTTTCGCGGGAACTTTGCCGCATTGCGGAAAGCTCCGGGTCGCTGGAAAAATAAAGTTCGCCGGCGATCATTTTTTCTTTTTCTGATTTCATCTTTTGCTTACGCTCCTGCCGTCAATGATAGTAATTTTTCGATCGAGAACAGCACGCCGTCCTCATCATTCGTCTTCGTCACAAAATCCGCATGGGCTTGGACTGCGTCGAAGGCATTGCCCATCGCGAAGCTCAAGCCGGCCTCATCCAGCAGTTCGAAGTCATTGAACCCATCGCCGAACGCAACGGTTTCTGCTTTTGTGCAGCCGAGGATCTCCTGCAGGTGTTGGACGGTGGCGCCTTTGTGCTGGCCGTAGTTCGTGATGTCGATCCAGGCCGCCTCGCTTGCGACAAGGTACAGACGGTCGGCAAAATCCTGCAGCAGCTTGACCGTTTCCAGACAGCGCTTTTCGCCATCGAAGATGGTGATCTTGACGATATCTTCCTCGATTTCGTTGAATTCCGCCACTTCCTTCACGACGGCATAGCTTCCGCGTACGATTTTCTGTTCGAGTTCGCTGCGGTTGTTTTTGATGTAGGCAGCTTTATCCGTGCAGACGATGATCGTGAAATCGAGTCCCAAAGATTCCAACTTTGCGATCATGTCTTTGCCGGTTTCGTTCGGGATCAGCGATTGGAAAACGAACTCCCCTTGGTGCTTGATGCGGGTCGCACTGTCGCCCAGGATCCAGATATCTTTTGCGGCCTCGCCGAACAATTCCTCGACCCGTTCGCATTGTTTGCCGGTGCAGGCGGCAAATTTGACGCCGCGCGCATCCAAAGCGGCTTTTACACTTTCAAAACGTTCTTTATTGAAAGAACCTTTGCTGTTCAAAAAAGTACCGTCCAAATCCGTGATCACTAACTTCATCATTTGACATTCCTCCTCATTTTAAAGGGCAGCTCTTTTTGAGCCAGCCACAAAAGACCGATATAGACATGTTCTTCATAATCTTCCGATACGAGCAATTCCGGTTTGATGGGAATGCCCATATCCTTCAAAGCGGCATCCAGTTTTTGGCCCAATACGTTCCCGTTGACATTGTTGATGTGCACCAAGATATGTTTGGGCGCCAACAGGATGGTGTATAGTGCGAGGATGCGCACGGTAAAATCAACTTCCTGCTCCAGCGTGTAAACGGTACTCTGTTCACTGGAAAAGAAGGGCAGATATTTCACTTCCCCCGCCAGAGAATCTGTTCCGGTGATCAGCTGTTCGTCATAAAAAAATGATGCGCCCGGACGGCTCAGATGCGGATAATACAAACCGACCACGCCTTCTTTGGAGTCGATCCCAAGGCGGTGGGCGAACCCGATCGTGGCCAAGTTGGCGTCGTTTTCGATGTGGGCCGGGACATGAAAGGTCTCGGTGACGGTTTCTTCGATCCGCCACCCGTTCATTTTGTCCCACCAGCTGATTGCCACCGTTCCGTCGACACTCTTGCCCGGAATGGCAATCGCGACCGACAATGGTGGATGGGGGGATTCCAGCAACAACCCTTTGATGAAATCTAGCAAGGCGGGGAGGCTGACGTCCGGATAATCCGCATCCTTTTGCGCCACTATTTCTTTCCGCCCGTCGATCAGCCGGCCTTCCAACCGCAGCGCCTGATCATGTTCAACGATGGACACCAAAAGGTAGCTGAATTTTTCGGCATTCAACCGGTACATAGTGGAAGGTCTGCCGACGGTGCTTCTTTCTTTTCCGACCGCGATGATTTCCCCGTCCTGGAGCAATTCGTCGATCAGGATATTCATCGTCACAGTGCTGACGCCAATTTGCTTGGCCAGCAAAGGTTTTGTCCAGGACGGCTCCGACAGGAACAAGGAGCGGATCAGGTTTTTTTTGCTTTCTTTACGGTCCATTTTGCCCCCTTCAGTCAATGGTGTTTTTTATTAATTAACTTAATTAATTAATAAGGATCACCACTTTACAACTTTTCACGCCCCTAAGGGCATAAAAATACAAACAACCCCAAATTTTTTGTATGATTGATTTGGAGAAAAAACCAACAAAAAAGGGGGTTGTTTGCTATGAATCAATTATATCAAAAAGGCATGACAATCAAAAGTTTAAGAGTCTATTTCGAGCCCTATTTTGCCGGAATGACCCGACCGACTGCAAATAAAATTTTCTTTTTTCTTTTGGCAATCATTTCGATGCAAGGGATTCAATCTGTCCGTTTTTTGTACACTTGGTTTTTGAAGAGGATAGATACCTCTGGTTTGAACTCGTATTAC